>NZ_CP039886.1:743960-1487921 GCF_005221285.1 Neisseria flavescens
GGGATATTCAATACCTTGTCCCTCAGCTGGGACGGTGGAAGGTCTTTGCGATTCAGGCTGACGAAAGAGAAATAAATGTCTTCGTTCTGCTTGTCCTTGTTCCATTGGTCGACAAAAGCCCTGAAGCGGCGCAAAGACTCTTGCGAATTTTGGTCGATCGGGATATTTACGATGGCGGAAACGACATCGCGGAAACCGAGTTTGGCTAGAATATCCATTATAACTGTAATTCACCGACATAACATGGCAAACCGTTACTCAAATCTTCAACAAGGTTTTACCGATACTCGCGGTTTGGAGGAGTACATCCGCCGCAACCCGAAAAGTTTTCTGGAAATGCTGGACAGCAATCCCGAGTTCCGTTTGAATGTGCAACAAATCGCACGCAACTGGGATGACGCGACCATTGTCCGTGTTTCCCATTTGTTCGAGCCGAACGATTACCGCGAACCTTTGTCCGGCCGCAAAATGCTGGTTACACCGTTTGCCAAAATGATGTCAGGATATTTCAGTAGTGCAGTAGCAGAAATGCAATACAACCCGCATTTCCGTATGCAGCCGTTCTCCACCTATCAAAATGAAAACAAAGACGTACTGAAGCGTTTTGAAGAAGAATACGAGAAAGACAAGGCGAAAAAACAGAAAGCCGAAAAACGTATGTCGGAAGGCGTGACAAAAAATAATGCGGAAACCTTGAAACACGTCATTGAAGACACGCTGAAACACGCGAGCGCGGAGCACAAGTTGCAAAAGGTGTTGACCTTGTTGCTGTTGGCAAACGAGGAGTTCCGTGAAAATGTGCACGAATATTTCAGCAATAAGGAACAGAATGCGGATATTGATGCCGAACAAGATAAAATCATGCTTGCTATGAAGCTCGAAATAATTGCGTCAATGCCGTCTGAAGAGCGTCAACGGTTTGAACGCGATATTCAGACAGCTCGGGATAACTATGAACCATTTTTCGCTCTATACCCAAATTTGTCTGAAGAACAGAAGCAGTTGTTTTCCATCACCGGCGCGACACTGCAATCGGCTTATCAATCGCCAATAGGGAAACAATTTATTGATAGTCATTTGAAAGAAATTTTATCACCGGAAGATTACCGGAAAGTAAAACAAGCAATATCGAAAGACCCTAATGCCGACATTGGTGCGGTTATGTATGGTATTGTGGGGTTCGACAAAACCCAAGAATTACTGGAACGTTGTGCTCATGTCGGTCGAACACATAAAAACTATAAAACCAACGAGGCAAGCCTCACTTATGCCACACTAATGGCAATGAAACCGGAATCGGTACAACAGGGTTATGAGGCTCAACGCCGACTAAAAGGCTTGCCGATAAATTATGATGTCGTGCATCAACCTGAACAAACCTTGGTTAATCCGTCAGCATTGGAAACGCCACAAACAAGTCAGACCGGTACGGAAGAGCAAAATAAAGTCATGCCAAAGTCCCCTTCCATATAAAATTTTTGTCGGTTTGATTTTGAAAAAACGTGCACGGTGTAAAAAGACGGCTATAATAGAAACATCAAAAGTTGATAAAGAAATGGAGTTCTATCATGTTGAAAAAAGTCATTCTTGCTGTTTCGTTGGCATTAGCTGTTACGCCTGTTCTTGCCAAATCGCATCGCCCTGCGCCACTGTACAAAGAGTGGCATACAAAAAACAAACCGCAAAACACAGTGGTCTATAAAAAAGGGCAGTGGATGTATTGCACACAAGGAAAAGGTTGTGTGCCTGAAAAACGGTATGAACTCGGCGAATTGCCGGGTGGAATCAATCACCATGTCCATCCGTGGACAGATGCCGAATACCGAAAAATCGGCACTGATGAGAAGTGGAGAATTAAAATCGGCGAGAAGTGAAGAATTAGGTAACAGGTAAAACGAAATGCAATTGATAAAAGCCTCGCATAATGCGTGGCTTTATTTCTATTTATTCAAGAATTGTTCCAGTTTTTCATTTCCAATATTTGTCGCATGCAAAACATTTCCCCGACCACAACCAACGCAAACATCTTGCAAATCGGCAAGACCGAACAGCAATACGTCCAACTGCTCAAAGATTTATTGGACGCACCACTGGTACGCAATGAGCGCACCGGCACGGCTTGCCATACTATCATCAATCCTCAGTCATTCACCTATACAGCAGATGACTTTCCCGCCCTAACCATCCGTCGTTCTTACTGGAAGTCCGCAGTGGCAGAGATGTTAGGCTATATTCGCGGCTACACATCTGCCAAAGATTTCCGTGAATTGGGCACAAAAACATGGGATGCCAACGCTAATCAGAATCCCGCTTGGTTAGCCAATCCGCACCGAGCGGGAGTGGATGATATGGGCTTGGTGTATGGAGCGGTCGGGAACAGCTTTACCGGTTTATCCTTTACAGACATTATGCGTGCCATTCATGCGCGGCAAGACAATCGTGGATTGATTTGGTCATTTTGGAATCCTGATGTGTTTGACAAAGGATGTCTGAGACCTTGCATGTATTCCCATCAGTTTTCCATTGTGAATGGCACGCTGTACCTGACTTCCACACAAAGAAGCTGTGATGTACCGCTTGGTTTGACGTTTAACATGATTCAGTGTTGGTTTTTGCTGTACTTGGTCTGCACTTTAACCGGTTTGAAATTCGGTCATGCACGGCATAACATTGTCAACGCACATATTTATGAAAATCAGGTCGATGCAGTGCGCGAAATGATTGCCAATCCGTTATTGCCGCGCAGTATCAAATTTCAACATGTTGACCGAATGACCGGACGTGTAAGAATGGGTGTTGAAGATGTCGACAGTGCTTTACTTTTCCTAAACAGTTGTGATGTCAACGATTTTGAATTGCTTGGCTATGACACACTGGATATTCCCGTATTGAAAAACAAGATTCCGTTTAGTGTTTAAAAAACAAAAAGCAGACCTAAAACAGGTCTCCTTTCCAAATCAAATCAATCAGTGTTGCCCAATATCCTCAATTGCACGTTCGCGCAGTGTTTGGAAATTGTCTTCCACCAACAATCTGCCATTTTTCGTGAAAACAAAAAGCTGACCTGTTCTAGGTCAGTTTTTTTTTATTGGTGGGGGCAAACGGACTTGAACCGATGACCAACGGATTATGAGTCCGCTGCTCTTACCGACTGAGCTATACCCCCTAAAAATGGTGCGCCCGGCGAGATTCGAACTCACAAAATTCGGCTTCTAAGACCAACTTGTATACCAATTCCATCACAAGCGCATAATGGTCTGAGCGGTCAGACTTGAACTGACAAGGTTTTCACCAATAGATTTTGAGTCCACTACGTTTACTAATTTCGCCACACGCGGATATTGTTTGGCGATGTCGGCGAGAATCGAACTCGCGTGACCTCCCAGACAGGGAGGCATCCTAACCGCTGGATGACAGCACCGAATGGCGCAACCGGAAGGAATCGAACCCTCAACCTACGAGGTAGAAGCTCGTTGCTCTATCCAATTGAGCTACGATTGCACTTTTTAAAATGGACTCTATTGGAATCGAACCAATATTACCTAGAAAATCGTCGCCACTACTCAATTAAGCCCCTTCGCCAAAAGAAACCTTATGATGTCACGATAGTCCACGCCGAGTCACCAGACCAGCCCATGTTTTTCTTGGCGGAAGATGGAGGACTTGAACCTCCGCTGCGTTTTTCACACACTCTCGGTTTAGCAAACCGGGGCATTAACCGACTCTGCCAATCTTCCTATATTTTGGTTGCCAATGGTGGATTTGAACCACCGACCTTCGCCGTATTTTCATTTTAAAGGCGACGCTCTACCCACTGAGCTAACCGGCAATTGTTTTGGTCGCAACAGGTTGACTTGAACCACCAACCTCGCCCGTATGAAGGGGCCGTTGTTATTGAGCGTAATCGGTGCAAACACCATAGGCACGGAGCTTGACGCGGCAACGGCGCGGGCAAGTCGCAAGTCGCCCAAGTCGATACACATCGGGTCGAAATATTCTTGCGTAAAATTGAAACGCTCGCCTATGCCCATATCGGTGGCGGAAATGATGGCAAACGGGCCTTTGGCATTTTTTTCCAAATCGCGGAAAGTGGTTTTGCCGAAAAGGTAGTTTTCAAACTGCTCCTGCAACAGATCGCCGCGTCCGTATTCAGGCAAGGCCAGTCGGGGCAGGTTGGACATGGAAAAGGCTTGTTTGACGACTTGGCGTTGGAAGTTTTGGTGTAGGAAAGGCCGCCGCACGCGTACCGCCACTGGAGAACATCAACACAATAAGCGTATCGTCTTCGTCGTTGTGCTGAAGTCGGCTGGTTTCAAAGCGGTAGCCGCGTTGCAGGTCGACCGTATCAATACCGGCAACAGGCTGATATTTCACCAGCGAGCAGGCAGGATAATAGGGCTGCGGAGAGTAGGGAAAGGGCGGATTTAAAAGGGAATTTTGGCATAAACACAGGAAAGGCGGTTGTTCATTCAAAACGGATTATAAAGGTTTTCAGACGGCCTTTATAGAATGCAGACTTTCAGACGGCCTTTTTGCGTCGATTTTCCGTTATAATCGACACAATCTTTATCTTTCCAAACCCTTATGGCGCAACCCAACCGCATCAACCACGAACCTATCTTTCTGCTTGCTTCCGCCCCGTGGCGCGATAGCAGCTTGTGGGTGGAGGCTTTCAGCCGCCGTTATGGGCGGGTGGCTTTGTTGGCCAGAAGCGCGCGCAAACGGCAGAGCGAATTGCGCGGCGTGTTGGTGCCGTTTGTGCCGGTGAGTGCGTCTTGGTATGGTTCTCAAGAGTTGAAGACCCTGCATCGCGCCGAATGGATAGGCGGGTGGCCGCAGCCGCAAGGCAGGGCTTTGTTCAGTGGATTGTATGTGAACGAGTTGATGCTGAAGTTGACCGTCCGCGAAGATCCGTTGCCCGAGCTTTACGATGTTTTGGCGGAAACCATGAAAACCATTTGTTGCGAGGCCAACCACATTGCTGCTTTGCGCCGTTTTGAATGGTCACTGTTGACACGCTTGGGTTTTGCCCCCGATTTGTTTCATGACGGCAACGGCAATGAAATCAATGGTGAAGAAACTTATTGGCTTACGCCTGAAGAGGCTGTGGTGCCCTTGGCCGAGGCCGACCGTTTCCATGCGCTCAATAAGGGCGTTGCCGTATTGGGCGCGACGTTAATCGATTTGAGGGAAGGCAGTTTCGTTCATCAGGAAAGCCTCGGTCAGGCTTTGAAAGTGACACGGCTTTTGATTGACAACCTTTTGCCTGAAGGCATCAAATCTCGGCAGGTTTTGCAGCAGTTGCAACAGTTTGGTTTGGGCAGTTGAATTTTTTCAGACGGCCTTTGATAGGTAATGACTCAGGCCGTCTGAAACCTTAAAGAAAGGACATTATTATGTTGTTAGGCGTAAACATCGACCATATTGCCACCGTCCGCAATGCGCGTGGTACGATTTATCCCAGCCCTGTCGAAGCGGCGCTGATTGCGGAAACCCACGGCGCAGATTTGATTACCATGCACTTGCGTGAAGACCGCCGCCATATTAAAGATGCGGACGTGTTCGCCGTTAAAAACGCCATCCGCACGCGCCTGAATTTGGAAATGGCGCTGACGGAAGAAATGCTGGAAAACGCGCTCAACGTCATGCCTGAAGATGTGTGCCTCGTGCCGGAAAAACGTCAAGAAGTGACCACTGAAGGCGGTTTGGACGTATTGGCGCAACAGGATAAAGTGGCAGAGTTCACCAAAATCCTGACCGACGCAGGCATCCGCGTGTCCTTGTTTATCGATGCCGACAACGCGCAAATTCAAGCCGCTTATGATGTCGGCGCACCCGTTATCGAGTTGCACACCGGCGCATATGCCGATGCGCACAGCCACGCCGAGCAAATGAAACAATTCGAGCGTATTCAAAACGGCGCGCATTATGCCAGCGATTTGGGTTTGGTCGTCAATGCCGGACACGGCCTGACCATTCACAACGTTACGCCGATCGCTCAAATCCTCGCCATCCGCGAACTGAACATCGGGCATTCGCTGATTGCCCAAGCCCTCTTCCTCGGACTGCCCGAAGCCGTGCGCCAAATGAAGGAGGCGATGTTCAGAGCAAGGCTGCTGCCGTAAGGGCAGGCAAACCGTTTCAGACGGCATTTCACGACAGGAGTATATTATGAATCAAAAGTATATTTTATCTGCAAACAATAATAGTTTGATAGAAGAAATTCACAATACAGTACAGAGTATTGGGTATTGTATTGTTCGAGGTCTTAATCTAAACCATCTTGATGGCAGCCGGAGAAACAAGAAATTATTTGACTTTCTATCTCAATTAGGAATGCTGACAAACCACAAAGACGATGGTTTTAAATCTATATTTTGGGATATTAAATATCGCGGCGATGACTATGTAATAAATAATGATATAACTTTCTCGGAAGATGTTGGAGAATGTCCACTTCATAGTGATTCATCTTTTAGTGAAAACCCGGAAAGTTATTTGGTTATGTATGTAGTAAAATCAGCCAATGATGGAGGTAATTCCCTATTTTTAAGTTCATCAGATATTGTCAATCAGTTATCTAAAACAGAAACCGGTAAAAAACACTTAAAAACATTAACGGGCAATTTATATCCATTTAAAACACCAACATCATTTGATAAAAAACAAGGTGTGATATGGGGTAATATCTTATCGCTCAATACACAAATGATTAGATTTAGAAGTGATTGTATCTATAAAGGTATTGAAGAAAATAGAAATAAAGTATCAAAGGAAATGGTACTTGCACTTGATTATCTTGTAAATGTTATAAAAAATGCGAGTGATATTCAAGAATTTTCTGCACAAGATGATGATTTGATTATTATTGACAATGTCAATGGTTTGCATGCCAGAACTGATTATACGGATAAAAACAGGCATTATATTAGAGCAAGAATTACTGTATAAAGGACGGTTATGCAAGAAATAATACAATCTATTGTTTTTATTGCTGCCGCAATACTGCACGGAATTACAGGCATGGGATTTCCGATGCTCGGTACAACCGCATTGGCTTTTATCATGCCATTGTCTAAGGTTGTTGCCTTGGTGGCATTACCAAGCCTGTTAATGAGCTTGTTGGTTCTATGCAGCAATAACAAAAAAGGTTTTTGGCAAGAGATTGTTTATTATTTAAAAACCTATAAATTGCTTGCTATCGGCAGCGTCGTTGGCAGCATTTTGGGGGTGAAGTTGCTTTTGATACTTCCAGTGTCTTGGCTGCTTTTACTGATGGCAATCATTACATTGTATTATTCTGTCAATGGTATTTTAAATGTATGTGCAAAAGCAAAAAATATTCAAGTAGTTGCCAATAATAAGAATATGGTTCTTTTTGGGTTTTTGGCAGGCATCATCGGCGGTTCAACCAATGCCATGTCTCCCATATTGTTAATATTTTTGCTTAGCGAAACAGAGAATAAAAATCGTATCGCAAAATCAAGCAATCTATGCTATCTTTTGGCGAAAATTGTTCAAATATATATGCTAAGAGACCAGTATTGGTTATTAAATAAGAGTGAATACGGTTTAATATTTTTACTGTCCGCATTGTCTGTTATTGGATTGTATGTTGGAATTCGGTTAAGGACTAAGATTAGCCCAAATTTTTTTAAAATGTTAATTTTTATTGTTTTATTGGTATTGGCTCTAAAAATCGGGTATTCAGGTTTAATCAAACTTTAATTCATTATTAAATAGCTTAACTCCTTATTAAATAATTGGCACACTGTTTTAGAATTTGAAATGCAAAAGGTTGCTATGAAAATTGTTCCCGCAAAACCTCAAAAGCGGACATTCACGCCATTTTAACGCCCCAAGAAATTGACGGCATTCATCACCACATTCATCACTACCCACAACCAAGGGCGAAGGAGCGCAAATATGATTTACGGCATCGGCACAGACATTGTTTCCCTCAAACGCATTATCCGCCTGAACAAAAAATTCGGACTGGCGTTTGCTCAACGCATTCTCAGCCCGGAAGAGCTGTTGGAATTTCCGCAGGCAGGCAAACCGGTCAATTATCTTGCCAAACGCTTTGCCGCCAAAGAGGCTTTTGCCAAAGCCGTCGGTACGGGCATACGCGGCGTAGTCTCTTTCCGCAATATCGGTGTCGGACATGACGCATTGGGCAAGCCTGAATTGTTTTTTGCACCGGCTTTGACAAAATGGCTGGAAGAGCAGGGTATCCGAAGCTGTCATCTCAGTATGAGCGATGAAGAGGATACTGTCATGGCTTTTGTCATTGCGGAAAAATAAGGCCGGATTTAAGTATTCTGAAATAGAGCATCCTTTTCAGACGGCCTGAAGGGTTAGGTATTTGTTGAAGGTCGGGCGTATAGGCCCGACATCGTTTTTTTTACGCATAAATCGGCAGGTGTCACTGCCTGCCGCATATAAGAATAAGCTCATGATGACTGAAGACACACGTCCATTGGTGCAAGTGGTTGCCGGTATTTTGCTCGACAAAAACGGCCGCTACCTGCTCAGCTCCCGTCCAGAGGGCAAACCGTATGCCGGTTATTGGGAATTTGCCGGAGGCAAGGTTGAGGCAGGTGAAAGCGATTTTCAAGCCTTGCAACGCGAGTTTGAAGAAGAACTCGGTATCCGTATCCTTGCCGCTACGCCGTGGTTAACCAAAATCCATTCCTACGAACACGCACATGTACGCCTGCATTTTTTATGGGTGGAAGCCGACCAATGGATGGGCGAAATCCAATCGAGGGAAGGGCAAAAATGGGCATGGCAAAAGGCAGGGGATTTTACCGTTGCGCCGATGTTGCCTGCCAATAGCGCATTATTACGCTCCCTATCCATTCCGCGTCAGCTTCAAGGCCGTCTGAAAAGCGGCTTCAGCGGTCAAAACAGCATGGGCGAATATCATGTTGTGCCGTATCTGTCGGCTCAGTATCAAACCGCCTCTGCCGTATTGCTGGATTTTGCCGATTGGCAACAAGGCAAGCCGATAGAAGCGCCCAGCGTGTGGCCAATTATTGAAAACTCCGAACAATGGCAGCAGGTGCAAAATGCCGATGCTGTCGTTTGGAAAGTGGCGAATGAAGCGGCAGCCAAGCAAGTTGTCGATATTTTGGCGCAAGGCGTGGCTATGCCGCTGATTGCAGCTGCTCCGGAAAGTATGGTTTCCATTTATCGCGAACAGTGGCTGAGCATGGGTGTGCATGCCGTTTTGACCGATAATGACGTTGAGGCCGTCTGAAATGAGTAAAAATCAAAAACTACTGATTGCTGCTGTTTTACTGATTGTGTTTGCGGCGGCCAAACTGTTGCTCCTGGATTGGTGGCAGCGACAACAGTCAAAAGCGAATGTAGTCGAATGTAGTCTAACACAAGGCTGCGTCCTGCCTGACGGTTCAAAAGTGCGAGTGACCTCCATCAATACACACGAGCCTTTCGATATTGTAGTGGAAAATGTGCCGAAGAATACGGGCGCGGTCAGTATCAGTTTCAGTATGAAAAACATGGACATGGGCTTCAACCGCTACAACCTGACGCAACAATCGCCGCAAAGTTGGCAGGCTGCGCAAATCCGCTTGCCGTTTTGCGTCGAAGGCCGCCATGATTACACTGCCGACATTACCATTGGCAAACAGACTTTTCAGACGGCATTTAGTGCAGAGTAGTCATCATGCAAAGGCCGTCTGAAAATTTAAAGGCAAAAATTTTAATTTTTTCAGACGGCATATTTAAAAGTTCTTTATAAATGAATCAATTATAAATTATTTTTAGACAGATTGTTTACAATTATTCTGACTATCAGCCAAAAGTACAAAACGGACAGAAGCTAGGCCACATATGGGTTTGATGTGGTACAGCCTGTCCGTTTTTTACATTTGTTGCAAAAAAATCATTTATTAATAACTGAATTTTTTATAATTTTTTTGAAAAAAGTGTTTGACAAGACCGGTTTTATTTTTTAAATTTGTTTCCATAAATAAAAACTACATCGCACTACAAAGGAACATCATCATGAATCTGTATCAAACCACTCTCTCTTGTTATAGATTTTCTCCCGTCTCTGCCGCTCCCGTCGCCGCCAGCCTATTGGCAGTCCCGACGGTCTGAAGGCTCTCAACCCGAATCCAGTTTCCGCATTCCTACAAACGCTTCGGGTTTAAAAATATCTGTATCCCCAACAGCCATTCATATATTGATTAATAAAAATTAAAAAACGCACGCCTCCGCTTCAGCCTTATTGTATTTATTGGTTTTTATAACTATTTGTATTTATTGATTTTAAATTTTCAGATGGTTGATGGTTGAACTTTTACAGGCCATCTGAAAACAGTTTTTAGAATAATTGTTTCTTTTTAAACGGTTCGTTTCAAGTTGTGAAAAAAACGAGCCGTCCGATTAATACTGAAAAAAGTCTATAAAGGAGAAATATGATGAGTCAACACTCTGCCGGAGCACGTTTCCGCCAAGCCGTGAAAGAATCGAATCCTCTTGCCGTGGTCGGTTGCGTCAATGCTTATTTTGCACGATTGGCGACCCAAAGCGGTTTCAAAGCAATTTATCTGTCCGGCGGCGGCGTGGCAGCCTGCTCTTGCGGTATCCCTGATTTGGGCATTACCACAATGGAAGATGTGCTGATCGATGCGCGACGCATTACAGACAACGTAGATACGCCTTTGCTGGTGGACATCGATGTGGGTTGGGGCGGTGCATTCAATATTGTCCGTACCATTCGCAACTTTGAACGCACCGGTGTTGCAGCGGTTCACATCGAAGATCAGGTAGCGCAAAAACGCTGCGGCCACCGTCCAAACAAAGCCATCGTTTCTAAAGATGAAATGGTCGACCGTATCAAAGCTGCCGTAGATGCGCGCGTTGATGAGAACTTCGTGATTATGGCGCGTACCGATGCGCTGGCGGTAGAAGGTTTGGATGCCGCTATCGAACGCGCCCAAGCTTGTGTCGAAGCGGGTGCAGACATGATTTTCCCTGAAGCCATGACCGATTTGAACATGTACCGCCAATTTGCAGATGCAGTGAAAGTGCCCGTGTTGGCGAACATTACCGAGTTTGGTTCTACTCCGCTTTATACCCAAAGCGAACTGGCTGAAAACGGCGTGTCGCTGGTGCTGTATCCGCTGTCATCGTTCCGTGCAGCAAGTAAAGCCGCTCTGAATGTTTATGAAGCGATTATGCGCGATGGCACTCAGGCCGCAGTGGTTGACACTATGCAAACCCGTGCCGAGTTGTACGAGCATCTGAACTATCATGCCTTCGAGCAAAAACTGGATAAATTGTTTCAAAAATGATTTACCGCTTTCAGACGGTCTTTCAACAAATCCGCATCGGTCGTCTGAAAACCCGAAACCCATAAAAACACAAAGGAGAAATACCATGACTGAAACTACTCAAACCCCGACCTTCAAACCTAAGAAATCCGTTGCGCTTTCAGGCGTTGCGGCCGGTAATACCGCTTTGTGTACCGTTGGCCGTACCGGCAACGATTTGAGCTATCGCGGTTACGACATCTTGGATTTGGCACAAAAATGCGAGTTTGAAGAAGTCGCCCACCTGCTGATTCACGGTCATCTGCCCAACAAACTTCGAGCTGGCCGCTTATAAAACCAAGCTCAAATCCATGCGCGGCCTGCCTATCCGTGTGATTAAAGTTTTGGAAAGCCTGCCTGCACATACCCATCCGATGGATGTGATGCGTACCGGCGTATCCATGCTGGGCTGCGTTCATCCTGAACGTGAAGGCCATCCGGAAAGTGAAGCGCGCGACATCGCCGACAAACTGATCGCCAGCCTCGGCAGCATCCTCTTGTACTGGTATCAATATTCGCACAACGGCAAACGCATTGAAGTTGAAAGCGACGAAGAGACTATCGGCGGTCATTTCCTGCACCTGTTGCACGGCAAACGCCCAAGCGAATCACACATCAAAGCCATGCACGTTTCACTGATTTTGTATGCAGAACACGAGTTCAATGCTTCTACCTTTACCGCCCGCGTGATTGCCGGTACAGGCTCTGATATGTACTCCAGCATTACCGGTGCAATCGGCGCGTTGAAAGGTCCGAAACACGGCGGCGCGAACGAAGTGGCTTACGATATTCAAAAACGCTACCGCAATGCCGACGATGCCGAAGCAGACATCCGCGAACGCATCGGCCGCAAAGAAATCGTGATCGGTTTCGGTCATCCGGTGTACACCATTTCCGACCCTCGCAACGTTGTCATTAAAGAAGTGGCACGCAGTTTGAGCAAAGAAACCGGCGATATGCGCCTCTTTGACATTGCCGAACGCTTGGAAAGCGTGATGTGGGAAGAGAAAAAAATGTTCCCGAATCTGGACTGGTTCTCTGCCGTTTCCTACCAAAAATTGGGCGTACCGACCGCTATGTTCACACCGCTGTTCGTAATTTCCCGTACAACCGGTTGGAGCGCACACGTTCTCGAGCAACGCAAAGACGGCAAAATCATCCGTCCGAGCGCAAACTACACAGGCTCTGAAGATTTGGCATTCGTGGGGATTGAAGAACGATAATTGAAGAATGCAATAGCAGTTTGTTCTTTATTTCGGTATGCAAAGCTGAGGATTTCAGACAACCTTGCCTGATTGGAAAGGTTGTCTGAAATAAGTTTAAAAATTTAACTTAATAGAAGAAGATAATCCTGTATTGGCGCAAGTAACAGGATAAGAAACATGGAAGATTTATACATAATACTCGCTTTGGGTTTGGTTGCGATGGTTGCCGGATTTATCGATGCGATTGCGGGCGGGGGTGGTTTGATTACGCTGCCCGCACTCTTGTTGGCAGGTATTCCTCCCGTGTCGGCAATTGCCACCAACAAGCTGCAAGCAGCCGCTGCTACGTTTTCAGCTACGGTTTCTTTTGCACGCAAAGGTTTGATTGATTGGAAGAAAGGTCTCCCGATTGCCGCAGCATCGTTTGTAGGCGGCGTGGTCGGTGCATTATCGGTCAGCTTAGTTTCCAAAGATATTCTGCTGGCGGTCGTGCCGGTTTTGTTGATATTTGTCGCGCTGTATTTTATGTTTTCGCCCAAGCTCGACGGCAGTAAGGAAGGCAAAGCCAGAATGTCTTTTTTTCTATTCGGGCTGACGGTTGCACCGCTTTTGGGTTTTTACGACGGTGTGTTCGGACCAGGTGTCGGCTCGTTTTTTCTGATTGCCTTTATCGTTTTGCTCGGCTGCAAGCTGTTGAACGCGATGTCTTACACCAAATTGGCGAACGTTGCCTGCAATCTTGGTTCGCTATCGGTATTCCTGCTACACGGTTCGATTATTTTCCCGATTGCGGCAACGATGGCGGTCGGTGCGAATTTAGGTGCGAGATTTGCCGTCCGTTTTGGCTCGAAGCTGATTAAGCCGCTGCTGATTGTCATCAGCATTTTGATGGCTGTGAAATTGTTGACAGATGAGAGAAATCCGCTGTATCAGATGATTATTTCAATGTTTTAAACCTTTTCAGACGACTCTTTCAAAACGCCGTCTGAAACCCCAAAATCAAAAAAATAATAGATTTAGGAGAACCGACATGACTGCCAACCAACGTTACCGCAAAGCTTTACCCGGTACGGATTTGGAATATTACGACGCGCGTCAGGCGTGTGAAGACATCAAACCGGGCTCTTACGACAAGCTGCCGTACACAAGCCGTATCTTGGCTGAGAACTTGGTCAACCGCGCAGACAAAGTCGACCTGCCTACGCTGCAAAGCTGGCTGGGCCAGCTGATTGAGGGAAAACAGGAAATCGACTTCCCTTGGTATCCGGCACGCGTGGTGTGTCACGATATTCTGGGTCAGACAGCGTTGGTGGATTTGGCAGGTCTGCGTGATGCGATTGCAGAAAAAGGCGGCGATCCTTCCAAAGTGAATCCGGTGGTGCAAACCCAGCTTATCGTCGACCACTCTTTGGCAGTTGAATGCGGCGGATACGATCCTGATGCCTTCCGTAAAAACCGCGAAATCGAAGACAGACGTAACGAAGACCGTTTCCACTTCATCAACTGGACAAAAACAGCATTTGAAAATGTGGACGTGATTCCGGCGGGCAACGGCATTATGCACCAAATCAACTTGGAAAAAATGTCGCCGGTTGTCCAAGTCAAAAACGGTGTGGCATTCCCTGATACTTGTGTGGGTACTGACTCACATACGCCACACGTCGATTCATTGGGCGTGATTTCCGTAGGCGTGGGCGGTTTGGAAGCCGAAACCGTAATGTTGGGCCGTGCATCCATGATGCGTCTGCCTGATATTGTCGGCGTGGAGCTGACCGGCAAACGTCAGCCGGGCATTACTGCCACCGACATCGTGTTGGCGCTGACCGAATTCTTGCGTAAAGAGCGCGTGGTTGGCGCATTTGTCGAATTCTTCGGCGAAGGCGCAAGAAGCCTGTCTATCGGCGACCGTGCCACCATTTCCAACATGACCCCTGAGTTCGGCGCGACTGCCGCGATGTTCGCTATTGATGAGCAAACCATTGATTATTTGAAACTGACCGGCCGCGACGACGCGCAAGTGAAATTGGTGGAAAACTATGCCAAAACCGCAGGCTTGTGGGCAGATGCCTTGAAAACCGCCGTTTATCCTCGTGTTTTGAAATTTGATTTGAGCAGCGTAACACGCAACATGGCAGGCCCAAGTAACCCGCATGCCCGTTTTGCGACCGCCGATTTGGCCAGCAAAGGCTTGGCTAAATCTTATGAAGAGCCTTCAGACGGGCAAATGCCTGACGGAGCAGTGATTATTGCCGCGATTACTTCGTGTACCAATACTTCCAATCCGCGTAACGTTGTCGCCGCCGCGCTGTTGGCACGCAATGCAAACCGTCTTGGCTTGAAACGCAAACCTTGGGTGAAATCTTCGTTTGCCCCGGGTTCAAAAGTAGCCGAAATCTATTTGAAAGAAGCAGGCCTGCTGCCTGAAATGGAAAAACTCGGCTTCGGTATCGTTGCCTTCGCATGTACCACCTGTAACGGCATGAGCGGCGCGCTGGATCCGAAAATCCAAAAAGAAATCATCGACCGCGATTTGTACGCCACCGCCGTATTGTCAGGCAACCGCAACTTTGACGGCCGCATCCATCCGTATGCGAAACAGGCTTTCCTCGCTTCGCCTCCGCTGGTGGTGGCATACGCCATCGCGGGCAGCATCCGTTTCGATATTGAAAACGACGTACTCGGCGTTGCAGACGGCAAAGAAATCCGCCTGAAAGACATCTGGCCTACCGATGAAGAAATCGATGCCATCGTTGCCGAATATGTGAAACCGCAACAATTCCGCGACGTTTATATCCCGATGTTCGACACCGGCACAGCGCAAAAAGCACCAAGCCCGCTGTACGACTGGCGTCCAATGTCCACCTATATCCGCCGCCCACCTTACTGGGAAGGCGCATTGGCAGGGGAACGCACATTGAGCGGTATGCGTCCGCTGGCGATTTTGCCCGACAACATCACCACCGACCACCTCTCGCCATCCAATGCGATTTTGGCCGGCAGTGCTGCAGGCGAATATTTGGCAAAAATGGGTTTGCCTGAAGAAGACTTTAACTCTTACGCAACCCACCGCGGCGACCACTTGACCGCCCAACGTGCAACCTTCGCCAATCCGAAAACTGTTTAACGAAATGGTGAGAAATGAAGACGGCAGCGTACGCCAAGGTTCGCTGGCACGCGTTGAACCCGAAGGCAAAACCATACGTATGTGGGAAGCCATCGAAACCTATATGAACCGCAAACAGCCGCTCATCATCATTGCCGGCGCGGACTACGGTCAAGGCTCAAGCCGCGACTGGGCTGCAAAAGGCGTACGTCTCGCCGGCGTGGAAGCGATTGTTGCCGAAGGCTTCGAGCGTATCCACCGCACCAATTTGATCGGTATGGGCGTGTTGCCGCTGCAGTTCAAACCGGGTACCAACCGCCATACCCTGCAACTGGACGGTACGGAAACCTACGACGTTGTCGGCAAACGCACGCCGCGCTGCGACCTGACCCTCGTGATTCACCGTAAAAACGGCGCAACCGTCGAAGTTCCGGTTACCTGCCGCCTTGATACCGCAGAAGAAGTGTTGGTATATGAAGCCGGTGGCGTGTTGCAACGTTTCGCACAAGACTTTTTAGAAGGAAATGCAGCGTAAGGTAAATCGGGTATCGTCAAAATGTCCGGGCTACGCTCAAAAAGGTTTTCAGACGGCCTCGAATGTTTGAGAGGCCGTCTGAAAAAACCATACTAAAAAATACAAAGGAGAACTCGAAATGCCGCAAATTAAAATTCCAGCCGTTTACTACCGCGGCGGTACATCTAAAGGCATTTTCTTCAAACGTACCGATCTGCCGGCCGCTGCTCAGAAAGCAGGCGAGGCACGCGACAAAATCCTGTTGCGCGTACTCGGCAGCCCGGACCCTTACGGCAAACAGATTGACGGTTTGGGCAATGCCAGTTCGTCCACCAGCAAAGCCGTGATTTTGGACAAATCCGAACGCGCCGATCACGATGTCGATTATTTGTTCGGACAAGTTTCCATCGACAAACCTTTTGTCGATTGGAGCGGCAACTGCGGCAACCTCACCGCCGCCGTAGGCGCATTTGCCATCGAACAAGGTTTGGTCGATAAATCCAAAATCCCTTCAGACGGTATCTGCACGGTGAAAATCTGGCAGAAAAACATTGGCAAAACCATTATTGCCCATGTTCCGATGCAACACGGCGCAGTTTTGGAAACGGGCGATTTTGAGCTTGACGGCGTAACGTTTCCGGCCGCCGAAGTGCAAATCGAATTTCTTGCTCCCGCCGACGGCGAAGGCAGTATGTTCCCAACCGGCAATTTGGTCGATGAAATTGATGTGCCGAATATAGGCCGTCTGAAAGCCACGCTTATCAATGCCGGTATTCCAACCATTTTCCTGAATGCCGTAGATTTGGGCTACACAGGCAAAGAGTTGCAAGACGACATCAACAACGATGCCGCGGCTCTGGAAAAATTTGAAACCATCCGCGCGTATGGCGCGCTGAAAATGGGTTTGATCAGCGACGTTTCCGAAGCCGCCACCCGCGCCCATACTCCGAAAGTCGCTTTTGTCGCCCCCGCGGCCGATTACACCGCCTCCAGCGGCAAAACCGTCCAAGCTGCCGACATAGATTTATTGGTACGCGCACTGAGCATGGGCAAATTGCACCACGCCATGATGGGTACTGCTTCAGTTGCCATCGCTACCGCCGCCGCCGTGCCCGGAACGCTGGTCAACCTTGCAGCCAGAGGCGGAGCGCGTAAAGAAGTCCGTTTCGGCCATCCGTCAGGTACGCTGCGTGTCGGTGCCGCCGCCGAATGTCAGGACGGCCAATGGACGGCCACCAAAGCGGTCATGAGCCGTAGCGCACGCGTGATTATGGAAGGACAAGTCCGAGTGCCGGAAGATTGCTTTTAAGTTTTCAGACGGCCGCAGCATTAAACAAGGCCGTCTGAAAACCAAATAAGCAGATTTTAGTCAGGTAGTGATACCTGCAATGGAGATTAGGATTGGGTATGAAGCCTGACTAAACACCAAACCAAAGGCAATCTGGAAAGCTCTCAAATGTTTTTGCTCTTTTCAGACGGCCTGAAGCAAAAAAACAATCAAAAATTCAAAGGAGAAACACCATGTCCAACCAACTCATTCTTGTTCTGAACTGCGGCAGCTCTTCACTCAAAGGTGCCGTTATCGACCGTAAAAACGGCAGCGTCGCCTTGAGCTGCCTCGGCGAACGCCTGACCACGCCCGAAGCCGTCATGACGTTCAGCAAAGACGGCAACAAACGCCAAGTTCCCCTGACCGGTCGCAACTGCCACGCCGGCGCGGTGGGTATGCTTTTGAACGAACTGGAAAAACACGAACTGCACGACCGCATCAAAGCCGTCGGCCACCGCATCGTCCACGGCGGCGAAAAATACAGCGAGTCTGTTTTGATCGACCAGGTCGTAATGGACGAACTCAATGCCTGCATTCCGCTTGCGCCGCTGCACAACCCCGCCAACATCAGCGGCATCCTCGCCGCACAGGAACATTTCCCCGGTCTGCCCAATGTCGGCGTGATGGATACTTCGTTCCACCAAACCATGCCGGAGCGTGCCTACACTTATGCCGTTCCGCGCGAATTGCGTAAAAAATACGCTTTCCGCCGCTACGGTTTCCACGGTACCAGTATGCGTTACGTCGCCCCTGAAGCCGCGCGGATTCTGGGCAAACCTTTGGAAGACATCCGTATGATTGTCGCCCACCTCGGCAACGGCGCATCCATTACCGCCATCAAAAACGGCAAATCCGTTGACACCAGTATGGGCTTCACGCCGATCGAAGGTTTGGTAATGGGTACACGTTGCGGCGACATCGATCCGGGCGTATACAGCTATCTGACTTCACAGGCTGGTTTGGATGTTGCCCGAGTGGATGAAATGCTGAACAAAAAATCAGGCTTGCTCGGTATTTCCGAACTCTCCAACGACTGCCGTTCTTTGGAAATCGCTGCGGATGAAGGCCATGAAGGCGCACGTTTGGCTCTGGAAGTAATGACTTACCGCCTTGCCAAATATATTGCTTCGATGGCTGTGGCTTGTGGCGGCGTTGACGCGCTCGTGTTTACCGGCGGTATTGGCGAAAACTCGCGTAACATCCGTGCCAAAACCGTTTCCTATCTTGATTTCTTGGGTCTGCACATCGACACCAAAGCCAATATGGAAAAACGCTACGGCAATTCGGGCATTATCAGCCCAACAGGTTCTTCCCCGGCTGTTTTGGTGGTGCCAACCAATGAAGAATTGATGATTGCCAACGATACGGCTGAATTGGCAGGTCTCTAGGAAGAAGTAAAATAGGGGAGAGTATTCTCCCTATGCAGGATACAATAAAAAGTGCGGATTTATCATCCGCACTTTTTTAATTACATCTCAATCAAGCCACTTGGGTTTGATGTTCGTCGCCGTTACGCTCACGAACTGCGCCCAAACGGTAAACGGTTTCGCCTTGTTCGCTCAAGAATGCTTGTACCGCATCGGCATCTTCTTTGGCAATGATAACGACCATGCCGATACCGCAGTTAAATGTACGGTACATTTCTTGGGTTTCCACATTGCCTGCTTTTTGTAGCCATTGGAACAGTTTAGGCAATTCCCACGCTTTGGCATCGATTTGTGCAACGGTATTTTCAGGCAAAACGCGAGGTACGTTTTCGGTAATGCCGCCGCCGGTAATATGGGCCATGCCTTTAATGGTGAATTTTTCCAAAGCGGCAAGGATAGGTTTCACATACAGGCGGGTAGGGGCGATGATGGTTTCGCGCAAGGTTTTGCCGTTGTCAAATTCCGCGTCCAAATCGGGATTGTCGCGCTCTATGATTTTGCGTACCAAAGAGTAGCCGTTGGAGTGTGCGCCGTTGGAAGCCAAGCCCAAAACAACGTCTCCGGCCTGAATACTACGGCCGTTGATGACGCGTTCTTTTTCAACCACGCCTACGGCAAAACCGGCCAAGTCGTATTCACCTTCAGGATACATGCCTGGCATTTCGGCAGTTTCACCGCCAATCAAAGCGCAACCGGATTCTTCGCAACCTTGGGCAATGCCTTTAATCACATCAGTCGCGCGGGCAACGTCCAGCTTGCCGCAAGCGAAATAGTCCAAGAAGAACAAAGGTTCTGCACCTTGAACCAAAATGTCGTTGACGCTCATGGCAACCAAATCAATGCCGACAGTATCGTGTCTATCCCAGTCGAATGCCAGTTTCAGCTTGGTGCCGACGCCGTCCGTACCGGAAACCAATACCGGATTTTTGTATTTTTTGCCGATTTCGACCAAAGCGCCGAAACCGCCCAAATCACCCAACACTTCAGGGCGAATAGTACGCTTGGCAAAAGGTTTGATGTTTTCGACCAGTTGATCGCCTGCGTCGATATCCACGCCTGCGTCACGATAGCTCAAAGAAGTGCTCATTGGATTTCCTTATTCGGGTATGGGTAGATTGTCGGAGCGTATTTTATCTTAAATTGGAGGATTCAGGCTGAATTTTTTGGCATTATTGTCAACAATTTTATTTTATCTTAATAGCCGTCCCGCTTTCAGACGGCCTTTGTGAATCTGTTATACTGCTTATTTATTTTGAAAACCTTAAGCATCAACTGGGGACCACCTTTTTATGTATCAAAAGAAAACGCGCAGTGTAAAACCGTGGATTATTATGGCTTGCGTTGTCGCAGCCTTTATTTGGTTTTTATATGCTTTGGGTGATGTTTTGACGCCGTTTATTGTGGCCGCCGTTTTGGCCTATGTTTTGAATCCCTTGGTCGAGTGGCTGCAATTGAAGCGTATCCGTCGCGCACCGGCCTCTATGATTATTATGGCACTGGCTTTGCTGATATTGCTGTCGTTAGTATTGATTATCGTGCCTATGTTGTTGAACCAGTTTAACAATCTGGCCGAACGCCTGCCACAAATCGTAGGCTTTGTTCAAAACAAACTGCTACCGTGGCTCAACAGCATCAGTGGGGATTATATTCAAATCGATCAAGAATCAATCATCGCATGGTTGCAGTCGCATACGGATGAGTTGAGCAATACGCTCAAAGCATGGATTCCGACCTTGATGCGTCAAAGCGGCAACGTCATCAGTGGCGTCAGCAATTTGGTGTTGTTGCCTTTGCTGCTGTATTACTTCTTGTTGGATTGGAAACGTTGGTCTTCCGGAATCAGCAAATTGGTTCCACGCCGTTTTATCGAGACCTACACGCGTATCAGCGGCAATATGGATGAAGTCTTGGGCGAGTTTCTGCGTGGCCAGCTGATGGTTATGATGATTATGGGCTTGGTCTATGGATTGGGCTTGATGCTGGTCGGTTTGGATTCCGGTTTTGCCATTGGTATGATTGCCGGTATTTTGGTATTTATTCCGTATTTGGGCGCATTTACCGGCCTTTTGCTGGCAACGGTTGCCGCGCTTTTGCAATATGGCTCATGGCAGGGGTTATTGATGGTCTGGGCTGTATTCGGTGTCGGACAATTCTTGGAAAGCTTTTTCATTACGCCCAAAATCGTCGGCGATCGCATTGGTTTGTCTCCGTTCTGGGTGATTTTCTCATTGATGGCTTTCGGGCAACTGATGGGTTTTGTCGGTATGCTTGCCGGCCTGCCGCTTGCCGCCGTGACGTTGGTTTTATTGCGTGAAGGCGCATCTGCCTATTTCGGCAGCCGTTTCTACAAACATAAATAAATCAATAATATTAAGGCCGTCTGAAATCCAAGTTTCAGACGGCCATTGATAACAAAGGAAGTCTATATGTTAGCCATTATCGGCGGCAGCGGTTTGACCAAACTGCCGGAACTTGAAATTACTGAACGAAAAATCGTACGCACTCCATACGGATTAACCAGCAGCCCTATTTTGTTCGGCAGGTTGGGGCGCTTGGATATTGTTTTCCTCGCCCGACATGGCTTCAGCCATACCATCGCGCCGCATGAAATCAACTACCGCGCCAATATCTGGGCGTTACATTCTTTAGGCGTTGAAAACATTATTGCCATTTCCTCAGTCGTCGGTATCAATCCTGATTTTGAAAACGGCAGTTTGGTGTTGCCGGACGATTTGATCGACTATACCTATGGCCGTAAAGATACTTTTTTTGAAGGACAAGAATGTCCGGTTGTCCATACCGATTTTTTCAACCCTTATTGTGATGAATTGCGACAAGAATTGTTGAATATCACGAAAGCGCACAATGTGCCGATTTACGACTCCGCCACTTATGGCTGCCTGCAAGGCCCACGCCGTCCAACCCGTGCAGAAATCGCCCGTTATCGACGTGACGGCGTAGATGTACTCGGTATGACCGGTATGCCCGAAGCCGTTTTAGCTAGAGAGTTGAAAATGGCCTATGCCCACTTTTGTAGCGTCAGCAGCATTGATTGCTTTGATAATGGAAAAGGAAATGAAGGCTGTAACGAACAGGTTTCTATGACAATGACCAAAATCCGACAATTATTAAATGGTTTGTAACTGATAATGCCGTCTGAAATGATGTTTTCAGACGGCATTGTTTTATTTAAGAACCTGTATTCACAAAAATGATAAAATATCTTTATGACTAGAAAATCCTACCCAACAGACTTAACAGATGCCCAATGGCAAGCGATTGAGCCACATTTTAACCGGCTACGCCACTACAAATGGGATAAACGTGAATTAGTGAATGCCGTTTTGTACATTACCAAAACAGGTTGCCAATGGCGTATGCTGCCCAATGATTTTCCACCTTATCCAACCGTATGGAGTTTCTATCGCAGAGCCAACCAATCAGGCTTATGGGATAGGATTCTTTTGGCATTGGTTCAAAAAAACGTTTAATCCATCAAAAACAAGCGATGCCGACTTATGCCATTATTGATTCGCAAAGTGTCAAAACAGCTTCCGGCGCACATGATAAAGGTTTTGACGGAGGTAAAAAAATCAAAGGCCGTAAGCGACATATAGCTGTTGATACGTTGGGTAACCTATTGTCTGTTGTGGTTCATGCAGCCAATATTCATGACACAAAAGCAGGTATTTTTGTAGCAAAAAAAGCGTTTGAGACCTATCCGGGTTTAAAAGGTTTCTGTGCAGACGCAGGTTATCGGAATACATTTGAGCGCGAAGTATCGGAGCAATTGGGTTTAACTGTTGAGATTTCAAAGAAAATTCAAGATATTTCTTGGCATATTCTGCCCAAACGTTGGATTGTGGAACGAACGTTTGCATGGTTAGGTTGGTCTCGACGTTTGGCAAAAGATTTTGAGCAGACGAATTTATCTGCTGAAAATTTTGTCAAACTAGGGTATATTTCACAAATATTAAAATTTATCAAATAGTTGTTTGTGAATACAGGTTCTAAGAAGCTGGTTCCCGCGCCCAATGGGGCAGGGAGGCTTTTTGTTTGCGGAACGAAGCAAGTTGCATGCCCCGACATTTTTCAAAAATTAATTCAACCCCGCTTTGCAGATGCAAAATTAAATTGGTATGCGTTTCCGTTTTAATAAAGTCAATATTGCGTTGCACCAAGCGCTGAATGACGGCATATACATCAAGGTAGCCATTTGCGAAAAACCACGGATTCAACTTTACCCAACGGCCGCCGCTTAATGCAGCATCAGGCTGAAAATCAGCACGAATCTGTGTTAAACGATTGTCGGAGAAATGCAGTTCGATATCGCCATAAAGCCAAATATTCCAGCCTTTTTGCACCAACAAGCCTTTGGGGACACAATCAGGCGCAGGAAACATCTGCAAAATAGACTCTGCCGATTGTCCGATTTCCAGATAGTCAAATCGGCCGGTATACAAAAAATCATAAATATCAACGGCAATAGGAAAGTGGTAGCGCATGGCAACAACCATAGAAAAGCAATTAACCAAGCTATCTTAAACTTAAACTATAATGAAATCAATTCTTATTACTATTTATTCAATATAAGAAAGGCCTTCTGTTGTTCAGACGGCCTTGTAGCTTTGGTTTAAACCGATATTGTTTACTCAGCCTTTAAATCAGCCACGCATTGCTTATCGCGTGCCTCAAAAGCTTCCGCGCCACCCAAGAGCTTGAGTTGCTCCTCAGGGCTGATTTTGCCGAAGTTTCGGATTTGCTCGTCAGAGAGTTTGCTTAAAGGCTGATCCCACATGCAGACACAATAGTCTTGAGCCAATTTCTCGTTTTGCGTATCCAAACCTTTTGCCTTCAAATCAGCTTGCCATTTTTCAGCAAAAGGAATGTTTTTCACGCAAGACTCCACCACATTTTGTTTCATCTGCGGCTTGTTCATGGCGCATTGTGAGAGCAGGGCGGTCAGAGCCAGCAAAGACAAAATAATCCATGCCCAAATGCGGATGGTGCGGATTTTTGCCTTGGCTTTTTTTCTGGCCGCCAGTTGCTCTTCAGACGGCCTTTCCGTTTGTTGCTCAGTCATGCAGGCTTTCCATGCGGATCATGGTGATCGGAGCATCCACGCAGCTCAGTGCTTCAATCGCTGCGATAGCGCGTTTAACATTGTGTTCCACTGTTGTGTGGGTCAGAATCACAATTTCGGCAGTACTTTGATTAATCACACCTTTTTGAATCAGAGCCTCGATAGAAACATTTTCTTTGGCCAAGAGTGCGGCAATTTGACCCAAAGTGCCCGGTTCGTCAGTTGCTTGAACGCGCAGATAGTAGCTGCTGGTAATTTCATCCATAGGCAGAATATTTTGCGCTTGCACTTGTGAAGGTTGGAATGCCAAGTGAGGAACACGATGGTCAGTTTCCGCTTCAATCAGACGGGCAATATCAATGATGTCGGCAACCACGGCAGAGGCAGTTGGCAATGCACCAGCGCCTGCACCATAATACAAGGTTTCACCAACCATATCGGCATTGACACGGACAGCATTCATCACGCCGTTAACGTTAGCCAGCAGACGGCTTTCAGGAATCAGAGTAGGGTGTACACGCAACTCGATGCCTTTGTCGGTTTTACGGGTAATACCCAACAATTTGATACGGTAGCCAAGCTCTTCAGCGTATTTGATATCTCGGCTGTCGAGTTTGCTGATACCTTCTAAATAGCAGGCAGAAAAGTTCATCGGCGTACCGAATGCCAATGCGCTCATAATCGTAATCTTATGGCCGGCATCATGACCTTCGATATCAAAAGTAGGGTCAGCTTCTGCATAGCCCAAAGCCTGAGCTTCTTCCAATACGTCTGCAAACGCGCTGCCTTTTTCACGCATTTCAGTAAGAATAAAGTTGCTGGTACCATTAATAATACCGGCGATACTGCGGATTTGATTTGCAGCCAAGCCCTCACGCAAAGCCTTGATAATAGGGATACCGCCGGCAACAGCAGCTTCAAACTGCACCATGACATTTTTTTCTTCCGCCAAAGGGAAAATTTCATTGCCGTATTCAGCCAGCAGTTTTTTATTGGCAGTAACAATGTGTTTACCGTTCTCAATCGCTTTCAATACCGCATCTTTGGCAATACCGGTACCGCCAAACAATTCAACTACAACATCAACATCTTGATGTTGAACCAGCTCAAACGGATCTTTGATAAAAGCAGCATTCGGGCAAATTTGTTTGGCTTTTTCTTCGCTCAAATCACAAACAGCAGAAATACGGACTTCACGTCCCAAGCGGCGGCTGATTTCCGCAGCGTTGTCCTGCAATACAGTAGCCGTACCGCCACCGACTGTACCCAAACCTAAAAGACCGATATTTACTGGCTTCATTGTGTCTCCTTTTGAGCCGATACTTTAAAATAATCACGAAAAACCAAGGCTTGTTATAATCGCTTGCAATCGTAAATTCAGAGCAAAGCATCAATGCACAAGGTCAAACGTTGAATCCTACCTGATATTGCTTGATTTTGCACCTTTTTTTGCAAGGTTTCCCAAGGCCGTCTGAAAAATCGTTCTACCATAAAAACAGGAATTGCCATGAAAATCACAGAAAACCATATCGATGAAGCCACATCATTTTTTTCATCCTCACAAGGCATATTGCATATCGGCGAACAAACATATTCAGAACCCATCTGCTGGCAAGATGGCAAAGTGAGCATCATTCCTCAAACAACCATCGAAGAATTAAACGAACAAATTTTTATATCAGCAATTGAAACAGCAGAAAACCGTCCAGAAGTCATTATTATAGGTACAGGAGCAAAACAAAAATTTCTGCATCCCAAAATTGCTGCAGCCTTATCAGCCTACGGAATCGGCTTCGAATGCATGAACACGGCTTCAGCTTGCCGAACTTTAGTTTTACTGCAAGGCGAAGGCCGAAACACATGGGCTTGGTTGTGGCCATAATTTGTAAAATAGGCTTTAATATCATACCAATTAAAATTCGCATAATTTATATTATGTTAAATTTATAAGTCTAATATTTTTTAGTTTGCTAGTTCCTATTTCTCTTAATTCTACAATTACTTACAGAATTCAAAAATCAAAAGGCCGTCTGAAAGTTGAGTTTCAGACGGCCTTTGTGTGCAGCATCACTGACGGTTATCTTGCTACGGCAATTCAACCCCGCTGGTCTATCGATGCAGATTTGGGCGGGCGATTCTTTCGCAACAAACTGAAAAGCGGCGTCCGTTTCCATTTCCACAGAGGGTTTATCAAAACCGCAGGGTGATTTTTCAGGCATATTATGACCAAGCAGGTAATGGAAAACAGGCAGACCCCGACTATATTAGATGACAGCCTGTCGCTACATGGGATGCCTATCTGCGCTACAAAATCGGCAAGAAGCTAACCGCCGAACTGGTTGGAACGAATTTGGGCAATCGCTATTATCTTGATCCAATCAATCCTACCCATATGCCCGCACTGGACAGGACGATACGCATTGGGATAACTGGAAAATGGTAATGACCAATTAATCATTTTGGGAGTAAAAAGCCGTCTGAACATTGGGTTTCAGACGGCTTTTTACATGATGGCTTAGTCATGCCCTACTCTTTCATGTTATATGAAGGTTGAAGCTAACCTGCATAATTTTTATATCTTCTGCTTTGGAATTAAAAAGGCTGTTTGAAAATGAAACGTCTATATTTCAGACGGCCTTTGCTTTATAGCAAACTCGAAATTTAAGCCACGAAATCCAACCCTATGTCCAGCGAACGGCTACTGTGGGTCAGATAGCCAAGGGCGATGCCGTCTACGCCGGTTTGTGCTACGCGTTTCAGTCGGTCGAAGCCGATGCCGCCCGATGCTTCGCAATAGATGGTGTGTGTGTGGGTTGTTTGTGTGTGGCAGCGGTTTGCCGCTTCTTTCAGGGTTTCGTCGTCCATGTTGTCCAGCAAAATCCGTTCCGCGCCCGCTGCGATGGCTTCGTCCAGTTGTGCCAACGTGTCCACTTCGACTTCCACGCAGGTCAACGGTCCGACCGCCTGTTTTGCCTGACGAACGGCTTGGGCGATGCTGCCGCAATAGGCGAGGTGGTTGTCTTTGATGAGTACGGCGTCGTCCAAACCCATGCGGTGGTTCACGCCGCCGCCTGCCCTGACGGCGTATTTTTGCAGGACGCGCAGCAGGGGGATGGTTTTGCGGCTGCACACGATGTCTGTACCGTATTCGGCGACTTCGGCAACGGCAAGCGCGGTGGCGGTGGCGATGCCGCTTAAGTGCGTGAGGTAGTTGAGCGCGGTGCGTTCGGCGGCGAGCAGGGCGCGGGCGTTGCCTTCGACGGCGGCAAGCGTCTGACCTGCGCGGACGGTTTGCCCGTCTTGGATTTCAGCTTGAAAGCGGACGGACGGATCCATCGTCTGAAAGGCGAGGCGCGCCAAGTCCATGCCGGCGATGACGCCGTTTTCGCGGCTGACGAGGAAGAGTTTGGCGGTTTTGTCAGGCGCGATGACGGCGGCGGACGTAATGTCGCCGCGCCTGCCCAAATCTTCGCTCAAGGCTTGTTCGACCATGGGGCGCAACAGGGTGTCGGGCAGGGGGAAGAGGGTGTTTTCAGACGGCATGGGGTTTCCTTTGTTGAAAAATATTGGTGTTGCACCGATGGGGCAAAACTTCATTTTATAGTGGATTAACAAAAACCAGTACGGCGTTGCCTCGCCTTAGCTCAAAGAGAACAATTCTCTCCGGCGTCATCTGATTATTTTGAAATTGCCATTTCAATGACTTGCTCAACATAGTTGTTTTCCAAATCAATTACGTCTCCTTTTCTTTGATTTGATTTTTTTAGTTCATTATATGCATAAAAAATGACGATTTTCTTCCCTTCACAAAATAAATGTCTGTCGGATTTATTCATCATATACATACTTTCATTCCTTACGATGCCTTCACCATCTATAAAACTAAAACTATTCGGTATATTTCTTCGTTCCATTCCCGCTTCATATATTGACGATATCACTCCGGAAACGCTTCTGGTGATAATCTGTCCGGAATCAATATTACTCCACCATTCCTCTGATGCAAATAAGCCTTTGTCTTTTTTGATGCCAAAGATACTTTCGTCATTTAATGATAATAATCTTGTCTTTTCAATAAATTCTTTTTCTCTTTTCATGACTTTTTTAAAATCATAGATTAAATACATATCATCATCCAAAATCAAATAACTCATTTTACGTCTCCAATTTTTTCAAAATAAATAATCTGTTTCTCAAAAGTTTCTTTACCGCCAGCCCTACCCAGTCCTGTATTGACTACCCCTTTCCCTTTATTCACATATGGCTTCCCTTGACCTTCAAGTTTAAATTGTACTTGTGTTTTTTCAGTCCATCCCTTATTTGTGCGAGGTAAATCTGGAAAAAGTTTGCCTGTGGCTGAGTTGCCTGTGGTGCCAATCTTTTTTAAAACTTCCATAGTTCCTGGTAAGGTGTTCAAGCACCAAGTGAATCGGTTCCGTACTATCTGTACTGTCTGCGGCTTCGTCGCCTTGTCCTGATTTTTGTTAATCCACTATAGGTCGTCTGAAAACGGGCTAACGGCTGCCCAGTGGCAGTCCGATATCAGAAATCAGCTGATCGGGCAGAACGTCGTCGCGGAAGCGGTAAAGCTGCGCAGGACGGCCTTTACTGCCCGATACGCCGGTATCCGACGGCTCGATGAGGTTTTGCTGCTGAATCTGGCGGCGGAAGTTTTGCTTGTGCAGCAATCTGCCGCTGATGGCTTCGACGCTGTTTTGCAGTTGCAGCAGCGTGAATTCGGGCGGCATCAATTCAAAAATCACGGGGCGGTATTTGATTTTGGCGCGCAGGCGGGACAGGGCGGTTGCCAGCACGCGGCGGTGGTCGTGGCGCATGGGCTGCCCCGTGAGCGCGAAGTCGAAGTTTGCCTGCGGCTCGGCGGCTTCCGCTATCAGGCCGCTTTCATACAACATTTCATAGCGTTGCAAAACGTATTCTTCCGACCAGTTTTCCGGTTCGACCCCCCAACACAAATGAATGCGCTTGAGCCGCTTTTGGCGGACTTCCTCCGTGTCCGCCGAGTTTGCCCAAATGCGCAGGCGGCTGACAATGGCGTCGCGCTGCCCGCCGTCGGTACGCAAATCTTCCCACGGGAAATAGCCGTAGCAGTCCTGCCATTTCGCATCCGGATGCAGGATGCTGTCGGCTGCCTCGTGCACCAGCCCCAAATAGCTGACGTATAAGACAGGCAGGCCTTGTTCATTTTGGCGGCTTGTATCTACAAACGTATAAAGCTGTTCTACATAGCCCATGGGCTGTGATGTCTGTTTGGCGACCCACATCCTGACCCCTGCTTGCAGAGAGTGGCGAAGCGGTGCAAGCAGGCCATTGGGTAATAGCTCTCCTTTGGCAACTGTCAAAACCCTCAAGCTGCCGTTTGTAATGGCAATCAGTACAGGAACAAGCTCAACGATACTTTGCGGATTGGCTGCTGTTTCAGGATAAGCATCCATGCGTGGCTTTCATTCAAGAGAAAACCTTATTGTAAACCAAAGCGGTTTTCAGACGACCTTGCATATTATACTCAAGTTGAGCATAATATAAAACAGTTTAAAAAACAGGCGGCAAACCTTTATGCCGTCTGAAAACCAGCCACAAGGAAACATCATGCAAACCGCCGCCCGCCGCTCGTTCGATTACGATATGCCCCTCATCCAAACGCCGACTTCCGCCTGCCAAATCCGTCAGGCGTGGGCGAAGGTTGCCGATACGCCAGACCGCGAGACGGCAGGCCGTCTGAAAGATGAAATCAAGGCTTTGCTGAAGGAGAAAAACGCGGTCTTGGTGGCGCATTATTATGTTGATCCTCTGATTCAGGATTTGGCTTTGGAAACGGGCGGATGCGTGGGCGATTCGCTGGAAATGGCACGCTTCGGTGCGGAACACGAAGCCGGTACGCTGGTGGTAGCGGGCGTGCGTTTCATGGGCGAGAGCGCGAAAATCCTCTGCCCTGAAAAAACGGTGCTGATGCCTGATTTGGAGGCGGAATGTTCTTTGGATTTGGGTTGTCCCGAAGAAGCGTTTTCGACGTTTTGCGACCAACACCCCGACCGCACGGTGGTGGTGTACGCCAACACTTCCGCCGCCGTGAAAGCGCGTGCCGACTGGGTGGTAACGTCTTCAGTGGCGTTGGAAATCGTGTCGTATCTGAAATCGCGCGGCGAGAAACTGATTTGGGGACCCGACCGCCACCTCGGCGACTACATCCGCCGCGAAACGGGCGCGGATATGCTGTTGTGGCAGGGTTCGTGCATCGTCCATAACGAATTCAAAGGGCAGGAACTGGCGGCGTTGAAGGCGGAACACCCCGACGCGGTGGTGCTGGTACATCCAGAATCGCCGCAAAGCGTCATCGAACTGGGCGACGTGGTCGGCTCGACCAGCAAACTGCTGAAAGCCGCCGTATCGCGCCCTGAAAAAAAATTCATCGTGGCGACCGATTTGGGCATCCTGCACGAAATGCAAAAGCAGGCACCCGTCAAAGAATTCATCGCCGCGCCGACGGCAGGCAACGGCGGAAGCTGCAAAAGCTGCGCGTTCTGCCCGTGGATGGCGATGAATTCGCTGGGCGGCATCAAATACGCCCTGACAAGCGGACGCAACGAAATCCTGTTGGACAGGAAGCTGGGCGAAGCCGCCAAACTGCCTTTGCAGCGTATGCTCGACTTCGCGGCAGGGCTGAAGAAAAAAGATGTGTTCAACGGCATGGGCCCCGCCTGATTTGCCGTCCGTATTGCCGTTTCAGACGATCTCTCAAACAAGGACAACACCATGCAAACCGATTGCGACGTATTGATTGCCGGAAACGGGCTGGCGGCACTGACGCTCGCCCTGTCGCTGCCTGAATCGTTCCGCATCGTCATTTTGTGTAAAAACCGGCTGGACGACACCGCCAGCCGTCATGCGCAAGGCGGGATTGCGGCGGCGTGGTCGGGAGAGGACGACATCGAAAAACACGTCGCCGATACTTTGGAAGCGGGCGCGGGTTTATGCGACGAAGCCGCCGTCCGCGCCATCCTGTCGCAGGGCAAACCGGCAATCGAATGGCTGCTGGCGCAGGGTGTGGCGTTTGACCGGAATCATAACGACCTGCACCTGACGCGCGAAGGCGGGCATACCTGCCGCCGAATCGCCCACGTTGCCGACTACACGGGCGAAGCCGTCATGCAGAGCCTGATTGCCCAAATACGCTGCCGCCCGAACATCCGCGTTTGCGGGCGGCAGATGGCGTTGGACGTTCAAACCGAATCAGGTGTGGCGTGCGGACTGATCGTCCTTGACCGCCGAACGCAAGAAACCTACCTCATCCGCGCCCGCCATACCGTACTCGCAGGCGGCGGCTTGGGACAGATTTACACCGCCACCACCACGCCGCCCGAATGCACGGGCGACGCCATCGCCATGGCGATACGCGCAGGCTGCGCAGTCGAAAACCTCGAATTTATCCAATTCCACCCCACAGGCTTGGCAAGGCTGTCTGAAAACGGACGCACCTTCCTGATTTCCGAAGCCGTGCGCGGCGAAGGCGGCATTCTGACCAACCAATCGGGCGAACGGTTTATGCCGCATTACGACCGCCGCGCCGAACTCGCGCCGCGCGACATCGTTGCCCGCACCATCGCTGCCGAAATCGCCAAACAAACGCAAGACTTCGTCTCACTCAATATCAGCCATCAACCCGCAGCGTTCGTCCGCCGGCATTTCCCGTCCATCCATCGGCACTGCCTGTCCCAATGCGGCTTGGACATCACGCGCCAAGCCATCCCCGTCCGCCCCGTGCAACACTACACCTGCGGCGGCATCCAAACCGACCCCAGCGGCAGAACCTCCCTGCCGCAGCTCTACTCCTTAGGCGAAACCGCCTGCACCGGCTTGCACGGAGCCAACCGCCTCGCCAGTAACTCCCTGCTCGAATGCGTCGTTACCGCCAGGCTTGCCGCCCAAACCATCGCGGACGGACAAGCGTTCCAAACCGCACCGCCCCAAAGGCCGTCTGAAAGCCCCACCGCCGAAGCAGGCATCTTTTCAGACGGCATCCAAAACACATTCAGCCGCCCCGCCCTGCAAGCGTTCAACCAACGCCATCTGGGCATTCTCCGCAACGATACCGGCCTGCGCCGCGCCATCGCCCAACTGTGGCTTTGGAAGCAAAACCAAGCCGAGCCGCACACCGCGTCCGAATACGAAAACCGCAACCTGCTTGAATGCAGCCTCGCCGTCGCCCAAGCCGCATACAGGCGGAGACAGAACATCGGAGCACATTTTAATAGTGATTGTTAAGGCTGATAGAGACCTTTGCAAAATACCCCTCTTCTTTTCTCCCTGGACACCCTATAGTTTCAAGTCTAGTGGGATACGGACTTAGCTAATGGGCTAAAATCAACGAATAGAAGGAACTCCTCCATTTTTACAGTGGATTAACAAAAATCAGGACAAGGCGACGAAGCCGCAGACAGTACAAATAGTACGGAACCGATTCACTTGGTGCTTCAGCACCTTAGAGAATCGTTCTCTTTGAGCTAAGGCGAGGCAACGCCGTACTGGTTTTTGTTAATCCACCATCTCAACAGCTTAAAATCTTGCGGGATTGGTGTGGAATTTAGGGCTAATCTAGTGCAGCCCCAAAAATTAAAATCAAAAGGCCGTCTGAAAGTTGAGTTTCAGACGGCCTTTGTGTAATGCAGGCTTTCCTACCATTTTGCATTGCATCGGTGAATCATGCTCCCTCTACGATGTAAATTATGTAAACACCGTGTTGATGGTTTATCATAGCAAAGACTGCACCAAGCAATCATAAATACCGCAATATGTATAAAATCAAAAACCAATAAGAGAAAAAATGAATAAACAACAACTTGCAGCCAAAATTTGGCAATCTGCGAATAAAATGCGTTCCAAAATTGAAGCGAACGAATACAAAGACTACATCTTAGGCTTTATTTTTTACAAATTTCTTTCTGATAAATTAGAAAAATTTGCCCTTGAACAAGGCTTAGAAAAATCAAATTTTGCCGATGAGCTTACCGAATCTAACGGGGAGCTTGTCAACCATGTCAAAAGAAACCTCGGCTATTTCATCAGCTACGAACATCTATTTTCGACTTGGTTAGCCCAAGGCTCGGATTTCAATATTGCCCATGTTCGCACGGCAATGAGCGCTTTCAGTCGCAATATTGCCGACAATTACACTGCTGTTTTTGACGGCATTTTCAAAACCTTGGAATCCGGTTTGAGTAAATTGGGCGATACCGCCGTCAGCCAAACCAATGCTGTGAAAGACCTTTTCGTACTGATTGCCGATATACCGATGGACGGCAAACAGGGCTATGACGTATTGGGCTTTATTTATGAATACCTGATTAGTATGTTTGCTGCCAACGCAGGTAAAAAAGCGGGCGAATTTTATACGCCGCACGAAGTATCTTTGCTGATGTCTGAAATCATTGCCGACCATCTCAAAGACCGTGAAGAAATCAGCATTTACGACCCGACCAGCGGATCAGGTTCATTGCTGATCAACATCGGCCATAGCGTTGCCAAACATCTTAAAAGCGCCGACAGCATCAAATATTACGCACAAGAATTAAAAGAAAACACTTACAACCTCACGCGTATGAATTTGGTTATGCGCGGCATTTTGCCGAGCAATATCTTCACCCGCAATGCCGATACCTTGGAAGACGACTGGCCGCTGGAAGGCGAGCCGCTGTATCTGGATGCCGTAGTATCCAATCCGCCCTATTCCCAGCCGTGGAATCCCAAAGACAAAGAAGGCGACATCCGCTACAAACGTTTTGGCGTCGCCCCGCAGGCAAAAGCCGATTTTGCCTTTCTATTGCACGATCTCTTCCACTTAAAACCCGACGGTATCATGACCATCGTCTTGCCGCATGGCGTGCTTTTTAGGGGTGGCGAAGAAGAGAAAATCCGCAAAAATCTGATCGAATACAATCATATCGATGCCATTATCGGTCTGCCTGCCAATATCTTTTTTGGTACGGGCATTCCCACCATCATCATCGTTTTACGCCAAGAGCGCGAACGTAACGACGTATTGATGATTGACGCCTCCAAGCATTTCATCAAAGTAGGCAAAAACAACCATTTGCAGGCAAGCGACATCAAGCGCATTGTCGATTGCGTGACCCATCGCCGGGAATTGCCTAAATTCTCCCGCATTGTGCCGAAAGCCGAAATTGTGGCAAACGGCTACAACCTCAACATTCCGCGCTACGTCGATTCCGCCGAACCGGTGGAGCAATGGGATATTTTCGCCACCATGCACGGCGGCATACCCAAAGCCGAGCTGGCACAATTTACAGACTACTGGGCAGCCTTTGACGGTTTACAGACGGCTTTATTTACCGATAACGGCACACCTTATGTGCAGCCGAAAACCGACAATCTCAAAGCCGCCATGCAAAGCCACGCCGGCGTGCTGAATTACCAAGCACAATTTGCCCAAAACTTTGCCGATTTTACCGCCAGCTTGGAAACCCTGCTAATTGGGCCGATGGAAACGCTCAACATATCCCAAACTCAGCAACAACTTGCCGAACTCATTCGGAAAAAAGTGCAGGCAATGCCCTTATTGGATTTCTATACCGCCTATCAAAAACTCGATGACCTATGGCGCGCCGATGTGGCAGGCATTGCCGCCGATTTGGAGATGATTCAAACCGAGGGCAAACAGGCAATTAAGCAGGTTGATCCATTTATGGTGCTGAAAAAAGACAGCAAAACCAAAAAAGAAGCCGAAGTACAAGACGGCTGGGTGGGGCATATTCTGCCGTTTGAATTGGTGCAGGCCGTCAAACTGCCGCAGGAATTGGCAAACCTAAAAGCCAAAGAAACCCGCTTGGCAGAAATCACTGCCGAGATGCAAAGCATTTTGGAAAACCTGAGCGAAGAAGAAAAAGCCTGCCCTGCCGTCAATGAAGAAGGCGACGGCTTTATCAATGCCGAAATTCCCAAAGCCTTGCAACAAGAATTGGAATCCGACGGCGTAGAAATCGCCAAAAAAGCCGACTTAAGCAAAGCCATCGACAAACACATATTTGCCGAAGAAAGCCTGGGCGCAAAATTGCAGGCTGCCTATAAGCTGCTTGCCGAAGAAAAAACGCTCAAGGCGGAACTCAAAACCCTATCCGCCGAGCTGCACAGCAAAACCAAAGCCGCCATTGAAGCCCTGGATGATGCCGAAGCCCTCGATTTGCTCCGCCAAAAATGGTTTGTTCCGCTCAATGCGGCGATGTGCAGGCTGCCTGAAAACATGCTGGCGCAATTCAGCCAAAAACTGACCGCACTTTGCGACAAATATGCCGACACCTATCAGCATATCAGCGGGCGCAAACAGGAAAGCGCCGCCGCACTGGCGCAAATGATGGACGAACTCACCGGCAGCGAATTTGATTTGCAGGGCATTGCCGCATGGCAGGCGATTTTGAAAGGCTAAGGGGGCAAAATGAATAAGCAACAAGAGCCACGTTTGCGGTTTAAAGGGTTTACAGAAGAGTGGAAAAATAAAACTTTAGGCGATTTAGGAAGAGTAGAAATGTGTCGCCGTATTTTTAAAGAGCAAACCCAGCCAAGTGGTGAAATTCCCTTTTTTAAAATCGGTACATTTGGACAAGAACCAGACGCATTTATCAGTAGTGAATTATTTGAGGAATATCGCCAGAAATACCCTTATCCTAAACAAGGAGATATTTTAATTTCTGCTGCGGGTACAATTGGCCGAACGGTTGAATTTACAGGGGAGAATGCGTATTTTCAAGATAGCAACATAGTTTGGTTACGTTTTGATGAAAGCCAAATAACTTCAACATTTTTAAATATCACATACCAAAATATTAAATGGGGTTTAGAAGGAAGTACAATCAAGCGGTTATATAACAGTGATTTATTATCCGCAGAAATAACTGTACCTTCCCTTCCTGAACAAACCCACCTCGGTTTGTTTTTCCGTCGCTTAGACAGCCAAATCGCCGAGAGCCGTGCGGTGTTGGAAAAAAGCCGTCAGCTTAAAAAGGCAATGCTGGCAAAAATGTTTCCCGCAAATGGTGAAAAAATACCGCAAATCCGCTTTAAAGGGTTTGAAGGGGAGTGGGAGACATATCAAATTTGTGATTTATTTAGAATTACTCGTGGTAATGTCTTAGCTACGACAAATTTAGTAGATAATAAAAATGAAGATTATTGTTATCCTGTCTATAGTTCACAAACGAAAAATAAAGGTCTGATGGGATATTGGAAACATTACCTGTTTGAAAATGCGATTACTTGGACAACTGATGGAGCAAATGCTGGGGATGTAAATTTTCGTTCAGGGAAATTCTATTGCACAAATGTGTGTGGCGTTCTAATTAATGAAGATGGTTTTGCAAATCAATGTATTGCTGAGATTCTCAATTTAGTTACACACAGCTATGTATCCTATGTTGGAAATCCTAAATTGATGAATAATGTAATGGCTGAAATTCCTATACTTATTCCTCCAACCATCAAAGAACAAACCGCAATCGGTAATTTCTTCCTCCAACTAGACGAAACCATTGCTTTACAGTCGGCAGAGGTCGAAAAATTAAACCGGCTCAAAAAAGGGCTGTTGGCAGCGATGTTGGTGTAGGCAGCGTCCTGCCCATGATTGAGGCCGTCTGAAAAATTGTGGTAGCGCCCTTACGGAGAAAAAGAATGTTCAATAAAGAAGCTGATTTTGAAAACGCACTGATTGCCTTGCTGACCACCAAAAGCTGGGAAAAGGAAGTGTTGCGACATCCTACCGAAGAAGATTTGATTGCCAACTGGCAGGCGCATTTGAATAAAACTAATCAGCACATCGACAAGCTCGATGTACCGTTGATTCGCTCGGAAATGAACCGGATTTTGGAGCAGGTGCAGGCATTGAAAACGCCTTATGCGCTAAACGGCTTTATCAACGGCAAAACGGTGGCAATCAAGCGTGAAAATGAGGCAAGTCGTCATTTTGGCAAGGAAGTGTCGCTGGATATTTTTGACCGTGAGGAAATTTCTGCCGGCAAAAGCCGCTATCAAATTGCCCAGCAGCCCCATTTCACCCCTCGTTCTGATTTATACCCCAAGCAGCGCGGCGATTTGATGCTGTTAATCAACGGTATGCCGATGTTTCATATTGAGTTGAAACGCTCAGGCGTGCCCATCAGCCAAGCAACCAATCAAATTGAGCGATACCATAAGGCAGGCGCGTTTTCGGGTATTTTTAGTCTGGTGCAGGTGTTTGTGGCGATGACGCCGGAAGAATGCCGCTATTTTGCCAATACCGGCGGTCGATTAAATCCGGCGTTTTACTTCCGTTGGGCGGATTTCAATAATGTGTATATGAACGATTGGGATAAGGTGGCGACGCATTTCCTCTCGATTCCGATGGCGCACCAGTTTATCGGGGATTACACCATTGCCGATGCGAAAGACGAACAGCTGAAAGTGTTGCGCAGCTATCAGTATTATGCAGTTAACAAGATTGCCGACACGGTGGCAAAAACCGATTGGACGGCGGGCAATCAGCGCGGCGGCTATATTTGGCATACCACAGGCTCGGGAAAAACGATGTCGAGTTTTAAATCGGCGCAGTTAATCAGCCGCCGCAAAGATGCGGATAAGGTGATTTTCTTGCTCGACCGTATTGAGCTGGGCAAGCAATCGCTGGAGGAATATCAGAATTTTGCCGACAGTAAAGATGATGTACAGGCAACGGAAAACACCGCCATTTTGCTCGCCAAGCTGAAAAGTAAACAAGACCGCGACCGCCTAATCGTTACGTCCATCCAGAAAATGAGCAATATCAAGGCGGAAGAAGGAGTCAATGAGGCGGACATCGAGCAAATCAGCGGCAAGCGGCTGGTGTTTATTATTGATGAAGCCCACCGCACCACCTTTGGCGATATGTTGCTCACCATTAAGCACACCTTCCCCAATGCGCTTTTCTTCGGCTTTACCGGCACGCCGATTGAAGAAGAAAACGCTAAGAAAAGTTCAACCACTGCTACGGTTTTCGGCAATGAATTGCACCGCTATTCCATTGCAGACGGCATTCGCGATGAGAACGTGCTGGGTTTTCACCCCTTCCATATCCGCACCTTCAAAGACAGCGATTTACGCAGATCTGTCGCTTTGCAAGAAGCTAAAGCGGCAGATGAAAGCGAAGTATTTGCCGATGACCAAAAGAAAAAAATCTACAATCAATTTATGAACAATGTGCCGATGGCGGGAGAATATACTTCAGACGGCAAATATCAAAAAGGCATTGAAGATTATATACCCAATGTGCAATATCAAACGCCGGAACATGTGAATGCAGTGATCGACGACATGCTGGAAAATTGGCAACGCCTCAGCCAAGGCAAAAAATATCATGCCATTTTTGCCACCGGCTCTATTCCCGAAGCGGTCAATTATTACCGCCTGATTAAAGCCAAAAATTCCGGGCTGAAGCTGACCGCACTTTTCGATCCGAATATTCTTAACGATGGGCAAGGCAACGATAAGGAAGAATGGATTGCCGAAATTTTGAATGATTACAACGCCCAGTTCGGCACAAGTTTCGGCTACGCCACTTATTCCCGATTTAAAACAGATTTGTCAGACAGGTTGTCGCATATCAATGCGTATAAGAGAATCAAGCCCGACGAGCAGCTGGATTTGTTGATTGTGGTTGATCAGATGCTGACGGGCTTCGACAGTAAATGGCTCAATACACTCTATTTAGACAAAATTTTGGATTACGCCAACTTGATTCAGGCATTTTCCCGCACCAACCGCTTATGCGACAAAACCGATAAGCCTTTTGGTTTAATCCGCTATTACCGCAAGCCGCACACGATGCAACGCAATATTGAGCGGGCCGTAAAACTTTATTCGGGCGACCGTCCAATGGGGCTGTTTGTAGATAATTTAGATAAAGTTATCGACAAAATGAATGTCTGCTTTGCCGATATTGCCGATATTTTTAAATGGGCAGGATTAGAGGATTTTTCAAAAAACCCTAATGATACAACCTCATGCGCAAAGTTTGTCAAACTATTCAATCAACTCAATGAGCACTTACAAGCTGCCCGGCTCTTGGGCTTTTCTTGGGAAAAATCAAGCTATAACGTGGTGCAGGAAGACGACAGCGTGATCACTGCCACACTCAATTTCGATCAAGAGAGCTACGATAAACTGCTGGCCCGTTATAAAGATTTGTTTAAAGAAAGTCCAAGCAATGGTGGCGGTAGCGATGATGTGCCATTTGATTTGCGTTCGCACATCAACGAAATCGAAACCGATAAAATTGATCAAAATTATATGAATGCCCGTTTTGAAAAATGGCTTAAAACCATCGGCGGCATAGAAGAAGCGGCGGCACTTGAGGAGCTACACCACTCTTTTGCTACGCTTTCTAAAGAAGATCAAAAATTTGCTGAGTTGTTTTTACACGATGTGCAATCCGGCGATATCAAACTTGATTCAGATTTAGCATTAAGTGATTACATCACTACGTATAAACAAAAAGATGCCAATGATAAGGTGCTAAAGATAATTAAAAATTTAGGGCTAGATGGAGATTTGCTACGTGCACTGTTGGCAAGAAAATATACCGGCGAAAATTTGGACTTAGGCAGACTAAATGACCTAAAAGAAACAGTCGATAGGGAAAAAGCCAAAGTTTATTTTAACGAAGAACGTATATTTTATTTAAATATACGGATTGATGAATTTCTAAGGGAACTCATTACAAGATAGCTATTACTTATTGAAAGATATTAAATAATCATCAAGTTGGCATATCTCTACCTAAACATTAGTCCCCTTACTGACCCAACTACAAAGGCTGGGCCAAATCGTTTTCCGTGTTGTAGCTGATAAAATCTTGTTCATGAGGGAAATGGACAACCCTCGCGCGCTGTTGCTGCAGCCAGCCGCGGATGCTGCGCATTCCTGAATAAAGGTATGGCACGGTGCTTTGCAGGATTTGCGGCCGGATAAACATCACGCTGTAATGCGGTCTGGCAGGGGTCTCCACATAAAACGCATTGCACAATGGCGTGCGCCGCGCGATGGTTTCAAATTGGGAAACCAAGTTTTCCGGCAAACGCGGCATATCACAGGATACGATAAGCAACCAGTCGGCAGTAGCAATTTGCAAATCGTTGGCGGCTGTACATAAAGCGGCTAAAGGGCCGTAATGCTGCCATTGGCGCGCATCAGAGAAAACGTGCGCGGTGCGTTGGGCGTAAGATTCGAGGTTGCGGTTGGCACTGATGGCGATGTGGCTGACTTGGGGGCGGATTTTTTCGATAACATGATCTATCAAGGCTTTGTTGTGCCATTGCACCAACCCCTTATCGACACCTCCCATCCGGCTTCCCTGCCCGCCGGCCAATATCAGTGCGAAAATTTTCATTTTGGTAGTCCTTTGCGAAGCAGAGTATGGAGTGTGGCTCAAGATGTTGTGTTTATTGGATAAGTTTCAAGGTTTCAGGCCGTCTGAAACCTTATTTTTATGATTTAATTCACTTGAGATGAATTTTATCATAACATGATTTTACATTAAACCCCTGTTTTTTCTTATCATATCCATACAATTATTTTAGACAGGTTGTTTATAGACCAAAAGAATGATATTTTTATAAGATTATCGGATTAGTTTCCCTGCGTGCTTTATGCGTTTATTCTCCGGATCTTCAGACGGCCTGAGCCTGTCTTCGCGTTTAAAACTGCTGACTTTTTTATGGGTCAGTTCGGCTTTTTTGTCGATTGTCTTTACCCTGCTGCTTTCTTGGCGTTTGGAAAGCGCGGCCAAAACAATTGAAGATGCGGGCAGTTTGAAAATGCAGGTTTATCGTTTGGCCTATATGGCAAGCGTCCGTACACCCAATGCGCAAATTGACAACCAAATCAAAGAATTTGAGCGTACGCTGGCCAATGTAACACAAAGCGATGCCATTCATCCGCTGATTCCGTCTCAAACACCGCTGGCTTATGACTTGATTCAGTCAATGCTGTTGATTGATTGGGAATCCAATATCAAGCCGTCTTTGCAACATTACGAGCGTCCGACTCAAATTGGCCTGTACCGTTTTGCCGGCAACATCGAGCTGTTTTTGCAGGCGATGGAAAATGCCAACGAGCAAAATACCTTGTGGCTGCGCCGCTTTCAAATGGCCATGATGCTGATGATTGTTGTGGCTGCCGGCTTGATGATTGTTTGGCATTATTCATGGATTATCCGACCCTTGGAAAAACTGCGCGATGGCGTAGAGACCATCAGCAAAGGGCATTTCGGTGTTCAAATCGAGACAGACCAGATCCGTGAGTTTGCCCAAGTAAGCAAGGGTTTCAACCAAATGAGTCGCCGTCTGCACACGCTTTATACAGACTTGGAAGGACAAGTTGCCAAACAAACCCAAGACTTGGCGCGGCAAAACCGTGATTTGACCCTGCTCTACCAAACCACGCGCAATCTGCACCAAACCTTTACGCCGCAACAGGCGGCAGAAGAATTTTTAACTCAGATTCTGCCTGCGTTTTCAGCTTTGGGCGGCACTGTATATCTTTCCGATGAGGAGCGGAAACGTTTTGATTTGGCGGCAAGTGTCGGTGAAACCGAAGAAGGAAATCGTGTAGAATTTCCGATCGTTTATCATGACGAACAGCTTGGCGTATTGACCCTATATTTTTCAGACGGCCATATGCCTGATGAGCAAGACGAAAAACTGCTGCATACTTTAAGCGGACAGCTGGGCATTTCCATCGCCAACAACCGCATGGAACAAGAGCGCCGCCTGCTTGCAGTCTTGCAGGAGCGTAACTTGATTGCACAAGGTTTGCATGACAGCATCGCGCAAGCTTTGACCTTTTTGAATTTGCAGGTACAAATGCTGGAAAGCGCGTTTGCCTCAGACCAACGCGAGCAGGCAGAAGAAAATATCGGCTTCATCAAAGACGGCGTGCAGGAATGCTACGAAGACGTACGCGAACTTTTGATGAATTTCCGCACCAAAATCAGTAATAAAGATTTTCCTGAAGCGGTAGAATCGCTGCTGGCGCGTTTTGAACGACAAACCGGTATTCCGGTTGATTTAAAATGGCAGGACGACGGGCAGGCTTTGAATTATGATGAGCATTTGCAGATCATCTTCATCTTGCAGGAAAGCCTGTCAAATATCCGGAAGCACGCGCGTGCGCAACATGTCAGCGTCGAAATTGCCAACCACGGCGATTTTGTCATGACGATTCGTGACGACGGCGCAGGCTTTAATAAAGAACACCTATCAAACCGGCCTTCAGGCGAACATGTCGGCTTGGGCATTATGCAGGAACGGGCCCAACGGATTAACGCAGAATTGGCCATTACATCGCAGATTGGGCAAGGTACGGCGGTTATGCTGACTTTGCCGCAACAAATGAGAACAGCATCATGACGATTAAAATTACCCTTATTGACGACCACACCCTATTTCGCAGCGGTATCAAGGCCTTGCTTTCGCGCCAGCCTGATTTTGAAGTCGTCGGCGAAGCTTCAGACGGCCTGGCCGGCGTGAAAATGGTTGAGCAGCTCAAGCCTGATGTGGTCTTGCTGGACTTGGATATGCCGGTCATGAACGGCCGCGAAGCATTGGCTCAAATTTTAAGTATCAATCCGCAGCTGACCGTCATCATGCTGACTGTTTCCGAAGACAGCGACGATTTGACCGAATGTATGCGTATGGGTGCAAAAGGCTTTTTGCTGAAAAACATCAACGCCGACTTCCTGTTGGAAAGCATCCGCAAAGCTGTCGATGGCGACAACGTCTTTTCTCCAGAAATGACCAGCCGCTTGGTGCAATCGCTGATTTCTCCATCTCCCTCCCGCTCCGACCATCTGCTGGAGCAACTGACCCCGCGCGAGATGGAAATCTTGGGCTATCTTGCCGCCGGACACAGCAACAAAATCATTGCCCGCCATTTGAACTTGGCAGAGTCAACCGTCAAAGTGCATGTGCAAAACCTGTTGCGCAAGTTAAACCTAAGCAGCCGCGTTCAAGCTGCGGTTTATGCGGTGCAACACAAAGTACCGCAACCGGTATTGTCTTAATCAGGCCGTCTGAAACCTTCTTTTTAAAAGGTTTCAGGAAAAGCGTTTATTCGCTATAATCACGCCGATTTATATGCAGGGTTGTCTGATTCTTTCAGACGGCCTTTTTATTTGATTTCTCACTGATTTAAAACAATATGTCCGAAAACATTCCAGAAAATACACCCGAAAATACCGTTCCTGAAGAACACAAACGCAGCATCCGCAGTTTCGTCTTGCGCCAAGGCCATATGACCGCGGCCCAACAGCGCGCCATCGATACAATGTGGCCGCAATTTGGTGTGGACTTCCAAGAAGCTCCTTTGGATTTGAACCGCGCTTTTGGACGGGACAATCCTAAAGTATTGGAAATCGGTTTCGGTATGGGCGTCGCGACAGTAGAAATCGCCAAACGTCTGCCCGATACCGACTTTTTAGCAATTGATGTTCACGGCCCGGGCGTCGGCAATATCTTGAAGCTGATTGAGGAAGAACACATTTCCAATATCCGCGTGATGCGTCATGATGCAGTGGAAGTAGTGGAAAAGATGCTGGAAGACGGTTCTTTAGACGGTATTCATATTTTCTTCCCTGACCCTTGGCACAAAAAACGCCATAACAAACGCCGCTTGGTACAAGTGCCATTTGTTGAAAAGCTGCTGCCAAAACTCAAAAGCGGCGGCTATGTCCATATGGCGACCGACTGGGAAGAATACGCCGTGCAAATGCTGGAAGTTTTGAGCAGTTTTGACGCTTTGCAAAACACGGCTACCGATTACGCCCCTACGCCTGATTATCGCCCTGAAACCAAATTTGAAGCCCGAGGCAAACGATTGGGTCATGGCGTTTGGGACTTGGTGTTCCGTAAGAAATAAAGCCAAACATATAGTGGATTAACTTTAAACCAGTACGGCGTTGCCTCGCCTTGCCGTACTATCTGTACTGTCTGCGGCTTCGTCGCCTTGTCCTGATTTAAATTTAATCCACTATAAAACACAAGGCCGTCTGAAAAATTTCAGACGGCCTTTTATCTTACTGATTAAGCCAAGAAAAGTTTATAAGCCGGATTATCGGTTTCTTCTTTATAAACATAACCCAAGCTCTCCAAGAAGTCGGTAAAGGCTTTGTTGTCGCTTTCAGGTACATCGATACCGACCAAAATACGGCCGTAATCCGCACCATGATTGCGATAATGGAACAAGGTAATATTCCATTCGGCACGCATATGGTTCAAGAAACGGGACAATGCGCCGGGGCGCTCAGGGAATTCAAAGCTGACCAAGCGTTCGCTGGATACTTTTTCCGTACGTCCGCCGACCATGTAACGGATATGGATTTTGGCGATTTCGTCATTGGTCAGATCGACATTCGGCAAGCCTGCGTCAGCCAGTTGTTTGCTGATGACGGCCAAGTCTTGCGCACCGGCAGTTTGCAGACCGACAAAGATATGAGCATTGTTGTCATTGCCGTAGCGATAGTTGAACTCGGTAATGTTCCGACTACCCAAGATATTGATAAACTTAAGGAAGCTGCCTTTTTCTTCAGGAATGGTAACGGCAAAAATACCTTCGTTGCCCTCGCCCAGCTCACTGCGTTCTGAAACATGGCGCAGGCGGTGGAAGTTCATATTGGCGCCACTGGTTACAGCAACCAGATTTTGACCTTGGATATTGTTTTTCGCAACGTAAGCCTTCAAGCCGGCAAGGGCCAATGCGCCCGCAGGCTCGGTAATGCTGCGCGTATCGTCAAAAATATCTTTAATCGCGCCGCACAACATATCCGTATTGACCGTAATAATTTCATCCAACAGCTCTTTACACAGGCGGAAGGTTTCCTCACCCACTACTTTAACCGCCGTGCCGTCTGAAAACAGGCCGACATCTTTCAAATGTACGATTTCCCCAGCCTCTACCGATTGCTTCATACAGCAAGAATCATCGGTTTGCACACCAATGACTTTGATTTCAGGACAAACCTGTTTAATAAATGCTGCCACGCCAGCTGCCAAACCGCCACCGCCAATCGGCACAAAAATCGCATTGATATTGCGGTGCTGGCGGAGGATTTCCATGCCGACAGTTCCCTGACCGGCAATCACATCAGGATCATCAAAAGGCGCGATATAAGTCAGTTTTTCCTTTTCTGCCACCTCCATCGCATAATCATAGGCATCGTTGTAAGAAACGCCTTTCAATACCACTTCGCCGCCACGGCTCTTTACTGCATCAATTTTGATTTTCGGCGTAGTTTCCGGCATTACAATAACCGCACGGCAACCCAAATATTGAGCCGATAAAGCCACACCCTGAGCATGGTTACCCGCGCTTGCAGCAATCACGCCACAATCCAAGGCTTCTTTCGGCAGCTTCGCCATTTTGTTGTACGCGCCGCGAATTTTGAACGAAAACACCGGCTGCAAATCTTCGCGCTTGAGCAAAACCTGATTGTTCAGACGGCCTGACAGACTGCGCGCCAAATCCAAAGGCGTTTCTACGGCCACATCATAAACGGAAGCGGTCAAAATACGGGTTAGATAATCAGAAAGAGGAAGGGAATGGTTCATGGTATTTTAGTGTTCGGAAATAAATTGCAATTCGGCCAAATCGACCGGAGGAAAAAGTTAAAACCATACCCCTGAGGCCGTCTGAAGGCAAGAAAAATCTTAGCAAAGCCTAAATGGGACGGTATAATGTCCGCTCAAAATCTATTTAGTATGCCAAACTGTTTACTTTGAAACAGTGTCCACTCATATTCAAATCCACACATAATGATGAAAAAAACGCTACTTAGCCTAATTTTTGCTGCCCTCCTGAATACTCATGCCCTTGCTGCCGACCCGGTTGCATCCGGACCTGCCGTACAAAGCGAGGCTCAAACGCAGCCGCTGCTGCGCAGCATCAACAGCCCGACAACGCCGCCGGAAATTGCGGCGACTGCCTATATCGTTACCGACCTGCACAGCAAGCAAACCTTGGCATCCAACAATGCCGACACGCCTATCGAGCCTGCCGCGTTGACGCAAATGATGACCGCCTACCTTGCCTTTAAAGCACTGGAAAACGGTACGCTCCAAGCAGATCAAATGCTGACAGTTTCAAACGTCGGCTGGAAAGTCGAAGGTTCGCGCATGTTTCTCAACCCCAAAGTTCCTGTCAGCGTCAGCTCCTTGATTAAGGGTACAACCATCCAATCGGCCAACGATGCCGCCATTACCCTTGCCGAAGCCCTTGGCAACGGCTCTGTCGACGAATTCGTCAAACAAATGAACGAAGAAGCCAAACGCTTGGGCATGAAGCATACCCACTTCAACAACCCGACCGGTATTTCTTCTAACGGCCATGTTTCAACCGTTGGCGACCTTGCCATCTTGGCTGCCGCGCTCATCAATGACTATCCGAAATATTATCCTTTATTTGCAAACAAATCTTTCAAATACAATAATATCGAGCAGCCCAACCGCAATCTCCTACTCTATCGCGACAGCAGTATCGACGGTTTGAAAACCGGCTATAGCGAAGGCGCAGGCTACCATCTCGCCGCTTCCAGCAAACGCAACAACCGCCGTATTGTTTCCATTCTTGCCGGTGCCGAATCCACCGAAGCGCGTGCCAGCGAAAGCAGCAAACTGCTCAACTGGTCATTGCAGGCATTTGATACGCCTAAACTTTACAAAGGCGGAGAAGTGATTTCCCAAGTCAAAGTTTACAAAGGCAGCACCAAAGCCGTAGATATCGGTTTCTTGGACGATGTTTACATTACCATTCCCCACGATACCGGCAAAAACGTCAAACCAATCTTAGAAACGCTTCAGCCCGTCCTTGCCCCGATTGAAAAAGGCCAAGTATTGGGCAAGCTGAAAGTCATGAAAGACGGTAAAATCATTGCCGAAAAAGACGTCGTCGCCCTGAACGGCGTGGAAGAAGGCAGCTGGTTGCGCCGTATATGGGACGCGATTGTGTTGTGGTTTAAAGGTTTATTCAGTTAATCCTCTTACTATCAAAACATAAATAAAGGCCGTCTGAAATTTTCAGACGGCCTTTTGTATATCTGTTTTATGGCTTTAATAAAAATTCCTAACAAGAAATTTATCCATTTTAATCTTAGCAGTTTCAGTGATTGATAATATTAAACGCTTCAAAAAAATGCCGTCTGAAAACATAAAGATTTTCAGACGGCATTTCAATACCTTAATAGGCTATCAGTATGAGCTTAAACTAAGCCTTTTTTCTCCAGATAGCTTTCGTAATCGCCCAAGTAGTGTTCATATCCGCCTTTACCGTCCAATTCGATGATTTGGGTAGCCAATGAAGATACAAACTGACGGTCGTGCGAGACGAAAATCAGCGTGCCCTTATATTTTTCCAGCGCCATGTTCAAGGATTCGATACTTTCCATATCCATGTGGTTGGTCGGTTCGTCCATGACCAAGACATTGGGTTTCAACAGCAACAGTTTGCCGTAAAGCATACGGCCTTTTTCTCCGCCGGAGAGAACCTTCACTTTTTTCACGACATCGTTGCTGCCGAAGAGCAAGCGGCCCAAAGTGCCGCGGATGACTTGTTCGTCATCGCCTTCCTGGCCCCATTGACGCATCCATTCGCTCAGATCCATATCGACGTCGAAGTCGTTTTCATGGTCTTGCGGATAGTAGCCGACGCTGGCTTTTTCCGCCCATTTGATGCTGCCTTCGTCCGGCAGCAGGCCGTCTGAATATTCGGGGTTGTACGCGCCGGCGAGGAGTTTCAGTAGGGTGGATTTGCCTGCGCCGTTCGGACCGATGATGGCGAGGCGTTGTCCCGCTTCGAGGATGAAGTTCAGGTTTTTAAACAACTGGGTTTCAAAACGTTTCGCCAGTTTTTCAACTTCCACAGCCTGACGGTGCAGCTTGGCTTTTTCGTCGGCTTCAAAACGGATATACGGGTTTTGACGGGTAGACGGTTTGACCTCGACCATCTCCGATTTGATTTTGTCGGCCTGTTTCAGACGGCTGGTTGCCTGACGGGCTTTGGATTTGTTGGCGGAGAAGCGTGCGACGAACTCTTGCAGCTCTTGCAGTTTCTCTTTGGCTTTGGCGTTGTCTTTCAGGGCGCGCTCACGCGATTGGGCGGAAGCAAGCATATAGTCGTCGTAGTTGCCCGGATAGATGGTGATGGTGTTGTAGTCCAAATCCGCCATGTGGGTGCAGACTTCGTTCAAGAAGTGGCGGTCGTGCGAGATGATAATCATCGTGGAGTCGTATTGGTTCAACACGCCTTCCAACCAGCGGATGGTATTAATGTCCAAGTTATTGGTCGGTTCGTCCAAAAGCAATACGTCTGGTTTGGAGAACAGGGCTTGCGCCAGCAATACGCGCAGTTTGAAGCCCGGGGCGACTTCTGCCATGGTCGCATTGTGCAAATCTTCGGAAATGCCCACGCCGCTCAACAATTCGGCAGCACGCGCTTCGGCGGTGTAGCCGTCGTATTCGGCGAACTTGGCTTCCAGTTCGGCGGCTTTCATGTAGTCGTCTTCGGTGGCTTCGGGATTGGCGTAAATCGCATCACGCTCGGTCATCGCCGCCCACATTTCAGTGTGACCCATCATCACCACGTCCAGCACGCGCATGTCTTCGTAGGCAAACTGGTCTTGGCGCAATTTACCCAAACGCACGCCGTTTTCAATCGCGACTTCGCCGGCAGTCTGTTCCAAATCGCCGCCGAGGATTTTCATGAAGGTGGATTTGCCTGAGCCGTTGGCGCCGATCAGACCGTAGCGGTTGCCTTCGCCGAATTTGACGGATACGTTTTCAAACAGCGGCTTTGCGCCGAACTGCATGGTGATGCCGTTGGTAGAAATCATTATTCGTAAAACCTTTATAAATAGAATGTTATAATCGGACGCGATTGTAGCATATTTTTGCAAAGACCTCAGGATTGAGGCCATGGCAAATGCGCCCAATTTCGATACAAGATGAAAACAGGCAGCGCTTCACGCAAAAATGCGTTGTAGGCAGCATTTCAGGCCGTCTGAAACGGAGAAACGATATGGAAACGCACAAAATCTATTACGCCGTGATTATCTTGGTATGTGCCGCCTCCATGCTGCTCAGCCCGTTTTTCTATATCCGCCGCACGCGATCTGGCGCGGAATTGCGACGCGCACCCAGACAGTGGAAACCCATCCTCTTCGCCAACATCATCATGATTGCGGCTTTGTTTGTCTGGTGGAAATGGTTTTAAGGAAAAAATAAAAAATGAACAAAATCTGGATCAGCACATTACTGCTCGCTTTGACAACTGCGGTTTCCGCCGCGCCCATTTTTGAATGTACCGATTCTGCCGGCCGCAAAGTCTATACCCAAGCCGGCGGCAAAAACTGCAAAGCCAGCAATATCGGCAAACCGTCCGTATATACTTCTGCGCCTGTTTCAACTGCGACAACGCCGACTTCCCCAAGCAAAGCCGAGCAGACGGAAGAAGCTGTCGCCCCGATCAATCCGACTGATGTCGGCGCGGCCAAGCGTGCTTTAGATACTGCCAAGAAAAATTTGGAAGAAGGCAAAAAAGTGCGTTATGGTAATGAACGCAACTATGCCCGCTATCTCGAACGGATCAAGGGTTTGGAAAAAGCTGTCCACTCGGCTCAGGAAAACTATGACGCGGCGCAACACCAGCCTGCATCTCAAGATCCTGTTGCCTATTAATCCTTACCACACCAGCAAGGCCGTCTGAAATTTGATATTCAGACGGCCTTTTCATCTTTTCAATATAACAAAATCGTCTTTATACCAAACAAAGTATTCTTTCCAGTTTTCAGACGGCCTTGTTAAAGTAAGCATGTATTAAATTCTGACGATTGCCATTATGTTGTTACTCAAAACGCCTTCTGTATTGCCGGGTTTCAAGCTCAGCCTGGGTTTGACGGTTTTGTGCCTGTCGCTTTTGGTGGTTTTGCCGTTTGCAATGATGGCGGTCAAAGCGGCGGAAATCGGCTGGAGCGGATTTTGGAACACGATTACCGAACCCAATGTCTTGGCAGCCGTCTGGCTGAGTTTGCGGATGTCGTTTTATGCGATGTTGACCAATATCGTGTTCGGCACGTTGGTCGCTTGGGTATTGGTGCGCTATGAATTTCCGGGCAAAGGGTTGGTAAACGCTTTGGTCGATTTGCCGTTTGCGCTGCCGACGGCGGTAACAGGCATTGCGTTGGCAACCCTGTATGCGCCCAATGGTTGGATAGGCCGTTTTTTCGAGCCTTTGGGCATCAAAATCGCCTTTACGCCCATCGGCATTTGGATTGCGCTGATTGTCGTCAGCCTGCCCTTTATCATCCGCGCCGTGCAGCCGGTATTGGAAGAATTGTCGGGCGAATATGAAGAAGCGGCGGCGACTTTGGGCGCAAGCCGCTGGACTACGTTCCGCCGCGTCCTCTTGCCTGAAATTACACCGGCACTGTTGACCGGCGCAGGCATGATGTTTGCCCGCTCTACCGGCGAATACGGCTCGGTCATTTTTATCGCGGGCAATATTCCGATGGTGTCTGAAATCCTGCCCTTGATTATTACCGGCAAACTGGAGCAATACGATGCTCAGGGTGCATCAGCCGTTGCTCTGTTTATGCTGATGATTTCGTTTGTCATCCTGCTGATTTTGAACATTATGCAATGGACTTTGAGCCGCCGCGCCGAAGCGAAGGTTTAACAAACAACAGGCCGTCTGAAACATCAAGCAAACATTTTTCAGACGGCCCAAACGGATACAAGAATAAATAGAGACTTCACTAACATGAAAACCCATTCCGCCAATCCCAACCTGACCGAACCGCGTTGGCTGCGCGTATTGCTGACTGCTACCGCCTTGGGCTTTCTGTTGCTGATGTTGGTTGTGCCTTTGGTTGCCGTATTCTACGAGGCCTTAAAAGGCGGTTGGGATTTGTACCTGAAATCCTTAAGCGATTCCGAAGCGTGGTCTGCCATCAAATTGACGCTGATTACCGCGCTGATTGTCGTCCCCGTCAATGCCGTCTTGGGCGTGGCGATGGCGTGGCTGTTGACCCGTTTCGACTTCCGCGGCAAGCAGTTGCTGACCACCCTGCTCGATTTGCCGTTTTCCGTATCGCCCGTGGTCGCCGGTTTGATGTTCGTCTTATTGTTCAGTGCGCACACGGCATTGGGCGGCTGGCTGGAAGCGCAAGGCATACAGATTATCTTCGCCATCCCGGGCATTATTTTGGCGACGCTGTTCGTTACCTTCCCCTTTGTCGCGCGCGAAATCATTCCTTTAATGCAGGCGCAGGGCGACAGCGAAGAACAGGCCGCGCTGATACTCGGCGCAAGCGGCTGGCAGATGTTTTGGCGCGTTACCCTGCCCAACATCAAATGGGCGTTACTCTACGGCATCATTCTTACCAACGCCCGCGCGATGGGCGAGTTCGGTGCGGTCAGCGTGGTATCGGGACACATACGCGGCGAAACCAACACCGTCCCGCTTTTGGTCGAAATCTTCTACAACGAATACAACTTTACCGGCGCATTCGCCCTCTCCGGCGTATTGGCACTTTTAGCACTGGCGACGCTGACGGTGCAGAACATCATCACCAAATTACAAGACAAAAAACTCGCCGCCGCCGAAAGGAACGCAGTATGAGTATCACCATCCAAAACTTAAACAAACACTTCGGCAATTTTCACGCGCTGAAAAACATCAACCTCAACGTCCCCACCGGCAAACTCGTTTCCCTGCTCGGCCCGTCCGGCTGCGGTAAAACCACACTTTTACGCATTATCGCCGGACTGGAAAACGCCGACAGCGGCAATATCCTGTTTGACGGACAAGACGTAACCGCCAAGCACGTCCGCGAGCGCAAAGTCGGCTTCGTGTTCCAACACTACGCCCTTTTCCGCCATATGAACGTGTTTGACAACGTCGCTTTCGGTTTGACCGTATTGCCCAAGTCCGAACGCCCGTCCAAAGGACAAATCTGCGCCAAAGTCGAAGAATTACTCAAGCTCGTGCAGCTCTCCCACCTCGCCAAATCCTATCCGCACCAACTCTCCGGCGGCCAACGCCAACGCATCGCCCTTGCCCGTGCGCTTGCGGTCGAACCGAAACTCCTGCTTCTGGACGAACCCTTCGGCGCACTGGATGCCAAAGTGCGCAAAGAATTACGCACCTGGTTGCGCGACATCCATCACAACCTAGGCGTAACCAGCATTTTGGTGACACACGACCAAGAAGAGGCCCTCGAAGTTTCCGACGAAATCGTCGTCATGAACCACGGCAAAATCGAACAAACCGGCAGCGCCGAAGCCATTTACCGCAAACCCGAAAACGCCTTCGTTACCGAGTTCTTAGGCGAAACCGACGCTTTTGAAGGTCGCATCGAAAAAGGCATCTGGCACTACAACGGCTTCGCGTGGAAATTGGACGCGCACTACAAATGGCAGGAGCAAACCGCTATCGGCTATATCCGCCCACACGAATGGCAACTTGCCGCTGAAAACGAAACCCCGATGATTCGTGCCAAAATCGAAAAAATCCACGCCGTCGGCGCATTGACGCATATTTTGGTCAAACACGACAAACAGGACGTGCATATCACGCTGGCAGGCAGCGATGCTGCGCGTTACCAAATTGCCGAAGGCAAAGAATTGAATCTGATTCCGAAACAGGTTTATGTCTTTTCTCAAAACGAACTGATTGAATATTCGATTTGAGACTAAATCATAAGGCCGTCTGAAAATCTGCTTTCAGACGGCCTTTCATCTTATTCAAACCTGCCAATCAATCGGTTCTAAACCATGCGCCTGCAAATAAGCGTTTGCCTGCGAAAAATGTTTGCAGCCGAAAAAGCCTCGATATGCCGACAAGGGCGAAGGATGCGGCGCGGTCAGCACCAAATGACGGCTGCGGTCGATAAACGCACCTTTCTTCTGCGCATGGCTGCCCCACAGCATAAAGACTAAATGCTCGCGTTCCTTATCCAATTGTCGGATGACTTCATCGGTAAACGCCTCCCAACCAAAAGTTGCATGGGAATGCGCCAAACCGGCACGGACAGTCAACACCGTGTTCAACAGCAACACGCCCTGTTCCGCCCAATGCTGCAAATAGCCGTGTTGCGGAATCTGAAAGCCCTCAATATCCGTCGCCAACTCTTTATAAATATTGACCAGCGACGGCGGCACCGCAATTTCAGGCTGGACGGAAAACGCCAAACCATGCGCCTGACCCGCACCGTGATACGGGTCTTGCCCCAATATCACTACTTTTACATTTCCGAATTCAGTCGTCCGAAAGGCATTGAATACATCGCGCTCAGGCGGATAAACGGTTATCCCCGCCTGCCTTTCATGGCGTACCTTCTCCAAAATCGTTTGAAAATACGCCTTTTCTTTTTCCGCACCAATTGCCTCGTGCCAAGTCTGCATTATTTACCGCTCCGTATTTGAATGGGCTTAATTATAACTGAAATAATTTTCAGCCTTAGCCTTTTCATTTTAAGCCATTGCCATTATGATAAGGATTATCAAAAGATTATTAAAAGGATATACCGCATGACGATATGGTTTGTTGCCGCCGCCGTTGTTCTGATTGTCGAATTGTTTATCGGAACGGTTTATCTTTTGGTGGTCAGCGTAGCGCTGGCCGCCGCCGGCATCATGTACGGATTAAGCGGACACTTTTCTGCCGCCGTTTTGACCGCCGCCATCATCAGCGCACTCGGTATCTGGCTGGTACACGGCCGTCTGAAAAACCGGTTGGCTCCCCAAGCACTCAACGATGATTTGGATATTGGGCAAAACGTCCGCATCCTACGCCACCTGCATGACAATATTTACGAAGTCGCCTACCGCGGTACACACTGGCAGGCACAAGCCGAACGGCCTCAAGATACTTTTCAGACGGCCTCAAGCGCAGTCATTACTGCCAAAAACGGCAATCTGCTGATTATCCGCACACTCTCCCAACCATCATCATAAGGAAACATTATGGAATTTCTGCTCAGCCTCCCCGTCCTCATCCTCATCGTCGTTGTTGTTTTTGGTTTCAAATCCTTTATCGTTGTACCACAGCAGGAAGTTTATGTGGTCGAACGATTGGGCCGTTTTCACAAAGCGCTGACTGCAGGTCTGAACATCCTTATCCCATTTATCGACCGTGTCGCCTATCGTCACTCGCTGAAAGAAGTTCCTTTGGATGTTCCCAGCCAAGTCTGTATTACCCGCGACAACACTCAGCTGACCGTGGATGGCATCATCTACTTCCAAGTTACCGATCCTAAACTCGCTTCATATGGTTCCAGCAACTACATCATGGCGATTACCCAGCTTGCGCAGACAACTTTGCGCTCTGTCATCGGCCGCATGGAATTGGATAAAACCTTTGAAGAACGCGACGAAATCAACAGCATTGTCGTTGCTGCTTTGGACGAAGCGGCAGGCGCTTGGGGTGTGAAAGTATTGCGTTACGAAATCAAAGACTTGGTTCCGCCGCAAGAAATCCTCCGCTCAATGCAGGCGCAAATTACCGCCGAACGTGAAAAACGCGCGCGCATTGCCGAATCCGAAGGCCGTAAAATCGAGCAGATCAACCTTGCCAGCGGTCAGCGCGAAGCAGAAATCCAACAATCCGAAGGTGAAGCGCAAGCCGCCATCAACGCGTCAAACGGTGAAAAAATCGCCCGCATCAACCGCGCACAAGGTGAAGCCGAAGCCCTGCGCTTGGTTGCCGAAGCCAACGCCGACGCCATCCGCAAAATCGCCGAGGCTGTCCGCTCCGAGGGCGGTGCAGAAGCCGTTAACCTGAAAGTTGCCGAGCAATACGTTGCCGCCTTCAGCAATTTGGCTAAAGAAAGCAACACGCTGATTATGCCTGCCAATGTTGCCGACATCGGCAGCTTGGTCTCCGCAGGTTTGAAAATCATCGACGGCAACAAGCCTAAAGCGTCATAATAGCGTTCTGACTCAGGCCGTCTGAAAACCCAATACGGCTTTGAACTGCACCCCAAAAGTTGGACACCCCCCCCTCCAACTCACAAGGTGCAGTTTTTTTATGAGCAAATATACATTACACTTCAAATACCAAGCCGTACTCCACTACCTGCACATACGCAGTCAACAGCGTACCGCAGACCACTACGGCATTTCCCGAACCAACCTGCGACGATGGATACGCGCCTATCAAGAAGGCGGCATCGGCGCACTCGAACATCCCCAATCCAAAACCATGCCCCAACACCGCAAAAACCCCTTCATCGCCGACAAACCCGACCACGAAAAAACACAGGCAGAGCTTATCGAAGAGTTGTGCTATATGCGCGCAAAGGTTGCCTACCTAAAGGAGTTAAAAGCCCTCAGCAAAAAACAGACCGAAAAGGACAAAGCCAAACCGTCCAAACACTGAGGGCGCAACACCCGCTCAAATACCTGCTGCACATCGCAAACCTGCCCAAAAGCAGCTTTTACTACCATCATCAGGACCGACCCGACCCCAATGAAGCCGACAAAGCCCTTATCGCCGAAATCTACGAACGGCATAAAGGACGCTACGGGCAAAGGCGCATTGCAGCAGCATTAGGTTGGAACCGCAAAAAAGTGGCGCGGCTGATGAGGCAGCTAGGACTGAAAGCCCTCATACGGGCAAAAAAAGCCTACCGCCATCCCGCCATGGGCGAAATATCGGAACACCTCCTCAAACGCCGGTTCAAAGCCCGAAAGCCCAACGAAAAATGGCTGACCGACGTGACCGAACTCAAAGGAAAGGACGGCAAACTGTACCTCTCGCCGATCTTGGACCTGTTCAACCGCGAAATCATCGCCTACGCCATGAGCCGCAGAGCCGACAGTGAAATGGTGAAGGAAATGCTCGAAAAAGCGGCACCCCGGCTGACTGATAAAGGAACGATGCTTCATTCCGACCAAGGTGTGCTGTACCGTACGGCGGGGTATAGGGAATTGCTTGCGGAGTATTTCATGGTTCAAAGCATGTCGCGAAAGGCGAATTGTTGGGACAATGCACCGATGGAAAGCTTCTTTGCGGTGCTGAAGACGGAGTGTTTCTACCGTGCAGGGGAATTGACGGTGGATGAATTGATGAAACAGATAGATGACTATATGGATTACTACAACCGCGAGCGTTGCAGTTTGAAATTGAAAAAGCTGAGTCCTGTCGCATACAGAACCCGGCTTACACAGAGTGCCTGAATAGGCTTTTATGAGTGTCCAAGATTTGGGGGCCAGTTCACGTTTCAGACGGCCTTTTTATATCGTTCGATTTTTAATCGAAGAGCGGGGTGATTGCATCGCTGACGGGAGCTGCCATGGGAGGCACGCCGGTAGACGCGCAAACCGGAGGGACGGTTGGGCAGAATGCGGTGGAAAACAACCTCTATCTGACATCGGAAGCCTTAAAGAAGGACGAACAGACAGCCCGTAAAATTTATTCTGTCATAAAAGAGCAAGTCAAACATGACTGCAGTTCCAAAGGAAGAATTACCGAATGTCGTCAAAATATAGGACGCATTATCGAGTTTACCCAAGACAAACGCTTTGACAGTAGGTTTAAGGACTTAAAAAAAGAATCCTTATATTACCTAAATCAACATCCTGATTTAGTAGCCTCTTATCTTAAGGCTGAATACGAAAAGCTGGATAGGGAAGACAAAAGTATTCTGCACCGCTACATCTCACCTGGGGCTGAAATCGTTTCGGGTAGTTTGGGGGTTGTTCTTTCAGGAGTAGCCGGAGGCGGATCTTGTGCCGAGACTTTCGGTTTAGGCTGTGCCGCCGCTTTGGTTGGTGTAACGTCTTCCTACGATCATGTCATTACTGGGACGAAAAACTTCGGAAAAAAAGCCAGCGAGCAACGACCGACGATTACGGTTCAGGCCTTGAAGCAGTTGGGGCTGTCGGAGCAGGCTGCGGAATATGTTCAGTTCTCTATAGATTTGTTCAGTGCGGGTAAATCGGGGGCCGGCATGCCTAAGGCTAAGCCTAAGCCTGTGTTTGATGCGAAACCGAGATGGGAGGTTGATAGGAAGCTTAATAAATTGACAATTCGTGAGCAGGTGGAGAAAAATGCTCAGGAAATAAGGAACGGAAATAAAAACAGCAACTTTAACCAACATGATCAAATAGAAAAAGAAATTAAGAAATTAAGCAGAGGTCCATCTGGGCCTAATCGGAAAAGAATTTGAAGATTGGTTAGTTAAATTTCATGGAGGAAATGGAAGCTTTAAAATGGGAGGGAGAGAGTTTGATGGTGCTATTACAATCAATCGTTGGTATGAAGCCAAATCTGGTAATTTCTGGAGAGATCACACTTCTACACCTCAAAAATTCGCAAAATTTAAATCAGATATGGGTGATAGATTAAAAATTGCAACAAAAAATGGAGCAACATATGAATTACATTCAAATACACCAATCCCCAAAGATGTTAAAGAATTTTTAAACAAAAAAGGTATTAAATATTTTGAATATTGAAAGTTATAGGAGATTTAAAAATGTCAAGAAGTGTAAGTTTAGATATTGATTTATCCATGAATAATAAAAAATTTTCTCGTTATGAAATACTAGAATGCTTATTGTATGGAGGTTGGAGTTTTCTAGATGATGGAAATTTTGTTTACTTACCACTTGGTGATGAAGACTATGATTGGAATTCAGCTTCTATGTCAGAAAAAGAAATTTTAGATTTTTTAAGAATAAAAAGTAATTTAGATGAAGTAATCGGATTTTCAATAACATGGGCTGACACCAATATTGGTGGACAAGTTTTATTTTTCCCTAATTTTGAATTCTCATTTAGCATCACTATTAATATTAAAAATTTTGATAAAGACATAGTTGATGTTAACTGGTATTTAATTAAATTATTACCTATTTTTGATAAGAATGGTATTTTATATAATTCTATTAGATATCAGGAATATAGATAAATCATAAATTAGCAAGCCGTAGCCCATATGAAATCTAAACTCAACAAGTAGGATGTGTGTGGAACGCACACACATGTGGTGCTCAAGGGTTTGAGCTAAGAGGCTGTCTGAAAAAAGAAAAACTGTTTCAGACGGCCTTTGTTTAACGCCACCAATCCAGCAGGCCATAAAACGCAGTTATCCAAAAAGGTATAGTGATAGGCAAATACAAAAAAGGAGGAAAAGTCAATTTTACTACCTTCAAACATTTTCAATTTGGAGTATTGCCATGATAATTAATTATCAAGAAGCAAAGAAAATTGCAGTATCTTTTTTAAGTCAAATAGAGCAAGAAAGGGGAATGTCATTATTAATAGCTGAATCTCATGTACGAGAAAATGATGATGGGTGGTTTTTCCCATATCAGTCAAAAGAATATTTAGAAACAATGAATATAAACAAATCTATTATTGGAAATTGGCCTATATTTGTTTCTAAAAATGGAGGAGTTCCTTCTATTCGTTGATTTTAGCTCATTAGCTAAGTCCGTATCCCACTAAATTTGAAACTATATGGATGGAAACAGACCCATAACGGGTGAAATATATGGACCAACAGGACGCTTTAGGCATGGAGCAAAATAATGAGATTAACGAAATATCCTTATAACTCCATAAGAGAGTTAGAAGACTATTTACTAAACACCTATCAAAAATATATTATTCTACAAGAGGAAGGTAAGGAGATTTATCGATGTTTTATTCTTTCTTTTCATAAAGAATTCAATATAGGTATTGGATTAGCCGTTTCCTGTATAAGCATCCCCCCAAAAGTATTAATGTTTGATGATGAAAATATTTTTATTGGATTTGATTCAGTTGTTTTTTGTATTTCTATACAAAATTTAAAAGTTAACATGCTAAATATAGATGGAATATTTTTTGATATTTATTTATTGGAGAATCAAAAAATTTGTATTATTCATGAGTTGGGTGCAATCATTACAGATAAAAACTTCACAAGAGAGAATTCAGTATCTGCCGATATAATATCAGACTGGGAAATAGATAAAGTTAATAAGTTAATTATATTGACAGAGTTAGACTCTGAAAAAATAATTTTTCTAAATTATAATTGAGGATACTTGGTTATTTAAGATATTACATCCCCCATTATTCAATAAAGGTTGGCTGAAAACTAGGAAACTGTTTCAGACAACCTTTACTTATCGGCTTGATATGAATACACAAACCATCAAAACCTATCTTGTCGGCGGTGCCGTCCGCGACCATCTGTTAGGCCTACCCGTCAAAGACCGTGATTGGGTAGTCATCGGTGCAGATGCGCAAACCATGTTGGCTCAAGGCTATCAACCTGTCGGCAAGGATTTTCCCGTCTTTCTCCATCCGGACAGCCACGAAGAATACGCCCTCGCCCGTACCGAGCGCAAAACCGCCAAAGGCTACGCCGGATTCAGCTTTCATGCCGATAAAGACGTTACGCTGGAACAAGACCTGATGCGTCGCGACCTGACCATCAATGCCATGGCCCAGGATTCAGACGGCACAATCATCGACCCCTTTGGCGGACAACAAGATTTGGCGGCCGGCATCCTGCGCCACGTTTCGCCTGCCTTTGCCGAAGACCCCGTGCGGATTTTGCGTATCTCCCGTTTTGCCGCGCGTTATGGTTTTCAAATTGCCGATGAAACCATGTCTCTGATGCGGCAAATGGTAGAAAACGGCGAAGCGGATGCCTTGGTTGCCGAACGCGTCTGGCAGGAATTGGCCAAAGGCCTGATGGAGAAAAATCCGCGCCGAATGATTGAAGTTTTGCGCGAATGCGGCGCACTCAAAGTTTTGCTGCCCGAGCTTGATGCCCTTTTCGGCGTACCGCAACGCGCCGATTATCATCCTGAAATCGACAGCGGTATTCATACGCTGATGGTTGTACAACGAGCCGCAGAAATGAACCTCTCTCTCGCCGAACGCTATGCCGCCTTATTGCACGACTTGGGCAAGGCAAAAACACCGGCCGATATCCTGCCAAAACACTACGGACACGACGTCAACGGCGTCGAACCCGTCCGCGAAGTCAATCAACGCCTGCGCACCCCCAAACACTGCGCCGAGCTTGCCGAACTTGTCTGCCGTTGGCACATCATGCTCCATCAAGTCGGGCAGTTCAAAAGCAAAACCATTTTGAATGTTTTGAAAAAAACCGACGCATTCCGCCGCCCCGAACGTTTTCAGACGGCCTTAAACGTCTGCGTGGCCGACAAACAAGGCCGTCTGAACCTTGAAAACACGCCCTACCCACAACGCGAACACTGGCTGGACTTACTTGAGGCCGCCAATCAAGTAGATGCAGGCAAAATTGCCGCCGAGTGCCGCGCACAAGACAAAGCCCATTTAATTGCCGAACAAATCGATCATGCACGCTTGGCACAAATTACACCGCTGCAAAAAGCGTATCAGGCTGAAAAAATAGGAGGCTATTGATGGTATAGACGACCTTTGAAACAGCCGCAACAATATCCGCTATAATCTGCACCTTGACCATCTTATTTCAACAATAAAAATCATGACTATCCAGACCGATTTACTTCACGAAAAAATCAGCAATGAAGATTATCAACGCCTCATTGTCAAACACAGCGAATCTTTCAGCGACGGCGAAATCCGCCTATTAAACGAAATCCTTGAAAAATTCCGCTTTGATGTCGTACAGGCGCAGGCTTTGGCGCAAGCCGTCATGCAGCAGGTGCGCTTCGATCCAAACGACTACCATATCGACAGCGATGATGAAGACACAACCGGCATCTGTCCGCACTGCATCAATCCGCCCATGCCGCCCCTGCGCGATTATCTGGTTTGGCGCGAAACACGCGGCTAAAAATTTTCCTAATCGATTTTGATAAGTTATTAACTATTCGCTATCGAACCAGGCCGTCTGAACAGGTGTCATCGTTACATTTGTTCAGACGGCCTTTTGTAAATAAATGTTCACGACTAGGATAAATCAGTATAATCTGCGCCGTTTGAATTTTCTCTGGAGCTTTTATGAACCAGCTTAAAACGGCGGTAGCCGGTGCGCAGATTTTGTTTGTCGCATTCGGTGCCATGGTACTTGTGCCGCTTTTGACGGGACTGAACCCGGCTTTGGCATTATTGGGCGCAGGCTTGGGCACTTTGTTGTTCCAATTGGTTACCAAACGTAAAGTGCCGATTTTCCTCGGCTCTTCTTTTGCCTTTATTGCGCCGATTATCTACTCCATCGGCGAATGGGGCCTGCCTTCCACCATGTTCGGCCTGTTTGCAGCAGGTTTCATGTACTTTGTCTTTGCCGCATTGATCAGATGGCGCGGTCTGGATGCGGTACACAAGCTGTTGCCGCCCGTGGTTATCGGCCCGGTGATTATGGTAATCGGCTTGTCCGTGGCCGCTGCAGCCAGCAGCATGGCCATGGGTCAGGCAGATGGAAAACAGGTCATCGACTATATCGACTCGCTGATTCTGTCGGGCTTTACCTTTGCGGTAACCGTCATTGTTTCTGTCTTCGGCAGCAAAATGATGAAGCTGATTCCGATTCTGATCGGCGTGGCTTCCGGTTATGTGTTGGCTTTAATCATGGGCTTGGTCGATACCAGCGCCATCATCAACGCTCCTTGGTTTGCCGTCCCTCATTTTGAAACGCCTCAAGTCAACTGGCAGGCTGCCTTATTTATGTTGCCCGTCGCCATTGCCCCAGCCATCGAACACATCGGCGGCATTATGGCCATCGGTAATGTGACTGGCAAAAACTACACCAAAGACCCGGGCTTGGACAAAACCCTCGCCGGCGACGGCTTGGGCGTTTGCGTGGCCGGTTTGATTGGCGGCCCTCCTGTGACCACTTACGGCGAAGTAACCGGCGCGGTGATGATTACCAAAAACAGCAACCCCGTCATCATGACTTGGGCGGCAATTTTTGCGATTTTCATGGCGTTTTTCGGTAAGTTCAACGCATTTTTGGCTTCAATTCCCATGCCGGTTATGGGCGGCATTATGTTGCTGCTGTTCGGTACAATCGCCTCTTTGGGCATCAAAACATTGATTGATGCGAAAGTCGATTTGATGCAGCCGAAAAATTTGGTTATCGTCAGCTCCGTATTGACGACCGGTATCGGCGGCATGATTATCAAAGTAGGTACTTTGAGCTTCGCCGGTGTAGGTTTGTGCGCCGTATTGGCCATTATCCTGAACTGCGTTTTGCCCAATACAAAATCAGAAGAAGCATAAATAGCTGGCTCATAAACTCAAAGGCCGTCTGAAAATGAGATTTCAGACGGCCTTTTTATTACGCTTTATACAATAAAAAATGCCGGAGACTTAATCATCTCCGGCATTTTTGAATAAGGTGGCGAGCCGAACCCCCGGCACTGGCTCATCAGAGTGGGCTGCTGGCTTCCGCCCCTGACCCGGTGTTCCGAATTACCATGCGGGGAGACCCGCCATAGAAGAAACGCATTATAGCGGTTTTACAGAAAAACTCAAGCGATAAAATCTATCAGGCCGTCTGAAAACCATTTACACGACAAGATTGTAAACAATATTACCGAGTTGCAAATCATTCCCATTGAGATGTTTATCGTCTTTTCCGTTGAAAAATATCGAAAATTACACTACATTAACACTTTACGCCATCAAGAAGAAATTGCATTTTTCAGACGGCCTTTAATATAAAAACATTACATCCATCAACGGAACACAACCATGACCACGACTACCGCCCCGCAGCGTATTCGGGAAATCCCCTACAACTATACTTCTTATACCGACCGCGAAATCGTCATCCGATTATTGGGCGACGAGGCGTGGCAAATCCTGCAAGACTTGCGCGGACAGCGTAAAACCGGGCGTTCAGCACGAATGCTGTTTGAAGTATTGGGCGATATTTGGGTGGTCGTGCGCAATCCGTATCTGGTCGATGATTTGCTGGAGCATCCGAAACGCCGCGCCGCGCTGGTGCGGGAAATGCGCCACCGCCTGAACGAAATCCGCAAACGCCGCGACGACAATCAGCAAGTGGATGTCTTGGTTGCCGCAGCAGAAAAAGCAGTCGAGCGTTTTGATAGTAGTTTTGATGAAACCATCCAAAAACGCCATCAGATTTTGGAACGCTTAAGCAAAATCACCAAGCCGCACAACATCATGTTTGACGGATTGGCTCGCGTAACACACGTTACCGATGCAACCGACTGGCGCGTAGAGTATCCGTTTGTTGTCGTCAATCCTGATACCGAAGCAGAGATCGCGCCTTTGGTCCGCACCTTAATCGAATTGGACTTGGTCATTATCCCGCGCGGCGGCGGCACGGGTTATACCGGCGGCGCCGTGCCTTTGGATGCGAACAGCGCGGTCATCAATACGGAAAAGCTGGACAAGCATCGCGGCGTCGAATTTGTCGAACTGGCGGGCTTGGACGGCAAACATCCGATTATCCATTGCGGCGCGGGCGTGGTAACCCGCCGAGTAGAAGAAACCGCGCATCAGGCAGGTTTGGTGTTCGCCGTTGATCCAACTTCCGCCGATGCGTCTTGCGTGGGTGGTAATGTGGCGATGAACGCAGGCGGTAAAAAAGCCGTACTGTGGGGTACTGCCTTGGACAACCTCGCCTACTGGAACATGGTCAATCCTCAAGGCGAATGGCTGCGTATCGAACGCGTGTGCCACAATTTTGGCAAAATCCACGATGAAGAAATCGCCTTGTTTGACGTACATACATTGGATTCAGACGGCCGCAATATCGTCAATACCAAACGTTTGGAAATCCCCGGCCACAAATTCCGCAAAGTTGGTTTGGGCAAAGACGTTACCGACAAATTCTTGAGCGGCCTGCCCGGCGTGCAGAAAGAAGGCACGGACGGCATCATCACCAGCGTCGCCTTCGTGTTGCACAAAATGCCGAAATACACGCGCACCGTGTGTATGGAGTTTTTCGGCACGGTCGCCACCGCCACGCCGTCCATCGTCGAAATCCGCGATTTCCTGCTCGCCCACGACAGCGTACGTCTGGCGGGTTTGGAACATTTGGACTGGCGTTATGTCCGCGCCGTCGGCTACGCCACCAAAGCAGCGGGTAAAGGACGTCCGAAAATGGTCTTGCTGGCGGACGTGGTTTCAGACGACGAAGCCGCCGTGCAGGCAGCCGCCGAACACATCTGCGAACTCGCCCGCGCCCGCGACGGCGAAGGCTTTATCGCCGTGTCGCCCGAAGCGCGCAAAACCTTCTGGCTCGACCGCAGCCGCACCGCCGCCATCGCCAAACACACCAACGCCTTTAAAATCAACGAAGACGTGGTGATTCCGCTGGAGCGGCTGGGCGAGTATTCAGACGGTATCGAGCGCATCAACATCGAGCTTTCCATTCAAAACAAACTCAAACTCTGTGCTGAATTAGAGCAATATCTTTCGGGCAAACTCCCCATCGACAAAATGGGTACGGACCTGCCGACCGCCGAACTGTTGGGCGAACGCGGCAAACACGCCCTGGCCCACGTTTCCGCCGTCAAAGCGCGTTGGGAATGGCTGCTTGCCAATTTGGACACGCCGCTTGCCGACTACAAAGCCCGCTACGGTGCAGCCGTCCACGCCGCGCCCGAAGCCAAAGACAATGAAAGCTGCTTTACCGCATTCCGCGATTTCCGCCTGCGCGTGTCTGTCAAAGCAGACGTAATGAAGCCGCTTTCTGAAATCTTCAGCGGCAAAACCGACACCAAAATCATCGAAGGCTTGGGCAAAATCCACGCCAAAACCGTGCGCGGCAGAGTCTTTGTCGCCCTGCATATGCACGCCGGCGACGGCAATGTCCACACCAATATCCCCGTCAATTCAGACGATGCCGAAATGCTTCAGACGGCATACCGTTCTGTGGAACGCATTATGAAAATCGCCCGTTCGCTTAACGGCGTGATTTCCGGCGAACACGGCATCGGCATTACCAAGCTCGAATTTTTAAGCGACGAAGAAATGCAGCCGTTTTGGGACTACAAAAACCAAGTCGATCCCAAACACACCTTCAACCGCCACAAACTGATGAAAGGCTCGGACCTGCGCAACGCCTATACGCCGTCTTTCGAGCTTTTGGGCGCGGAATCGCTGATTATGGAAAAATCAGACCTCGGCACGATTGCCGATTCCGTCAAAGACTGCCTGCGCTGCGGCAAATGCAAACCCGTCTGCTCCACCCACGTTCCGCGTGCCAACCTGCTGTACAGCCCGCGCAACAAAATCCTCGGCGTGGGGCTCTTGACCGAAGCCTTTTTATACGAAGAACAAACCCGTCGCGGCGTTTCCGTCAAACATTTTGAAGAACTGGCAGACATCGGCGACCACTGCACCGTGTGCCACCGCTGCGTCAAACCCTGCCCCGTCAATATCGACTTCGGCGACGTAACCGTAGCCGTCCGCAACTACCTTGCCGATTCCGGCCACAAACGCTTTGCGCCGGCAGCTTCAATGGGTATGGCATTCCTAAACGCGACCGGCCCGAAAACCATTAAAGCCCTACGTGCCGCGATGATACAAACCGGCTTCCCCGCGCAGAATTTCGCCTACAAAATCGGCAAACTGCTGCCCGTCGGCACGAAAAAGCAAAAAGCCGAACCCAAGGCAACCGTCGGCAAAGCCCCGATTAAAGAACAAATTATCCACTTCATCAACCGTCCGCTGCCCAAAAACGTGCCTGCCAAAACACCGCGCTCCTTATTGGGCATCGAAGACGACAAAAGCATCCCCATCATCCGCAATCCTGCCGCACCCGAAGATGCCGAAGCCGTGTTCTACTTCCCCGGCTGCGGTTCGGAGCGTCTGTTCAGCCAAATCGGGCTTGCCGTCCAAGCCATGCTCTGGCACGTCGGCGTACAAACCGTCCTGCCGCCCGGCTATATGTGTTGCGGCTATCCGCAAGACGCGGGCGGCAATAAGGCAAAAGCCGAAGAAATGAGCACCAACAACCGCGTGGCTTTCCACCGTATGGCGAACACCCTCAACTACCTCGACATCAAAACCGTCGTCGTCAGTTGCGGCACTTGTTACGACCAGCTCGAAAAATACCGCTTTGAAGAAATCTTCCCCGGCTGCCGCATCATCGACATCCACGAATACCTGCTCGAAAAAGGCGTGAAACTCGACGGCGTGAAAGGTCAGCAATACCTCTACCACGACCCCTGCCACACCCCGATTAAAACCATGAACGCCACCCAAATGGCAAGTAGCCTGATGGGGCAGAAAGTCGTCTTAAGCGACCGCTGCTGCGGCGAATCCGGCATGTTCGCCGTCAAACGCCCCGACATCGCCACACAGGTCAAGTTCCGCAAACAAGAGGAAATTGAGAAAAACCTCAAAGAGCTGCCGCAGGGCGAACCCGTCAAAATGCTCACCTCCTGCCCCGCCTGCCTGCAAGGCCTGAGCCGCTATGCCGACGACAACAATATGCCCGCCGACTACATCGTTATCGAAATGGCGAAACACATCCTCGGCGAAAACTGGCTGGATGAGTTTGTAAAAAAAGCCAATAACGGCGGCGTAGAAAAAGTATTGCTCTAAGGACTTAGACAAAAACTTTTGGCTGTAATAAAGGCCGTCTGAAAATCTTTCAGACGGCCTTTTTATTCAAAAGAATCAAGATAAAATAATCAAATCAAACGCCTTTACAAATAGCGATGCCACACCAGCAGCATTCAATAAAAATAAAACCTGAGGCCTTTTATTCCTCAGGTTTTATTTATCAAGCCTTATGCTTTTTCGTTCTGGAGTTTCTCTGCCATCAGTTGATGCAGCGTTTTCTTAGCCGGTTTCATCGGAACACGGTTATCCGTCCAGCCCAACTGCTTGCTAGGCGTCAATGCACGGAATTTAGAGGCTGTCCAACCGAATGCACGGTAAGCTTTACTGCCGCTGAAAATACCGTCAAACGTACGCCACGCCATTTGTTCGCCGAAAGTATGCGATGCGCCTTGACCGCGGATAGGATGCGGAACAATTTCTGTTGGCGAACGTTGTGCTTCAACACGCAGACGTTGCATTTGTTCGGTAATCGGAATGCGTACCGGACAAACCTCAACACAGGCACCACACATGGTACACGCAGTCGGCAGATCGCGTGTCGCATCCAAGCCCAACAAATGCGGAGAGATAATCTCGCCAATCGGGCCGGGATAAGTTGTACCGTAAGCCGCGCCACCGATACGGGTATAAACCGGGCAGTGGTTCATACACGCACCGCAACGGATACATTGCAAAGTACGGCGCATTTGATCTTCTGCATACGCTTGGCTACGGCCGTTATCAAGCAGTACCAGGTGCATTTCTTGAGGGCCGTCCAGCTCTTCGCTACGGCGAGGGCCGGTAATCATATTGAAATAAGTGGTAATGTTCTGACCGATGGCGGAGCGTGGCAACAGGCTGTACAAAGGCGGAACATCCGACAGCTTCGCAACCACTTTTTCAATACCGGTAATGGCAATGTGCACAGGCGGTATAGTGGTACTCAAGCGGCCGTTGCCTTCGTTTTCAACCAGACACAAAGTGCCCGTTTCAGCAACGGCAAAGTTCACACCGCTCAAACCGACATCAGCAGTGCTGTAAATATCGCGCAAGGCTTTACGCGCAAATCCGGTCAGTTGGTCTACATCGTCTGTCAACGGCGTGCCGAGGTTTTGATGGAAAAGCTCGCTAACCTGCTCTTTGGTCTTGTGAATGGCAGGCATCACGATATGGGTTGGTTTCTCGCCGGCCATTTGAACGATAAACTCGCCCAAGTCGCTCTCAACCGCTTTAATGCCTTGGTCTTGCAGATAATGGTTCAGCTCAATCTCTTCGCTGACCATAGATTTACCTTTCACCATCAGCTTGCCGCTTTTATCGGTAATGATGTTGTGAATGATTTGGCAGGCTTCGGCAGAGGTTTCCGCCCAGTGGACTTTAACGCCCAGCTTGGTCAGATTTTCTTCCAGCTGTTCCAGCAATACAGGCAATTTGGACAACGAACGTTGACGGACATGCTCACACAAGTCACGCAGGCTTTGCAGCTCTTCTTCATCTGTCAAAACGGCTTTGCGCTTAGTCATCAGCATATCCATCGCTGTACGCAAGCTTTTACGCAGAGGCTTGTCTTGCAAAGAAATCGCAGCGTTTTGCTTGAATGTTTCCGGCTTCATATGGAATTTAATGGTTTGGGAACTCATGCTTTTTCCTCCAAATCGGCAGGGGAAATATGATCAGGCAGAACGGCCAAAACCACCAAATCGCGCGGGCCGTGTGCACCATAGGCCAAAGTCAATTGAATATCGGCAGTCTTAGACGGGCCGGAAATCAAAATAACGTTAGTAGGCATGCCTTTTTCTACCAGTTTTTCGCCTTCAACAGCATTATGGAATTCGTTGTACATTTTGCTGGTGTCAAACAGGCAGAAATGCACGGGCGGAACCAAACTCAGACTGCGCGGCTCGACAGGGCTGGACTCCAGCATAATCGTGCCGGTACGGGCAATACCGCATTTAGAACCGCTAAAACCAGCCTCGATATCGGTAAAGAATTCGTTTTTCCAATCGTCGATTTTTCGCTCAAAACCACGAGGTTCAATATTGGTATCAGCCAAAGCTGCACGGGCCAGCTGACCATGTTCTGTTTCCAATGGGAGCAGAATATTTTTCAAGCCTTTACCTTCGGCTGCTTGACGGAATACTTGCGGCCAGTTGGATTTGGTAACCCAATAAATTTCAGTTTTGACGGCACGCATGGCAGCCGCCCAATGTTTCAAACGCTCGACATCGTTTGCCCAAGAAACACCCATTTCACGGTAATAATCGAAAACAGGTGGCTCTTCCATCGGCAAGGCATCGGCTTTTTTCAATTTTGCTAAAATATTTTCGCGCGCGCTCATGCTTTACCTCCGGTACGTTCCAACAGGAAAGATGCAATATGTTTCGGACGTGGCATATTGGGTTCGTCTTTGGCAATTTTGCCGCCGATATTCATCATGCAGCCGCAGTCCGCACTGATGATTTCAGTTGCGCCTGTTTCTTTTAAGGCTGCGACTTTGTCGGTTACCATCGCGCCGGAAATATCGGCCTGTTTCACAGAGAATGTACCGCCAAAACCGCAGCACTCGCTTTCATGGTCGTGAACGATACGTTCAACATTTTCCATGCCGTCAATCAACTGCCAGCCTGACAAATGGACATTCATCTCACGACGCGCCGCGCAAGAAGTATGAACGGCCACTTTAACCGACTCGCCTTTATCTTCAGGTTTGTAACCAATCGCCAGCAGGAAGTGGGTAAATTCAATAATACGGTTGGCGCAATCAATGGCTTTTTGCTCGTACTCGGTACCTTTGAACAGAGTCGGCCAGTGGTGTTTCATCATGCCGCCGCAAGAACCGGAAGGCACGACAATCGGCCAATTTTCAGGGAATAAATCCAGTTGCGCTTTGGCAACATCAAAGGCTTCTTTAGGATGGCCTGACGAATAGGCAGGTTGACCGCAGCAGCTTTGTTCCATCGGATAATGGATACGGATGCCCTGTTGTTCAATTAACGTGATGGCATCCATGCCTGCTTCGGGCATGAAAAGGTCGAGAACGCAAGTACCGAAGAAATAAGCATCGGTTGGCTTGCTGTCGAATACGGTGATTTGTGGTGGTTTGATTGCGCTCATTTTTTTGGAACGGGATAACCCATTTTCTTGTGTAAAAATAAGATGGATACTTTAAGTAATTGCTTGTAATGGGTCAAGTCTAATTTTAAAAAATAATATTAAAAAAGCATGACAAACCAGACAAATACCTTTCCCTTATTGACTTGATAATCTATATAATAACCACTATCAATAAGAAACCTTATGGATTCATTTTTTAATAAATGAAATTCAACTATTCCCTCTCTCTTCAAAACACAATAACTGCCTCTTTATAGAATCTTGATTTACATCAGAAGTCATGAACTTAATCTCTATGACTCATTTTTAAACAAAATAAGCAACCCGTTATGCTGTACATATGTTTCAGACGGCCATACTTGGCATAAAATGATGTCTAAGACAATAAAAATAAAAGCTTTTCTCACAAGACTCAGGCCGTCTGAAAGATAAGTTCGTCAAAAGGCCGCTTTCCATATACTCAATCCTACTTTTAATCAAAATCAAACACTTGAAAAATCATCATCCCTAACCTTGAAAACCCTATGCACACTCAAGCACTTCCAGTATCATTGAGACAGTTTCTTGACGCAAAATTACAATCTTAGCCGCCCACAATCGGCATGGATTTGCAAAAGAAGTGAAACCAAGCTTCAAAACAATTTCACCTTAACTTCGGAGTAGGCATTATGTTGACCCAGACTCAACAGGTTGATTTGACCTTGCATCACCTTAAAGAACGTACCCTATCGATTTATACCCCCGAACAGCGTGCAAGCATCGAGACATCTGAAGACTGGAAACAGTTTGACAGACGACTTGAGGAACACTTTCCCAAACTGATGCATGAGCTGGACAATGTTTACAACAACAACGAAGCCGTCCTCCCCATGTTGGAGCAACTGATTGCCCAAGCATGGCAAAGCTATTCCCAACGCAACTCATCCTTAAAAGATATCGATATCGCGCGCGAAAACGATCCTGACTGGATTTTGTCCAACAAACAGGTTGGCGGCGTGTGTTATGTCGATTTGTTTGCAGGCGATCTGCAAGGCTTGAAAGCCAAAATCCCTTATTTCCAAGAGTTGGGCCTGACCTATCTGCACCTGATGCCCCTGTTTAAATGCCCTGAAGGCAAAAGCGACGGTGGCTATGCAGTCAGCAGCTATCGCGATGTCAATCCGGCTTTGGGTACGATAGGCGACTTGCGCGATGTCATTGCTGCCTTGCACGAAGCAGGTATTTCCGCCGTCGTCGATTTCATCTTCAACCATACTTCTAACGAACACGAATGGGCAAAAGGCTGCGCCGCCGGTGATCCACTCTACGATAACTTCTACTATATTTTCCCCGACCGCTGGATGCCCGACCAATACGACCGCACCCTGCGTGAAATCTTCCCCGACCAACATCCGGGCGGCTTCTCCCAATTGGAAGACGGACGCTGGGTATGGACGACGTTCAACTCCTTCCAATGGGACTTGAATTACAGCAACCCATGGGTATTCCGTGCCATGGCAGGCGAAATGATGTTCCTTGCCAACTTGGGCGTTGATATTCTGCGCATGGATGCCGTTGCCTTTATTTGGAAGCAAATGGGCACAAGCTGCGAAAACCTGCCTCAGGCACACGCTCTGATTCGCGCGTTTAACTCTGTAATGCGTATCGCAGCACCAGCCGTGTTCTTCAAATCCGAAGCCATCGTCCATCCTGACCAAGTTGTCCAATACATCAGCCAAGACGAATGCCAAATCGGCTACAACCCTCTGCAAATGGCATTGTTGTGGAACACCCTCGCCACACGCGAAGTCAACCTACTCCATCAAGCACTGACCTACCGCCACAACCTGCCCGACCATACTGCATGGGTCAACTACGTCCGCAGCCATGACGATATCGGCTGGACGTTTGCCGATGAGGACGCATGGCAGTTCGGTATTCACGGCTACAACCACCGACAATTCCTCAACCGCTTCTTCGTCAACCATTTCGACGGCAGCTTCGCGCGCGGTGTACCTTTCCAATACAACCCCAACACCGGCGACTGCCGTGTCAGCGGTACAGCCGCGGCATTGGTTGGCTTGGCTCAAAACGATCCGCATGCCGTTGACCGCATCAAACTCTTGTACAGCATTGCTTTGAGTACCGGCGGCCTGCCGCTGATTTACCTAGGCGACGAAGTAGGTACGCTCAATGACGATGACTGGTTGCAAGACAGCAATAAGAGCGACGACAGCCGCTGGGCACACCGTCCTCGTTACAATGAGGAGTTGTACAAGCAACGTCATGACAGCTCGACCACTGCCGGTCAAATCTTCCAAGGTTTGCGCCATATGATTTCCATCCGCCAAAGCAATCCGCGCTTTAATGGCGGCAGGCTGGTTACCTTCAACACCAACAACAAACACATTATCGGCTATATGCGCAACAACGCGCTTTTGGCATTCGGCAACTTCAGCGAACATGCGCAAACCATCAGTGCGCACACCCTGCAGGCCATGCCGTTTAAAGCACACGATTTGATTAGCGGCCAAACCGTTTCTCTGAATCAGGACTTGGTACTGCAACCCTATCAAGTCATGTGGCTTGAAATTGCATAAGCTGAATTTTTATACATCATTCAAGGCCGTCTGAACAAATCAGCGTTCAGACGGCCTTTTAAGGCATAAGATGTATTTTGTATTTTGGGCAGTTCCGCTTAGAATGCACGCTTTAATACTAAATGACACACTTGTCGTGTTTTTTCTGTCTGCCGCGTGTGGCGCGGTGCAACGTGAAGTTTAGTGGATATGCGGCGGGTTCGCAACTTGAAGCGGCCGGCCGGGGCGGTTTGGAATGTTGTTTCGGGCAGGCTGTTTTATAATGGCTGCCTGATATGTATGAAAATATAGGAGATGTGATGCACGAGCTTCATTTTTCGGCTTCGGACAAGGTCGCGCTTTATCGGGAGGTGTTGCCGCAGATTGGGTCTGTAGTGGCGGACGAGACGGACTGGGTGGCGAATTTGGCGAACACGGCGGCGGTTTTGAAGGAGGCGTTCGGCTGGTTTTGGGTGGGTTTTTATTTGGTCGATACGCGTTCGGACGAATTGGTTTTGGCACCGTTTCAGGGGCCTTTGGCGTGTACGCGGATTCCGTTCGGGCGCGGGGTGTGCGGTCAGGCTTGGGCGAAGGGCGGGACGATGGTGGTCAAGGATGTCGACGCGCATCCCGACCATATTGCCTGCTCGTCTTTGTCGCGTTCGGAAATCGTCGTGCCGCTGTTTTCAGACGGCCTCTGTATCGGCGTGTTGGACGTGGACAGCGAACATCCGGCGCAGTTTGATGAGACGGATGCTTTGTATTTGGGCGAACTGGCAAAGATTTTGGAAAAGCGGTTTGAGGCTTCGCGTCAGGCGGCTTGAGACTGGAAAAACAGGCGGGCGGCGCGTGCCGAAGTTGGCGCGGCGGGAGTGTGGTTTTATAATGTCTGCCATTGTTCAAACAATTATTTGACGGAGCGTTAAATGGATTTTGATAAAGTCAGGAGTAAAAATCCATGTTGAAAAAATTCGTACTTGGCAGCATCACTGCAGTAGTTTTGGCTGCTTGCGGTGGCTTCGGCACATCTTTCCTATTCCGGTTTGGAATATCCATATAAAAAAGTATTCTTTGTGTTTGCCGCAATTTCACTTAGAATGCCGCACTTGCACACTTTTTCAGGAGAATATGATGTTGAAAAAATTCGTACTCGGCGGCATTGCCGCATTGGTTTTGGCAGCCTGCGGCGGAGAGGGCGGCAGCGCGTCTTCTTCTGCTTCGGCCCAATCTGCCGGCGCGTCCGGTTCTTTAATCGAGCGCATCAACAATAAAGGTACGGTTACCGTCGGCACGGAAGGCACTTACGCGCCGTTTACCTACCACGATAAAGACGGCAAATTGACCGGCTACGATGTGGAAGTAACCCGCGCCGTGGCGGAAAAACTGGGTGTCAAAGTCGAGTTTAAAGAAACGCAATGGGATTCGATGATGGCAGGTTTGAAAGCCGGCCGTTTCGACGTGGTGGCAAACCAAGTCGGTTTGACCAGCCCCGAACGCCAGGCGACATTCGACAAATCCGAGCCTTACAGCTGGAGCGGTGCGGTTTTGGTAGCGCGTAACGACAGCAACATCAAATCTATCGACGACATCAAAGGCGTGAAAACCGCGCAATCCCTGACCAGCAACTACGGCGAAAGAGCCAAAGCGGCGGGGGCGGAACTCGTGCCGGTGGACGGTTTGGCGCAATCGCTGACCCTGATTGAACAAAAACGCGCCGATGCGACCCTGAACGATGAATTAGCGGTTTTGGACTATCTGAAGAAAAATCCGAATGCCGGCGTGAAAATCGTTTGGTACGCGCCTGCCGATGAAAAAGTCGGTTCCGGCCTGGTTGTCAACAAGGGCAATGACGAAGCCGTGGCGAAATTCAGCACGGCAATCAACGAGCTGAAAGCCGACGGCACGCTGAAAAAACTGGGCGAACAATTCTTCGGAAAAGACATCAGTGTTCAATAATTTCCTTGCCTCTCTGCCGTTTATGACGGAAACACGCGCCGATATGATTGTCAGCGCGTTTTTGCCTATGGTCAAAGCCGGTTTCGCAGTATCTTTGCCTTTGGCGATCGCTTCTTTCGCCATCGGCATGATTATTGCCGTAGCCGTGGCTTTGGTGCGGATTATGCCCTCCGGTGGCATTTTCCAAAAATGCTTGCTGAAGCTGGTGGAATTTTATATTTCCGTCATTCGCGGTACGCCGCTTTTGGTGCAGTTGGTCATCGTATTCTATGGATTACCTTCCGTCGGCATCTATATCGATCCGATTCCTGCCGCCATTATCGGCTTTTCGCTCAATGTCGGCGCATATGCTTCCGAAACCATACGCGCGGCAATTTTGTCCGTGCCGAAAGGGCAATGGGAAGCCGGTTTCTCCATCGGTATGACCTATATGCAGACCTTCCGCCGCATCGTCGCGCCGCAGGCATTCCGCGTTGCCGTTCCGCCTTTGAGCAACGAGTTTATCGGCTTGTTCAAAAACACCTCGCTTGCCGCCGTGGTAACGGTAACGGAGCTTTTCCGTGTCGCTCAAGAGACAGCAAACCGTACTTATGACTTCTTGCCGGTTTATATCGAAGCCGCATTGGTTTATTGGTGTTTCTGCAAAGTGCTGTTTTTGATTCAGGCGCGTTTGGAAAAACGTTTCGACCGCTATGTCGCCAAATAAGGAGTTGTCATGATTAAAATCCGCAATATCCATAAGACCTTTGGCAAAAATACCATTTTGCGCGGCATTGATTTGGATGTCGGCAAAGGACAAGTAGTGGTTATCCTAGGCCCGTCCGGCTCAGGCAAAACGACGTTTTTACGCTGTTTAAACGCTTTAGAAATGCCTGAACAAGGTCAGATCGAGTTTGACAATGCTCAGCCGTTAAGCATCGATTTTTCCAAAAAACCAAGCAAACACGATATCTTGGCACTGCGCCGCAAGTCCGGCATGGTGTTCCAGCAATACAACCTCTTTCCGCACAAAACTGCGTTGGAAAACGTAATGGAAGGGCCGGTTGCCGTACAAGGCAAGCCTGCCGCCCAAGCGCGTGAAGAGGCTGTCAAATTGCTTGAAAAAGTCGGTTTGAGCGATAAGGTTAACCTTTATCCCTACCAGCTTTCCGGCGGTCAACAGCAGCGCGTCGGCATTGCCCGAGCATTGGCGATTCAGCCTGAACTGATGTTGTTTGACGAACCGACTTCCGCGCTCGATCCTGAATTGGTACAAGATGTTTTGGATACCATGAAGGAATTGGCGCAAGAAGGCTGGACCATGGTTGTCGTTACGCATGAAATCAAATTTGCCTTGGAAGTGGCAACCACCGTTGTCGTGATGGACGGCGGCGTTATTGTCGAACAAGGCAGCCCGCAAGATTTGTTCAACCATCCCAAACATGAGCGGACACAAAAATTCCTGCGCCAAATCCGTGCGGACAATGGCGATCTTCAAATTTAATTGAAACGACAGACAATTTGAAAGCATTTCCGACTGTCATTTCATAAAGGCCGTCTGAATAAGTGAAATAGAAATCGTTGATTTCGTTTTCATACTTGTTCAGACGGCCTTTTATATATCTTTTCAGGTAAAATAACGCCTTTCGTTTTACTTACCCCCTTGCCTGCCATCATGATAGAAATTAAAAAACTCACCCTGCAACGCGGTTTGAAAGTCCTGCTCGATAAAGCCGATGCCATAATCAACCCCGGCCAACGCGTTGGTTTAATCGGTAAAAACGGTATGGGAAAATCCAGCCTGTTTGCGCTGATAAAAGGTGAAATCACTCAAGATGGCGGCGAAATCCTTATTCCCAAAACATGGCGGCTGGCTTCCGTCTCTCAAGAAACGCCTGATTTAGATATTTCCGCTTTAGACTACGTTTTACAAGGCGATGCCGAATTACAGGCTTTTCAGACGGCCTTGGCCCAAGCAGAAGCACAAAACGACGGCATGAAGCAAGCCGAATATCACGCCAAACTTGAAGAAATCGATGCCTATACCGCTCCGGCACGCGCCGCCAAACTGCTTAACGGCTTGGGTTTCTCACAAGAAGAACATACCCGTCCCGTCAAGTCCTTCTCAGGCGGCTGGCGTATGCGCCTCAATCTTGCCCAAGCCTTGATTTGTCGTGCCGATTTGCTGCTCTTGGACGAACCGACCAACCACTTGGATTTAGAAACCGTGTTGTGGCTGGAAAACCATCTCGCTTCCCTGCCCTGTACGCAAATCATCATCTCCCATGACCGCGACTTCTTGAATGCCACTACAACGCAAACCATCGAGCTGTCGCAACAAAAACTGACCCAATACGGCGGCAATTACGATTTTTACCAAGCCGAACGCGCCCAACGTCTGGCGCAACAACAAGCCGCTTACGTCAAACAGCAGGCACAAATCAAACATTTGCAATCCTTTATCGACCGTTTCAAAGCCAAAGCCACAAAGGCCGTACAAGCCCAAAGCCGCATGAAGGCATTAGCCAAACTCGAGCGCATCGCCCCTGCGCATTTGGATAGCGAGTTTTCCTTCGAGTTTGCCAATCCGACCCATCTGCCCAATCCATTATTGAAACTTGACCATGCCGACTTGGGTTATGGCGACAATACCGTTTTGCACGATATCACCTTGTCTCTGGAAAGCGGCGCGCGTTACGGCCTGCTGGGCGTTAACGGCAGCGGCAAATCCACATTTATCAAAGCATTGGCAGGAAAAATCGATTTACTTTCCGGCAATATCGTCCGCTCCGAGAAGCTCAATATCGGCTATTTTGCCCAGCACCAACTGGATACCTTACGCGCTGACCAAAGTCCGGTTTGGCATATCCAGCAGCTTTCACCCGAAGTCCGCGAACAGGAAATCCGCAACTTTTTAGGCGGTTTCAACTTTGTCGGCGATATGGCGGTTCAAAAGACCGAGCCGTTCTCCGGTGGGGAAAAAGCGCGGCTCGCCCTTGCTATGATTATCTGGCAAAAACCTAATCTGCTGCTGCTTGACGAACCAACCAACCACCTAGACTTGGATATGCGCCACGCCCTGACACTTGCCCTGCAAAGTTTCCAAGGCGCATTGATTGTCGTTTCGCACGACCGCAGCCTGCTTGAAGCGACTACCGACAGCTTCCTCCTTATCGACAAAGGCCGTCTGAACAACTTCGACGGCGATTTGAACGACTACCGTCAATGGCGGTTGGCACAAGAAAACGCCGCAGCAGCCCCCGCCGCTTCAGTACAAAGCCAAAGCCGCAAAGACACCAAGCGCATAGAAGCACAAATCCGTCAGGAAAAAGCCAAACGCAGCAAACCGATTCAGCAGAAAATCGACAAAGCCGAAAAAGAAATCGCACGATTGACTGATACTCAGACGGCCTGTGAAGCATTTTTGGCACAAGAATCTGCTTATTCAGAAGAAAATAAACACAAATTGCAAGAGACACTCGCACAATTAACAGAAACTAAAGTAAAATTAACGCAACTGGAAGAAAACTGGCTGCAATGGCAGGAAGAGCTTGAGCAAATCCAAGTTGATGTCGAAGCCGAGTTTTCCCAATAAAAATAGAGCCATCAGGACGTCTGAAATAAAACACAATACGGAAAAACATGACTTCAACCATCAAACAAGCCGAATACTTCCTCGTATCCTCTTTCGTCTTGGGCATTTCTCTTCACGCAGCCGCCGCAGTTTATTCCTGCGGTAACGGCAGCTATACTTCCGAACCCAACTCCTCCTGCGCACAGGCCGAATTGCCTAAAATCAGCGGCCATCAAGGCAGCGGTTACCACCTCAACATCCGCAGCCTCAATACCTCTGATGAACGCGCAAGTGCAAAGCCTAAGAAAAAGGCACGCGCGGAAAAATCCAATAAACAAGAGAAAAAAGCCGACAAACCGAGTAAAAACAAAAACGGTATAAAAGCTAAAAAACAGCAGCACATGCCGTCTGAACAAGAATAAAATGCTCAAGTGCAACGAATCAGCCCTATCTGAATCATGAAAAAATATCTGCTTACCCTATCCCTGCTGCCGCTTGCTGTTTTCAACAGCCAAGCCCACGCCGCAAAAATCTATACCTGTGAAGTCAACGGCTCGATTGTCTATACCTCGCGCCCAAGCGGCAACTGCCAAGCCGTCAACGATTTGCCGATTGTCGGCAAATACAGCAGCAGCCGATACGACGCTCCGGTTAGTGATGCGCCTACACTCAATGCGCCGACATCACAAACTGCTCCGGCAAAAAGCAAAAACACAGCGACAAAATCCAACCATAAGGCAACGCCCAAACCTGCCCCTGTCCGCACCGCTTCTGAAACGGTTCCTCCTCCGATTCCCAAATCCTCCGGCGTCAACAGCCGCCGCTCTATTTTGGAAACCGAGTTATCCAATGAACGCGCGGCTTTGGCCGATGCCAAAAAGCAACTGAGCCAAGCGCGGACAGCCAAAGGCGGCAGCGTCAATCAACAGGCCATCAGCACATTGCAAAGTGCGGTTTTGGATAGGGAGAAAAACATTCAAGCCCTCCAGCGTGAACTGGGCAGAATGTAAGTCCAAATCAATCAAAACATCAGGCCGTCTGAACAGGTGGAAACGAAATCCGAAATTTTCGTTACGCCAAACAGACGGCCTGAATCCTATAATGATTACGCCCGTTTCAATTTCTTGTGCCTAGTAAATACGGTATAATTTACCCTTTACGCACATTACCTCCAGTCTTTTCAGACAGCCTTTATCTCATGACTGCAAAATCTTCTAAAACCCAAACAAAAAAACGCGTCTCTACCAAACCGGCAGCCAAACCGACCACACGCAAATCCACCAAAGCACAAACTCAAGCCGACAATAAAGTCTCCCAACGCCTGAAAGCCGCCAAAGAGCTGCAAAGAAACGAAGAAAAAAAAGCGCGTCCCGAGCATGTCGTCAACTTGATTAATGATGCTTTATGGCTGTTTGGCTTGGTTATCACCATTTATCTGGCCATTTCCCTGGCCAGCTTCAGCATGGACGACCCTGCATGGTCGCGCAGCGTTCCCAAAAGCAACGATGTCGCCAACCTCGGCGGTCTCTTTGGCTCCTATCTTTCCGATGTTGGATATTATCTGTTCGGCTTATCGTTTTGGTGGTGGATAGCCGCCTCTTGCGTTTTCCTCTACAAAAATTTCCGTCCCATGAAAAAGCAGGAAAACCACAAGCCCTACAATCACGGCGTAGCCGCTTTAGCATTGTTTCTCCTGCTGGTGTGCAGCCCGATTATCGAACATTTCCTGTTTGACAATGCATTGAGCGAATCCCTTCCCGTCGGTGCAGGCGGCTTGGTCGGCTTGTTGGCCGGTTCAGGCTTGGCTTGGCTGTTGGGTAAGTCGGGCAGCCTGTTGATTATGCTGGTGATGTTGCTTTTATCCATTTCCCTGTTGGCTCAGGTGTCATGGTTGGAAGTCATGGCCAAATCCGGCAGCCATATGGGTGGCCTGTTTGGCAGCCTGATGAAAAAACTGTCTCAATTCCAAAGTAAAAAAGAAGATGTCCACACCGAAGCTTTGGAAAGCCAAAATACGCGCCGCATGGTTAAAGAGGCAAAAACCATTACCGCCACTCCGGTTGCTCCGTTGGCAGGCAGCAGCAGCAACCGTAAAACCGTTGCCGTATCCGTTGCGCCGCCTCCTAAAATCCAAACTTCCCTATTTGACGATACTGAACCTAAAAACAACGGCGAATACCACAAGCCTAACATGAACCTGTTGCGTATGCCGTCTGAAGAACCGGTTGCCGTCAATCCGGATGAATTGCAACAGACCGCAGAATTAATCGAGGCCAAGCTGGCTGAATTTGGCATCGGCGTACAGGTTGTTTCCGCCACTTCCGGCCCTGTGATTACCCGCTACGAAATCGAACCGGCACAAGGTGTCAAAGGCAGCCAAATTGTTGCCCTGTCCAAAGATTTGGCGCGCTCGATGTCTCTGCAAGCAGTACGCATCGTAGAAACCATTGCCGGTAAAAACACCATGGGCATTGAATTGCCCAATGAGAAACGCCAAGACGTGATGTTGAGCGAAATCCTCTCTTCATCCGTGTTTACCGACGCCAAGTCCAAACTGACCGTTGCTTTGGGTAAAGATATTGCGGGTACGCCCGTTGTCGGCGACTTGGCAAAAATGCCGCATCTTTTGGTCGCAGGTATGACCGGCTCGGGTAAATCCGTCGGTGTGAACGGCATGATTATGTCCATGCTCTTCAAAGCCACGCCCGACGAAGTCCGTTTCATTATGATTGACCCGAAAATGCTGGAATTGAGCATTTACGACGGCATTCCGCACCTGCTCTGCCCGGTTGTGACCGATATGCGCGAGGCTGGACAAGCGTTGAACTGGTGTGTTGCCGAAATGGAAAAACGCTATCGCCTGCTCTCTCACGCCGGTGTGCGTAATTTGGACGGCTTCAACAAAAAAGTCGAACAAGCCAAAGCAGCAGGCAAACCATTACTCAATCCGTTCAGCTTAAATCCTGACGATCCTGAGCCTCTGGAAAAACTGCCGTTGATTGTGGTCGTCATTGACGAGTTGGCAGACTTGATGATGACCGAACGCAAATCCGTTGAGCAGCAAATCGCACGTCTTGCCCAAAAAGCGCGTGCAGCAGGCATTCACATGATTGTCGCCACCCAACGTCCGAGTGTCGATGTGGTTACCGGCCTGATTAAAGCCAACATTCCGACACGCATGGCCTTTACCGTACAAAGCAAAATCGACAGCCGCACCATTCTTGACCAAACGGGTGCGGACGAATTGCTCAAATATGGCGACTCGTTATTCCTGCAACCGGGAAGCGCAGAACCGACACGCCTGCAGGGTGCGTTTGTTTCCGATGATGAAGTGCATCAGGTCGTCAATTTTGTCAAAGAACAGGCTCCGACCAATTATGTTGAAGGCCTGCTCAGTGGCGAAGCGGCCATCGAAACCACCAATATTGTCAATCCGAACGCAAACAGCGATGAGCTATTCGATCAAGCCGTTGCCTTCGTATTGGAGAGCCGGAAAACTTCCATTTCCGCCCTCCAACGCCAATTGCGCATCGGCTACAACCGTGCCGCCAATTTGATAGATGCGCTTGAAAATGCCGGTGTTCTCTCTCCGGCAGACATCAACGGCAGCCGACGGATTCTGGCACAAAAAGACCAGCTGTAAAAAACAACAATATCGAAACGCAAAGGCCGTCTGAAAAGAATTTCCCACTTTTCAGACGGCCTTTTTATGTTATTCGTGAAACATTGTGTTATACTAAGCAGCTAAATTTTGACCTTATGCACGCTTCCGAAGTTCTTCGGAATGCCGAGCAGAAGGATAACCGTTTAAACACAACAAATTTAAGGGCTTACGATGAGCGTAACTGTTGAAACTTTAGAAAATCTGGAACGCAAAGTAGTATTGTCTCTGCCTTGGTCCAAAATCAACGCAGAAACTGAGAAAAAACTGAAACAAACCCAACGCCGTGCAAAAATTGACGGCTTCCGTCCGGGTAAAGCACCGTTCAAAATGATTGCCCAAATGTACGGCGCAAGCGCACAAAACGACGTTATCAACGAATTGGTACAACGCGAATTCTACGAAGTTGCCGTTGCTCAAGAATTGAAAGTTGCCGGTTACCCACGCTTTGAAGGCGTTGAAGAACAAGACGATCAAGAGTCTTTCAAAGTTGCCGCTATTTTTGAAGTTTTCCCTGAAGTAACTATTGGCGACCTGTCTGTCCAAGAAGTAGAAAAAGTTACTGCGACTGTTGGCGATGCCGAAGTTGACCAAACTGTAGAAATCCTGCGTAAACAACGCACCCGCTTCAACCATGTTGAACGTGAAGCCCAAAACGGCGACCGCGTCATCATTGACTTTGAAGGCAAAATCGACGGCGAACCTTTCGCTGGCGGCGCGTCTAAAAACTACGCTTTCGTATTGGGCGCAGGTCAAATGCTGTCTGAATTCGAAGCCGGTGTTGTCGGCATGAAAGCCGGAGAAAGCAAAGATGTTACCGTAAACTTCCCTGAAGACTACCACGGTAAAGATGTTGCCGGTAAATCTGCCGTATTCACCATCACTCTGAACAACGTTTCTGAAGCTACTTTGCCTGAAGTTGACGCAGACTTCGCTAAAGCTCTGGGCATTGAAGACGGCGACGTTGCCAAAATGCGTGAAGAAGTGAAGAAAAACGTTGGCCGCGAAGTTGAGCGCCGTATCGGTGAACAAACCAAAGAATCTGTAATGAACGCCCTGCTCAAAGCAGCCGATTTGCAAGTTCCCGTTGCTTTGGTCAACGAAGAAGCCGCCCGCTTGGCAAACGAAATGAAACAAAACTTCGTTAACCAAGGTATGGCTGATGCTGCCAACTTGGATCTGCCTTTGGACATGTTCAAAGAACAAGCAGAACGCCGCGTTTCTTTGGGCCTGATTTTGGCTAAATTGGTTGAAGAAAACAAACTTGAGCCAACTGAAGACCAAATCAAAGCCGTTGTCGCCAACTTCGCTGAGAGCTACGAAGATCCTCAAGAAGTTATCGACTGGTACTACGCAGAGCCTTCCCGCCTGCAAGGCCCGACTTCTTTGGCAGTAGAAAGCAACGTTGTTGATTTCGTTCTGAGCAAAGCTAAAGTAACTGAAAAAGCGCTGTCTTTTGACGAAGTAATGGGCGCACAAGCTTAATTGCTCTAAGACCGTCTGAAACAGACAATCAAAAGCACCGAAGCGCTTTAAATGGCTTTGGTGCTTTTCCATCATTAACAGGAGACAAAAATGTCCTTCGATTTCAATAATTACCTTGTCCCTACCGTTATCGAACAAAGCGGTCGTGGCGAGCGCGCATTCGACATCTACTCACGCCTTTTGAAAGAGCGCATCGTTTTCTTGGTCGGCCCGGTGACAGACGAATCTGCCAACTTGGTTGTTGCGCAATTACTGTTCTTGGAAAGCGAAAATCCAGATAAAGATATCTTCTTCTATATCAACTCTCCGGGCGGTTCGGTTACTGCCGGTATGTCGATTTACGACACCATGAACTTCATCAAGCCTCATGTTTCTACTTTATGCTTGGGCCAAGCAGCAAGTATGGGTGCATTCTTGTTGTCCGCAGGCGAAAAAGGCAAACGCTTTGCCCTGCCAAACAGCCGCATCATGATTCACCAACCGCTCATCAGCGGCGGCTTGGCCGGTCAGGCTTCCGATATTGAAATTCACGCTAAAGAGCTGCTGAAAATCAAAGAGAAACTGAACCGCTTACTCGCCAAACATTGTGATCGCGATTTGGCCGACTTGGAACGCGATACCGACCGCGACAATTATATGTCTGCCGATGAAGCTAAAGAATATGGTTTGATTGACCAAGTTTTGGAAAACCGCGCCTCTCTACAAGCCTAATCTTTATCGGTTTTAAATCAAAAGGCCGTCTGAAAAGTATATATTCAGACGGCCTTTCTTCAATCTTACTTCGCGTTGTCTTTATTATTCACCTGAACCGGATACAGCAAAATCAAAGGATTGGCTTTCACTTGACTCCAGAAGCTTTTCAGCAAATTGCGCATACTGCCCAAACGCGTGCCGCGAGAACGAAGCGCAACAGCCAAAGCCAAAGAAAAGCTGACCACCAGATTCACCATGCCGATTGCCAATACACTTGCCAAGCCAAGCATAAAAGTGAATATATCTGCATGACCACTAATCGCGGCATAACCCAAATTTGCCGAAGAGAACGCCACATGGCGAATATCCAGTGGTAAGCCGAAAAGGTGGCCAAAATAGCCGGTCATACCCAAAAGCATACCGAAAATAAAATTGCCCATAAGCGAGCCGTAATGCTTATGAATATAAGCGGCCAAACGGCGGCGTGGCTGAGGACGCATGATTTTTCGTAAAAACGGATTAAACGGCAGGCGCTGACGCAAGTTCAGATAATCGGAACGGTTGTCAAAGAAGCCGGCAATAATCCCCGAGCAAAATAGCCATACACCGGCAATAGCGGCATACCACAAGGTAGGCTGAGTAAAAATCTCAATAGATTTAAGCTGGTAGGCTGTAACCGCCTCATTCAATAAAGGCTGATCATGCGTGTAGACATAACCCCAAGCGATCCCCGCCGCCAACAATACGGCAATCGATACATTGCCAAACACGGCAACACTTTGCGAACGGCACACGTCAATCAGCAGTTTTGCCAATTTGTTGTCCACCGCTTTACTGCCTTCATTTGAGTCCACCTGCTCGGCAAAGCTCGCCGCCGTCATGGCAGGCTGCTTGGTCGCAACGGTGCAGTGCAGCATATGAATCAGCATAAAGCCTAAGCCGTAGTTAAGTCCGGCAAGGAATGAAGTAGTAAACTCGCCGAATCCCAAAGACGCAATATGGATTTTATTCAATGCCATCAAAGCAATAATTACGCCACCGCCTGCTGCGGAATAAAACATTTTGAAATATTCACTACGGTTGCGCGTAATGTAATGCTCACCATAATGGCTTTTGTTTTCCGTAATACTGCGTGCCAGCATTCGGATACTGCTTTTACGCAAGTGGCTGGTACTGTATTGCTCTACCGCCGCGTAAATCATCGCATTCATCAGATTGATGGTTAAGCGGGTGCGGCTGCCGGTTTCGATTTGAATATTGGTCAACAGTTTCAGACGGCCTAGGGTTTGTTGCAGGCGCTCCAACAAGTGCGCCACTTTCACTGACGAACCAGACCCCGCCCCTGTACCACGACGACGCAGATACTCAATTTGCTTGTCGCACTGGTCAAACATGACCTCCAAGTGCGCCGTGTCGTAAATTTCTTCACTGTGGCGATAGTGTTCTACCAATTTTGCAATTTCACGTTGCAAAGCGACAAATGCCGAATCTGCCTCCAACAAACGGGGAGCAATCCGTATTAAATCCGGCTCAATTGCTTCGGAAGCAATCCAAATAGACAGCATTTCTACCGCTCGCAAACGGGCATCTGCCAACTGTCGGCTGGCCGTCTGAAGCAACGCAGGATCGGCTTTACCCTGCAACAATTCATACATGCTCAACCATTGGCGCAAACTCAGGGTTTGCAACCATTTATCATCGTTTTTCGAATGGAAAAGATACAAAAACACTTCGCGCAGATTGGAAAAATCTTTATAAGACGGACTGAAACGTTCGTAAATCCGTATGCCCATTTCCCGAGTAAAGCTATGGCGCGAGAAAATACCCAGCTTAATCAGCGCAGGATAGATGTGAACTTTAGACAACCAGGCATAGAAGCGCAGGCTGAATTGACGGCATAAAGCATCGTCTTGTTTTAAAGTAGATAAAATCAAATCGAAACGTTCGGAAGCCTGTTTTTTGCCTCCTCGGCGCAAAAATTTGATTAATGCATTGAGAATAAGAACAAAGTCGGTATCATTTAAGCGCTCCGACAAAATAATGTGAAGATTTTGATTAGTCAGTTTTTGCATTGTAGTATTATTACATAAAATGAGATATTTAGCAAGAACCTCGGCAAACAGGTCGGATTATATCGCATTCTTTATCAACCGATGGCACAAGATTTTCGATTAATATTCTCTAAAATTCAATGAATAATCAAATTACATAACAAATATATGATATGAATCAATAATTAAGAAAGGCCGTCTGAATTCTTTCAGACGGCCTTTTACAACAGCATACTACATTGTTTTAACCTTATGCAAACAAAAGCTTACCACCCTCTTCTTTAACATGGATTGTGCTATCAGGTGCATATTTGCCTTCAAGCAATGCTTTGGCCAGCGGATTCTCGATTTCCGATTGGATGGCGCGTTTGAGCGGACGTGCGCCGTAAACGGGGTCGAAACCGGCTTTGGCGATGATGTCCAGTGCGGCATCGGAAACAGTCAGGCGCAGGTTTTGTTTTTCCAAACGTTTTTCCAAACCTTTAAGCTGGATTTTCGCAATGTTGCGGATATTGGCCTGATCCAAACCATGGAACACGACTACTTCGTCGATGCGGTTGATCATTTCGGGGCGGAAATGTTCTTTCACATCCTCCATCACAACTTCTTTCACCGCTTCGTAATCCTGAATGCCCATTTGTTGGATGTGCTGGCTGCCGATGTTGGAAGTCATCACAATCACGGTATTTTTAAAATCTACCGTCCTGCCTTGCCCGTCGGTCAAACGACCGTCATCCAATACTTGCAGCAGGATGTTGAACACGTCGGGATGGGCTTTTTCCACTTCATCCAAAAGAATCACGCTGTATGGTTTGCGGCGGACTTGCTCAGTCAGGTAACCGCCTTCTTCGTAGCCGACATAGCCGGGAGGCGCACCGATTAAGCGGGCAACAGCATGTTTTTCCATGTATTCGGACATATCGATACGAATCAGATGATCTTCGCTGTCAAACAGGAAGCCTGCCAATGCCTTACACAATTCGGTTTTACCCACACCGGTCGGACCTAAGAACAGGAAGCTGCCGTAAGGCTTGTTCGGATCGGCTAGGCCTGATCGGCTGCGGCGGATAGCGTCAGACACAGCACGCACGGCTTCATCTTGACCGACCACGCGGCGGTGCAATACTTCTTCCATCTTCAGCAGCTTGTCTCGTTCCCCTTCCATCATTTTTGACACAGGAATGCCGGTCATACGGGAAACGATTTCAGCCACTTCATCCGCGCCGACTTCAGTACGGAAAAGTTTGTTTTGTTTTTTGCCGTCAGGATTGCTTTCTGCCGCTTGCAACTGTGCGCTCAATTTAGGCAACTCACCGTATTCAAGCTCAGATGCACGGGCAAAATCGCCTTGGCGTTTGGCCTGTTCGATTTTGACTTTAATGTCGTCCATCTGTTTCTTGATGTCGGCAGTGCTGGATGATGCTGCTTTTTCAGCTTTCCAGATTTCGTCCAAATCGGCGTATTCTTTTTGCAGGCCGTCGATTTCTTCATCTATCAATTCCAGACGTTTTTTGCTGGCATCATCGCTCTCTTTGGCAACGTGCATTTTTTCCATTTTGAGCTGGATAATGCGGCGGTCGAGTTTGTCCATTTGCTCAGGTTTGCTGTCCAGTTCCATTTTGATGCGGCTGGCTGCTTCGTCAATCAAATCAATCGCTTTATCGGGCAGGAAGCGGTCGGTGATGTAGCGGTCGCTCAACTCCGCTGCGGCAACGATAGCAGGGTCGGTAATATCGATACCATGGTGGATTTCATAACGCTCCTGTAAACCGCGCAAAATAGCGATGGTGTCTTCCACGCTTGGCTCGCCAACCAATACTTTTTGGAAACGGCGTTCAAGTGCCGCGTCTTTTTCGATGTATTGGCGGTATTCGTCCAAGGTAGTCGCACCGATACAGTGCAGTTCGCCGCGTGCCAAAGCCGGTTTCAACATATTGCCCGCGTCCATCGCGCCGTCGGTTTTACCTGCGCCAACCAAGGTATGAATTTCGTCGATGAAAATCAGAGTGTTGCCATCGTCTTTCGCCAAGTCGTTCAACACGCCTTTCAAGCGTTCTTCAAATTCGCCGCGATATTTCGCGCCGGCAATCAAAGCCGCCAAGTCCAGAACCAGCAGGCGTTTGTTGCGCAGGGATTCAGGCACTTCGCCGTTGACGATGCGTTGCGCCAAACCTTCGACAATAGCGGTTTTACCCACACCCGGCTCACCAATCAGCACGGGGTTGTTTTTGGTACGGCGTTGCAATACCTGAATCGCGCGGCGGATTTCATCATCACGGCCGATAACGGGGTCAAGTTTGCCGTCGCGGGCGCGCTGGGTCAGATCAAGTGTGTATTTTTTCAAAGCATCGCGTTGGTCTTCGGCATTCGCATCATTCACGTTTTGTCCTCCTCGTACCGCATCAATCGCGGCATTAATGTTTTGTTCGGTCGCACCGGCTTCTTTCAAAATTTTGCCGGTTGCATCGTTCTGCTGCACCAAGGCAAGCAGGAAAAGTTCGCTGGCGATATAGACATCGCCGCGCTTGGTTGCGGCTTTGTCCATCAAGTTCAATACAGCTTGCAGCTCACGGCTAGGCATAATATCGCCACCTTGACCGGATACTTTTGGCAAGCTGCTCAAATGTTGCTGCAAACGTTGTTTTACTTGAGGCACATTCACACCTGCATGAGCCAGCAACGCAGCAGCACCACTGTTTTGATCATCAAGCAACGCTTTTAAGATAAAGCCGGCCTCAAGGTAGCTGCTGTCCGCAGCCAAAGCCAAACTTTGACCTTCTTGCAGAGCTTGCTGAAATTTGGCAGTCAATTTATCAAATCTCATTTTACGTTCCTCTTCAAATATATTCTGTTAGAGCCTATATAAGCGCAAATGTGGATAACTCAATAGCCATTTACTCCACCAAGAAACAAATTTTTATTATATTATTGATTTATATGATTTAATTTTTATAATTTTGTGTGTATAACTTTTATTATCCAGTTATCCTTTACTCAAAAGGCCGTCTGAAAAATCAAGAATAATCAGGTATAATCGGCACCATATTTATTTTCAGACGGCCTTTGTGCCGAAGGATACTTTCATGAGCAAAAAACGAGTTTTAACAGGCGTTACCACAACAGGTATTCCACACTTGGGCAACTATGTCGGTGCCATCCGCCCGGCTATCCGCGCAGCGCAAGATTCCAATACCGAATCATTCCTCTTTTTGGCCGACTATCACGGTATCATCAAATGTCATGAGCCGGAAATGATTCATCAATCTACTCAAGCTGTTGCCGCCACATGGCTCGCCTGCGGACTCAATCCGGAACAGACTACTTTCTATCGTCAAAGCGACATTCCCGAAGTGATGGAGTTGAACTGGATTCTGACCTGTATCACTGCAAAAGGCCTGATGAACCGCGCCCACGCTTACAAAGCCGCAGTACAGGCAAATACCGAAAACGGTCAGGAAGATCCGGATCACGGCGTGGAAATGGGCCTGTACAGCTACCCTATCCTCATGACTGCCGACATCCTTATGTTCAATGCCCATGAAGTTCCAGTCGGTCGCGATCAAATCCAACACGTTGAAATGGCGCGCGACATCGCCGGCCGCTTCAACCACCGCTTCAAAGAACTCTTCACCCTGCCCGAAGTGAAAATCGACGAAAACGTCGAACTCTTGGTCGGCTTGGACGGACGCAAAATGTCCAAATCCTACGGCAACACCATTCCGCTTTGGGAAAACGACAAGAAAACCCAAAAATCGGTTAATAAAATCATCACCAATATGAAAGAGCCCGGCGAGCCGAAACAGCCTGATGAAAGTCCTTTGTTTGAAATCTACAAAGCCTTCTCCACGCCGTCTGAAACTGCCGAGTTCACTCAAATGCTGGCCGAAGGCCTTGCTTGGGGTGAGGCCAAGAAACTCTTGGGCGCAAAAATCAATGCCGAACTCGCAGAGCCGCGTGAGCGTTACAATGAATTGACCGCCAAACCATCTCAAATTGAAGACATTTTGCATGCCGGCGCACAAAAAGCGCGTAAAGAAGCACGTGAATTGTTGGATAAAGTACGCGATGCAGTAGGTATTCGTCCGTTGAAATAATAATAGTAAGGCCGTCTGAAAATTTCAGACGGCCATAATATCGTTTATCATTTGAAATATAATCGTTTTTCTAGGGTTTCTCATATGAAAAAAACCTTCCCCCTTATCTTGCTCAGCCTTTCATTGGCTGCCTGCGGTGGTAAATCTGAAGATACAGCAGCCAATGATGCTGCTTCAGGCAAAGCGCCCAAGCCTACCTTCAAAGTTAAATATATCAATGAACAAACCATAGCCGGTTTGGATTTAGGTACAGCTCAAGAAGGCGAAACAAAAGAAGGTAAAAAACAACGCACATATCCGATTAACGGTATAGAGGGCGGCGTCATCAATCTGATTGGCAAACACCCTACCGACTTAGAAGTCATCAACGGCCAATGTATGGAAAAAAATGAAAAAGGCGTTTCAGCCGGCTGGTCAGTCAACGGAGTTTGCCACACTACCTTTGCAAAAATGGTGGACAATATTGCCCAAGACGGCAGCAAACTGACCGACTATCTGATTTCACACGCTGCTTTGCAACCTTATACCGAAGGCAAAAGCGGCTATGCCGCCGTACAAAACGGCCGCTATATTTTAGAAATTGACAGCGAAGGCATGTTCTATTTCCGTCGTCGTCATTACTAAACTCCTGACCATCCTATTTTCCCCTGACACAAGGACTGAATCATGGCTCAAGTTACTTTCCAAGGCTCACCTATTTCTACAAACGGCAATTTGCCTGCCATCGGCCAAGTTGCACCTGATTTCACATTAGTAGCGGCAGACCTATCTGAGAAATCATTGGCTGACTTTGCAGGCAAACGCAAAGTGTTGAATATCTTCCCCAGCATTGACACCGGCGTATGTGCCCAGTCCGTCCGCACTTTCAACAAACGTGCCTCATCTTTGGACAATACCGTCGTCTTGTGCATTTCTGCCGATTTACCATTTGCACAAGCCCGTTTCTGCGGCGCAGAAGGTTTGGAAAATGTAGTGACACTTTCTACATTCCGTAGCAGCTTTTCTAACGATTACGGTGTTACACTGACAGAAAGCCCATTACGCGGCCTGACCGCCCGTGCAGTGGTGGTTTTGAACGAGCAAAACCAAGTTCTCCACGCCGAGTTGGTATCTGAAATTGCGAACGAGCCTGACTACGAAGCTGCTTTGGCTGTTTTGTAATTAACCAAATAAAATCAGGCCGTCTGAAAATTTTCAGACGGCCTTTCGATTATCTTCAAAATAAAAACGGTAGCTTAAAAGCTACCGTTTTCTGTTTCAAACCTTATACAGATTTATCTGTTTTGTTTGCTTCTACTGACTCAGTATTCTGAACCTCATTTTGCTCAACAGGTTCGGCAGCTTCAGCAACAGGTGCTTCAGGCTCTTCTACTTTGTCATCGCGGACATTGTGGCTGTAATCCTTAGGCGGACTAGGTTGTTTACCGGCCATAATTTCCAAAACTTGGTCTCGATCGATGGTTTCCCAATCCATCAGTGCTTTACACATGGTTTCCATCTTATCGCGATTTTCATCCAAGATTTTGTAAGCCACTTGGTATTGCTCATCCAAAATACGGCGAATTTCCGCATCGATATCTTGTTGGGTTTTCTCGGAAATATTTTGAGAACGGGTTACGCTGCGACCCAAGAATACTTCACCTTCGTTCTCAGCATAAACCATCACACCCATTTTGTCGCTCATACCATAACGCGTTACCATCTCGCGTGCCATTTGAGTTGCACGCTCAAAGTCGTTAGATGCGCCGGTAGAAATACGGCCGACAAAAATATCTTCAGCAATACGGCCACCAAACAAGATTGAGAGCTGGCTCAGCATTTGGTCTTTGTACATACTGATGCGGTCACGCTCAGGCAGCTGCCAAGTCAAACCCAATGCACGGCCACGAGGCATAATCGTTACTTTGTGAACCGGATCGGTAAACGGTAGGCTTTCCGCTACGATTGCATGGCCGGCCTCATGATAGGCTGTCGCACGTTTTTCATCTTCGTGCATCACCATGCTGCGACGCTCCGGACCCATGTAGATTTTGTCTTTAGCATCTTCAAAGTCGCTTTGATCGACTTTAACTTTATTACGACGACCGGCAAACAAAGCTGCTTCATTGACCAAGTTCGCCAAATCCGCACCTGAAAAACCAGGTGTACCGCGTGCCAAAGAAGTCAAATCTACGGATGCATCCAAAGGTACTTTTTTAGCGTGTACTTTCAAGATTTGCTCACGGCCACGGATATCAGGCAATGGAACAACGACTTGACGGTCAAAACGGCCCGGACGCTGCAACGCTGGGTCAAGTACATCAGGACGGTTGGTTGCGGCAATCACAATAACGGTTTGGTTGCTTTCAAAACCATCCATTTCAACCAATAATTGGTTCAATGTTTGCTCACGCTCATCATTGCCACCACCCAAACCGGCACCGCGCTGACGGCCAACCGCATCAATTTCATCGATAAAGATGATACATGGCGCGTTTTTCTTAGCCTGCTCGAACATATCGCGGACACGGCTCGCACCGACACCGACAAACATTTCTACGAAGTCAGAACCTGAAATACTGAAGAATGGCACACCGGCCTCGCCAGCAATCGCTTTAGCCAGCAATGTTTTACCCGTACCAGGGCTACCGGCCAACAAAATACCGCGCGGTACGCGACCACCCAGGCTTTGGTAACGATTAGGCGATTTCAGGTAATCCACGATTTCTTGTACTTCTTCTTTAGCCTCATCACAACCGGCAACATCGGCAAAAGTAACTTTATTGGAATCTTTGTCCAACAAACGTGCACGGCTCTTACCAAAAGAGAATGCACCGCCTTTACCGCCACCACCGCTTTGCATGCGCATGAAGTAGAACCATGCACCGATCAACAACAAAACAGGCAGCAGGCTGTAAAACAGACTGGCCAGCATGCTTGGTTTTTCTTCCGGAGTCACTTTGACGCGTACTTTGTTGTCCAACAGTGTTTTAACCAAGTTGTCATCCAAAGGCGCATTGGTATAGAAGGCAGTTTTATCGGTGCGCTCACCTTTAATCAGATAGCCGCTGAAAACAGATCCTTCAATATTGACATTGGATACTTCGCCACTATTAACTTGCTGAATAAATTGAGAATATTCGATTTGCTGTTTATCTTCCTGCTTATCGCTGAGCGCATTGAATGCTGCTAAAAGCATAGCACCACCCACTACCCAGACTAATATGTTTTTAATGGTATTCCCCACTGAACAGGCTCCATGGTTACAAAATAAATAAAATCAAGGGAAAGAATTTTAAAGCACCCACCCTACATTGTCAGCGTTTATTTTTACCTAATAGGTAAATCTCACTGGAACGATTGCGGGAAGCATCCGGCTTTCGAGTTTGTACACTGGCAAAAATTTCATGCATAGTCGCCGTATACTCTTGATAACCCGCGCCTTGAAACACCTTCACTAAAAAACTGCCTCCGGTTTTCAAATGCTGGGAGGCAAAATCCAAAGCCAGTTCACACAAATAAAAACTGCGTGCCTGGTCGGTTACGGCATTGCCTGACATATTGGGTGCCATATCACAGATTACAAGGTCTAACGGACGATTATCCAATAAGGCTTCAAACTGCTCCAAAACAGCATCTTCCCTAAAGTCGCCCTGAATAAACGACACGCCTTCAATAGCATCCATCGGCAAAATATCCAAAGCAAACACTGCCCCTGTTTTACCGACCAGCTTGGCCGCAACCTGTGACCAACTTCCCGGAGCGCTGCCCAAATCTGCCAAAACCGTACCTGGTTTGATTAATTTGTCTTTTTGATTGATTTCCAATAATTTATAAGCCGCTCTGGCACGATATCCGTCCTTTTGTGCCATATGGACATAATGATCGTTGACGTGCTCATGCAGCCATGCTTTTGAAGATTTTGAGCGTACAGCCATCTTGATTTGAAATGCTTAAGTTAAAATCAGTATTGTACGTTATTTCCCCCGTAAATGTTCTAAATCGCGTACAATATGGCCATTATACTTTTTAATTGGATACTTATTAATATGAGCGACAACAAATTAAGCACCAAAGAAATTTTGGCCTTGAAAGCCCAAGCACACCACCTTCACCCTGTCGTTATGGTTGGCCAACAAGGCTTGACCGACTCAGTCATCAAAGAAACCGATGCCGCATTGACAGCGCATGAATTGATTAAAGTCCGTGTTTTTGGCGATGATCGCGCCGAACGTATTGAAATTTGCAATGCCCTGTGTGAAACACTGGGGGCTCAACTGGTGCAACATATCGGCAAATTACTTGTTTTGTGGCGTAAAAAACCGGACGATGAATAATTTAAACCGAATAAACAGCAGAAGTATTTTCTCAATCTACTTTATCATATCCTTCTGTTGTATTTATGCAGCATAAAACAAATTATTCCATTATTCTAAGTATAAAAATACAAATACGGTTGCCTGTTTTTGTAAATAACCTCAAAATTACAAAATCATACCAAGACCGCGATATGGTGAAAAACGGCTTCGTTTTCGCCCACGAAGATGCCAAGAACACCAAGGCGGAAGCGCGGGAAAAAACCGGAAGAGCGCGAAATGCTGCTGTTCCTGCTGGTGCGCCATTTCGCTGCGCTGGCCAAACGTGCCGCACAGGACGGATTGGTGGGGCGCATTGCTTCGGCCACGGAAGTACGACATTGTTCCAGCGCAAACTTCTCTTGCAGAACTCTTAGCCGCATCAAATCCTGCTGAAGCACTGAAATGGTTTGAAAAAGCTGCCGAACAAGGTGACAGCAACGCGCATGTAGCACTTGCCGAAATCTATCTTTTGGGCAAAAATACCTAACGAGCTCCTCAAAAGGCCTATCAGCACGCTAAATTTGCTGCGGATCAAAATGATCCGGAAGGATTGCGCCTTTTAGGTGATATCTATCGCTACGGATTGGGACAAGCAGTTGATGCAGACACCGCGCGTCAATATTATCAACGCTCGGCTGATTTAGGTAATCTTGTCGCTTACCAAAAACTTCTGTCTGACAGCGCATTGAATAACCAGCAAAACTATGAGCTTTTGAATTCATTTAAATCAATAGATTGAGAGAATAAGCATTTAATTGCGAATCCTAAATCATTACTATCCTCTTTTATAATTTTCCACATAATTATCTTCCTTTGCCGTCAAACACTCTTTTGGTTACCTGCTTTGTATCAAAAAATGCCGTCTGAACGCCGAATATCATTTCAGACGGCATTTTGACTGTTTAAAGCGGAGGCAGTTCTACAAATGGGAAGAAATGCTGAAACTTCTGATAAATTTCAGGATGTTTTTCTAAGGCTTTTAACGCCTTCTCCCTGGTAATCGGAATATCATAAAACTCTTGATTCCGTATATAGGTAATGCCATATACGGCATCTTTTTCCTTTTTCGTCATACCGGTAGTTGGAACAAAGCCAATAATATCGTATATATTTATAGAACAATCATCTGATTCCAAACAATCTATTAACTCTATCAGATACCTTGGAAAACTTTCGACAGGGACAGTCCTGACAATTCCATATAACCAATCCAAGAATTCTTTTTTGTCGGCTGCATTGCATTCATAACACAATATAGCAAATCCCAAATCATAACAATTGTTCCGTGTAAGCCCCAACATAATCATTTTCCTTTATCCATTGCCCTACTGCCGATATGCCCGGTCGGTGAATGTTTTTCTTCAGGTACAAGCTGCATACGTCCGGTATCCTGATGATGATGCCAAGTATAATCCGGTATTGACGAAAGAAATCTCCCTCCAACGTCAGGAGGCTGAACGTTTGTACAAGCTGGCATTTGCAGCGCACTATTGCTTAAAACGCCAACAAAATTACACTGAAGCACTGGATTTATACCACCAATCCGCAGAACGTGGGCACAGCAAATCCCAAACCAATCTTGGCATGATGTATTACAGTGGATAAGGTGTACCTGTCGACTATGCCCAAGCTGCAAAATAGTTTGAAGCAGCGGCCAAACAAAGAGACACGATGGCTCAATATAATCTTGCCTGCCTGTATTATCACGGTATGGGTGTAGAAAAAGACATCAATAGTGCTTGTTTCTGGCTGCAAGAAGCCATCCAACATGGACATGAACAGCAAGACGTTCTTAAAGAGCTTTTGGCTCAATGGAAACAATTCGCTCAAAAAACCTCTGCTGCTTAAAGGCCGTCTAAAATTCTAACTTCCTACATAAATGACATGTCAGAGCTAAACTAAACAGCCTGTACATGTCATTTTTTCATTCACCCTTCCTCAATAATCGTCATCTTCAAATCCCATTCCCTCTTAATCTCTTTAAAGTCTTCAGACGGCCTATTCTCTTTGTAAAGAATCAGATAATCAAAATCTTCCCTTTCAAACCCTAAATCCAATCCAAATTTTCAATTTACAACAAAATTTGAAAAATATTTTTTCGTATTCGAATAAACTTTCTCAAATATCTGATGCTTTTTTTACTGTATTCACTTAATATCTCGATTTAAAAACAAGTTCCATAACTCTTTTAAAAAATCCTAATTCCAACCTCTACATCCTATCAATATCTACAGCATGATTTGCCAGTTTGCCCAATTACTGATAGCATTTGCAGGTTAGCCAATTCGCAAAAAGTTCAATTCTTTCTGATTTTTCATCAATGGTTATAACGTATTGAAAATATTTCAGTAATTAAAACTTTTTCGGATTTGACTCTAGGAATTTTCGTTTTTAACTCACATCTGTTCGCAAACGAAAATATCGGAGTAATACTCCGTCATTGAAAAACACTCAACACAAGGATAGATATTATGTCCACCCAATTACACGATGTTGACCCAATTGAAACCAAAGAATGGTTAGACGCGTTAAGCTCTGTTTTAGAATATGAAGGCAGCGAGCGCGCCCAATACCTGCTGGAAAGTTTGGTCAAATACAGCCGTGATAAAGGCATCCGTATGCCTCACGGCACCACTACTCCATACTTGAACACCGTTTCCGTTGAAGACGAAAAAGGCATCCCTGGCGACCAAAACATCGAACACCGCATCCGCGCATTCGTGCGCTGGAACGCCGCCGCCATCGTATTGCGCGCCGGCAAGAAAGATTTGGAGCTGGGTGGGCACATCGCATCTTTCCAATCTGCCGCCACCATGTACGAAGTCGGCTTCAACCACTTCTGGAAAGCCAAAGGCGAAGGCGAAGAAGGCGATTTGGTCTTTTTCCAAGGACACGCCTCCCCGGGCATCTATGCCCGCGCCTTTGTCGAAGGCCGCCTGACCGAAGACCAATTGAACAACTTCCGTCAAGAAGTTGACGGTAAAGGCCTGCCTTCTTACCCTCACCCTCACCTGTTGCCTGACTTCTGGCAATTCCCAACTGTATCTATGGGTCTTGGCCCATTGATGGCAATCTACCAGGCACGCTTCCTGAAATACTTGGAATCTCGCGGTCTGGCTAAAACCAAAGGCCGTAAAGTATGGGTATTCTGTGGCGACGGCGAGATGGACGAACCTGAAAGCCAAGGTGCTATTGCTCTGGCTTCACGCGAAGGCTTGGACAACTTGGTATTCGTCATCAACTGTAACCTGCAACGTTTGGACGGTCCGGTACGCGGTAACGGCAAAATCATTCAAGAATTGGAAGGCAACTTTGCCGGCGCCGGTTGGAATGTCGTCAAAGTCATCTGGGGTCGCCGTTGGGACCGCCTCTTGGCTAAAGACAAAGACGGCATCCTGCGCAAACGCATGGAAGAATGTTTGGATGGTGACTACCAAACTTATAAATCCAAAGACGGTGCATACGTTCGCGAACACTTCTTCAATACGCCCGAACTGAAAGCATTGGTCGCCGATATGACCGATGACGAAATTTGGGCATTGAACCGTGGCGGCCACGACCCGCAAAAAGTGTACAACGCTTACGACCGTGCAGCGAACCATGCAGACGGCAAACCTACCGTCATCTTGGCGAAAACCATTAAAGGTTACGGTATGGGCGCATCCGGAGAAGGTCAAAACGTTGCCCACCAAGCCAAAAAAATGGACAAAGCGTCTCTGAAACAATTCCGCGACCGCTTTGACATTCCTGTTACCGACGAGCAAATCGACAGCGGCGACCTGCCTTACCTGACCTTTGCCCCCGACAGCGAAGAATACAAATACCTGCACGCACGCCGCGAATCTTTGGGTGGCTATCTGCCTCAACGCAACCCCACCCAAGACGTTCTGGAAGTTCCTGAACTGTCTGCATTTGATGCTCAACTGAAATCCAGCGGTGACCGTGAATTCTCAACCACTATGGCTTTCGTACGCATCCTGTCTACTCTGTTGAAAGACAAAAAAATCGGCAAGCGCGTTGTACCTATCGTTCCTGACGAAAGCCGTACTTTCGGTATGGAAGGTATGTTCCGCCAATACGGTATTTGGAATCCTAAAGGCCAACAATATACCCCTCAAGATAAAGACCAACTGATGTTCTATAAAGAATCCGTCGACGGTCAAATCTTGCAAGAAGGTATTAACGAGCCGGGCGCGATGGCCGACTGGATTGCGGCTGCGACCAGCTACGCCAACAGCGACTTTGCGATGATTCCGTTCTACATCTACTACTCTATGTTCGGTTTCCAACGTATCGGCGACTTGGCTTGGGCGGCAGGCGATATGCACGCACGCGGCTTCCTGTTGGGCGGTACTGCCGGCCGTACGACGCTGAACGGAGAAGGTCTGCAACACGAAGACGGCCACAGCCATATTCAAGCAGATTTGATTCCGAACTGCGTTTCTTACGACCCGACCTTCCAATACGAAGTCGCCGTCATCGTACAAGACGGTCTGCGCCGTATGTATGCCAATAATGAAGACGTGTTCTACTACATCACCCTGATGAACGAGAACTACGCTCACCCGGATATGCCGGAAGGTGCGGAACAAGACATCCTCAAAGGTATGTACTTGCTGAAAGCCGGCGGCAAAGGTGACAAGAAAGTCCAACTGATGGGTTCCGGTACCATCCTGCAAGAAGTGATTGCCGGTGCCGATCTGCTGAAAGCCGACTTCGGCGTAGAAGCAGACATCTGGTCTTGCCCATCTTTCAACCTGTTGCATCGCGACGCTGTCGAAGCAGAACGTTTCAACCGCCTGAATCCTTTGGAAACTGCAAAAGTACCGTTTGTTACTTCTCAACTGCAAGGTCATGACGGCCCGGTGATTGCCGCTACCGACTATATCCGTAGCTATGCCGACCGCATCCGTGCCTACATCCCTAACGACTACCACGTCTTGGGTACTGACGGCTTCGGCCGCTCCGACAGCCGTGCCAACCTGCGTAGCTTCTTCGAAGTTGACCGCTACAACGTTGCCGTTGCTGCATTGAGCGCATTGGCCGATCAAGGCAAAGTCAGCAAAGAAACCGTTCAACAAGCCATTGAAAAATATGGTATCAAAGCCGATTCAGCTCCTAGCTGGAAACGCTAATTGATGTTTCAGACGGCCTGTTTGCTTCATTCAGACATCAGGCCGTCTGAAAACCGAATGCTTGAATGGTTTGAACAAACTGTACCGATGCCGTGTGAAACAAATTTTCAGACGGCATCAAACTGAAAATATTAAAGGAACTCAAATGAGTATCGTAGAAATCAAAGTCCCTGATATCGGCGGTCATGAAAACGTCGACATCATCGCTGTAGAAGTTAAAGTAGGCGACACTATTGCCGTTGACGACACCCTGATTACGTTGGAAACCGACAAAGCCACTATGGACGTACCTGCTGATGCAGCCGGTGTTGTTAAAGAAGTTAAAGTTAAAGTGGGCGATAAAATCTCTGAAGGCGGCGTTATTCTGACCGTTGAAACCGGTGCTGCCGCTGCTGATGCCGCTCCTGCTCCTGCAGCAGAAGCCCCTGCTGCTCCAGCTGCTGCGCCTGCAGCTGCTCCTGCCGGTGGCGCTACCGTACAAGTTGTTGTACCGGATATCGGCGGCCACTCTGACGTAGACGTTATTGCCGTTGAAATTAAAGTTGGTGACACTGTTGCCGTTGACGACACCCTGATTACTTTGGAAACCGACAAAGCGACAATGGACGTACCTTGTACCGCCGCCGGTGTCGTTAAAGCCGTATTCCTGAAAGTCGGCGACAAAGTATCCGAAGGCTCTGCTATTATCGAGGTAGAAACCGCCGGCTCTGCCGCAGCAGCTCCGGCTCCTGCCGCTCAAGCTGCCGCACCTGCACCGGCTGCCGCTCCGACTCCTGCCGCTCCGGCCGCCGCGCCTGCACCTGCTGCACCTGCTGCTGCCAAAATCGACGAAGCTGCATTCGCAAAAGCTCATGCAGGTCCTTCCGCACGCAAACTGGCGCGCGAATTGGGCGTGGACTTGGGTCAAGTTAAAGGTACCGGTCTGAAAGGCCGTATCATGGGCGAAGACGTTAAAGCCTTCGTTAAATCCGTTATGCAAAGCGGTGCAGGCAAACCTGCCGCTGCTTCTTTGGGCGGCGGTCTGGACTTGTTGCCATGGCCTAAAGTGGACTTCTCTAAATTCGGCAATGTCGAAGTTAAAGAACTGTCTCGCATTAAGAAAATCTCCGGTCAAAACCTGTCCCGCAACTGGGTTGTGATTCCTCACGTTACCGTACACGAAGAAGCGGACATGACCGAATTGGAAGAATTCCGCAAACAACTGAACAAAGAATGGGAACGCGAAGGCGTGAAACTGTCCCCATTGGCGTTCATTATCAAAGCCTCTGTTGCTGCGCTGAAAGCCTTCCCTGAATTCAATGCTTCTCTGGATGGCGACAACTTGGTGCTGAAAAACTACTTCAACATCGGTTTCGCAGCAGACACGCCAAACGGCTTGGTTGTTCCAGTGATTAAAGACGTAGATCAAAAAGGCTTGAAACAAATCAGCCAAGAGTTGACCGAATTGTCTAAAAAAGCCCGCGAAGGCAAGCTCAAACCACAAGAAATGCAAGGCGCATGCTTTACCATTTCCAGCTTGGGCGGTATCGGCGGTACAGGCTTCACGCCGATTGTGAATGCTCCTGAAGTTGCTATCTTGGGCGTGTGCAAATCCCAAATCAAACCGGTTTGGAACGGCAAAGAATTTGCTCCTCGCCTGATGTGCCCGTTGAGCCTGTCCTTTGACCACCGTGTCATCGACGGTGCTGCCGGTATGCGCTTCACCGTATTCCTGGCTAACCTGTTGAAAGACTTCCGCCGCATTACTCTGTAATCCGAGCATTTTCAGACGGCCTGAATAAAAAGGCCGTCTGAAAAAAGAAGTCCGAACATCATTCAGAAAGATTAGACATGAGCTTAGTTGAATTGAAAGTGCCCGACATCGGCGGTCACGAAAATGTAGATATTATTGCGGTTGAAGTAAATGTGGGCGATACCATTGCTGTGGACGATACCCTGATTACTTTGGAAACCGATAAAGCGACTATGGACGTACCTGCCGAAGTTGCAGGCGTAGTCAAAGAAGTTAAAGTTAAAGTCGGCGACAAAATCTCCGAAGGCGGTTTGATTGTTGTCGTTGAGGCCGAAGGTGCAGCTGCCTCTCCTAAAGCCGAAACGCCTGCCGCTCCTACACAAGAAGCACCTAAAGCAGCCGCTCCAGCTCCTCAAGCTGCTCAATTCGGCGGTTCTGCCGATGCCGAGTACGACGTGGTCGTATTGGGCGGCGGCCCCGGCGGTTATTCTGCTGCATTTGCCGCTGCCGATGAAGGCTTGAAAGTTGCCATCGTTGAACGTTACAAAACTTTGGGCGGCGTTTGCCTGAACGTCGGCTGTATCCCTTCCAAAGCCCTGTTACACAATGCCGCCGTTATCGACGAAGTGCGCCACTTGGCTGCCAACGGTATCAAATACCCCGAGCCGGAACTTGATATCGATATGCTGCGCGCCTACAAAGACGGCGTGGTTTCCCGCCTGACCGGCGGTTTGGCCGGTATGGCGAAAGGCCGTAAAGTGGACGTTATCCAAGGCGACGGCCAATTCTTGGATCCACACCACTTGGAAGTTTCTTTGACATCCAGCGAAGTGTACGAACAAGCTACGCCTACCGGCGAGAAAAAAATCGTTGCCTTCAAAAACTGTATTATTGCAGCAGGCAGCCGCGTAACCAAACTGCCTTTCATCCCTGAAGATCCTCGAATTTTCGACTCCAGCGGCGCATTGGCTCTGAAAGAAGTACCGGGCAAACTGCTGATTATCGGTGGCGGTATTATCGGTCTCGAAATGGGTACGGTTTACAGCACGCTGGGTTCTCGCCTGGATGTTGTTGAAATGATGGACGGCCTGATGCAAGGCGCAGACCGCGACTTAGTGAAAGTATGGCAAAAACAAAACGAATACCGTTTTGACAACATCATGATCAACACCAAAACTGTTGCCGTCGAGCCTAAAGAAGACGGCGTTTACGTTACCTTTGAAGGTGCGAACGCACCGAAAGAGCCGCAACGCTACGATGCCGTATTGGTTGCTGCCGGCCGCGCGCCCAACGGCAAACTCATCAGCGCGGAAAAAGCAGGCGTTGCCGTAACCGATCGCGGCTTCATCGAAGTGGACAAACAAATGCGTACCAACGTGCCGCACATCTACGCTATCGGCGATATCGTCGGTCAGCCTATGCTGGCGCACAAAGCCGTTCACGAAGGCCACGTTGCCGCTGAAAACTGCGCCGGCCACAAAGCCTACTTCGACGCACGCGTTATTCCGGGCGTTGCTTACACTTCTCCTGAAGTGGCATGGGTGGGCGAAACCGAGTTGTCTGCCAAAGCCTCCGGCCGCAAAATCACCAAAGCCAACTTCCCATGGGCTGCTTCCGGCCGTGCGATTGCCAACGGTTGCGACAATGGTTTCACTAAGCTGATTTTTGATGCTGAAACCGGCCGCATCATCGGTGGCGGTATCGTCGGTCCTAACGGCGGCGACATGATCGGCGAAGTCTGCTTGGCCATCGAAATGGGCTGCGACGCGGCCGACATCGGCAAAACCATCCACCCACACCCAACCCTTGGCGAATCCATCGGTATGGCTGCGGAAGTGGCATTGGGCGTATGTACCGACCTGCCTGCTCAGAAAAAGAAATAAGTTCACTCAAATAAAATTTGAACGAACTTGATGGAACAAAGGCCGTCTGAATGTTTCAGACGGCCTTTTCGCAAACAAGGAGACTCAATATGAAAAAAATCGAAGCTATTATCAAACCTTTCAAACTCGACGATGTACGCGAAATCCTGACTGAAATCGGCATTACCGGCATGACCGTCAGCGAAGTCAAAGGCTTCGGCCGCCAAAAAGGCCATACGGAAATTTATCGCGGCGCGGAATACGCAGTCGATTTTCTGCCTAAAGTAAAAATTGAATTGGTATTGGCTGACGACAAAGTCGATCAGGCTGTTGACGCCATTTTAGAAACCGCACATTCCGGCAAAATCGGTGACGGTAAAATCTTCATTTATCCGGTTGAAGAAGCCATCCGTATCCGTACAGGAGAACGCTCAGAAGCAGCGCTTTAATAGAAATCGCAAAATACAGAATACAAATGCCGTCTGAAAAAATAAGTCGTAGCGTGGTTTGCTCAGGACTTATTTTTCAGACGGCATTATTTTCACAATTACAGCCACAACTTTTCTAAGATCCAAAACCATCACTATCTACATGAATAAACATAGAAACCATAGATAATAAAAATGCCGCTTATCACTCAAGCGGCATTTTATGTATCAGTTTTCTATGATTGACTTAGGCTCAATCTACCCAAAATCCCACGCCATCAAGCATTAAGAAATTCGAGCAGATTTTTTCCGCCTACTTTCAAAGCATCTATCTCTCCCCCATTCTTATTGCCGCTTTACTTTTCAGACGACCCCTTTATCCAAACTCCGTTATAATGACGGCTTTAAAATTAATTCATTCCCAAGACAGTCTTATCATGAAACACATCCACATTATCGGTATCGGCGGCACATTTATGGGCGGCGTAGCGGCTATTGCCAAAGAAGCAGGTTTTAAAGTCAGCGGTTGCGACGCGAAGATGTATCCGCCGATGAGTACCCAGCTTGAAGCCTTGGGCATTGACGTACACGAAGGTTTTGATGCCGCTCAATTAGACGAATTTAAAGCCGATATTTACGTTATCGGTAATGTTGCCAAACGCGGCATGGATGTAGTTGAAGCGATTTTGAACAAAGGCCTGCCTTATATTTCCGGCCCGCAATGGCTTGCTGAAAACGTATTACACCATCATTGGGTACTCGGCGTAGCCGGCACACACGGCAAAACGACCACCGCCTCCATGCTCGCCTGGGTCTTGGAATATGCCGGACTCGCGCCGGGCTTCCTGATTGGCGGCGTACCGGAAAACTTCAGCGTTTCCGCCCGTCTGCCGCAAACGCCACGTCAAGACTCGAACAGCAAGTCGCCGTTTTTCGTTATCGAAGCCGACGAATACGACACTGCCTTTTTCGACAAACGCTCCAAATTCGTGCATTACCGTCCGCGTACCGCCGTGTTGAACAATCTGGAATTCGACCACGCCGACATCTTTGCCGACTTAGGCGCGATACAGACCCAGTTCCACCACCTCGTGCGCACCGTACCGTCTGAAGGCTTAATCGTCTGCAACGGACAGCAGCAAAGCCTGCAAGACACTTTGGACAAAGGCTGCTGGACGCCGGTGGAAAAATTCGGCACGGAACACGGCTGGCAGGTCGGTGAAGTCAATGCCGACGGCTCGTTTGATGTGTTGCTTGACGGCAAAAAAGCCGGACACGTCGCTTGGGATTTGATGGGCGGACACAACCGCATGAACGCGCTCGCCGTCATCGCCGCCGCACGCCATGCCGGCGTCGATATTCAGACGGCCTGCGAAGCCTTGAGCGCGTTTAAAAACGTCAAACGCCGCATGGAAATCAAAGGCACGGTGAACGGCATCACCGTTTACGACGACTTTGCCCACCATCCGACCGCCATCGAAACCACCATCGAAGGCCTGCGCCAGCGCGTCGGAAACGCCCGCATCCTCGCCGTCCTCGAGCCGCGTTCCAACACCATGAAACTCGGCACCATGAAAGCTGCCCTGCCCGAAAGCCTCAAAGATGCCGACCAAGTGTTCTGCTACGCCGGCGGCGTGGACTGGGACGTCGCCGAAGCCCTCGCACCTTTGGGCGGCAAGCTGCACGTCGGCAAAGACTTCGATGCCTTTGTTGCCGAAATCGTGAAAAATGCCGAAGCCGGTGACCATATTTTGGTCATGAGCAATGGCGGTTTCGGCGGAATACACGGAAAGCTGCTGGAAGCGTTGAAATAATGGTTTATTGAAAGTTTTGAATGATTGAGGCCGTCTGAAAACCGGAATTTGGTTTTCAGACGGCCTTTTGGTTGTGAAGTAATGAGATGGGGAAAAACCGATATTTCCGGCGAATCAGGTTTGGTTATAAACCAAGCCGGATTTGCCGTTTGCCTTTATTTGGATTTTTTGGGCGGCTTGGTGTTTTCGCTTTCTATTGCCTTTCGGTATAGGTCAAACAGGAAGGCGGTGCGTTCGGCTTCGTCGTCGGTGTTTTTGCCTGTTTTGTAGCCGTAGGCTTTATCGACTGCCTTGTCGAGGGCGGCGTGGGCTTTGTCTAGGGCGGTATAGCCTGCGTCGGGCGCATAGAGTTCGGCGAGGGTCGGCTCGGGCAAACCGGCTTCCCGCGCTTCTCGGCGGTATTGTCCGCGCGCGTCGAGGACGGCTTGGGCGGCGGCTTCGACGGCGGCGCGGGTCGGGTCGGGGCGGTCGTTTTCAGACGGCATCCGGCAGCTTTCGGGGAATGGGAAGTTGTTGTACACGACGGTATTGGAATAGCGGTAATCGCTTTTCAGACGGCCGGCAACGGTACGCATAAAGGCGTTGTGCATGGTGGAGCTGAGGATGCCGAAGTGGTAGAGGGTGGCGTTTGGAAGGGTAAATACCAAATCGCTGACAACTGTTTCAAACGACAGATAACCGATGGGGATGAAACGGCGGCTTTCGGATGAAACGCGTGGAATAATCAGGAAATTGCCGTCTGAAGGCTGGCGGACTTTTTGAAAAAGCCACGGGGTTGCTGCATCTTTTTGAGTTTGTTTGTCGCTGCTGGCTTCGCGCATGGCTTTGACCGCCTGAATACGGGCTTGAACTTGGGGCATCTGTTTCAAGTCATGGTTGCGTTTAACATCGGGGACGCCGTGAAACCACAGGCACCAACGGGTTTTGCCGTTGATAAATTCCTCTGCGCCGACAAAGGGGCGGGTGTATTGTTCCGCCAAGGGTTCGGCGGCAATCAGGGCGTCTTTTTCGGCGGTTGAGAGGATAAGGTTGCCGCCGTCGGTTGGCTTATTACCATAAAGCATTTCAATTTCCCCGCTGATTTGGCTTCTGCGCTTGGCAATAATCAAATCGGGCGCGTCAATCAGATACGGATTGATGTTGGCCGCGGTGTGTTTTACGGGTTCGCCTTTGATGTCGGGATAGTCGTAGAGGGTTTTTTCAGACGGCATTTGCGGCTTTTGGCGGAAGCCGACGATGATGCAGTGGACGGCGGCTTTGCCTGCGGCTTGGCTCGTCCATTGGAAGGTGCGGTGGGCAAAGTGGATTTCGATGCCTTGGTTTAAAAGGCTGCCCCAGAGGATTTCGACCTGCTGGCCTTGGCAGATGGAATTGGTGGAAACAAATGCCGTCTGAACTTGGGGATTCTGTGCCATGATGCCGGCGGCTTTGACGTACCAGTTGCAGACGTAATCCAACAGGCCGTAGCCTTTGATATGGCCGCAGATGCTTTCGAGGTCGTTTTTCTGCTCTTTGGTTTGGTAGGTCGAGCCAATAAAGGGGGGATTGCCGAAGATGTAGTCCGCCGCCTGCCAAGGTGTGCGGAGGCTGTTGGCGTGGATGATTTCGGCGGCGTCTTCGAGCGGCAGCGTATGGCAGGCGACTTCGCCGTCGAAGCGGATTTGCGTGCGGATGTTGCATTGGTGGTTTTTGAGCCACATGGCGGTGCGGGCGATGAGGACGGCAAATTCGTCTATTTCGATGCCGTGAAACTGTTTCAGACGGCATTGGACGGACGGGCTGTCGAACAGGCCGCCTGCTTTGTCTTTGAGCGCTTCGGCGATGATGTCGTCTTCAAGGGCGCGGATGCGGTCGTAGGCGACGATAAGGAAGTTGCCGCAGCCGCAGGCCGGGTCGAGGAATTGCAGGTTTTGGATTTTTTGGTAGAAGGCGGCGAGTTTTTTGGCTTTGTCGCGTTTGAGGGCTTTGACGGCTTCAAATTCGGCACGCAGGTTTTCTAAAAAAAGGCCGTTGATGACTTTGTCGATGTTGGCGGCTTCGGTGTAGTGTGCGCCTGCTTCGCGCCGCTCTTGCGCGTCCATGACGGATTGGAAGAGCGTGCCGAAGATTTCTGGACTGATATTGCGCCAGTCGAAATTGCCGCAGTCGATTAAGGCGCGGTGCTGCTTGGCGGTGAAGTCGAAGGTGCGCAGGCGTTCTTTAAACAGGCCGCCGTTGACGTATTCGAAACCTTTAAATTTTTCGCTTTGGGTCTTGCTGCGCTTTTGGTCGGGTGTGTTGAGAAATTCAAAGAGTTGGTTGAGCTTGTCGCCGAGCGTGTCGGCTTCTTTGCAGCTTTCTAAAAAGTCTTGAAAGAGATAGTTGCGCTGGAAAACGGCGCTGTCGTCGGCAAAAAAGAGGAAAAGCAGGCGCGTGATGAAGAGGCGCAGCTCGTGTTCTTCGTAAATGCCTTCTTCTTTGAGCGCGTCGTGCAGCCTGCCGATGGCCGCCGCCGCTTGAATGTTGGCTTCTTCTTGAATTTGGCGGACTTTGGCTTCGATGCCGAACATGAAGTCGAAAACGCCGCGCGTGATGTATTCGGGCAATTCTTCCAAAGGGAACTGCCATTGGTTTTCCGTGCCTTCTTCAGGTACGCGGCGGTAAAGGTGGAAATGGGCAAAATCGCTGACGGCGTAATATTCGGGCAGCGCGGAGGGCTTGGTGCGCCCGATTTCCTGCAAATAACGCTCCGCCTGCTCTTTGGCCTTGGTCAGGTTTTTGTTGGCGGATTTGTGTTCGGCAAGGAAGATGCCCTCCCAAAATATATCGACGAATTGGGTGTTGTCGGCAGGGTCTTTGACGGGGTATTCGAAGTGGGCGACGTTTTTGCGGTCGATGCCGAAAATGGCGAAAAATTCGTTCCAGAAGGTGTCTTTCTCGCGGCGTTCGTCGGTTTGGTCTTTGTAGTAGGCGGCGAAGTTTTGTGCGGCGGTTTGGAGTTGGAGCAGGGTTTTCATGACTTTATGGAATGAATGTATTGTGGAAACGGATGGGGCGTTATTATAACGGTTTGCGTTAAAAAGGTCGTCTGAAACCTCTTTTCAGACGACCTTTCTTCTTTCCGGTTATCCATATTTAACCGCAACCGCCGCATTTGCCGCAGCCGCTGCTGTAATCGCGTTTTTTCGGTTTGAACACGAATTTTCGCAAGAGGAAGAATACGCAGGCGAGCATAATCAAGCCGACGATAATATATTGAGTCATATAGATTATTGAAAAAACGTGAGAAGTGTGACGAATGTGCGGCGCATTTGAAAGATTGGTTATGACTGGCTATTTGCCTCTTCTTTCGATAAGTGCGGTTTGTTTTGAATACTGTTATTGTTTCCGCTAATGATAAGGCGTATTAATATAAAATCAAATGTAACAAGATAAACTAAAAAGCTGAAATCCTTTTATCATTAGGGTTTCAGCCTTTTTATGCACTCAACAAACTGAAGGCCGTCTGAAAACTTTCAGACGGCCTTCAAAATAAAAAACCGAATCAAATCGGTTTTTATTCCCATTCAGGGAAAGACTCTAAATTACAGAGCGTCTTTCAATGCTTTACCGGCACGGAATTTAGGAGTTTTAGCGGCAGCAATAGTCAAAGGCTCGCCGGTTTTAGGGTTGCGGCCTTGACGTTCGGCGCGTTCGCCGACGTAGAAAGTACCGAAACCGACCAGAGTAACAGTGTCGCCGTTTTTCAATGCGTTGGTTACGGCATTAGTAGTAGCATCCAAAGCTTTTTGCGCAGCAGATTTGGAAATGCCGGCTTCTTGAGCAATTGCTTCGATCAATTCAGACTTGTTCACAATTAGTCCCTTCCTATCGTAAAAAATGATGAAATGCCCGAATACTCGGGGCTTAAGCACTTTTAAAGCACATACGCACTTTATAGCAATTCTGAAATTATCATGTCAAGTAAAAGATGTGGAATTGCCCTATTTTTGTGGCATTCAGGGCAAAACCACATTTTTTGCAACATCAGACGGCCAACTTAATGCTTGGTTGCTTTTGTTCTTGACTTCGCCTTAGAAGTTTGCGGGGTCTCGGCAACCGCCAATTCAGCCGCCCATTGCTCAGGCTGAGTTTCCAAGCCTAAAGCCAACACTTCATCAATCCATTTGACCGGATGAATGGTCAGACCGGTTTTGACATTTTCAGGGATTTCTTCCAAATCTTTGACGTTGTCTTTTGGAATCAATACATGCTTGATCCCGCCGCGCAAAGCAGCCAACAGTTTTTCCTTCAAACCGCCGATCGGCAAGACTTCGCCACGCAAAGTGATTTCGCCGGTCATCGCCACGTCCGCACGCACCGGAATTTTGGTGAAGGCAGAAACCATCGCCAAAGTCATAGCGATACCTGCGCTTGGGCCGTCTTTCGGCGTCGCACCTTCAGGCACATGGACGTGAATGTCTTTCTTCTCGTAAAAATCAGGAGCCAAACCCACTGATTCAGCACGGGAACGGACAACCGACCATGCGGCCGATACCGATTCTTTCATGACATCGCCCAGTTGGCCGGTACATTGAATCGTACCTTTGCCCGGCAATGCAACCGCCTCAACAGTCAACAACTCGCCACCGACTTCGGTCCAAGCCAAACCGGTTACCTGACCGATACGGTTTTCACTTTCGGCCACACCATAGTCGAAACGGCGTACGCCCAGATAGTCATGCAGATTTTTCTCGGTAACTTTAATCGCTTTAGGCTTGGCCTTGCTTACTGTTTTGGATTTGGACGCTTTTTTCTTGTCCTCATTCAAGGTAACCTGCATGACCACTTTACGGCAAATTTTGGCAATTTCGCGATCCAACGAGCGGACACCGGCCTCGCGGGTGTAGTAACGGATAATATCGCGCACCGCACTTTCATCAACCACCAACTCACCCTCTTTCACACCATTGCGCTTCATTTGTTTCGGCACAAGGTATTGCATGGCGATATTGATTTTTTCGTCTTCCGTATAACCGGACAGACGGATAATTTCCATACGGTCAAGCAGCGGAGTCGGGATATTCAAGCTGTTTGAAGTGGCAATAAACATCACATCGCTCAAATCATAATCGACTTCGGCATAGTGGTCGGCGAACTTGTTGTTTTGCTCAGGATCCAGCACCTCAAGCAAAGCACTGGCCGGATCGCCGCGGAAATCGCTGCCCATCTTGTCGATTTCATCAAGCAGGAATAATGGGTTTTTCACGCCGGCTTTCGCCATGTTTTGCAGGATTTTGCCCGGCATAGAGCCGATATAGGTACGGCGGTGGCCGCGGATTTCGCTTTCATCACGCACGCCGCCCAACGCCATACGCACATATTGGCGGCCTGTCGCTTTGGCAATCGATTCACCCAAGGAAGTTTTACCCACCCCCGGAGGACCCACCAGACACAAAATCGGACCTTTGAGCTTGTCCATACGTTTTTGAACGGCCAAATATTCCAAAATCCGCTCTTTGACTTTTTCCAAACCATAGTGGTCTGCATTCAAAATCAAATCAGCCTTGGCAATATCTTTGCTGACACGGGATTTTTTCTTCCATGGCAGCTCAAGCAAAGTATCGATATAGTTGCGCACGACGGTCGATTCCGCAGACATCGGCGGCATCATTTTCAGTTTTTTCAATTCAGACAGACATTTTTCTTCAGCCTCTTTGCTCATGCCTGCTTCTTTGATTTTGTTCTCCAGCGCATCCAGCTCGCCGCGCTCGTCTTCTTCGCCCAACTCTTTCTGAATCGCTTTCACTTGCTCATTCAAGTAATACTCGCGTTGGGATTTTTCCATTTGACGTTTCACGCGGCCACGGATGCGTTTCTCGACCTGCATAATGTCGAGTTCGGCTTCCAACTGCGCCAGCAGAAATTCCAAACGGTCAACAATGCCGGCAGTCTCCAATACATATTGACGCTGCTCCAATTTCAGCTGCAAATGCGCGGCAACGGTATCGGCAAGGCGGCTGTTGTCATCAATGCTGCTGATGGTACTGATGACTTCGGCAGGGATTTTTTTGTTCAACTTCGCATATTGCTCAAATTGAGTCAGCAGAGTACGGCGCAAGGCCTCAATTTCAGGATTGTCCTTGTCGCTATTCTCATCAATCGCCTCAACATGAGACAAAAACAATCCGCCTGTTTCATCAACCGTCAACGCGCGCGCACGACGGATACCTTCTACCAATACTTTAACGGTGCCGTCAGGCAGCTTCAAAACCTGCAAAACTTGGGCGACTGTACCGGTCTGGTGCAAGTCTTCAGCTTTAGGGTCTTCTGTATTAGGGTCAAGCTGGGCCAACAGGAAAACCGGATCATCATTGGCCATTGCCGTCTCAAGGGCCGCAATCGATTTAGGACGACCGACGAACAGCGGCAATACCATATGCGGATACACCACGACATCGCGTAAAGGCAAGGTAGCCAGCGCACTGTATTCCTCGAAATATTTGTCTTTTGTCGGCATAGTTAGAAATCTCAATCATTGTTAAATCAGAATGTAGCTCAAAATTGGGCTGAAGCGCTGCATTTCAAGACTTGAAAACAGCTTATCCGCACCTATTTTCGAAAACATCATTTTTAATAGCCCGATATGAACGTTTACGATAAAATATATCGGATTTCGGGCTGTCTGAAAACTTTTCAGACAGCCCGAGCAAACCAAACAAGGCAGTAAACCATGACAGACTCAACTGAAAAAAAATCACTGATTGAATTTCCCTGCACTTTCCCCTTGAAAGTTATGGGCGCAGTTCATCCCGAATTTGAATCCGCCATCTTGGAAACCGTGCGCAAACACGCTCCTGATACCGAGCCGCACCACATTACTACGCGCCCAAGCAGCAAAGGCAACTACACCGGCGCAACCGTCAAAGTAAATGTCGACAACCAAGAGCAGCTCGACAATATCTACCGCGACCTGACCTCACACGAATTGGTAAAAGTGGTGCTGTAATGAAAATCGTGCACAAAGGCTTGGTCGATTACCTGCCGACTTTCGAAGCCATGAAGGCATTTAATGCCTCACGTGACGAAAATACCGAAGACGAATTATGGGTGGTCGAACATCCGCCCGTATTTACCCAAGGCTTGGCCGGCAAACCCGAACACCTCCTCATCCGCGACGATATTCCCGTTGTCCAAATTGACAGAGGCGGTCAAATTACCTATCACGGACCCGGTCAACTGGTCGTCTATACAATGATCAATTTCAAGCGCCGTAAAACCAGTGTCCGCCATATCGTTTCCGCACTTGAAAACAGCATCATCGCCACCTTGGCAGAATACGGCATCGAAGCAGCCGCCGACCCCAAACGTCCCGGCGTTTATGTCGGCGAGCGTAAAATCGCTTCCCTTGGCCTGCGTATCAAAGACGGCTCCGTTTACCACGGCTTGGCGCTTAATGTGAACATGGATTTAAGTCCGTTTACCCATATCAACCCCTGCGGTTATGCCGGTATGGAAATGACCCAAATTGCCGACTACGTCTCTCCGGCACCCGGTTTGACAGAAGTTTCAGACAAACTGACCAAGCATTTACAAAAAGAGCTGGTATAAGGCCGTCTGAAAATATTCAGCCCCAACGCCACCTTTTAACTGCCCCTCTGAACCCACAAGCCCTTAGGTCATAAAGACTACGATAAGCTTTTCAGACGGCCTTTATAACGACAGAAAGAACACATCACCATGAGTGAAGAAGTAAAAAATGACCCTAAACGCGGCATCAAACTAAAAGGCGCAGACAAAACTGCACGCATTCCGATTAAAGTTGTTCCATTGGAACAAAAATTGAAAAAGCCCGAATGGATCCGCGCCAAATTACCGGGCAAGAAATTTTTTGAAATCAAAAATATTCTTCGCGAACAAAAAATGCATACCGTGTGCGAAGAAGCATCTTGTCCAAATATCAGCGAATGCTTTACCAAGGGTACGGCTACATTCATGATTATGGGCGATATTTGTACCCGCCGCTGCCCGTTCTGCGATGTTGGCCATGGCCGCCCCAATATGTTGGATCCTGACGAGCCTAAACACTTGGCCGAATCCGTCAAGTCCATGAACCTGCGCTATGTCGTGATTACTTCCGTCGACCGTGACGACCTGCGCGATGGCGGCGCCCAACACTTCGCCGACTGCATTAAAGCCATCCGCGAAACCAGCCCGAATACCAAAATTGAAATCCTTGTTCCCGATTTCCGCGGCCGTCTGGATATCGCACTGGAAATTTTGGCAGAAACACCACCCGACGTGATGAACCACAACTTGGAAACCCATCCAAGCCTGTATAAAAAAGCCCGTCCGGGTGCCAACTACCAACATTCCCTCGAGCTTCTGCGCCGCTACAAAGAAATGATGCCCCATATCCCGACCAAATCCGGCATCATGGTCGGCTTGGGTGAAACAGACGAGGACGTACGCGAAATCATGCGCGATATGCGTGCCAACAATATCGAGATGATTACCATCGGCCAATATCTGCAACCTTCAGACGGCCACCTGCCCGTCTTGCGCTATGTAACGCCTGACCAATTCAAGGTTTTTGAAAAAGAAGCATACGAATTGGGCTTTACCAATGCCGCCATCGGCGCGATGGTACGTTCCAGCTACCACGCCGACGAACAGGCGGCGGAAGCCTTGCGCGAAAGCCACGGCTGTAAACTCTAACGCTATTTGCGACTAAACATCGCTATTTGCGAATTTAACAACGACAAATGCGACTGGGTGTAAATATGACTCAACAACCAATTATTGAAATTGCCGAATTTCCACATGACAATAGATTGTGGCGGATAGACAGTTTAGGTACGATTTCATCTAAACTGGGAAACAATAATAATCTTATGATTGAAGTCAATTTGCGCCCAGTTTTACAAAGTACACTTAATCAATTCGCCAGTACTTACTATCAAGATAAAAAAACAACTATTTATGAAGACTGGCAATAACGTATCTCTTGCCAAGTGAATATTGGGCAATTACCTATTCTAATAGTTGGCTCTATATGGAAAAATGGGCAATTAGAATCTTATAACGCCATTAGTCAAACTGTTTCTGTTCAAAATGTAAACATTACCAACCAAAATATTCAATTTATTGATAGCAATAAAAAAATTAAATATTTTGACAGATATAACCAAGAAAAAGACAGTCGGTTAATTCCTTTCAGTTATTTTGGGCTGGATTATTCAAAACCAATTTCATGTTTACAAATCCAACATGATGATTATATAGACGGTATTATTATTCCAGTAACGGAAATAATCCGTTTTTATTATGCTTGCTCTACTAGATTAGCACATTTGGCATTTTCCAGTCCTCATGAAATTTCAAAAATTTATTATTCAGTAGATGAAGAAAATCATAAAGTTACTCTGAAACTTCCACAAAAATACACCGATAATGAAGCCTTTATTTTGGCACGAATTTTGTCTAATGAAACTGCATTTGCAGGATTTGAAAAAATTAGAAATTCATTGATGAAATTAGGAATTAACTCAAAAGCAATATCATTCTTGGAAAGCCAATTTCCTTTTACTTGCTTAACTAAGCTAGCGGTTCGTGGCATTAAGATACACGATAGATTTTTTGTTACAGAAATTTGTTCTTGTTCTGCGCCATTTCCTAATGTAATAGTAGATAGAGATAATGACGGTTGTAAAGCCAATAAAGAAACTGATATTTCTGATGAAGATAAGCAAACTTATCAACGTGAGCAACCTACCGCAGAACAAAAAGATAATCTTGCTATTCAAAGCGAAGAAGAATCTGCTGCTTATACTAAACCGCTACAATTTACATTGAATAAAGATTGCTTTTTAGATTTAGCAAATAAAGAAATTGAGAAACCTGAAAAGCCATTTAACCAGTACAAATCTAGTTATTGTATTGTCAATATTGAAACCTCCGCCATAGATTTAGGAACTGATTTAGGTACAACTGGGTGCACCACAATTGCGCCTAGTACACTCAATATACTGCCTGAAAAGCAGCATAGAGAAGTATTGGCTGCAACTTTTGAAAATTCCGTTTTAGCGATTGAATATTTGAATGAGCATTATGCCAATATTCAGGCTATTATTCATTTATTTAATAATGAAAGCTGTGATTTTGTTCCTTTTATTGGCTCAAGAAATAAAGCTCAATGGTCTTATTTGGATTCCAAAAGTAAGACAAGACGTAAAGTCTTATTTGGTAAAATTGAATATTGCGGAAAAACATTTTGGCTAATTGAAATTCAAGTGCGAGATAATGAACATTTTGTTACCGCTATTCTTCATTTGGATACGAATAATGAAATAGATTATTTTGCTAATTTATTGCATGAATTGGCGAAGAATAAAGGTATTTGGGGTAAACTTGTAGGCATACAAAATATGAAAACTTTTAAGCATACGTATACAGATATTAAAAGTTATGCAAAGAAGATTTATACTAAAATTATTAACTTTAACAAGTAAGGATTTCCAATGATAGATAGTAAAATTCAAGACCAATTAACCCAAGCCCTACTGTCACACGAAAAAGTATGGGTAAACGAAGAAAAAACCATTTTAGCCAAAAACATTCTCTTGGATTTGGTAGAAAAAAACCGACCCGACTATTATCAGTTTGTTATTGGGACATGATGAGTTAAAACGCCATTTTTTGTGGAAGTGAATGGTGTTTTGGTGTTTAAATTGCAGGATTTTCGTTTTTTCTTGGTCAAACACAGTATCAATAATTCCTACACAAAATACGCCAATCGCATTGGCTTGCCGTTTTTTGCTGATAAAGAGAAAAATCCTAAACAATATGATAAGTTTGACCAGTTATTTCCATTGAGTTGATTTACCTGACAATTAGCATAATTTCATGCTGCCTGAACAAGTAACAGGCGGCCTAAAGGTCATAATTTGAAAAACAATCGCAATGGTTCATCAATCAATGCTTGAAAACCCATTTTTTCGTAAAACAATTTAGCTGATTCATCTTTTGCCTCTACCATCACAGCAAACGCAGCAATATCAGAACGGCTCACGCGCTGAATTGCATCAACCAACAATACGCGCCCTAATCCTTGTCCTGTAAATCGTTCATCAACTGCTAATCGTCCCAACAATACACACGGAATAAGCGGATATTTCGGCAATTTTTTGGCTTCGCTTTCAGGCAGCAAGTCAAGGCAAATACCTGTCGCTGCCACCGTGTAAAAGCCAACTATCTCGCCTTGTTCATTTTCCGCCACAAAACACGAACTCAATTTACGTTTTACATCTTGGCTAACGGTTTTCTGAAAGTAGTGATTAAGCGGTTCTGACGTGCAATGAAAAGTTTTGCGATTGATGGATTTATCAAATGCTTTAATTTTAATCATGACTGAACCATTTTTTCGTGCAGTTTCATTGCTTCCTGCATGGCTACGGTAGGTTGGTTGGACGATCGCATGATTTCTACAAAACGCTGTTGGTCTGCCATAGATAATTTAACCATTTGATTTTCTTCAATGGTTTGTTTGGCTGCTTCTGATAGTGCTTTAATCATAAAATCGGTTAGTGTTCTTCCCTCCAAATTAGCAGCTTGTTTAATTATTTGCTGAATTTCAATAGGAATACGCGCTTCAATTCGGGCATAAGTCGTGGACATTTTCCTTATCCTTTTTCTAATTAAGTAAATTCTATTTTACGGCAAATTGCCACATTTTGTGAAATGTTTTATTGTGAATTTGAAGACATATACAACTCTTTATGCACATTCCGATTCATTTGCGACACCATTTTCTGAAAGCTATCAGGACAATCCCGAAAATCTTTCAGTAAATGGTTGTAGCGAACTGCTTTATCCTGCCATGCCTGAATTAGGTTGTTGGGATAATCTTGCAGCAACCATAAGCAAGCGTGAATGGTGCTGTGTCGCTCGGCTAGGCTACGGCTTTCCCAAATTAGGCGTTTGCTGCGGTCTAGGTTGAGTGGTTGCTGTTAAATTTGATCGCATAAATAGGCGTATAGATTGGGCGCAAGTCGTTGTGATGTGACAATCACAACGAAATGGTGCAAAATTTTCAGCCAATCTATTTCAGGCTGCCTGAAATGATAATGTGGGTCGACAATTTGGTTTAACCACGTTTGCCATTGTTGCCCTATTTTATCGTTAGTAAATACAACGCTTTCACTTGGGCTTTGACTTAAATCGTATTGGCAATGCCAACAGTATTTTAATGCTGTGAAATGGTGCAAATTCGGTCTGCCTAATTCTTGGCGATGAAAGGCAATGTATGCACCGCATTCAGGGCAGCAGTCGTGTAACATGGTTTGATGTTTGGGGCAAAAGGTGTGCAAAGCTACGCGCCATGATTTGCGAAAATACGATTCTTGGTCTTCTGCAAGGCATTTGGGGCAATAGGCAATGGCGTTGTTGTCGCGTTTGCGATGATTGGCTTTCAGGCTGCTTATCCATGCTAATTGGCTGGAAATTCTATTGTATTCAAATAATTTACCTTTTAGGCTGTCTAGTGTTGTTTCATGAATTTGCGCAATCGGGCAGCCTGTTTTTTCGGCTAGCGCGTGGATTAACCAATCAGGTGCGTGTCGGTCTATATCTCTATTCCAAATTTCGTAATCAGGAAACAGCAAATGGTAAAAAGTTTGCACTTTCAAACCATTGGCATGAGCTAACCGAATCAACCACGATGTAAGCAATTCATCGGGATAAGGTTTCGGGTGTGCTGGCAAAATCATAGCAATTTATCCAGTTGGCGCTTGCGTTGGCTAGGCGAAATCCAGTTAATTGACTGCAAAATTGGTTCGTTAATGCACTCTGTTTTTTGTTGAATGGCGGTTACGGCTGCCTGTGTGAGTAGGCGCGATAATTCGCCAATATAGCCCTCGCTCATGCTGTAAAGTCGTGTAGCTAACGATATTTCATGCAAATTAGACGGCTGTTTGAGTGGCAGCATTCGTTCAAAACTCATCAACAAACGTGGGAAATTTTTGTCCATTTCCCAACGTGGCAAAACGGCTGGCTCAAAACGATTGGCTAATTGGCTATCGGTTTGAATGGCGCGGTATGCGTCTTTTATGCCTACACCGACAATCGGAATTTGCAATTCATTTCCCATGTATTTAATCACATTCAAAAAGGTTTTTTGCTTATTCAGGCTGCCTGAAAGAATGTGATGAATTTCATCAATAATCAGCATTTTCGTATTGATATATTTGAGTAAATGCAGCACTTGCGCTAATTTCTTATCGGTTCTGTCGTGGGCTTTGTAGGGTGCAAACAGTAAATCCAAAATAGCATTGTAAAAACGGCTTTCATCAGGCGTTGGCGGTGCTTGGATTAGCACAACTGGCGCAATAATGCCGTTGCCGTTTGGGTTATCATGTGCAGGGTGTTGGCGCAGAAAATGGGAAACCAACATCGTTTTGCCATTGTTTGTATCGCCAACCAATAGCATATTGGGCATACGGTTCTGTTTGGGGAATACAAGCAAATCTTCCAATTTCGTCAAAATTTGTTGTGCTTGAGGATAGCCTATCCAACGTGGGGAACGTATGTATTCAATACGCGCTAAATCATCTAAATTCAGTTGCTCGGCTGCTTTGGGCGATAAGTGCGGATAATTCATGATAAGTCGTCCAAATCATCAAAAGGTTGAATATCGTCAAATTCATGATTTTGCGTTTCAGGCAGCATGGCAGCCTGAAAATCATCTTTGGGCGTGGGTAATGCGGCTCGTGTGCGTTGGTCTAATTGACGGCGTTGCTCGGCACGGCGTATCGCTTTGGTTTTGCCTTTGGCTTGCTGTTCTAATTCACGCATTCGGCTGTATGCTGCAAAAATCATGTTTTCATCAATATTTTGCTTTTGCTCGCGTTTTAGTTGGCGTTGAATTTCGCGTAATTCCCAAATGCTAATAACCGGGTGCGAACTATCCCGATAAGGAATAGGGAAATACATCAACAAATCAGGGGCATAAAACCAAATCACACTTAAATCGCGTGGGTCTATACGAAAGATAAATTGTCGTGCTTGCTTTGGATTGGTTGGGTCGGTTGCACCAATCCAAGTGCGTAAAACATCATGCCAATAAGTGATTTTATGAATGGCAACACCATATTGCTGTACAGTTCGCATTTCAAGTTAAGCGCAATAAAGTTTCATCAGCCACTTTTTCAGGCAGCCCCACACCTACGGAATCATCATCGCCTAAAACCCCCAGTTTCCATTTGGCTAATGGCGACATTCCCAAAGCGGAATGCACTCGTTGATGATAAACATCGGTAATAAATACCGTTAGCCACGTTTCAAATTCCGATAAAGTTAAGGCAGCCTTTTCTTCTGAATCGTAATCTTGTCGTTCTCGTGTATTGGAAAAAGTTGTACCTGTTACACCGTGAATTTCGCCTAAAATTGTGCCAAGCAACCGCTCAATGTGTCCGCCAAAATTAGGTCTTGCCACAGGTCGCCATTCAATTTCAATGCCATACTGCTGACACGCTTTTTCTAACACTTTACCGCGAAACTCTTTGGCATTATCCAAATGAATTTTGCGTGGTAAACCCCACACAGCCCAACGTCCTTTCACTTCATGTTTCGCCAACCAGCTTTCTTTTGGCAAAATACTGTGCGACAAACACAATCCGGCCGATAACGCACTCGGTGGGTCAAACGACACATAAAATCCAGTAACCATACGGCTGAATACATCAATCGCTAACGTAATCCACGGTCTGCCGATTAGTTTACGATACACATCATCTACTAGGATAATGTCCAGTTTAGTATGGTCTATTTGCACGACTGCAAGCGGATAATCCGCATTTGGAAAATTACCTTGTAATGGCAAAAATTTCATTTCAGCAGCTTGACGACTTAACCGTTTTGCCATTTTGATTTGTGGTGCAATTTTTTGAATACGATTGCGAATGGTATTGGTATGGGGAATAGGTAAATTTTGCTCGTGGCAACGGCGCGAAATTTCTGTAATGATTTTTTGCGCGGATTTGCGTTGAATATTCAAATAATCCACTTCTAAAACTTGCTGAATAATTTGTTCTACTTCTGCGGAAATTTGAGTTACTCCCTTATCGCTGCGCTGTTTGCGCGTTAAACCAGTTAAAACGCCAGTTTCCCGATACATTTTTAACCAACGATACACAGTACTAACGTGAACACCACATTCTGCTGCTCGCGCTTGAACATCTGCTTTTGTGTATCTGGATTGGCGAATAAGTGGCTCAATCACATCAAAATGCTGTTGCGCCAATTCCCATTTTGACTCGGAAACACTATCTACATGATGAATATCGGCAGCCTGAAAAGCGAACAAATCCGCTAATTGCGCTTGATAAGTTGCACCTGTTGTATTGGCGCGTAATTGATATGTGTCTAAATCTAAAACAGCCGTAATCGTGCAAACTTTGTTATCAAACAAAACCATTGCACCTACATTCACATTCAAAGTTGCTTTCATTTTTTAAACCATATTGTTGATTTCATTGTGATAGGTTGATTTAAATCTACGCCAACTTGCTGTGTAGCAATCAAATACCACAACACAGGCAATAACTTGGCTTGATTATCTTCATTTTGAAAAATATGTTGAATCAGCGCATTAGGCGTAGATTGCTTTAATTCACGCAATGTTTCATACAACAAATCCATATAAGGATCGCTGTATTTACCTGCCAAACCATGCTGCCGATACGGTAAAAGAAACTGCGCATTTCGCAAAAAGTCCGTATGAATTTCTACTTCTGTAATCAATTTAAACCGCCAGCCATTTTGTTTGCAAAAACGTAAGGCTGCCTGAAATTTTGGTTTTAGTTGCTGCCAATTTTCGCGTAAATCGCTGCGATATTTCACTTCATACACAATCACATCACATTGATAATGCACCAACACATCAGGCGTATAAACATGGTGTTTGCCAGCAGTATCAAACCATTCAATCGCCAATGGCTGAACTTCAAAACGCTGCACATCTTGATTGAATGCCAAAAGTATCAAGAAATCTCGTTCTAATGATGATTCATAAGCTGCTGCGCCAACAGCTTTATTGTGTGGCGCAATGCCTGTGATGTTGCGGTAATTTTTAGGGATTTTGCGGATTGGCATAGCACACCTATAAAGATTAAATATCTGTGAATTTATTTTAAAACATCAAATTAGTCGTATTAAATTGGGCTGCAATACGGTTTAAACTTTTTGATGATTTTTACAATCTAGTCGCAAATAGCTCTGTATTCTGATAAAATTTGGTCGAGTGAATGAAACCAGTCGCAAACAACGATGTGAAAAATGGCAAGAAGTGAGCTATCTAGTCGCAAATAGCGTTGGAATTCACAGTGAAACCCACGGCGGTTGTAGCCATCACTAAGGTTTAAATTATATAAGGCCGTCTGAAAAAACAGTTCCCTGATTTTTCAGACGGCCTTTATTTGGTCAAAATAACTATACAAGATTTTTTAGATTTAAAAAAATAAACCTTAGTCGGGCTCTATTGAGTCAATTTTAAGTAATACAAAAAAGCGGCAAAACAGGATAAACACTGTTTGCCGCTTTTTGATTTATTTCTTTATTTTACTTCTTCAACAATTTTGCCGCTTCAATCGCATAGTAAGTCAAAATGCCATCGGCACCGGCGCGTTTGAATGCCAATAGGCTTTCCAAAATGGTTTTTTCGCCATCCAACCAACCGTTTTGAATGGCTGCCTGAAGCATGGCATATTCGCCGGAAACTTGATAGGCATAAGTCGGCACGCCGAATTCGTCTTTGACTCGGCGGACGACATCCAGATACGGCAGACCCGGTTTTACCATTACCATATCTGCACCCTCTTGAATATCCAATGCTACTTCGTGCAAAGCTTCGTTAGTGTTTGCAGGGTCCATTTGGTAGGTTTTCTTGTCTGCCTTACCCAAATTGCCTGAGCTGCCGACAGCATCGCGGAACGGGCCGTAGAACGCTGAAGCATATTTTGCCGAATATGCCATGATGCGTGTATGGATATGTCCGGCATCTTCCAAAGCTTCGCGGATGGCAAGAATACGCCCATCCATCATGTCGGATGGGGCAATGACTTGTGCGCCTGCATCAGCATGACACAAAGCCTGTTTTACCAAAACTTCAATGGTTTCATCGTTGAGGACATAGCCATTTTCATCAGTCAAACCGTCTTGACCGTGAATGGTATAGGGATCCAAGGCAACGTCGGTCATGATACCCAGTTCTGGGAATTTTTCGCGCAGGGTTCGTACCACTGTCGGTACCAAGCCTTCAGGGTTATAAGCTTCCTCCGCAAACTCGGTTTTGTTTTGCGTTACCACGGGAAACAAAGCCAGCATAGGAATACCGAGATTCAGTGCTTCTTCAGCGGTAAACAACAATTTGTCCAAACTTTGGCGTTTGACACCCGGCATGGATGGGACTGCCTCTTCCTGATTCTGGCCTTCCAATACAAAAACAGGATAGATCAAATCATCTGCCGTCAAAGTATGTTCGCGCATCAGGCGACGTGAAAAATCGTCTTTACGCATACGGCGCATACGGGTGTTTGAGACATAACGCGGAGGGAAATTCATAATAATTGCCTTTAAATGATGAAGTCTTAAAATCAGTCTTCGACTTGACGCATGGCCTTAACCGAACGTTTGATTTCGCTGAGCGTATCGGTTTTATAACCGCTGCGCTCCTGTTCGGTCATGCCGTTTTGATCCAATTTGGCGATGTTTTTCAATGCCTCGGCATACTGGCCGTCTGAAAGTTTTTCCTGTTTGATGTGCCAACGGTTATTCACTTCGGAAGCCGTCCACAAGCCTACTTTGTTGTAGTAGAACAAAATGCTTGCTGCCAGCGTTTTCATATCGCTGTCGGGCTTGGCACTGCCGATACTGCGGCCGATACGGTTGTTGCGCTGATCGACCGCTTGGTCGGCAAGGTAGCGGCTGAAGTAGTCGTCTTTACCTTCACGCAATTCCATATCCGTCAGACGCGCATTACCTGCTTTTTCTGCAATAATGCTGTCGAATTTGGAAGCAATCGCCGCCTGCCACAATGCTTGGCGTACGGCATTGACTTGTGTTCCCTTGCTGTCGCCGTTTGCTTTGTCGTCCAAACCTGAACGCTCGGCAAAACGTGCGGCATTGCTGGTCATATTGATTAGGCCTTCGTCTTCCATACCGATAACTTGGGCGGCTACGGGATGGTTCAGCGCGAATTGAGCCATTTTACTGCGGCGGCTTTGATCTTCTCGATACGATTGACAGCCGGACAATACCAGCATGCCGAGAACGGCGCATTGAATGTGTTTTTTAATATGTTTCATGATGTAACTATCGATATTATTGTGTGAGTTCAACTTCTTTGTTTAACATAGAAACACCCGTAAGCGTAAAATAATTTCCATACGGCCAAATCGGCGCATGAATGGCTATTTTATAATAAAAATAAGGCCGTCTGAAAATTTTCAGACGGCATAAGTATTTTTAGCCTACCAAGCTGCGAATCTGCGGCCAATAAAACAGGCAGGCTATCGAGCAAATAGCGATGCTGATACCGGCTGCATTAATGCTGCTGATTTTTTCCTTAAATATTGCCGCACCAATCAGCGTACCCAAAACAATCACGCCAATATTCATACCGGCAAATACCAAGGTCGGGTTATCCTTCATGATTTGGTGTGCCGTAATGTAAGTAACAATATTCAAAAAATTCAGGCAGCCTAAAATCATACCGCCCACTATGCCCTCTTTGGTCCATTTGCTTCCTTTGGCAAACAGGTAGCCAAACATCAAGATACCGGCCAAACAAAACGCCACCAGCAAATTACCGGCAAACGCGGTACCGCTTTTCGCCACTTGTTTGAACAAAATATCAATGACACCGTAGCCGCACCAAACGCCCAAAAGCAGCATTACTTGCGTACTGAGGCCGCCGGATTTCTTGCCGCCATCGCTTTTCCAAAGCAAGAAAAACAGTGCCGTAAATGCCAATACCAAACCGATCAGACGACCTTCGGTCAGTTGCTCATGAAACAGCGTAAACGAAGCAACAATGGGTAAAAACAGCGAGAGGCGTTGCGCCGCATCTGATTTGACGATACCTGCCGCATCTACGGATTTACCCATAATGACAAACACGGTTGGCAGCAAAATGCCCAAGGCCACAAAAAGCCACCAAGTCGGCAAAAATACCTGCGGATTGCTCAAATCAGGCTTTAACACCAGCATGGTCAAAGTGACGGCAACGATGTAGTTCACCGCTACCGCCTGCTCGATATTGATTTTTTGCTTGCGTGCCACTTTCAACAATACGGAAACCAACACGCTGCAAACGATACTTGCCAATAAATATGCCATGCTTTAAAACCATCCTTGAGTAGAAACGGGCTTATCTTCATTCAGTTTAATCAGTCCGATGACTACACGGTAAATAAACCAAATGGCAGTTACCAACAAAATCAGCCAACCAATTAAGATCAGTGTAGTAAAAGTTCCCAAAACCGTACCCACTAAAGACACCCAAAATGTCTTAATCAAATAATCGATATGGCTGGCGTAAATACTGCCTTGAGCCTCATCGCGTTTAACATACGCCATGATCACACCGACAACGGGGGTAAACAAAATCAATAAACCCACAGCATATGTCACATAAGCGATAAAAACATAGTTTTTCACGTCAGAGCTGGGCGTGTTAACCACATTTGTCGCCATATTAGTGAAGTTGTTGGTATTGGTTTCCTGACGCTCGTACTGCATAGCCGCATCATAAGCTAACCGTTTTTCCGGATGAGACAATACTTCAAACGCCTGCCCGATGGCTTTAAACCGCTCCTCATCTTTCTGAATATCCGGATTGGCCACCAATTTGCCGTAAGCCTCACGGATAACGTTGATATCAGCATCCTGAGATACACCCAAGATTTCGTATAAATTCACTTGTTCCATCTGTATTCCCCTCCTTTACGCGTCCACTGCAACATGAACATTTTGCGGATTGAGCGTCCGCAGGTTTTCAGGCTTCATGCCTACGATAAACCCACGTTTGCCGCCATTGATAAAAATTTCATCCAAAGCCCAAATGCTTTCTTCCACATAAACCGGCAACGCGGTTTTCATACCGAACGGCGACGTACCGCCGACCAAATATCCTGTCCATTTCGCCGCCTGATCCGCTGTTGCCGGCTCGATGTGTTTCAAGCCCAGTTCACGCGCCAGATTGCGGGTGGAAATATGTTTGTCGCCGTGCATTAAAACAACCAAACCTTTTTTATGCTCATCCTGCAAGACAATCGTTTTGATGACCTGATGCTCGGGCTTGCCCGTACATTCGGCAAAATGCGCCGTACCGCCGTGTTCTTCATACGCGTAAACATAAGGGACAAAATCGATTTTCTTACTGCGTAAAAAGCGTACTGCCTGTGTAACCGGATATTCTGCTTTACTCATGGTCGCTTTCCGCCATCCTTTTCAGACGGCCCCTCTTAAATGTGGAACGTAAACAGTCGCAATGTTACCATACCTTCTTTTTGAAATCAGGAGACAACATGGACATCTGCTATCTTGGTACAAGCAAACGCTATTCGGAAGCCGTCGTAGCCAACGGCTTGGTTTTCCTCTCCGGCATGGTTCCCGAAAATCCTGAAGCCGATGCCAAAGCGCAAACTGAAAATGTTTTGGCGCAAATCGATTCATGGCTCGCACAATGCCAATCCGACAAAGCCCATATTTTAGAAGCCACCATCTATCTGCCCGATATGAACGACTACGCCGCCATGAACGAAGCCTGGGACGCATGGACAGCACCTGAACGCGCTCCCGCCCGTGCCTGCGTAGAGGCGAAACTTGCTTCGCCCGACTGGAAGGTTGAAATCAAAATTACCGCCCTTCAAATCAAATAAAGCACAAATATCAGGCCGTCTGAAAACGCCGCTTCAATCAAGCACTCGTAGTTTTTCAGACGGCCTTTATTCTTTTGCGGTACAATACCGCCCTTAAATTTTTCTATTATTTCAAAGCACAAACAGCCATGTCCAAAAAAACCAAGCAAGAATTAGAAAACAACAAACTCAGCAAACGCCTGCGCCACGCCGTCGGCGATGCCATTAACGATTTCAATATGATCGAGCCGGGCGACAAAATCATGGTCTGCCTCTCAGGCGGCAAAGACAGCTACGCCCTTTTAGACATTCTACGCCAGCTACAAGCCAGTGCGCCGATTGATTTTGAACTGGTCGCCGTCAATCTCGACCAAAAACAACCGGGCTTCCCTGAAGAAGTATTACCGACCTATCTCGAAAGCATCGGCGTTCCCTACAAAATCGTTGAAGAAGACACTTATTCCACAGTTAAACGCGTATTGGAAGAGGGCAAAACGACTTGCTCGCTGTGCAGTCGCTTGCGCCGAGGCATCCTCTATCGCACTGCAAAAGAATTGGGCTGCACCAAAATCGCCTTGGGACACCACCGCGACGACATCCTCGCTACCATGTTCCTGAATATGTTTTACGGCGGCAAACTCAAAGCCATGCCGCCCAAACTGGTAAGCGATAACGGTGAACACATCGTCATCCGTCCTCTGGCGTATGTCAAAGAGAAGGACTTGATCAAATACGCCGAGCTGAAGCAATTCCCAATTATTCCGTGCAACCTCTGCGGCTCTCAGCCCAACCTGCAACGCCAAGTCATCGGCGATATGTTGCGCGACTGGGACAAACGCTTCCCCGGCCGTATCGAGTCTATGTTCTCTGCCCTGCAAAACGTCGTTCCATCGCATTTGGCCGATACCGAACTTTTCGACTTTGTCAGCTTGGAACGCGGTCAAAGCCTGAAACACGGCGGCGACTTGGCGTTTGACAGCGAAAAAATGCCGGAACGTTTCTCCGACGGCAGCGAAGAAGACGAAAGCGAAATCAAAATCGAACCGCAAAAAGCCGAACGCAAAGTCATCAATATTTTGGCAAACAAACCCAAAACCTGCGGCATGTAACGGCGTTTAAACGTTCAGACGGCCTTTCGGTAGCTATTGACTGAAAGGCCGTCTGAATATTTAGGCATATTTTCATTTTCTTGCATAAACCTTTATCGCAATCCGGCAAAACGCCCTCATAATACCGCCGTTGTCCACCCCTCAATCAAAAGGAAAACCATGACCACCATTCTGATTATCCTCGGCTTGATCGCCATCGCTGTCGGTATTCTGGGAACGATTTACCCTGCCTTGCCCGGACTGGGTTTGATGTTTGGTGGCGCATGGCTATTGGGTTATGCCGGCGATTATCAAGTGTTTGGCTCGGGTACGCTAACCTTTTTGGCCATCGTTGCCGTATTCGGCACTGCGATGGACTATGTGGCGGGTGCATTGGGTGCAAAATATACCGGCGCAAGTAAAACCGCGGTTTGGGGTGCGTTTATCGGCGGTATCGTCGGCGCATTCTTCTCTATTCCCGGCTTGTTGCTCGGCCCGTTGACCGGCGCGGCCATCGGCGAATTTATCGCACGCAAAGACACATGGCAGGCAGGCAAAGTCGGTATTGGTACGTTTATCGGCTTCATCATCGGTACTGTGGCCAAAATCGGCTGCGCATTGACCATCGCACTGACCATCCTGTTTGTTTGGTTAGCCTCATTCTTCTAAACAAAAAACATTAAAGGCCGTCTGAATTCCAAGCATTCAGACGGCCTTTTTATTTCATGGTTTATTTGCCGCAGCAGGCTTTGTACTTTTTACCGCTGCCACATGGGCAAGGATCATTGCGACCCACTTTTTCGCCTTCACGACGTACGGTTTGCGGCTTATTGATGATGGCCTGCCAGTACCAGTAAATATCAAGCAGGACATGCGGCAAGTCAGATTCCAGCTGGGTCAGCTCTTTTTCATTCAGATGCAAGATGACTTCGCCGTTTTCCTCATCGTCATAGATACCGCCCAAAGCCATAATCGGATAGAACAGATCTTCAAATTCTTCCTGATCGACGGCTTCAAACCAATCGGTAGGCACAATATCCAGTGCGTAAAGATAGGCGTTACACCAAGTGTAGAAATCCGGATTGCCGGCTTCATCTTCATAAAACCACAAATCAGGCAGAATTTTTTCATTGAGCTTCATGCGCATATCGGCGGCCATTGCCATGACCAAACGTTCGATTTCGGTGCGCTCTTTGGCATCAAACAAAGATTCCTCACCCAAAATCTCAGGCAGCCAGTTGGTCGGGTTCAAAGCATCCGGACCGCTCAATAACGCCATCATGAAACCTTGAACCTCATCACAACGCATGGTGTTGTGGGCTTCGGATTTGGCATCCAGCAATTCCATCAAGCGGCTGCGTGCCACTTCATCAAAAGTCAGTATTTGCATTTTTGTTCCTTAAAATAAAATCGTATTATTGTTTTCAGACGGCCTGGGCATGAATACGTTGCCGCATTTGTTCAAACAGGCAAACCGTCGCCGCCATCGCGACATTCAAGGATTCGGTTTGTCCCAACATGGGAATTTTGACACAGGCATCGGCCTTCTCTTTTACCGTTTCGCTCACGCCGCTGCCTTCGTTGCCAAACACCCAAGCACAAGTTTGACTGAGGTCCATCTCATACAAACCGATATTGCGACCGCCCAAGGCGGTTGCCCAAATTTGATGCTGATACGTTTCCATCCAAGCAGATAATTCCACTCGACTGAAAATAGACAGCAGAAAATGCGCCCCCATCCCCGCTCGCAACACTTTGGGCGACCAGATATCCACTGAATCATTGCCGCACACGATTTGCCTGACTCCGGCCGCTGCCGCGCTGCGCAAAATCGTGCCTGCATTGCCGGGGTCTTGTACCCGCTCCAATACCACGCAATCGCCGTCTGAAGGCAAACCTGCCTGTTTCGGAATATCAATCCAAGTCATCACATCATCGGCATCGCTCAGACTGGTGATTTTAGATAGCGCTTCGTTACCGACCCAAGTAATCAATCCCTCATCCAACTGCGCCGTAATTTCTTGAATTTCAGGATGTTGCTGTTTCTTTTCAGGCAGATAAACCTGCTTGGGCGTACCACCGCTTTGCAAATAAGATTGCAGCAGATGTACGCCTTCCAATACGGTTTCGCCGCTTTCACGCCTTGCTTTGGCCTGCGTCAGCAGACGGAATAAATGTTTGAGCTGTTCGTTTTGAGCAGAGGTAATCAGTTTCATGGAGCGCATTATAACTGTTTTGACTTCGTTGAAGCTATGCTTTCAGACGGCCTGACTATTTTGCTTCGAAAATAAAAAAACCTTGCAATGAAGCAAGGGTTTTGCATGATTTCATTTTTTACTGCACAACAGTCTGCTGCTCATTTTTTTGCTCAATGCGGACAGTCGGACGGTTTTCAAGTTTGCCGTCTTTTGCCGCATTCGGCACAACAGTCTCGCCAGGCTCGGAAGCTGCTTTATCACTAGGCGTATCGCTTACCGGAATAATATTTTGGACAGGCTGAACATTAGACTTCTCTGCAACCGGCATAGCGCCACGAGAAGTTTGCGGTGTAAATTGCCATACAGCAACAGCAATTGCACACACGCTGGCAGCAGCCGCGAAGAATTTGAAGAAGCCGCTATTGGCCGCTTCGCGCTGAGCATATTTTTCCTGTTTGCCTTCAGCCTCGGTTTGAGGCACTGTAAATGCTTTGCTTTGCATGGTTTCACCGGCAACACTCGCCGCTGCACTCTGACGGATACAGTCGCCGATAATGTGGTACTCATGCCAAGCGCGCAAGGCTTCCTCGTCTGCCAATACGGCATCCGGCATCTCATCAGTCAATGCTTCACCGTCCATCAATGCAGACACATACTCCAATGCTTTATTTGTTTTATCATTCATTTTTATTACCACCTTTGTTCTTCAGAAGTATCCAACAGCGGCCGCAAATCTTTTGCAATCAGTTCACGCGCTCTGAAAATACGCGAACGTACAGTACCTATCGGACAATCCACTATCCGAGCTATTTCTTCGTAAGACAAGCCATCCATTTCCCTAAGCGTAATGGCTTGACACATATCGTCCGGCAGTTGCGCAATGCTTGCTTCGACGGTCTGCAAGATTTCCCAATTCATCATTTCAGCTTCCGGCGTATGGTAATCCGCAATCTGATCGGTTAAATCAAGAACATCTCCATCCTCATTGGCTGCTTCCGAACTGACAAAAAACTGGCGACCCGAAGTGGTCAGAAAATTCTTTGCCGTATTGATACCGATACGGTACAGCCATGTATAAAATGCACTCTCACCGCGAAAATTAACCAGCGCACGATAAGCCCTAATCATTGCCTCTTGGGTTACATCGTGCACTTCATGCTCATCCTGAATAAAACGGGAAATCAGTCTGTTTAGCCGACGCTGATACTTGGACATCAGCATCTCGAATGCCTTATGGTCACCTTTCTGCGCGCGCTCCACCAAAACTTGATCTATTTGGCGATCGTTCATACCCAACCTTTAATCGTTTTACTGCTTTAAACCAAAAATAGTAAAGCGTGCTGTGCACAATAAAGACAGCATCGCTTTGAAATAGTTCCACAAGATTACATTCCCGTTAGGCTTTCAGGCTGCCTTTGCAGGCAGCCTGAAAGCGGTAAAGCCGGACTAATCGTGCTGGCATTGCTCGTAGATTTTGTTTTCGGGAAAAATATCGTTCCGCCACACATACCAGCCTTTTTTGCGCACACAGGCATCGGCTTCCCGGCCTCCGCCCGCTATGGGGTTGTAGCCGCAGGCGTACATATCATCGTCTTTTCTTTTATCCCTTAGCCCCATTTGCCTTAACATTTCTCGCTGCCTTTCTATGCTCTCACCTGGGGGGATATGAATGTCAGGATAAATTTTCCTTTCGTTGCACAATTTCCAGTCTAGGGCGGCATCAGGCGGTAGTCTGAACCCTTCAAAAGTGCAGCCTGCCGCTAGGGTGGACAGACCTAAGGCCAATACGGTTGCGGTTTTCATCATGTTTACTTCTCCTGTTTGCTGGGTTGCGGATTAAGGTAGTCGTAGATACGCTTGGTTTTCGGCATCACGCCGATATCTTCTTCTGTACGGTAGCCGTCTTTGACGCATTGCTTGTTGCCGATACCGTGGCAGTTGTGCGGCGAGCTACCGGGGCCGAATATATCTACCCAATGGCGAAGCCGTGATTTGTGTCGGGTATTGGTTTCGGTGGTGGTCGGGTTATAGCCGATGATTCTCCCTTAATCGCAAAAGTTTATTCGTGTAGATGCTCTAATATAAGCTGTATTGCTTATTATACCTACACTTAGTACAAGTAGTTAAATTACTAATACTTACTAAATTTAAAGTTTGCCTCTTTACTTTTCTGCTATATATTTAGCTAACTTTTCATGAACAGGCAGATAGCCTTCCCCTATTTGAACATCGCTTCCCACCCGAAGATTAACAACAGCAAGGCACTTGTTGCCCATACTTAAGATAATCGGCCAATATTTACGGACGAGTGGCACAATATGACACTCTTGCAATAGTTTTTCGACTGATTTTTCCCTCTCTCCCGAATGAATCACATCACCTTTGACTACACTTCGAAGTACCGCCTGCTTCTCCAATTCCTCTTCTGACAAACCTCCCTTAAACGGTAATAAAACGAAACCATTTTCAAGCAAAATATCTTTCAGACGGCCTCGAACTTCGCTGCCATTACACCAAGGCAGTTTTTGAAACTCACTTTCCTGACAAACAAACAGCTTGTCCCGATATGCGACCAGTTCCCCGTCTGACAAATTCAACTGCGCTTGATCAGCGGTTTCCAATACTCGGGCAAAATCGGCAATGCTGTGATAAGAAGGCAATGATTCCGTTTGCTTTCGCAAAAAATACCAAAGCAGCCGACGACGCAAAAGCGGTGTACATTGCCGCCACAGACTGACACTGAATATTCCGTTTGGACTGATGCGCTGGTATTCAGACTCAATCAATTCATCTAAAAGCTGCAAATCTTCCTGCAATAATCGAACATTGGCACAAATTTGCTGCTCAAAATTCGGGATACGCTGCTGCCATTGCGGCAAAGCCTGATTTCTCATCCAATTGCGTAAATAGCCGGAGTCTTCATTACTTTCGTCTTCAACAAAAGACAATCCCCATTGTTGCGCATACTCAACCAGTTCCTGACGGGAAAATGCCAAAATCGGCCGCCAGATTTGAATCTCTTCATTTAAATCACGCCATACCGGCATGGCCGCCATACCGCGCAATCCGCCTCCGCGCACAGCCGACAACATAAATGTTTCGATTTGATCATTGCGGTGATGTGCCAAAACAATAATTTTCTTCAGGCCGTCTGAAAATGCCTGATATCGTGCAGCCCTGGCCGCAGCCTCCAAACCTTTTCCTTGTTTTTCCACATTGACACGGCACACCCGCAAAGCCACATTCAGACGCTGACAATAATCCTGACAAAATTTTGCCCAACTGTCGGCATTAGTGCTTAAACCATGATGAACATGGACAGCACGCAAATCAAAATAGCGAAATTCGCGCATCCGATGCAAAAGATGCAGCAGGACAACAGAATCCAATCCGCCACTTAAGCCAACTTCAAAAACAGTATGGCTCGGCAAATCAGGAAAAGCTGCTTGAAAACTTTTAAATAGGGAATCAGGGGATACTTGCGACATTTCAGACGGCCTGAAATTGTAAATTACTCAAAAATAGAACACAAAAAAAGCAAGCAGCGACCATCTGCTTGCTTTTTCAACAGTCAAACTTATTTATCGGTAAATTTACCGTAAGCCATGATGCGGTCGAAACGGCGAGAAAGCAAGTCAGGCATGGTCATGCTTTGCGCTTCGCTTAATTGCTGTTCCAAAACGGTTTTGACGTTTTTCATCGTGGTTTCAAAATCACGGTGTGCGCCACCCAAAGGCTCATCAATCACTGTGTCGATGACATCCAATTCTTGCAGGCGTTTGGCAGTAATACCCAATGCTTGCGCGGCATCTGCTGCTTTTTCAGCAGTTTTCCAAAGAATAGAAGCGCAACCTTCGGGAGAAATCACCGAATAAGTCGAGTATTGCAGCATATTGACGTAGTCGCCGACAGCCACTGCCAACGCACCCCCCGAGCCGCCTTCGCCAATGATGGTGCACAATACCGGCACATGCAGACGGGTCAGTTCATACAAATTACGGCCGATGGCTTCAGACTGGCCGCGTTCTTCTGCGCCAATTCCCGGATACGCGCCCGGGGTATCGACAAAGGTCATGACCGGAATATTGAATTTTTCGGCAGTCTTCATCAAGCGCAGTGCTTTACGGTAACCTTCAGGACGCGGCATACCGAAATTGCGGCGGATTTTTTCTTTGGTATCGCGACCTTTTTGATGGCCGATAACCATCACGCTTTGGCCGTTGAAACGCGCCAAACCGCCGACAATGGCATGATCGTCAGAATAATGGCGGTCGCCGTGCAGCTCTTCAAAATCGGTAAAAATACCGTTGATGTAGTCCAAAGTATAAGGACGTTGCGGATGGCGGGATACTTGTGAAATTTGAGCCGGAGTCAGCTTGCTGAAAATTGACTTGGTCAACTCGCTGCTTTTCTTTTTCAGTCTGGCAATCTCGTCGGAAATATCAACGGCAGATTCGTCTTGTACGAATCGCAACTCGTCAATTTTATTGGTTAATTCGGCGATGGGTTGTTCGAAGTCCAAAAAAACGGGTTTCATAAAACAAAGCTCTCGGTAACGGTTGCTGACATGATACGCTAAACAGACGTATTTGACAGCATTTCTCAAAGGGAAACTGCCATCTTTTGCAATAAAAAATCTTTCAGACGGCCTTTATAATAAAGAAATAGTATATCTGCACTAAACGCATGGAGTGCCGTATCTTATGATAAACTTCAATTCAGTTCAATCATTTCAAACAGGCTATGAAAAACGATCATGACAATTCGTCCATGCGCTTGGACAAATGGCTGTGGGCCGCGCGCTTTTTCAAGACCCGCGCGCTGGCACAAAAACATATTGAGCTGGGCAGGGTTTTGGTAAACGGCTCGAAGGTGAAAAACAGCAAAAATATTTCTGCCGGCGACACCATCGACATGACTTTGAACTCCCTTCCCTATAAATTCAAAGTTGCCGCGCTCAATCATCAACGCCGACCGGCACCGGAAGCACGTTTACTCTACGAAGAAGACATGAAAACGGCTGCCGAACGCGAAGCTCAAAAACAGCTCGACCAAGCCAGCCGCATCAGTGCCGCTTATCCGGACGGACGCCCAACCAAACGCGACCGCCGCCAGCTTGACCGTATGAAGCGCGATAGCTGGTAAAGCGTTTCTTCCATTGTTTCAGACGGCCCTATATCCATGCCGTCTGAAAACCAAAAACAGGCAGGACATCCTGCCTGTTTTTTATTTGTGATGATTAAAATTTATATTCTAACTGACCACGAATAACGTTTACATCCTGCTTATCTGTGCCTACGGTAGGCGTAACCTGTTTGCCGGCCAAATAGAAGCCTTTGAGTTTCCAGTTTTTCCAAGGAATATAGGTCGCACCGATTTGCACGCCTTGGACATTTTTGCTGTAATCCTCAACAGAAGAGACACCGGACAACGAACCGACACGGCGGTAGTTCAAGAATACGTCATAAGCATTACGGACGTTCCAGTCGGCCAATTTATAGTGTACCTCAGTAAACACGCCGTCATTTTTGATTTCTTGTCCGGCATCATTATAGGCTTTGATATTGGACTTGCTGACTGCGGCCATCCAATGCCAATCATCATTAAACTTGATGTCCGTACCGATTTCTCCGAAGACCGCATTTTTCTTCGCACCGCGTACATCGATGTCTTTCATGTAGCTGACGGTTGCGCCGACGTTGATATTCTCATTCACAGGCAACATACTTTGAACCGCGGCAAAATGTCTGCGGCGGCCGCCAATGCCCCATGTGTTGTCGTTCAGATTGCCGGTACGGCGGCCCGCATAGATTTTGGTAGGCAGGGTTTTATTGTCGAAGAAGATTTCGCCGCCGGTTACTTCGGTATCCCAGACGCGGCCGTAGGAAGAGAACGCACCAAATTTACCGACACGCGCTTTAATATTGTTGTACAAAGTACCTTCGGCATACAGTTTATTGACCGGCACATCATGATCGCCGTTGAATTTACCGGTTTCCAAATCAATATTCGGCTCAATTTGGGCCACCAATTTCCAATCTTTATACAGTTTTGCGCGTAACCAAAACTCCGCATTGAAGTTGGCATTGGTATCTTCAGGCGTCGGATTGATGCCGCTGTTGTTGGCATTGATGTCTTTGGTATCCGCACGTACGCGCAAACCACCATTCACAGTCAACAAATCATTGAAAATGCTGATTTTATCGTCATCCTTGCGAATGATACTGCCGGAATTGACGTAATCGTTGGTGGTAGCCAAAGCTGCCGCATCATGTCCGCCATCAGCATTCTCTGCCAAAGAATAAGATGATGATGCCAATAAAATACAGGTTGCAATCAGTTTGGTTTGAAATTTCATGCCGACTCTCCAAAAGAAGGTATTGAAAGTGAAGTATTCGATAAAGCGTACAAAACTATGAATTTCGTATAAATTATTCATTTTATTTACTAATTATTTTTATCGTATGTAAATTAGTGTAATCCGTCAAGCAGATTTAAACGCTTTATCCTCTTTCAGACGGCCTCTTGATTCAGGTCAAACGGAAGCCTGCTCATCAGACTGTTCAAACTGCCATTTCAAGGCATCGGCCAATGCTGTCCTGCGTTTTTGATGGCATCCCACAGCCTGACACAATTCCTCTGCATTTCCCCAAAACACAAAACATTCACGCGCGCGGGTAATGGCCGTGTAAAGCAAAGCCTTATCCAACCCTCGAGCTTCCTCTTCGCCCTCCGTCGTTGCAGGCACTGACGGCGGCAACAGCCATACTTCCCGATATTCCGAACCTTGGCTCTTATGCACCGTCATGGCAAAAGCCGATTCAAAATCAGGCAAACGGCTGATGGCAATTTTTTTGAATCCATCTTTCTCAGGGAAATAGGCAGACAAGCCATTCAACGATTCTTCATCTTTCATAATCAGCCCGATGTCGCCGTTAAACACTTCCAGCATGTAATCATTGTGGGTAATCATGATGATTTGTCCGGCAAACCAAGGCGTTTCGCCCGAAACCTTGCCTTGTCGTTGCAGATATTCTTGATAAGCCTGATTCAAATCATCCGCATCCTGCCGCCAAGCCGCCAATACCACCACATCGGCCGCATGACCGTAAGCGAGTGCGACATTATTCTCTGCCACGGCCTGCCAATAATTCTGTTGCTTTTGATACAGCAAGGCGACCTGCTCTTTCAGACGGCCTGATTTCATTTCCAACTCTTTGGGAAACTTGTCAAACTGTTCGACCGCAGTTTGCTTTTCCCCGGACACCACCGCCCTTGCCAAACAACCGATACCGCTGTCTGCGCCAAAACGGTGACTGAACGTCAATTTGGCATTGTTTTGCGATAAAGCCTGTGGCTGCCCTTTAATCTCAAAGCCATGATTGGGCAGATACACCTCCAGCTTTTCAGCGGTTTCTTTATCCAAAGCTGTCGGACGCGACAATGCCGCCAATACGGCTCCCAGACCAACCGACGGCAACTGGTTTTCATCGCCAAGCAACACCAGACGACAGCCGGTCGGTACGGCACGCAACAAATCCAACACCAGCGGCAAATCCAACATCGAAGCCTCATCCACCACCAAAACATCCAAAGCAAGTGGATATTCACGATTGAACGCAGGGCGCATTTGCGGCGGCCTCAGTTTCAACAATCGATGGACGGTCTGCCCTTCCAAGTTTTCCAAATGCGCTTTAATGCTCGGAGACAAATCAAAACCGTCCAAAGCACGCTGCAAAGCCCGTGCCATATGCGCAGCCGCTTTGCCCGTCGGCGCTGCCAACGCGATACGGGGCAGCTTCGTACTGTTATTGCAAATCAGACCCAAAAGCTTTGCTACGGTCGTCGTCTTACCCGTACCCGGCCCACCGGTAATCAGCATAAAGTTTTGCAGCAAAGCCAAAGCCGCAGCATCCCGTTGCTCTTTACTGTCTTTAGGGTCAAACCAGTCGCTCAGGCTTTTTGAAGCCGCCATGAAATTCACTTCTTCCGCCTCTGCACTGGCCAGCCGTTTGATTTCAACAGCCAAATCATGCTCCAACTGCCACATCCGCCCCAAAAACAATTTCCGGCCTTGCAGGATAAGCGGTTTATCCGCATTACCGACCAAGTTCGGCAAGTTGCTTAAGGCATCGACATCCTCTTTATCCAAGTAAATAAACGAATGCCCGTTTTGCAAGGCTGCAAACAGCCGAACCACATAAGGCTCAATAACGGATACCCCCTGTACTTCGTGGCGGCGGAAAAACGCTATGGCCGCATCTGCGGCAGAGGAAAGGATAGAGTCGGTCGGATTCATGGTTTAGGCTTGATTGATACGGACAAAAGAAAGGCCGTCTGAAAAACAGCATTTCCATAAATGAAAACCTATTTTTCAGACGGCCTCTATTATACCGTTCAAAGCATAAAATATTTGCCTGAAATAATAACCTTATTGCAGCACTTGCAGGCTGCCGTCTTTCATGGTCATTACCCGGTCAAAACGCTCAGCCAGCTCGTCATCATGGGTCACTACAATCAGGCTGGTGTTCAATTCGCGTTTCAAATCCAGCATCATGTCCAGCACATTTTGCGCATTTTTACGGTCAAGGTTCCCCGTCGGCTCATCTGCCAATAAGCATTTTGGCTCATTAACCAAAGCACGGGCAATCGCCGCACGCTGACGCTCGCCGCCGGAAAGTTCGCTCGGACGGTGCAGCATACGCTTGTCCAAGCCAACCTTTTTCAGCATCTTGACAGCCTTTTCCTCGGCCATCGCCTTGGGCATTTTGCCGATTAAAAGCGGCATCATGACATTTTCCAAAGCAGAAAACTCAGGCAATAGATGGTGGAACTGATACACAAAGCCCAAATAACGGTTGCGCAATTCGCCCAACTGTTTTTGACTCAAACCGCCCAAATCCTGATCCATCAGTATTACCTTGCCTTCAGACGGCATATCCAAGCCACCGAGAAGGTGCAGCAATGTGGATTTACCGCTGCCTGACGAACCGATGATACTCACGCTTTCCGCTTCGGCAACTTCAAAATCTAAATGATTCAACACTTGTACATTCAATGCGCCGTCATTATAGCTTTTGCCAACGCCGATACATTTCAAAATTGTCTTACTCATAACGCAGAGCCTCCGCAGGTTGGGTTTTTGCAGCACGCCAGCTCGGATACAGTGTGGCGATAAATGCCAAGCCAAGCGAAATGCAGGCAATAACGGCAACATCCTTCCAGTTCACATCGCTAGGCAGGTAATCGATGAAATAAACCTGTGAGTTAATCAAATGCACACCAAACAGATCTTCAAAAAACGCGACAATCTTGCCGACATTCCAACCCAGCAATACACCGCATACCACACCCACAAGCGTACCGAAGAACCCCGCAAATGCGCCCTGCACCAAGAAAATCTTCATGACGCCGCCCGGAGACAAACCCAACGTGCGCAAAATCGCAATATCGGCTTGTTTTTCCGTTACCGCCATTACCAAGGAAGAGACGAGGTTAAACGCAGCAACCGCGATAATCAGTGTCAAAATGATGAACATCATGCGTTTTTCCAACTCAACGGCTTCAAAATAGCTGCGGTTGTTAAACGTCCAGTCGCGCGCCCATACCTCATCTTTTTTAGTATCAGGAATCAACTTGGCAATGAAAGACGGCGCATTCTGAGGATCAGCCAGTCGCAAACGCAGCCCACCGACATTTTCTCCCAGCCGATACAAGACTTGCGCATCCTTGATATGCGTCATGGCCAAGGTATTATCGACTTCATAAACACCAGTTTTTACCACACCAACCACATTAAACTGCTTCAAGCGCGGCACTACGCCGGCAGGAGTAACATTACCCTCTGGCGTAATCACTGTAACCTTGCCGCCAATCTCCGTGCCCAATGCCTCAGCAAGCCCTTGACCCAAAATAATATCAAATTCGCCCGGCTTCAAATCGTCAAAACTGCCGGCCGGCATATCCTTACCGTAATCAACGACATTTTTTTCTTCAGACGGCAAAATACCGCGTATCTGCACACCGCGCACTTCGCCGGCATTGGCAAGCAAAGCCTGATCGGAAACATAAGGCGCGCTGGCCAATACTTCCTTTTTGCCTTTTACAAATTCGCGCAAATTCTGCCAACCCGGCGCACTACCGACATCGTAATAGCCGATTTCCGCATGAGGTGCAACGTTCAACAATTGACCGCGTATCTCTTTTTGAAATCCGTTCATTACCGATAAAACCACAATCAGTGCAGTTACGCCCAAGGCGATACCGGCGATTGAAATCATGGTAATAAATGACATAAAGCCATTGCGTTTTTTCGCACGCAGATAGCGCAGGCCTATCCAAGTTTCTAAAGAAGCCATTCAAAAATGCCTCATTCGTTTGTCAAAAAACGCTTATTGTACCGTAAAACCGACAGGTCGTCCGATTGCCCGACTGATGTAGCATTCAGGGATAAAGTGTATGTAAAACCATGTATCTTCCCGTAAATTCCGCCGAAAAACTTGCACAATCGGCCAATCGCCCTTATTCTGAAGCTGTGACACCTTTGTCACCATCAAAAAGGAAATACACTAATGAACAGCAAAAAATTCTTGGGCCTCGTATCCGTAGCTGTAGGTTTGTCATTCAGCTTCAATGCATATGCCGCCAAAGAAATCAAAATCAGTTCAAACAATACCGCTTACTCTGACGCCGATGTTCAAAAACTGGCAGCCACTGCTGTCGGCATGGGCGTAAAAGAACCTGTCAGCCTCAACAGCGGAAACGGTGTTGTTACCGTATCCGGCAGCAGCGCAACCAAATGTGCATTCAAAGTCGGCAACGGCGATACGCCTCAAATTCAAGGCGTCAGCTGCAAATAATCTGATTTAATCGATGAAAAGGCCGTCTGAAAGACTTTCAGACGGCCTTTTTATATTGGCATTTAAGATTGGATATTTCTTCTATCGTAAACAGCCTGAGCCAAAGTACCGGCATCCACATATTCCATCTCGCCGCCCAAAGGTATTCCCCTTGCCAATCGGCTGACTTTATAAGGAAGGTTTTTAAATAATTCCGCCAATACATATGCTGTCGCATCACCTTCGGCTGTGAAGTTGGTTGCAATGATAATTTCCTCAATATCACTCGCCTGCAAACGGGCAACCAGCTTATCTAATGCTACTGCCGAAATATCCATGCCCTGCGCCGGACTGACTTGCCCCATCAAAACAAAATACAGGCCATCATGGCAATTGGCCGCCTCCATACTGGAGACATCCGCCGGCATATGTACAATCATCAAGCGGCTTTTTTCGCGTTTTTCGTCCGCACAAATTTCACACAAATCGCCTTCGCAAAATGTATTACACATCCGACAATGCTGCACCTGTCTCAAAGCAAACTGCAAAGCATCCACCAACTCCTGCGCTTCTTCGCGTTTGTACTGTAAAAGCTGGTAAGCCATGCGTTGTGCGGATTTTGGGCCGACATTGGGCAGGATTTTTAATGCATTAATCAAGCGGACAAAGGCATCAGGATTTTTACTCATGATTTCAGACGGCCTTTAAAAAGATGGCTAAAAATAAGAAAACAGCCGGAATTCATCCGGCTGCCCTACTCAAATACTCTGCTTATTCGGCAGCATTATTAACTTGCTGTGCACCTTGCGTACGATCGATTTTCCTACCCAAATACTGGAGTAAACTATCGAACACATTCGCAGAAAGCTGCTGAACCAAAGCCTGTTTGGCAGCCGGAATCTGTGAATCGGCATTTTCAGGAGCAGAAACGCTCTGAACTTCCATAATCACCGGTGCAGGCATACCTTCCAATAATACGTACGCAGGTTTACCGCCGACAGAGCGCGCTTTCAACAAAGCCGCATAAGCTTCCGGAGACATGGTTTTGCGTGCATCTTGCGCGCTCAATTGTGAAACAGGCGACCATTGAACGTCGGCAGCTTTACCGGCTTTCAACGCAGCCAAAGTTTCTTGGGCTTTCTTCTCTGCCAGTTTGGCAGCTTCAGAGCGCAGATATGCTGCACGGACAGTATCTTTGACTTCTGCAAATGGTGCAATTTTCTCTTCGCGCACTTCTTTCGCACGAATAACCCAAACGGTTTCGTTGTTGATGGCGATCACTTCAGAATTGTGTTTTTTCTTCAGTACATCATCACTAAACGCAGCATTAATCAACGTTTCAGGCAAACCGGCTTCTTTGGCGTCCGCTTTGGTTACCCATTCATCCAAGTTTTCCACTTTCAAACCTGAATTGGCGGCTGCTTTTGCTAAAGAAGATGGATCATTAAAGGTATCTTCACCCAATTTTTCTTTGGCAGCGTTAAAGGCAGAAGCTGCTTTTTTCAGTTTCAAGGCTGCTTCGATACGCGCTTTGGCTTGTTCCAAAGTCGGCTCAGCTTCAACATTCAAAACTTTAATGACGTGATAACCCAAAGACGATTTAACGGTATCGCTGACTTCGCCTTTGCCTAATGCAAATGCCGCTTTATCAAATTCAGGTCCAAAGCCGCTGCCGCCGCTTTTGCTCAGGTAGCCCAAATTGCCGCCTTTATTGCTGCTGGACAAATCTTTGGAGTACTTGGCCGCCAGCTCGGCAAAAGCATCTGGGTGTGCTTTGAGCTCTGCAGCCATTTTGTCTACTTCGGCTTTAATTTCCGCATTGCTTGCTTCATCTCCGTTAGGCATAACCGGAATGAAAATATGCGCAATTTCGGCTCTTGGCGACAAATCTACGCTTTTACTGTCGTAAGCTTTTTGTACTTCTTCCGCACTGACGTTTTGCTTGTCAGCCAAATCTTTGATGTTCAAAGCCACATATTCCAGCTTAACGGCTTGAGGAATCAAGTAATCTTTCTTATGCGCTTCATAATACTTTTGCAAAGCCGCATCATCTACTTTTACTTGTGCCGCAAATGCTTCAGGGCTGAACGTAAATGAACGGATGGTACGGGTGGCTTGGGTCAGGTTAATCAACTGACGCGCTTGCGCATCGCTGACCAATGCACCGTTTTGCACCAAATTCAACAGATTTTGCAATTGGAACTGTTCGCGGATATCTTCAACAAACTGATCCTCGGTCATTTTGCGCTGATCCAAATACTTCTTGAGCAAATCCTGACTGAATTTACCGGAAGCATCATGGAAATTCGGATCATCCACGATAACTTGCTTGATTTGTTCCTGAGACACAGCAATGCCCATCAGCTTGGCACCCTGCTTCAGGTAAGCACGTTGCAATAAAGATTGGAATATCGCATCACGCGAAGGCGCATTATTGCCGGCAGCCTGCTCATTTTGTATCGCAATCTGTAAAGCATGCTCGCTAACCTTCTCATCCCCGACTTTGACAATGTAATCAGAACCCGGCGAAGACAAGTTATTGGCACCGAATCCGATAAAGGTCAGACCGATGATACCTAAAACAATCTGGGCGGGTATTTTATATTTTTCAACAATATGGAACATATTTATCCGAAAGAAAAGTTTGGCGCGGCAGACGGAAAATGCTGCCGCAAAAATCTTAAAATCCTAAAAACAGGCTCAAAGCGCGTATTGTAACGTATTTTTTCGAGGCTTGCTTTTTCAGACGGCCTAAAAACCTAAAAATGCCTTATCCGAAAATTTCCTGATACGCCTCTACTGAAAATCCGACATGAACCTGTCCTTCTTTGACCAATACAGGCCGCTTGATGATGCTGGGATTTTCCACCATCAAAGCAATGGCACCTTCTTTTGTAGCAGCAGATTCTTGCTCATCTTTATCCAACTTGCGCCAAGTCGTGCCTCTTTTATTGAGCAAAATTTCCAAAGCTGTCTGCTCCAGCCAGCCATCAATCAATTCGGCAGTCGGGGCATTTTTCTTAAAATCTACAAACTCAAACTCGATGCCGTTTTCCACCAACCAACTGCGCGCTTTTTTAACCGTATCGCAATTGGGAATACCGTATAGTTTTATCATCTTATTGATCCTTGGTTTTATTTATAAAATCACAAATTCAGGCCGTCTGAAACTTTTCAGACGGCCTGAATTGAATGCAGCTTATTTCTTAGCAGCTTTCTTCACTTTAATCTTCACGCTTTTGCCTTGAGCGTTATTTTTACGCTCGGCTTTGACAGAGGCCGTTTTCGCCTGCGCTTTTTTCTTGCTTACGGCTTTAGGTTTGCTTGGCTTGGCAGGCTTGGAGGCAGGTTTACTTTTCACCTTACTCTTCTTTGCCTTCACAGGAGCGGCCAACGCCTCATCAATTTCTTTAGCCGAAAGTTTACGCTTACGCTTTTCGACAGGCTTGTCAGCGGCTATCGGCTTGCTTACAGGTTTTGCTTTTCTACCGCCGCGTTTCTTACCGACTGAACCGCCGCTGATTAAGGTCAAATCAATCTTGCTGGTATCCAAATCGGCACGTGCGACTTTTACAGTGACCGTATCGCCCATGTTGAAACGGACACCGCTGCGTTCACCCTCAATCGCCATAATTTCGGGACGGAAGTTGAAATAGTCCTCTCCCAAATCGCTGATATGTACCAAGCCGTCGATATGAATATCGTCCAAGGTTACAAAAATACCGAAACTGGTCATGCCCGAAATCTTACCGCTGAAGACTTCACCGACTTTGTCGCGCATATAATAAGTTTTCAGCCAGTTTTCCACATCGCGGCTGGCATCATCGGCTCGGCGCTCGCAGAAAGAGGTATGCACGCCCAAAGCTTCCCAGGTTTTATTGGGCTGGTAAGTTTGTCCGTTCAATACAGCCTTAATGGCACGATGTACCGTCAAATCGGGATAGCGGCGGATAGGCGAAGTAAAGTGTGCATATGCGCTATAAGCCAAACCAAAGTGACCGTCGCAATGCGGCTCATAAACCGCCTGCTGCATAGAACGCAACATCATCACTTGCAACAACTCCGCGTCCGGACGGTTTTTAAATTGCTCGGCAAGCGCAGCATAGTCTTTCGGCGTCGGATTATCGCCGCCACCCAAACTCAGCCCCAGCAAACCAAGCTGCTCGCGCAAAGTGGCCAGTTTTTCGGGAGTCGGGCCCAAGTGATTGCGGAATAAAGCCGTATGTTTGTTTTTTAGTAAAAATTCTGCCGCGCAAACATTCGCCGCCAACATACATTCTTCAATCAATTTGTGCGCATCATTGCGGACAACGGGAACGATCTTGTCGATCTTACCGTTGTCATCGAAAATCATCTGAGTCTCAACGCTCTCAAACTCAACCGCGCCACGCTCGAAGCGTTTTTTCTGCAAAATTTTAAATAACTTATACAGAGTATCTATTTGCTGTTTAAACGGATGATCCTGGCCGTCTGAAATCCAATCCCAAACTTGATTATAGGTTAGTCGCGCATGAGAACGCATTACTGCCGGATAGAAACGGTATTCCTTGATATTGCCGGCATAAGTAATCACCATATCGCACACCATACACAGGCGTTCGACATCAGGATTGAGCGAGCAGATACCGTTAGACAACTTCTCCGGCAGCATTGGAATCACACGGCGTGGGAAATACACGCTGGTACTGCGTTCCTGAGCATCTATATCAATTCCGTCATCAGGACGGACATAATGGCTGACATCGGCAATCGCTACCACCAAATGGTAATTGCGGCCGACTTTTTCAGCAAAAACCGCATCATCAAAGTCCCGCGCAGTTTCGCCGTCAATGGTTACCAGAGGCAAATCGCGTAAGTCCACGCGTCCTTTCAAGTCGGTTTTACGCACATGATCAGGAATTTTCTTCGCAGCTTTGACACATGCTTCGCTGAATTGATGGGGCAAATGGTGCTTACGTACAGCGATTTCGATTTCCATACCGCTGTCGGCATAATCGCCCAACACTTCAATCAGCTTAGCTACTGCAGGACGATGCGCTTCAGGATACGTCTCAATTTCAGCCACAATCACTTGGCCAGATTGCGGTTTAAAGTGCGCCACGCTTTCAGGCTCTAACACGATACTTTGGCTCAAACGCTTGTCTTCGGCCTCCAAAATAGCCACACCGCGATCCATATAAAAACGGCCGACCACTTTAGACTGCGCACGCTCTACTACATCCAAAACCGTACCTTCACGACGCCCCCTGCGGTCGATACCGGCAGGGCGAACAGTAACAATATCCCCGTGCATCACACCGCGCATCTGACGCTCATACAAAACAAAATCGCCCTCGCCTGTCGGCGTTAGCGGCACGGCAAAACCAAAGCCGTCTTTATGCGCTTCGACACGGCATTTAACCAATGCCAATTTTTCTGCCGCGCACACCGCACCACGTCGGTTGATCAACACCTGACCATCACGCGCCATTGCTTTCAGACGGCGCTCGAAGAATTCATATTCATCTTCTGCAATCGACAATTCATGTGCCAACGCTTCGATTTTGGTCGGCACACCTTTTTGTTCCAATAATTCAATGACCCATTCGCGGCTGGGCAACGGATGAGCGTAACGTTGTTTCTCCCGCTCCAAATACGGGTCTTTTTCTCGTAAATTTAAAGATTTAGTATTTTTGTTCATTTTGATAGTTGACATTCTTTTTTTAAAATATATAATAGCTGCTTCTTCGCAGTTCAGGTAGTCAACTCTACCTTAAATTGAAGAATAAAGCAAAGCCCAGGTGGCGGAATTGGTAGACGCGCTAGCTTCAGGTGCTAGTGTCCTCACGGGCGTGGAAGTTCGAGTCTTCTCCTGGGCACCAAATAATTTGGTGCTTCTTTGCTTAAGAAAATTTAAATTGCCCAGGTGGCGGAATTGGTAGACGCGCTAGCTTCAGGTGCTAGTATCCTCACGGGTGTGGAAGTTCGAGTCTTCTCCTGGGCACCACTAATAAATCAATCAGTCAAGTTTTCATATTATTCTGAATAACAACTCAGAATAATAGTCCACAGAGAGGTGGATGAGTGGTTTAAGTCGCACGCCTGGAAAGCGTGTATACGTGAATAGCGTATCGAGGGTTCGAATCCCTTCCTCTCTGCCAGATACTAAAGACACCAGCTAACGGTGTCTTTTTTCATATCTGCCCTTCTTAAAAATATTACATTACACTTTTATTTCTCTTACCCTCTAATCAGAAACCTGCCACCCATTCTTATCTTATACTAAATTGTAATGATTAAAGGCCGTCTGAAAGTTTTCAGACGGCCTCTTTCTTAAAACTTACCAAATCCCAAACCATTGTTTATCAGATTGCTTTTTATTGCCGTTCTGTTGCTCGTGGTTTTGACGGCGAAATTGCCAAGGCGCTTGCGGATTGTCTTTTTTCCATAAGCCTTTACGTTTTTCTTTGGCTTGTTTTTGTGCGGCCGAATAGTCGGTGTAAGCGGTTTTACTTTGTTGTTTTTTGGCATAACTTTCGTAATGCCATGCGGCGCCATCCCGTATCTGCATCAAATTCAGGTCAATCGTGCCGACTGATACTTGGGCGACTTCGCGCTGGTAACGGTCGGCTTCAAACACGCGGACTTTGGCTTTTTTATGCAATGCGGCATCAATCAAATTGTCTCGTGATTGCGTACCATAGGCCTGATTGATTTCCGGTGCATCGATATAGGCCATGCGGATTTTGTGTTTCCTGCCGTCGCTATCGATAATGTGCATGGTATCGCCATCATGGATTTTGATGATTTTTCCGTTGTATGTGTAGGATTGTCGAGATGACTTTTGTTTTTGTTCCGGTTTGGGGCTAGCTTCGGCTTTGGTGTCAGATGTGGCTTTGACAACATTTTCACCCAGCCATTCATTGACCTTTTCCAAACCGATATTGTCTCCTTGTGCCAATGTTGCAGCAACGCTTACCCCTGTACGAATCAACTCGGTATCGCGTGAGCTGTAACCAAGTGCGCCCAAAACGGATAAAACAACGGGCAACCATTTTATAATTTTACTGATTTGCATATTTTGCCAAATTGAAGGCCGTCTGAAAGACCTAATGCACTTTCAGACGGCCTTTAAGATTGATTAATCTTCATTAATCCTGACAAGGCAGGATGACTTTTGCGCCTTCTGCCGTACCCAAAACCAACACATCGGCGGCATCGCGGGCAAAAATACCGTTTTCGAGTACGCCGGTGATTTTATTGATTTCGTCTTCCATTTTCAGGGCTTGGTCGATATTGAGTCCGTGAACATCAACGATTTGGTTGCCATAGAAAGTAGTATAGCCGACACGCAACTCAGGCTGTCCGCCCATGGCAAGCAGTTTGCGCGACACCAGCGAACGGGCATTTTCAACGACTTCTACAGGCAATGGGAATTTACCCAAACGGGAAACATATTTGCTTTCATCGGCGATACAGACAAATTTATCGGATGCGCTGGCCACGATTTTTTCGTTCAAATGCGCACCGCCGCCGCCTTTAATCATTTGCAGCGCGTGGTTGACTTCGTCTGCGCCGTCAACATAAACCGCCAAACCCATCACTTCATTCAGTGAAACTTCTGGAATCTCGTATTTCGCCAAAAGCTCGCTGGATTTTTTAGAAGTAGACACGGCACCCTTGATTTTCTTACCGCTTTTACCCAAGGCTTCGATAAAGAAGTTGATGGTAGAGCCGGTACCGATACCGATGTATTCGTTTTCAGGAACAAATTCCACCGCTTTTTCGGCGGCAATACGTTTGAGTTCGTCTTGAGTTGCCATGTTGTCAGTCTTTCAGTTTGAATAATAAAGTAATTTTAAGCTCTTAGGCTTTAATCAGCAATACTGCCGCTTGCGCTTCAATGGCTTCCATACGTCCCAGATAGCCAAGTTTTTCGTTGGTTTTACCCTTGATGTTCACGCAGTTTTCAGGCAAACCCAAATCTGCAGCGATATTGGCGCGCATTGCCGGAATGTGCGGCGCAAGTTTTGGCTTTTGCGCAATCACGGTCGTATCGACATTAACCACCTTCCAACCTAATGCCTGCACGCTTTGATAAGCCTCACGCAACAGTACACGGCTGTCAGCATCTTTGAATTCGGCGGCAGTATCAGGAAAGTGACTGCCGATATCGCCCAAACCGGCCGCCCCCAACAGGGCATCGGTAATCGCATGCAATAACGCATCAGCATCTGAATGACCCAGCAAGCCTTTTTCAAACGGAATGTTGACGCCGCCGAGTATCAAATCTCGGCCTTCGACCAACTGATGGACATCATAGCCCTGTCCGACACGGATATTCATATTTGTTTCCTTAAATAATGGATTTTGATTGTTCAGACGGCCTTGAGCAACAATCTGACAATGTATTCGTCTTGCGGCAGCGTCAATTTCAAATTGCGCGTATCGCCTTGCACCAAGCGTGGCCGGATACCCAGTTTTTCAACCGCTGACGCTTCATCCGTAATCGCACTTAAATTATCAACCGATAAAGCTCGGTGTAACAAAGCCGTCTGAAAAAGCTGCGGCGTTTGCGCCTGCCATAATCCTGCGCGCGCAACGGTTTCATCAATATGATAATTGCCGTCTGAGCGCTTAAGCGTATCGGCCACCGGTATGGCCAAAATACCGCCTTCATCACTCTCACCCGCCTCATCAAGCAAACGTGTTAACGCTTCAGCAGGCAGGCAACAACGTGCGGCATCATGAACCAAAATATTGTCTTGCACCTCAGCCAAACCTTGCGCCAATAAAACGGACACACCATTGCGTACCGTTTCGGCACGACTTGCGCCGCCTACTCGAAAGACGTGTACTTTCTCAGACAAGGCCGTCTGAAAAACCGAATCTTCCGGCGAAAGAATAACGGCAATTAAATCTATGCGGGAATGTTGCTCAAAGATTTCTATGGTATGTTGCAATACGGTTTTACCATTGATTTCAACATATTGTTTGGGTTTTCCTGCACCAAATCGCGCTCCCACACCGGCAGCAGGAATCAAAGCAATATTGCGGCGCATCATGCTGACGCTCCGGCATTGGCCTCATCAGAAGTTTCGGCCTTGCGCCATACACACGCTTCGCCCAAATCGTCTAGATATTTTTCATGTGCGGCCAGCTCGTCTGCGTTGGCTTTGACGACTTTCAACTGCGACGTACGTTTGGTTTCGGCAATAACGGTTTGTTTGACTTCGCCCTCTTCTTCCGCCTCTCCGCCCATCAGGTCGAACTGCTGACGCGTCATGGCAAGATAGACTTCACCCAAAAGCTCGCAGTCGATTAACGCGCCGTGCAAGACCCGTTTGCTGCGGTCAACGGAAAAGCGGTTGCACAACGCATCCAAGCTTGCCTTTTGCCCCGGAAACATTTCACGCGCCATGGCCAGCGTGTCAGTCACTTTGCAACCGAGTTCTTCAATAGAAGGCAAGCCCATGCGGCGGAATTCCATATTCAGAAAGCCGACGTCAAACTTGGCATTATGGATAATCAGCTCTGCGCCACGCAGAAAATCGGCAATCTGTTTACCCACTTGGGCAAACGGCGGTGCATTCTTCGCTTCCAATACTTCAATCGTCAAACCATGCACTTTCGCCGCTTCCTCCGGCATATCGCGCTCGGGGTGGACATATAAATGAAGGTTGGAGTCGGTCATTTGGCGGTTGATCATTTCCAAGCCGGCAAATTCGACCAGACGGTCGCCGTTTTCAGGATAAAGACCCGTGGTCTCCGTATCGAGGATAATCTGACGTTGGCTCATGGTTGGTGCTTTCTGCAATTATCAAAACGTCCTGAATCATACTGAAGGCCGTCTAAAATGTATAGTCAGCAAAACTTTAGCTGCTTTTGAAATACCCTTTTATAGCTGGATTTTTTCAGACGGCCTTTATTCTTTTTTCATCTAATAGCCATCTATTACGACATTTTCGAGCAGAAAACCCAATTTCTAAAAAAATTTTTAAATTTAATTTCTTTAATAATTAATACCTTACTTACAAATTAAATAATAGGAACAATTATCATTTGCAAATTTAAAAAATCGCCGTATAATACAACCCATCGAAACAAAACAACCGCACAACAGAATGAAAGGAGAAGAAAATGCCCGAAAGTATTTTTAAGCAAGTCTCCCTTGACATTCTGAGACTGCACCAACAAGCCATCCGCTCTTTAATCGCCACCAAGTGTTGCGACGAATGCGAAGTACATGACGCAGTATTCATTACTTTAGATGGCCGATATTATGTTTGGCTCCCTTGCATGGGCAAATCGCCCCAATCAGAAACCGGCATCCTGCTGATTGAAGATGAAGACGGCAATACACGCTTGAGTTGGATTGCCGGTACACGCGAAGTCAAACAAAAAGACAGTCTGTACAACCGCGTTGTTTCCGCCCTGCAAAGAAAAATGCAGCGCACGAAAAACAAATTTATCCAGTCGGCAAACGCCCGATTGCTTGAGCTGACGCCGCAGCAAGGCCGTCTGACGACAAACAGCAAAGATTTCTCGCTTTCACCACATGACTTGATGAAAGCACTTTATCCGGCAACACATCAAATAGGAGAATTTGCCCTGTAACAGTTTTTGGTAGTGGTTTGTGTTCCTTTTGCGCCCCTTAAAATTTTAAAGGGGCGATTTTTTTGCCCCTACTTTTCAGACGGCCTAAACACCGGTTTTCCAGTACAATAAAGGCCGTCTGAACATTTCCTACTTTTCAACCAACCATGCAACTGCTCAAATACATCCAATCGCAAGGCCTCGGCAGCCGCAAGCAATGCCAATGGCTGATAGACAATGACTGCATTGCCATCAACGGCGAAATCCATAATCGTGCCAAAGACGATATCGACCCGTCTCAAGTGCACACCCTGTCTGTTGACGGCGAAGAAATTGCCGCCGTCCCCATGCCCCATTTCTACATTCTGCTTCATAAGCCTGCAGATTACGAGACTTCGCACAAACCCCAGCAATATCCAAGCATCTTCAGCCTTTTTCCCGACCACATGCGCAATATCGATATGCAGGCAGTCGGCCGCTTGGATGCAGACACAACCGGCATTATTCTAATTACCAACGACGGGCAATTTAACCACCGCGTTACCTCGCCCAAACACAAAGTTCCGAAGCTCTACCGCGTCACTTTGAAACATCCTGCCGACGATACCCTTTGCACCACACTCAAAAACGGCGTCCTTCTGCATGACGATAATGAAACCGTCGCCGCAGCCGAAGCAGTATTGGCCGACCCAACCACATTGATGATGACCATTACCGAGGGTAAATACCATCAGGTTAAACGCATGATTGCAGCCGCAGGCAACCGTGTCGAGCAGCTCCACCGTGAGAAATTCGGCGACTGGAATGTCGATGATTTGGCCGCCGGAGAATGGAAATTTATCCAAATCTAAAAAAATTCCAAATTTTTTCGATAATTTTTTAAACAATATAGATTTTTTTATTTAAAATCAAATATCTAAACCTTATTACTTTTATTTAACAGAATTTAACACTGCAAAGACTGAACTATTGTATAATTCGTCTGTCTGAGTAACACTTGCTTCGAAAGAAGTGAGTAAGTCAGTAAGACGTTTTCCCCGTAATGTGTTTGGCCATCTATACTTTCCCCTTTGTATAGATGGTTTTTTTTATCTAAAATTTGGCAATCAAGCGGGCGTACTTTCAGACGGCCCTTCTTATCTCTAAAGAAGCCATCATTTCTAAACCCCATCTCCACTCGTTAACTTGCCATTATCCCTTTTCTCTTTCTCGTCTCTTCCGCATCAATCTGTGCCGTTCCAATTTCAGGCAAATCGTTTTATAGAAAGAAAAACTATCGGCGACTATCCAAGCCAAGGTTACAGGATGTTATTAGACAGTCTTAGAGAAATACCATCTTTGTTGCCGACATACTCTTGAAAGCACACCTTAGTGCTATCCAATCTCCTCACAATACCCCTTTCCCATTTCCCACTTTCAGACGGCCTTTATCGTTCCGGCTCTTTCGATCATTCATATCGCTTCAGCCAAATTCTCTGTTTGCAGGTTTCAATACCAAGAAAACTAGAGAAACCCACTAAAAATTCTTCATTACATGGTTTTTTTAACTAATTTTCTTTTTAGACTTTAGTCAAGATTCGTTAAATCTTTGCGGTAAAATGTTGTCTTTATTTTTATACATCTGAGTATTTATGTCTTCCAATCAACCCCGTCAAACTTGGTCCAACCGTTTGACTTACATCCTTACCGTTGCCGGCGCGACTGTCGGCTTTGGCGCAACTTGGCGTTTCCCGTATTTGGTTGGTGAAAACGGTGGCGGCGCGTATGTGTTTCTGTTCTGTATCGCCATGCTGGTCATTGGTATTCCGATGATTTTGGTGGAAAATGTCATCGGTCGCCGTAAAGGCGTGAACGCGCTGGATTCGTTTGGCGGCACAATGAATGGCAAACCCGTTGCCAAAGTTTGGAAATTGGTCGGTTGGATGGGCCTGCTCGGCGCATTCGGCATCATGGCCTATTACATGGTGCTCGGCGGCTGGGTTATCAGCTACATCATCAATATCATCGGCGGTAACTTGGACATTTCCAGCCCGGTTTCCGGGGAAGTCACCAAAAGTTTCTTTACCGAACACATCGAAAACAGCCCTTGGGAAATTGCTTTCTACACCTTCCTATTTGTGGTTGTGAACCAATGGATCTTGGTCAAAGGCGTGATCGGCGGTATTGAAAAAGCAGCAAAATACCTGATGCCGCTGCTGTTTTTATTCCTGATTGCCATGGTTGTACGCAACGTTACCCTGCCGGGCGCAATGGAAGGCATTACCTTCTATCTGAAACCTGACTTCAGCAAAGTTACTGCTAAACTGTTCGTCTTCGTTTTAGGACAAGTATTCTTCGCCTTGAGCTTGGGTTTCGGCGTGATGATTACGTTATCCAGCTATCTGGATAAAAACGAAAATCTGGTTCAGACGGCCGTAATTACCGCGATTACCAACACATTGATTGCTGTATTGGCCGGCTTTATGATTTTCCCTTCCCTCTTCAGCTTTGGCGTTGCCCCTAACTCCGGCCCGACGCTGGTGTTCCAAAGCCTGCCGATCGTGTTTTCCAATATGTGGGCAGGCCCCGTGTTTGCAGTGATTTTCTTCTCACTGCTTCTGATTGCCGCGCTGACCACTTCTCTGACCATTTATGAAGTGTTGATTACGACGATTCAGGAGAAAACCAAAATCCGCCGCGCAGCTGCGATTACCATCGTACTGGCAGGTATTTTTATCTTCGGCAATATCCCTTCCATCTTGAGCTACGGCCCATGGAAAGATATTTCCGTGTTTGGTAAAAATATTTTTGATGCCTTTGACTATATCAGCGGCAACATTCTGTTTATGCTGACCGCGCTTGGTTCTGCCTTGTTTGTCGGTTTTGTGATGAAAGATGAAGCGAAGGACGAATTGCTCTACAAAGGCAACCAGACCACCGTCAATATCTGGTTTGCCTATGTGAAATACCTTGTGCCCTTGGTCATTCTGCTGATTTTCATTAGCAACCTGTTCTGATAAGCAAACATATAAAAAGGCCGTCTGAAATGTTCAGACGGCCTTTGTTTTTTTACTATGCCTTATTCAGCCCAGTTTTTCTTCTTACTGGTTTTACCGATACCTGGGTTGAAGCTGTTGGTCGGGTCAAGTTTTTTATAGAACTGTTTCAGCGCAGGCTTGGCTTCATACAGATGACCGACGTTGTGTTCGGCAGGATATTGCGCGCCGCGTTGGTCAAGCAGATGGAGCATTTCATGTTCCAAGGCCATGCAGTCGTTACCTTTTTTAATGATGTAGTCCTGATGGAACACATGACACATAAAATGTCCGTAATACAATTTATGGATGATTTTATTGTCAATTTCCGGCGGCAGTGTTTCAAACCAATCACGATCATCACGGCGCAAGGCAATATCAAGCGCAACCAAATCTTCTACTTCATCATCATGCACGGCACGATAGCGGATAGCGGCAGAAGCCACGGCGAAACGATGCAACATGGCCGCCTGCGTTTCTTCGGCATTACATTCAAAGAATGCGCCGCCATGGGTTGCAAAATATTCTTTCAAAAACGTACGCGCTTCTGCCACGCCTTCGCCACCCATTTTCAAGATCAAATGGTGTTCGTATTTGTCGCGATAATTGCGCATAGATTTAGGCAAATGATCCGGCAAGATTTTGCTGACCAGCTGCATGAATTTATCGGAAAAATGCTTAGGCAGGAAGCTGACTTTTTTACCGAATCTATCGACGCGCGCTTTAAAATCAAACAATTTCGGCAATTGGTGCGTACCGAATTTCTTAATCACATAGAATGTGTCTTTGCCATATACATCGGCGATATCGAAAGCATCACGGTGAATATATTCGCCGGAAACAGGCAGGCTTTTAAATTCACCCAAAGCGGCACGACGAATATCGGTCAATTCATTGATGTCATTGGTGCCGATATAGAACACGGCAGTTTGTTTTTCTTGCGGGAAAGTATCCAGACGCACGGCAAACACCATCAGCTTGCCCGCGCAGCCTGAAGCCTCGTAATGGCGTGCAGGGTCGGCATTAAAGCGTGCGGCCGTCGGCTCATCCACTTTGCGCACATGGTCGCAATAAGCATGGTCATGACCCTTGCCGGCATCTTGCGTAATGTCTTTTCGCTGATAATGGAAACCTTGCAAGTTGGTCAAAATCTCTTCAGGGGTTTCGCCCAAATGAATGCCCAAATGGTTGACCAGCTCCAGTTTGCCCTCTTCGTTGATTTGTGCAAACAGAGCCATTTCCGTATAAGCCGGGCCACGCTGTACCAATGCACCGCCCGAGTTATTACATACGCCACCCAATACAGAAGCACCGATACAGGACGAACCGATTACAGAGTGCGGCTCACGGCCTAAAGGTTTCAGCAGCAGCTCCAATTGATTCAGGGTAGAACCGGGCAGGCAGACAACTTGTTCGTTATTGTTAATCGGCTGAATGATGTTCAGACGCATGGTATTCACAATCACGATATCGCGGTCGTAATCATTGCCGTCAGGAGTCGAGCCGCCGGTCAGACCGGTATTGGCAGCCTGCGTAATCACGATAACATCAGCCTCAACACACGCCTGCAAAATTTGCCACATTTCCAAAACCGTACCCGGACGGACAACTGCCAACGCCTTGCCTTCGCCAAAACGATAGCCTTGACGGTATTGTTCGGTTTTTGCCGGGTCTGTGATGATATATTTTTCGCCGACAGTTTGCGTCAGCCGGCTGATTAATTGCGTAGCATTCATTGCATACTCCTTGAGAGATTAATATATTTATTAAATTGCAAACATTGTAGTAATCCCTTTTATCAAAGTAAAGGCGAAACCCATTTTTTAACCTCATCTTTATAAATAAACAAAAGGCCGTCTGAAATTTCAGACGGCCTTTTGTTTTAAGCTTGAATAATCAGATTATTCGGCGGCTTTCTCTTCGCGTGCAGGCGCTTCCAGCAAAGCTTTGATAGACAGGCGTACGCGGCCGCGATCGTCTACTTCCAATGCTTTTACATTTACGACCTGACCGACTTGCAGGTAGTCGCCGACATTGCGTACGCGCTCGTGGGCGATTTGGCTGATGTGTACCAAACCGTCTTTGCCCGGCATCACGCTGACAATCGCGCCGACGTTGTTGTCGAGGATTTTCACCACAGTACCTTCGTACACTTTGCCCACTTCCACTTCGGCGGTAATCTGTTCGATGCGTTTTTTCGCCGCATCGCCGGCTTCTTGGGTCGTCGCGGCAATGGTAATCGTACCGTCTTCGGCAATATTGATTTCCGTACCGGTTTCAGCGGTAATCGAACGGATGGTTTCGCCGCCCTTACCGATAACTTCGCGGATTTTGTCTTGGTTGATTTTCATCGTAAACAAGCGTGGCGCGTGTGCAGACAGCTCTTGTGGGCCTGCAACGGCGGCTTTCATCTGATCCAAGATGTGCAGACGCGCTTCTTTGGCCTGCGCCAAAGCGATTTGCATGATTTCTTTGGTAATGCCTTGGATTTTGATGTCCATTTGCAGCGCGGTTACGCCTTCGGTCGTACCGGCCACTTTAAAGTCCATATCGCCCAAGTGGTCTTCGTCGCCCAAAATGTCGGTCAGAACGGCAAACTTATTACCTTCCAAAATCAGACCCATCGCGATACCGGCAACGTGTGCTTTCAAAGGCACGCCGGCAGACAACAGGCTCAAGCAGCCACCGCAGACGGAAGCCATAGAGGAAGAGCCGTTGGATTCGGTAATTTCGGAGACAACGCGCATGGTGTAGCTGAAATCTTCAGGTTTCGGCAATACGGCCAACAATGCACGTTTAGCCAAACGGCCGTGACCGATTTCACGGCGTTTCGGCGCACCTACGCGACCCACTTCGCCGGTAGAGTATGGAGGGAAGTTGTAGTGCAGCATAAAGCGGTCGGTGTATTCGCCGGACAGCGCGTCAATGATTTGCTCGTCGCGCGAAGTACCCAAAGTTGCAACCGCCAAAGCTTGGGTTTCGCCACGGGTAAACAAGGCAGAACCGTGCGTGCGCGGCAATACGCCGGTTTGGATGTTCAGCGGGCGGACGGTGCGTGTGTCGCGTCCGTCGATACGCGGTTGTCCGTCCAAAATTTGGCTGCGGACAACATCGGCTTCCAAGTGTTTGAAAATGCCTTTGATTTCGTTGGCGGCCAAAGTGTCGGTTTCTTCGGTAATCAAGGCTTCTTTTACCGCATTCCAAGCCTCGTCCAATTTGGCGGAACGCGCTTGTTTTTGACGGATTTTGAACGCTTCTTTAATGGTTTCGCCGGCAATCCCGCGTACTTTGGCAAGCAATTCTTCATTGGTTTCAGGTGCTTTCCAATCCCAAACTTCCGGGTTGACTTCGTCGGCAAACTCATTGATGGCGTTAATGGCCACTTGCATTTGATCGTGACCGTAAACAACCGCACCCAGCATCACTTCTTCAGACAAGATGTCGGCTTCAGATTCCACCATCAACACGGCTTTAGAAGTACCGGCAACAACCAAGTCCAATTGTGATTTAGCCAATTCGGCTTTAGTCGGATTCAAAACGTACACGCCGTTTACATAACCCACGCGTGCCGCACCAATCGGACCGGCAAACGGTACGCCGCTCAACACCAGCGCGGCAGATGCGCCCAACATTGCAGGAATGTCAGAATCAATTTCAGGGTCAACAGACACCACCATCGCTACGATTTGGATGTCGTGATAGAAACCTTCAGGGAACAGAGGGCGAATCGGACGGTCAATCAGACGGCTGGTCAGGATTTCTTTTTCGCTTTGTTTTCCTTCGCGTTTGAAGAAACCGCCGGGGATTTTACCTGCTGCGTAAGTACGCTCGAGGTAATCGACAGTCAGAGGGAAGAAGTCTTGACCTTCTTTTACTTCTTTGTTGGTAGTAACGGCAACCAAAACAACGGTGTCGCCCATAGATACTTTAACGGCAGCAGCGGCTTGGCGAGCAATTTCGCCGGTTTCCAAAGTAACGGTTTGATTACCGTATTGGAAGGTCTTAACGTGTTTATTGAACATCATTGTTCCTTTCAAAATACCGCACTGCTAAAACACTAATAATGCACACTAAAATCCGAATGTGCATAGTTAGGGTTTCAGACCGTGCGGCAGGTTATAAACAAGCTTTCAGACGGCCTTTCAGTCGCTGAAAACAACTCTCGATTATAAAGGCAACTATCCTTAAAATCCAGTATTGATACAATAAAAAGGCCGTCTGAAACATATCTCTTTCAGACGGCCTTTAAACTTAAAAATCAATCCTGAGTCAGCAAAGTCAATGCTTCCTGATATTTTTCGACTGTTTTTTGAATCACATCAGCAGGCACTTTAGGCGCAGGCGCTTTTTTGTTCCAACCGCTTTGTTCCAGCCAGTCGCGGACAAATTGTTTGTCAAAAGACGGCGGATTGGTGCCGACTTTGTATTGGTCGGCAGGCCAGAAGCGGCTCGAATCGGGAGTCAATACCTCATCCATCAGCGTCAGCGTACCGTTTTCATCCAAACCGAATTCAAATTTGGTATCGCAAATGATGATGCCGCGCGATTTGGCATATTCGGCCGCTTCTGTATAAAGCTGAATCGCTTTGGCGCGCACTTCTTCCGCCAATTCTTTGCCGATAATGCGTCCGCATTCTTCAAAGCTGATGTTTTCATCGTGATCGCCGACTGCGGCTTTGGTTGAGGGCGTAAAAATCACTTCGGGCAGTTGTTGCGCTTCCCGCATACCTTCGGGCAGCCGAATACCGCAAACCGAGCCTGTTTTTTGATAATCTTTCCAACCGCTGCCCGCCAGATAACCGCGCACAATCGCCTCCACTTTCACCGGCGTGAGTTTTTTCGCCACGACGGCGCGTTTTTCTAAAACTTTGGCTTCGTTTTCAGGCAAAACGTCGTAAACCGTATCGCCGGTAAAGTGGTTCGGCATAATGTGCGCCAGTTTTTTAAACCAAAAATTGGAAATCTGCGTCAGAATCTCCCCTTTGCCCGGAATCGGGTCATCCAAAATCACATCGAATGCAGACAGGCGGTCGGAAGCAACCATCAACATTCGTTTATCGTCAATTTCGTACAAATCGCGGACTTTGCCGGAGTAGATTTTTTTCAAGCTGATTTCAGACATTTCGGGTATCTCTTAGATAGACAGAAGAATATGATATTTTAGCTCAATTTGGAATTTTTCGTCAGATTGTTTACAAAATAAAGGCCGTCTGAAACCTTATATTTTGGTTTCAGACGGCCTTAACCGTTGATTTCAGAGAATAACCCTGAAAATCACCATCCTATCAGATTACAGAAGCCTGAGTCTGATCTTGGATTTGGTTCACAGCAGACAGAGAGTAGTAGTCGCCGTGGCCGGTTACTTGGTAAGTGCTACCGTCAGCAAACTTGAAGTTTTCAACTTTGTGATTGTTACCGGTGAACCAGTCGTCGATGGTGATGCTGTCGTTAGTACCGACAGAAACAGTCAGGTTAGCACCTGATTTGCTCAGCAATACGTCAGAAGCTGCAACGCCTTTACCGAACAACAGGGTGTCATTACCGCTTTCCTCACGGATAGTGTCGTGACCGTAACCTTTGTCGAAGAAGTAAGTGTCGTTACCGGTACCGCCGATCAGGATGTCGTTGCCGACACCGCCGTCGAGGTAGTCGTTACCGTCTTTACCAACCAAGCAGTCATCGCCGGCCAAACCGTACAGATGGTTGTTGCCGCCGTTACCTTCGATGTTGTTGTTCAAAGAGTTACCGGTACCGTTCAGGTAGTCATTACCGGCACCACCTTGCAGGTAGTCTTTACCTTCTTCACCGTACAGAGAGTCACCATCGGCATCACCGTAAATAGTGTCGTTACCAGCACCGGCGTAGATTACGTCTGTGCCGTTGCCACCGTAGATGATGTCTTCGCAAGCAGTACCATAAATGGTATCTTTAGCATCAGTACCGCGGATAACGTTGCCGTCTTTGCAGTCTTCAGCTCGGATGACATTACCTGGGTTTTTATCTTCGTGACCGTATGAGCTGTTTTGGTTATGGTCGTCAACACAGTCTTTGCAGTCTGGCTTAGGTTCTGGTTTTGGCTTAGGCTCAGGTTTAGGCTCAGGTTTTGGTTGAGGTTTTGGTTGTGGTTTTGGACATGGGATCGGTTTGATCGGATTGCAGTTGTAAGGTTGGCAAACCGGAACACATTTATAGTTAGGAGTTTTTGCTGGTGGGCAGAAAGCCGCAATAGCAGAAACCAAACCAGTTACCGCATTAACTACTGACACGCCGACGCTGGCAATGCTAGCGATGCTGCCGATAGAAACAGAAGATTTCGCTGCAGGAGCGCAGTAGTAAGAAGAGTAGGAAGCCTTAGGCGCAGGAGCGCAGTAAGAACTAACCAGGGGTCTAGTATAATACCCCCGTAACAGTATGCCATAATAATTACTCCCAAAATAGTTAATAAAGATATCGAGCGAGCGGAACGAGCAAATCCACCCTTGCTCAATTATTATTTTAGTAATATTTTTCAAAATATTTACTCAAAAATATCAAACGGTAGAATTTGCCGACAAAAGGACGGAGCCTCGCCTGTTTTTAAATTCCATCATCCTAGTAACAATAAAAACATTAACATTGATTCACACTCTCTCAAACAGCATAGATCCTTTATCTATCTTATTAAAAGCTGAACTTTAACTCTAGTTATAGTAAACAAACATAATACCAATAAGTGGTTATTATTATGGATAGATAATATCGATAATTTGCCCAAATACAGCCGCATCCGCATTTTGTTCTACGCCAATAATGTGAATTTGTCGTATTTACACTATAATGACACGAATACCTATTTAACAGCTATCAGAGGAGATACTCAACCATGCGTACTTTATTGACCGGAGCCAAAGGCCAGCTTGCCCGTTGTCTGCGCGACCGCCTGCCCGAAGATTGGGAACTGATTGCTACCGATTCTACTTCGCTGGACATTACCGATACCGAAGCCGTGCATCATATGATTAAAAACTTCCAACCAGATGCCATCGTTAATGCCGCGGCTTACACTGCCGTCGATAAAGCGGAAGAAAACGCAGAGGCTGCTTTTGCCGTCAACGCAACCGCTGTTCACAACCTGGCCGCAGCCGCCCGCGCCGCACATGCGCGCTTTATTCATATTTCCACTGATTATGTATTCGACGGCGAAGGCAAACGCCCTTACCGCGAAACCGACTACACCAATCCGCGCAGCACTTACGGTCAATCCAAAGTAGCAGGCGAGCTTTTAGCTTTAGCCGCTCATCCGGAAAGTACAATCGTCCGTACTTCATGGCTGTTTAGCGAATACGGCAGCAATTTCGTTAAAACCATGTTACGCCTTGCCAAAGAACGCGACTCCCTCTCCATCGTTCATGACCAAACCGGTTGCCCGACTTATGCAGGCGACTTGGCTCATGCCATCATCAGTTTATTGCAACAGCCTACTTCCCCACGCGGCATCTTCCATTACTGTGGCAATAAATCGGCAACATGGTACGAATTTACCAAAGCCATCTTTCAGACGGCCCACCAATTAGACGACAGCTTCCGCATTCCGGAACTGAACGCGATTACCACCGATAAATACCCCCTGCCCGCTCCGCGTCCGGCATACAGCATTATGGATTGCTCACGCCTCGAAACCGAGTTTGGTATCAAACCGTCCGACTGGCAAAAAGCCCTGCGCGAAATTCTCCGCATAATCGACTGATAAGCTGATCCATCTATATCAAGGCCGTCTGAAAACATATTTTCAGACGGCCTCTTTGTTTCTTTTATATCAAATGCTTTATCTATCCAGTCTGCCATTTGAAAAGTGCTACAATAGCCGTTTATTTTATTTTTCAGACGGCCTGACAATATGTGCAACCATCATCCCAAACATTCACACGATAATGACACCATCCGCATCCGCGGCGCGCGCACGCATAATTTGAAAAACGTCGATTTGGACATTCCGCGCCACAAGCTCGTAGTGGTAACAGGCTTATCGGGCAGCGGCAAGTCGTCGCTGGCGTTTGACACGCTGTATGCCGAAGGGCAGCGGCGTTATGTCGAGAGCCTTTCGGCGTATGCGCGGCAGTTTTTGCAGATGATGGACAAACCCGATGTCGATTTGATCGAAGGCTTATCGCCCGCGATTTCCATCGAGCAGAAATCCACCAGCCACAATCCGCGTTCCACTGTCGGCACGGTAACGGAAATCCACGACTATCTGCGCCTTTTGTACGCCCGCGTCGGCACACCGTATTGCCCCGAACACAAGCTGCCGCTATCCAGCCAAACCGTGTCGCAGATGGTCGATGCCGTGTTGAAGCTGCCGGAAGGCACGCGCGTGATGATTCTTGCGCCGGCGGTGCGCGAGCGTAAGGGCGAGTTTGTCGATTTCTTTGCCGACTTGCAGGCACAGGGGTTTGCACGGGTGCGTGTGGACGGCGAGGTCTATCAGCTTGACGAAGTGCCGAAGCTGGAAAAAAACATCAAGCACAACATCGACGTGGTCATCGACCGCGTGAAAGTGAAGGCGGACATCAAGCAGCGGCTGGCGGAAAGTTTTGAAACCGCGCTGCGCCACGGCAACGAGCGCGCGCTGGCAATGGAGATGGACAGCGGCGAAGAGCATTGGTTTTCCGCGCGTTTCGCCTGCCCCGTGTGTTCATACAGCCTGCCTGAATTAGAGCCGCGCCTCTTTTCCTTCAACAACCCGATGGGCTCCTGCCCGACTTGCGACGGCTTGGGCAACACCAATTTCTTCGACTCCGAAAAAGTGGTCGCGCATCCCGAATTGTCGCTGGCTTCGGGCGCGATTGACGGCTGGGACAAGCGCAACCAGTTCTATTTCCAAATGATTCAGTCGCTGGCGCGGCATTACGGTTTCGACGTGCAGGCTGCTTGGGAAACCCTACCTGCAAAAATCAAAAAAGTCGTGTTGCACGGCTCGGGCAAGGAAGTCATTGATTTCACTTACCTGTCCGAACGCGGCACCACCTTCAACCGCAGCCACGCCTTCGAAGGCATCATCCCCAATCTCGAACGCCGCTACCGCGAAACCGACAGCGAAACCGTGCGCGAAAAACTGCGCGAATACCAAAACCACCGCGCCTGCCCGAGCTGCGGCGGCGCACGTTTGCGCAAAGAAGCCCGCTACGTTTACGTCAGCGGCGAACCCTTGCACGAAGTTTCCGCCTGGCCGCTGACCAAAACCCACCAATTCTTTGAAACGCTGGATTTGGACGGCAACAAAAAACAAATCGCCGAAAAAATCCTCAAAGAAATTACCGAACGTCTCGGCTTTTTGATTAATGTCGGGCTGGATTACCTGAATCTCTCCCGCTCCGCCGAAACCCTCTCCGGCGGCGAAGCCCAGCGCATCCGCCTCGCCAGCCAAATCGGCAGCGGCCTGACCGGCGTGATGTACGTTTTGGACGAACCCTCCATCGGCCTGCACCAGCGCGACAACGACCGCTTGCTCGCCACCCTCAAACGCCTGCGCGATTTGGGCAACAGCGTGATTGTGGTCGAACACGACGAAGACGCCATCCGCGAAGCCGATTTCGTCGTCGATATGGGCCCCGGCGCGGGCGAACACGGCGGCAACGTACTGATTGCCGACACGCCTGAAAACGTCGCCCAATGCGAAAAATCTGTTACCGGACAATACCTCAGCGGCAAAAAATCCATTGCCGTGCCGTCTGAACGCACGCCCGTCAATCCCGACCGGATGCTCGTCCTCAAAGGCGCGCGCGGCAACAACCTCAAAAACGTCACCCTCGAATTACCGCTCGGTTTGATTACCTGCATCACCGGCGTATCCGGCAGCGGCAAATCCACCCTGATTAACGACACCCTCGCCAAAATTACCGCCCGCGAACTCAACCGCGCCCAAGAAGAACCCGCCCCATACGACGACATCCACGGTCTCGAACACCTCGACAAAGTCATCAACGTCGACCAATCCCCCATCGGCCGCACCCCGCGCTCCAACCCCGCCACCTACACCGGCCTGTTCACCCCCATCCGCGAACTCTTCGCCGGTGTACCCCTCTCGCGCGAACGCGGCTACAACGTCGGCAGATTCTCCTTCAACGTCAAAGGCGGCCGCTGCGAAGCCTGCCAAGGCGACGGCGTCATCAAAGTCGAAATGCACTTCCTGCCCGACGTGTACGTCCCCTGCGAAGTCTGCCACGGCAAACGCTACAACCGCGAAACGCTCGAAATCCAATACAAAGGCAAAAACATCAGCCAAGTCCTCGACATGACCGTCGAAGAAGCCCGCGAATTTTTCGACGCCGTCCCCACCGTATCGCGCAAACTGCAAACCCTGATGGACGTAGGTCTCGGCTACATCCGCCTCGGCCAATCCGCCACCACCCTCTCCGGCGGCGAAGCCCAGCGCGTCAAACTCGCCTTGGAACTCTCCAAACGCGACACCGGCAGAACGCTCTACATCCTCGACGAACCCACCACCGGCCTACACTTCGCCGACATCGCCCTGCTGCTGGAAGTCATAGGCCGTCTGAAAGGCAAAGGCAACTCGATTGTGATTATCGAGCATAATCTGGACGTGATTAAAACGGCGGATTGGATTGTGGATTTAGGACCGGAAGGTGGCGATGGCGGCGGCAGGATTATTGCGGAAGGTAGCCCCGAGCAGGTGGCGAAGGTTAAGGGGAGTTATACTGGGAAATATTTGAAGGATATTTTAGAATAACCAAATTTCTTAAAAATCTTAAACCATTATTATGTAAGGATTCTATTATGAACACCAAAAATAAATTTATATTTACAGATTTTATTCAAACCAATATTGATGATTTCTCTAATTTTAACTCATCTCGCGTTAATGAAAATCTAATATCAGGAAGTTTTGATTTTAATGGGCTATCTTATATTTTTGCAGAAAATATAAAGGAAAACTTAATATTATTTACCATTACTCTAATGATAGAAACAAATACAAAAAAAACAATAAGCAAAATAAAAAAATCTATCCAAGAGGCAAATAAACTCTATATAAATGTAAAAATATCTTTGGATGATTTAAACAATAAAGATAAAACAGCAATATTTAGATTAAGTTGTGCTGCTTTAGTTGAGAGCTCTATTGGTAATCCTGGGGCTATTGTCAAACCTGCTGTAAATTCATTACCAATAATATTCATGTCAATTAAAGAAGAAATCTAAAAAAAGGGTTTCTAATGAAACATGCTACTTTAATTATAATTTCATTAGTCAGCTCTATCATTTCCAATAGTAAATATATAGATGATATTAATAATATTATTAAAAAAACTCTTAAGCTTGAAGATAAATATTCTTCCTTTATTACTTTTTTATTGTATACCATTATAATTTATTTACTTGGACTAATCGTAAATTATATTATAGATTATGTGGAAAATTACACATACAACAAGAAACTAGAAGAGCAAAAGAGTAATCTTGAATCGCAAATAGAAAAATTATCTTTAGAAAATAAAGAATTAAAAAGACATTTAACACAAAATAGCATAATCTCAATTTTTCTTAACCCTAATGATAATGAGTCTATAAGTAACTTTAATAAGCATATGAAAAATTTTATAGACAATCATAGTGATTATATGACGGTTGATTTTGCTGAAATATATCCACAATCCAGCTTACTGAGAAAAACAAAAGAAAATAGCAAAGTGAACAAAATATAACGAGTAAGCAAGCAAGCCGTAGCCTGCATATCCAACCGACCGCGTGCGTGGCTACGCCACACACCCTACCTGTGAATCGCACGGAACTTCAAAGCCAACGTGTAGGGTGTGTGCGGTACGCACGCAGTTGCTTGATTGACGGTTTGCCGTTTCAACATTTCAGATGGCCTCCAATGTCGTCTGAAAACATCAGCTTCAACAAAGTTAAAACCTTAAACAACAAACTATTCCTTCTCCAACACCCAAACCACAAACAAAAATCCTATGGCGCGTTATCGCAGAAACTTCATTGCCGGCGGCACATTCTTTTTCACTGTCAAACTCGCCGACTCAAAATCGCGCCTGCTTGTCGAACATATCGACTTATTGCGTGCGGCTTATATGGATGTGCAAAAACAATATCCCTTTGAAACCGTCGCCGTATGCGTGCTGCCGAACCACATTCACGCCATTTGGACGCTGCCGCCTGACGATGCGGATTATTCCCTGCGCTGGCGGCTGATTAAAACCAAATTCTCCACACACTTCCCTCGTGCCGAAAACCTGTCCGCCAGCAAACAGCGGCGGAACGAACGCGGTATTTGGCAACGGCGTTTTTACGAACACACCGTGCGCGACGAAACGCATTTGCAACGTTGCGCGGACTACATCCATTTCAATCCTGTCAAACATGGATTGTGCGACAATGTCCGCGATTGGGCGTTTTCATCGTTCCACCGTTATGTGCGGGATGGATAGCTACCATTAGATTGGGGCGGAACGAAAGAAACGGCAGTAATGAGTTTTGGGGAGTGAATGCTATAAAAACTACCGACCGCGTGCGTGGCTGCGCCACATACCCTACTTGCGAATCACACGGAACTTCAAAATATTAAAGTGTCAATCATTGTTGTTTAATTTAATTAAAATCATGCAGCTGAAAGAATCAGTCTATCCAAACATCCTAAAGGCCGTCTGAAATTTCAGACGGCCTTTGCTTTTGTAAGTAATCCTTTTTTCAACGATTACGCCGCTTTGCGGTGGTAATGCCGTAGCGCGTGTTCTTTGCGACGACCGCTACTGAATGCAGATACACGCTTCAAATAGCCGATGACGCGGGTGCCGTAGTCGATGTCGTGGCTACCACAGGCTGAACAGGCGTGCAGGGTGCGTTTGTCGATATGGCCGCATTCGTTGCAAATGGTGATGCGCACGTTCACGCAGAAGTAGTTGCAGCCGGTTTGCGCGGCGATGTCCAAGAGCGAGCGGTAGCCGGATTCGGGCAAGGCTTCGTCGAGGTTCAGGTGCAGCGCGGAGCCACCGTCGAGCCAATCCACCAGTTCTTTACCATGCAGCAGGAATTTGTCGAGCGCGTTGATTTCTTCGTCTTCGACGACGTAGAAATAGGAGTTGTAACATTCGCGACTGACTTTGTAGCCGTCGGCTTTGTCCCATTTGGCGTTTTTCACGCCGAGATTTTCGGCGGGGACAAACTCGGCGTTGAACTTCACGCCGTAGTATTTGCTGGCGGCTTGGTTGGCTTCAAATATGGTTTTCAGACGGCCTTGGACGAAGTTGATGTAGTCGTCGTTGTAGCCGACTTTGATGCCTTGCGATTCGGCGGCTTCCGCCATGCCGTTGATGCCGATGGTGAGGAATTGTTTGTCCAGCGTGATGAAGCCTGCATCGTAAATGGGCAGCATCCCGGCGGCTTGGTATTCTTCCATCAGTTTGCGGTAGGCGTATTGGTATTTGTGGATTTTGGCAACTTCGGCGGCAAGGTCGCGCCCGTCTTGTTCCAGTCGGTTCATGTTGATGGTGATGACGTTGATGGAACCGGTCGCTACGCCGCCCGCGCCGAGTGTGTAGCTGAAGGTGCGGTCTTCAATGGCGTTGCGCAGGCGGCAGCAGGAAGCCAACGAATCGGGGTTGTCGGAAAGATAGACGAAGAAGGAATTGCCTTCCGCCAACTCTTTCGCCATTTCATCGGCAAACACGGTGTCTTTGCATTTGCCGCCGCCGGTCAGCATCGCGGCGGTCACGACGGGGAAAGTCAAAACGGCTTTGGTGCGTTCCTGATTGAACCATTTGAGGAAGAAGCTTTGCAGCTTCGCTACGCTCGCCCACACTGGTTTGCTGAAATCGGGAAAGACGAAATCGCCGAACATCGCATCGAAATAGTATTGATCATAAACGGAAATATTCCAAAACACGCTCTGATAGCCGCGCGCGGCGGCAGGCTGGTTGATGCTGTACACCACCTGCTGCATGTGGTTGGCGATTTCTTTACCGTGGGTTTCCAAATAATCGTCGCCGTAGTCTTTGCGGGCGAAGTAGTCGAAATAAGTCAGAAATTCCACCGTCGCCACCGCGCCGGCGAACTGCACGCTGATGGCAAACACCAGGTTGATAAACGAACCGCAAAACGAAGCCAGATGCTGCGGCGCCTTGGATTCGCCGCCGAGTTTGCTTAACCCGTCGAGCAGGAAGGGATACAGCGTAACCGATACGCAATAAGGCTTGAGGCTGGTTTCGTCGTGCACATAAATCTCGTGCGCCTCAATCTGGCGGATGTATTCGTTGGCAACGGATTGGTCGAAAATTTCGGCGATTTTGCGCGACACTTGGGCGCGGTTAATCTGCACGAAAAAGTCTTTCATGATTTCCGCTTCCATCGTGGCAATGTTTTTCTGGGTAACGTTGGCGTTGGCGTCCATTTTCGAACCGTCCGCCGCGTTTTGCGCGCTGATGTAGTCGTGCATGAATTGTAGTTTTCCGTTTAACTGTTCGGGATGCAGCCGAATCATGTTAATTCTCCTGTAAGGTTTGAATGATTTATCAAGCAATGACGGTCAGGCCGTCTGAAACATCGCTGTCAGCGAATACAATAAATTCAATTTAAATCAGTGCAATACAACATTGAGCTAAATTGAAGCCACTGGAAAAACTTTGGGCGTAGGTTTGTCTTTGATAAACAATTGGTTCAACACTTCGCCCGTGCGCAAATCGACAAACTTCTGATTGGTGGTCGGGCTGTCCAAGCCGCCCAGCTCCATCTGCCAGCGGCCGGTTTTCAGATACGTCAGATAAGGCAGGATGCCGTCTGAAACCGCTTCCAGCTCCTCACGCTCCAGGCCGGTGTACAAGCAGGCTTTCAAACCTTCCTGGGCAACAATGGCCAGCATTTTCTGCAAGGCTTTCGGTTGCCACTCCCCGCCCATAAACAACACGCAGCTGATTAATCCGCGATAGCGTTTCAGACGGCCTTTTAAATAATCCTCGGTCAATTCCGTGCCAATGCCCTCTTTCCATGTATCGGCACTGTGGCAACCTTTGCAACGCAGCGGACAGCCTGAAAACAGAAACGCCAGCGACACTTCACCCGGCACTTCCTGCCAAACAATTTGCTCAACCGTAAATTTCAAGCTGCTCATTGCAATACCATAAACACAAGATATGGTGCGAATTAAAACACAAGACTACTAGATATAGTATTTTTATTTAACAATGCATTTTACTCATATGATAGATTTTTATTATTTATATGATTGTCTATTACTATAAAATAGCAGTTTTAAGCCAATAAAAAGGCTGTCTGAACACGATTCAGACGGCCTGAAATTAAAATAAGAAAAGCAAACTCCGTTATAGCAAAGTCTATCTAAATAAAACAAAAAAGGCCGTCTGAAATCATCTTTCAGACGGCCTCTATTTCAGGTTTTAGCCCCGATTCGAGCCTTTAACCATATCCATCAAAAACAATCGGCAATCCAAGTTGCCATTGAACAATGGAATTTTACGCTTCGGAGAAAGGCGCATAAATTTCGGCATATCGCGATCGCCGGTCAACATTCCGGCAAGCCAGCCTGCGTAATGCTGTTTCAACCATGTGCCCAGTTGAGGATAAAGCGCCTGTAAAGCCTGAATTTCGGCAAGGCGCACGCCATAAGGCGGATTGGAAACCATAATGCCGTGTTCGCCGTTTGGCCGCGCGGCCTGCGCATCTTGCACGTCAAAGCGGATGAAGTTATCCACTTCGGCGGCTTGGGCATTGGCCAATGCGGCACGAATCATATAACGGTCGTTGTCGCTGCCGGAAATAGGCGCAGCGGCCGGTTTGATTTGTTTTTCAGCCTCACGGCGCAGAGCTTGCCATTTTTCTTTGTCGAAGTTTTGCAGTTTTTCAAAACCGAAACGGCGCATCAAACCTGGCGCACGGTGTGTCGCAATCCATGCAGCCTCGATGGCAATCGTACCGCTGCCGCAAAACGGGTCTTGGAAAGGCTGCGTACCGTCATAGCCTGCCAAAAGCAGCAAACCTGCCGCCAAATTCTCTCTCAATGGCGCTTCGCCGGTATCCTGACGATAGCCGCGTTTGAAGAGTGCTTCACCGGAAGTATCGATAAAGATTTCCACATTGCGCTCATCGATAAAGGCATGAATGCGGATATCGGGGTTGATTTTGCCCACGCTCGGACGCGCATCATAAATATCGCGGAAGGCATCGCAGACGGCATCTTTGATTTTCAAACCGACAAAATCCAAGCTTTTCACATTGGCGCGTTTGCCTTCGACTTTAACTTTAAAGGTCTGCTCCAGCTTAAACCAACCTGTCCAATGCAGATTTCGTGCCAGTTTGTAGATATCGTGTTCGTTGCGATAACCGCCTTTGGTCAAACGCAGCAAAACACGGCTGGCAACGCGCGAATGCAGGTTGATGCGATACACCTGCTCCATCGTGCCTTTACATGCCACACCGCCGTCAACAGCGCGGATATCCTGACATGCCATGTTTTCGAGTTCCTGCGTCAAAGGCGCTTCCAAACCGCGAGGACAAGTGATAAAAAGTGAATAAACCGTCATATAAAACCTTTCCGGGTAGAGCTATCCGAACCACTCGGATAACAAATAAAAACAATATTATAGCCGAAAAACCAAAGGCCGTCTGAAACTTCAGACGGCCTTTGAACAAAGCTTGCTTAGTGATCCAAACTGTCGGTTTCAACCTTAACCGCTTTATCGGTTTTATCTTCCGGCAACACCAAGTTCAACAATACCGCCATAATACCGCCGGCTGAAATTGAGTTTTGGAACAATACCGGCAGGTTTTTGAACACTTCCGGCTCAAACGCCACGCCCAAACCCAAACCGACAGAAGTAGCCGCAATGACTGCTTCACGACGGCGAATACCGTGGCTGACCAAAATCCGCACACCAGCAATCGCAATCAGACCAAACATCAACACCATCGCGCCACCCAAAACCGGACTCGGAATCGTGGTAAACGCGCGGCCGATGACAGGGAACAAACCCAGCAATACCAAAATTGCCGCAATATATTTGCCCACATGGCGTGAAGCCACGCCGGTCATTTGAATCACGCCGTTGTTTTGCGCAAAAGTGGTCAAAGGCAAAGAGCCCAACGCAGTCGCAATCACAGACACCAAACCATCTGCCAATACGCCGCCGCGCAGTCGTTTGGTATATTCCTCACCCTCAATCGGCTGCTCGGAGACCATCGCAGTCGCCGTCAAATCGCCTACCGCCTCAAATACGCTCAACAAGAAAATCGCACCGGCAACGATAAACGCGTGCCAATCAAATGCAAAACCATATTTAAACGGCACAGGCAGAGTAATCAGAGGCAGGTTTTGCAGGGCGGAAAAATCCACTTTGCCCAAAAACAGCGCAACAATATAACCGACAATCAAACCCACCGCGATACCGCTCATACGCAGCAATGGATTTTTCAAGCAGTTGAAAACCAATACAATCAGCAACACCAGCGATGCCAAACCCAAGTTTTCCATCGAGCCGAACGTACCGTCTGCTTTCGCACCGAAGCCGCCGCCGAAATCGGTAATGCCGACATGTACCAAGCTCAAGCCGATCAGCATGACGACCACGCCGCTTACCGTCGGCGTAATCACTTTTTTCAAATAAGGCAAAAGCCAAGCGGAGAAGCACACCAAAAACGCACCGACAAAGGACACGCCCAAAAGCGTTGAAATCATCGCATCTTCAGTCAAACCGCCCTCTTTCATGCCGGTACCGAGTGCAATCATCACGGTAACAAAAGAGAAGTTGACCGACTGAATCGACAACATGCCCGAACCGACCGGTCCAAAACGGTTGACCTGCAAATAAGTACCGACACCGGAAGCCACCATCGCCATCGACACCAAATAAGCCGTCATTTCAACCGGCAACTCCAATGCTCCGCCGACAATCAGTGCCGGAGTAATCATCGGAACAAAAATCGCCAGAAGGTGCGTAACCGCACTCAACAACGCATTTCCAAACGGCGGCTTATCTTCCAAACCATAAACCAAATCAAGCGATTCCGCCTGTTTTTCTGTCATTCCGGCCATGTTGAACCTTCTCTCAAGAATCGTTAAAAAATATTAAGATGCGTATTTTAACCAATTTGAAATGTATCAGCAAATTCAAAACCATCAGGCCGTCTGAAAGTTCCGCCCAACCGTTTTCAGACGGCCTCAAACCGCCTTAACACATTTTAATTCTTGACATCATTTTTCCATCTCAAAACAAACAAACCAATGATTTAAAAATGTATTATTCATTAAGATAATGACAAGTCACCATTAAACGTCAAAGCCGCTTAGCGGATATGTTTCACACAAACAACAAAGTAAGCTACAATCCACTGCATAATTCACCCACACCATAAAATTAAAGGTTTCCGTATGTTAAAAGGCAGTCTGGTTGCCCTGATTACTCCGATGAATCAAGACGGCAGCATCAACTACGAACAACTTCATGACTTAATCGACTGGCACATTGAAAACGGCACCGACGGCATCGTCGCAGTCGGCACCACCGGCGAGTCAGCCACCCTGCCTGTCGAAGAACATTTGGCCGTTATTGAAGCCACTGTCAAACACGTCAACAAGCGCGTTCCCGTTATCGCCGGCACAGGCGCCAACAATACTGTCGAAGCCATCGCCCTTTCCAAAGCCGCCGAGCAAGCCGGTGCGGACTACACCTTATCTGTTGTTCCCTACTACAACAAACCTTCGCAAGAAGGCATTTACCAACATTTCAAAGCCATCGCCGAAGCCACTTCGATTCCGATGGTTATCTATAATGTTCCCGGCCGTACCGTCGTCAGCATGAGCAATGACACTATTTTACGTTTGGCCGAAATTCCGAATATCGTTGGTGTGAAAGAAGCCAGCGGCAATATCGGCAACAACATCGAATTGATCAACAGCGCTCCTGAAGGTTTTGCCGTTTTATCCGGCGACGACTCTACCGGCCTGCCTTTCATGCTGTGTGGCGGTCATGGCGTGGTAACCGTCGCAGCCAACGTTGCACCGAAACTCTTTGCCGACATGTGCCGAGCCGCCCTTGAGGGCGATATTGCGACCGCCCGTCGTCTAAACGAGCAACTTATCCCAATTTATAACACCATGTTCTGCGAGCCCAGCCCAGCCGCGCCCAAATGGGGTCTGAGCTTATTGGGCAAATGCGAACCCCATGTTCGTCTGCCTTTGGTAGCACTGACCGAAGCCGGTCAAGCCAAAGTCCGAGCCGCTCTGGAAAAATCAGGACAAATCTGATCCGAAAATAAGGCCGTCTGAATCCCAAACACCCTTTTCAGACGGCCTCCCTGTTAAGAACTTCATCCACAGGAAAACAAGATGACCTATATCAAACCCATCGTAGTAGCCCTCGCCCTGATTAGCATGACTGCCTGTTCCGGCAGCAAAAAAGAACAACCCAAACTCGACTATCAAAGTCAATCACACCGCTTGGTCAAACTGGAAGTACCACCTGATTTGAACAACCCAGACCAAGGCAACCTCTATCAATTACCGGCAGGCAGCGGCGCCGTCCGCGCCAGCGACTTCAATAAACGCCGCACTCAAGCCGTACAACAACCTGCCAATGCAGAAGTCTTGAAATCCGTTAAAGGCGTACGCCTTGAGCGTGACGGCAACCAACGCTGGTTGGTTGTCGAAGGCAAATCTCCTCGCGAAATTTGGCCTTTGCTGAAAGTGTTCTGGCAAGAAAACGGTTTTGACATCAAATCTGAAGAACCTGCCATCGGCCAAATGGAAACCGAGTGGGCTGAAAACCGAGCCAAAATCCCTCAAGACAGCCTGCGCCGCCTGTTGGATAAAGTCGGCTTGGGTGGCATCTATTCTACCAGCGAACGCGACAAGTTCATCATCCGCATCGAACAAGGTAAAAACGGTTCGACCGACATCTTCTTCGCCCACAAAGGCATGAAAGAAGTTTATGCCGACCGTAAAAAAGACACTACGATGTGGCAGCCGGGTGAAAACGACCCTAACCTCGAAGCCGCATTCCTCGCCCGCTTTATGCAATATTTGGGCGTTGACGATCAGCAAGCCGAACAGGCTCTGACCCAAAGCGTTGCCGCCCGCAGCAATGCTTCTGAGTTGGCGCGTGTGGACAACGGCACTCTGTTGCTGGCAGGCGATTACAGCCGCAACTGGCGTCGTACCGCCCTTGCGCTTGACCGCATCGGCCTGACTGTTATCGGTCAAAATGCCGAACGTCGCGCTTTCTTGGTTCAACAAGCGCCAACCGAAGGCGAAGCAGTTGCCAATAAAAAACCGGGCCTGTTCAAACGCGTATTTGGCAAAGGCAAAGCAGAAGCGCCAAAAACGTATCCTGAAATCATCGTTTATGTTGAGCCTATCAACAATGGCGCACGCCTCCATCTGTTGAACAAAGACGGCAGCCCATACAAAGGCAGCGATGCCTCCACATTGTTGAGCCGCCTGCACACAGAATTGCGTTAATCCGTTATTCGACTTAAGGCCGTCTGAAATATTCAGACGGCCTTTTTAACGAATACGGCATAGTTTCAAATTCCCAATCTGACGTTATAATCAGAACATTTTCCCCCTTACCCAAGCTGCCATGACCCGACAAAAAGCCTATCTGCTCCTGACTGCCCTGTTTACCCTGATGTTTATCGTACTGATTCTGTTGGGCGCTTATCTTCTGAGCATTCACAGCAAACAATTTGCCGTTGCCGCCTTTCTATTTGCCTTTGCAGCCGTTTTTGCCCAAATCGGCAGCCTTGCCCTTTACATCCGCCACAAAGCACGCGCGCAAATGGCTCGTATGCAGCAAACCGAAAACCATTAAGGAAAAACCATGTTTGAAAAAATCGTCCTTGCCAGTGGCAACGCAGGTAAACTCAAAGAATTTTCCCGCCTCTTTGCCGACTTAAACATCGAAGTCCTGCCGCAATCGCAATTCAATACGCCCGAATGCCCCGAGCCGTACCATACCTTTGTTGAAAATGCCCTGGCTAAAGCACGTCATGCCGCCAAATACAGCGGCTTACCGGCACTTGCCGACGACTCCGGCATTTGCACCAACGCCTTAAACGGCGCACCCGGTATTTTCTCCGCACGTTATGCAGGCGAAAACCCCAAATCCGATGCCGCAAACAACGCCAAACTCTCCAACGATCTTGCCGATAAAGACGACAAAAGCTGCTACTACGTCTGCGTACTCGTCCTCGTCCGCCACGAAAACGACCCGCAGCCCATCATCGCAGAAGGTATCTGGCGCGGACAATGGCAGGCCGAGGCAGCCGGTACAAACGGCTTCGGCTACGACCCGCATTTCTATCTGGCCGAACACGGTTGCACCGCCGCCGAGCTTGATCCTGAAATCAAAAATGCCGAAAGCCACAGGGGGCAGGCATTGCGGGAATTGTTGAGAAAAATTGAAGCCTTATAAAGTATACAGGCCATCTGAAACCCCAAAACGTTTTTTCAGACGGCCTAACCACTACATTATGAAAGGAAACCCATGTCCCCTAAACAAATCCTGATTGTCGCCATCCGCCTGACCGTCATCATTTGGATAGTCAAAACACTGTCAACCGCCATTCCCCTGATGGATTTCGCGTCCGACAACGACATCAGGTTTCCCGTCTCAGAAATACTGGGCGTATTCGGTTTTTACAGCATAGTGTGGTTGTTTTTATGGTTTTTTCCCGCCACGACCGCCAATTTCCTCCTGCCCGAAATCCATCAAAAGCCGCAAGAATTGCCCAAAAACCCTGCCCCTTGGTTAACCACAGGTCTGATTTTAATCGGCTTTTACTCCCTATCCCTCGCGCTGGCCGACCTGACTTACCTGTATAGTTTTTACCAAATCGCCCAAAACGGTATCACCGCCTCGGTGGGCGACATCTGGACCACGATGACGAACCAAGACAAAGCCACCACGCTTGCCGCCATCGTCCAAACCTTGATCGGCATCCTCCTGATTTTCGGCGCACCGTTTATCAGCCGCCAGATCCGCAAGCATTTATAAACCCGTAACAGGCCGTCTGAAAATGTATTCCATGTTTTCAGACGGCCTCAAAACCCAAAACAACCCATGACCAAAATCACATTCCCCCAAGCCGGACAGCTCACCGCCCTGCCGCCACTGTCGCTCTATATCCATATCCCGTGGTGCATCAAAAAATGCCCGTATTGCGACTTCAATTCCCACAGCCTGAAAAACGGCCTGCCGGAAGAAGCCTATATCGATGCCCTATTCACCGACCTGCAGCTTGAATTGCCCAATATTTGGGGCAGGCCGGTGGAAACCATATTTTTCGGCGGCGGTACACCTAGTCTGTTTCAAGCAGAGTCGATTGACCGTTTGTTAAGTGGCGTGCGTTCGCTGTTGCGTTTGCAACCCGAAGCGGAAATTACTTTGGAAGCAAACCCCGGGACATTTGAAATTGAGAAGTTTCAAGGATTTAAAGACGCTGGTATTACGCGTCTGTCTATCGGCGTACAGAGTTTTAACGACGATATGCTTGCTCGATTGGGACGCGTTCACAATGGTAAAGAAGCCCTGACAGCCATTGATACCGCATTGAAATTATTTGATAAAGTCAATATCGATTTGATGTATGCCCTGCCAAACCAAACGGTTCAGACGGCCTTAAACGATGTGCAAACCGCTATCGCAACAGGCGTATCTCATATCAGCGCATATCATCTGACAATGGAACCGAACACGCCTTTCGGTCATACGCCGCCCAAAGGATTACCGCAAGATGAAGCCGCATTGGATATTGAAGATGCCGTACACGGCGCATTGGAAGGCGCAGACTTTATTCACTATGAAACATCGGCTTTTGCAAAACCTGGTATGCAGTGCCGCCATAATTTGAACTATTGGCAGTTCGGCGATTACTTGGGCATAGGTGCGGGCGCGCACGGCAAAATTTCCTATCCTGACCGTATCGAACGAACTGTCCGCCGTCGTCATCCCAACGACTATCTTGCCGCCATGCAAAGCAATCCGCATGAAGCAGTTGAACGCAAAACCGTTGCTGCCAAAGACCTTCCATTCGAGTTCATGATGAACGCCCTGCGCCTGACCGACGGCGTACCTGCCGCAATGCTGCAAGAACGTACCGGCGTACCCACTGCAAAAATCATGGCACAAATAGAAACCGCCAGACAAAAAGGCCTGCTTGAATCAGACCCGACCGTATTCCGCCCGACCGAACAAGGCCGTCTGTTCTTAAACGACTTGTTACAGTGTTTTTTATAAGTGCTTTTTTACAACAGTTGAAACATTTTTAGATTTGCTTAATTTACGACAAGAAAATACAAAACGTTGCCTTGGATGCAGGCTATCGCTATAACCATTGGGGCAAAATGAATAGCATTAAGTTCCATACTCACGAAGTATCTGCCGGTGTACGCGTAACATTCTAATTCTTGTCATAAAGCAATAATTGCCTCATGCATCAAGTAACAAAAGGCCGTCTGAAACCTATTTCTCAGGATTTCAGACGGCCTTTTAGCTTCTTTAAATATGTCTAACTTTTTGCTGCTTTAACTTTTTCTGCAAACCACAGCGCCACAGCCGTACCTGCCATATCGGCAATACCGTCCGCGATCGAACCTTGGCGCGTAGCAGTTAGAAATGCCTGAGCCAGCTCGCTTCCTATTGCAAACAATAAAGCGGCAAACAGAATGCCTTTATAGGGAATATTCCTATTGTCTTGAATAAATATTTTTGCACACAGCCATGCCTGACCGAAAAACAGCCCAAAATGGCCGACTTTATCAAAATAGGGAAATGGTGGAGCGCTATTGCCGCCCTCTTTGAAAAGTAAGGCATAAATGGCGGCGGCAAACCAAATACAGGCAGCGGCAGTAAATTTGTTTAATGGCAAGGCTTTCATTTGTCAGCCTCTTCATCCAGCCATGTTTGGCAAATACCTGCCAAACGGACAAATTTCCCACCCCGCGCCTTCAAAATATCACGCCATTGTGCCACTTCTTCTGCATCCGGGGCATCTTCAATACTGCATTCGTAAAGGCAGAAGTCTAATGTTTCGCCAACAATGCCTAGGGCTTCAGTCTGAATAAGGCTGGTCAGTTCGTTCATATTTACTGTTTCTTTGATTGGTTTATCGCTATTCAGACGCACTGCCTGTTTTCAGGCCGTCTGAACATGATGCGCAAGGTTGCCTGTTTGATTCGGGTACGCTTACTTACTGTGTAAAAAACGTGTTGCCTCTTCCCATTCACCATTCAACACGGCCGGCAATCCTTGCAGGGATTTGGCAATGGAATCATCAATTTGCTGCCTGTGTTCCACCGACGGTTTATTCAACACATAACCGACAACCAAATTACGGTCGCCAGGGTGATCAATGCCTAAGCGCAGGCGGTAGAAATTGGGCGTACCCAAACGAGCCTGAATGTCTTTGAGGCCGTTGTGTCCGCCGTTGCCGCCGCCAAGTTTGAATTTGATACGGCCGCATGGAATATCCAGCTCATCATGAACCACCAAGATTTCCTCCGGCTTGATTTTGTAAAACTGAGCCAAAGCGGCGACTGCCTGACCGGAGCGGTTCATAAAGGTCATGGGTTTGAGCAGCCAAACATCGCCATCAGGCGTAGTGGCGCGCGCTACTTCGCCGTAAAATTTCTTTTCGTCTTTAAAATTGACTTTCCATTTCCACGCCAGTTCGTCCAATAGCCAAAAGCCGACATTGTGGCGCGTTTGTTCGTATTCTTGGCCTGGATTGCCCAAACCGACGATTAATTTAATTTTCAAGCTCATTACTGTTCTTTCAGTTTGACAGGCCGTCTGAAAAAGTTTCAGACGGCCTTTGATTTATTCTTGCCCTGCGCGTTTACGTCTCGCTTCTTTCGGATCAATCAACAATGGACGATAAACCTCAATCCGATCGCCATCGCGCAACGCTGTCTCATCTTTCACGGCCTTGCCGAAAATACCCAAAGGCGCTTGCTGTAAATCCAACTCTGGGAACTCCACTTCCAAACTGCTTTGCAGGGCAGCTTCGCGTACGGTTGTACCTTCAGCAACGGTCATGCTCTTCAATACTTGCCTATCGGCCAGTCCGTAAACAATTTCAATCTCAAGCATAGCGGCGGTCGGCCTCTTTAATAAAAGCATCCACCAACGTACCGGCAAGATGGCCGAATACTGGGGAAATCATGGCAGAGAGTACGGCATTGGAAAAATCGTATTCTAATCTGAATTCGACTTTGCACATATCATCGCCCAAGTCGATAAATTTCCAAGTGCCGCGCAGGGTTTTAAACGGCCCTTCGAGCAAATCCATGCGGATTTCCTGCCCCGGGATATTGTAGTTGTGCGTCGCAAACGACTGTTTGACGCGCATATAGTCCATAAACAGGCGCGCTTTTAGCTCATTGCCTTTGCGTTCGATAACTTCGGTCTTGCTGTACCACGGCAAAAATTTTGGATAGTCCTCAACTTTGTCCACCAGCTCAAACATTTCCTTAGCGCTATGCAGCACCAATACGTTTTTCTCGACTTTTTTCATGTTGTTGTAGACCTTGTTTTTGAATATTCGGGGTTCAGACGGCATGATTTAGAAAAATATCTGCCCTACTTTGGGACAAAATTCCTAATTTAAACCGCTTCTCCATTTTGTTTCGCTTCCAGCCATTCCCAGCGTTCCAGTTTTTCCAAAAGCAGCATTTCAATTTCTTCAGCCCTGCTTTGTAACGCACCTGCTTTTTCGTAATCTTTGAAAATTTCAGGATCGGAAAGCCGGGTATTGATTTCAGCCTGCTCGGTTTCCAAAGTTGCGATTTCGTCGGGCAGGGCATCGAGTTCGCGCTGTTCTTTGTAGGAAAGTTTGACCGTGCGGTTGGCTTTGGGTTTTTCTTTGGCGGGTTCGGCATTGGATGCTTTGGGTGCGGATGCCGTCTGAATTTTTTCTTCGCGTGATTTTGCGTCGATATAGTCCTGATAGCCGCCAATGTATTCTTTCAGACGACCTTGTCCTTCGAAAACAATGCTTTGGGTAATCACATTATCCAAGAACATACGGTCGTGCGAGACGAGGAATACCGTGCCTTGGTAGTCGCGCAACAGGTCTTCGAGCAACTCTTGGGTGTCGATGTCCAAGTCGTTGGTTGGTTCGTCCAAAACCAAAATATTGGCGGGACGGGTAAAGAGTTTCGCCAGCAAAAGGCGGTTGCGTTCGCCGCCGGAGAGTGATGAAACGGGGCTTTGCGCGCGGGCAGGATGGAACAGGAAATCTTCCAAATAGCTCATCACATGCTTTTTTTTACCGCCGACTTCGACGTAATCGTTGCCTTGACCGAGCGTGTAAAACACGGTGTCGTTTTCGTTCAACGCGCTGCGGAATTGGTCGAAATAGGCAACTTCCTGCTTACTGCCGATACGGATTCTGCCGTAAGTCGGGTTGAGTTCGCCCAAAATCAGTTTTAAAAATGTGGTTTTGCCGATACCGTTGGGGCCGATTAGGCCGATTTTATCGCCGCGCTGCAAAATCGCGGAGAATTTGTCCATAATGACTTTGTCGCCATAGGCAAACGAAGCGTGTTCCAATTCGGCGATGATTTTGCCGCTTTTCTCGCCGCTGTCGAGCTTGAAGTTGACCTGTCCCTGCACATTGCGGCGTTCGGCGCGTTGGCGGCGCAGCTCTTCCAAACGGCGCACGCGGCCTTCGTTGCGGGTGCGGCGCGCTTCGATGCCTTTGCGTATCCACGCTTCTTCCTGCGCGTGGAATTTGTCAAACAGGCGGTTGTGTTCCGCTTCAACCGCCAATTCCTGCGCTTTTTTCTCGCTGTATTTGGAGAACGAGCCGGGATAGGAACGCAAAATACCTCGGTCGAGTTCGACGATGCGCGTGGCGATATTGTCCAAAAAACGGCGGTCGTGGGTAATCACAACCAAGCTGCCTTCAAACGCTTTGAGCAGGTTTTCCAACCAAATAATCGCGTCGATGTCCAAATGGTTGGTCGGTTCGTCCAGCAGCAATACATCGGGCTTCTGCACCCAAGCCTGCGCCAAGGCGACGCGCTTTTTCTGACCGCCGGAGAGGTTGCCGATTTTTTCGTTTTCCGGCAAACCGAGTTCGCCCAAAGTCTGCTTCACCGCCGCATCCAGTTTCCAGCCGTCCTTCGCTTCGATTTCGAGTTGCAATTCGTTGAGTTCTTTTAATAAAACGCCGTCTGAATTGTGTTCCAAATCATGGCTGACGTGATGATAACGGCGCAATAAATCGCGGATTTCACCCAAACCTTCGGCAACGGTATCAAATACGGTGGCTTCTTTGTCGAAAAACGATTCCTGAGGCACATAAACGATTTTGAGGTTGTTTTGAACAATAATCTGTCCGTCGTCGAGCTTTTGCACGCCGGCGAGGATTTTTAAAAACGAAGACTTACCCGCACCGTTGCGGCCGATTAAGCCGACTTTTTCGCCGCTGTCGAGTTGGAAGGAAGTTTTGTCGAGCAGGGCAACATGGCCGACGGCAAAGGAAGCGTTTTCTACGGATAAGATATTCATGGAGAAACTTCAAAAAAGAAAAGGGGGACATTTTAACCGATTATCGGCAGATATTTGCCGACAATCATATGAAATTGAAAGTATCAGGCCGTCTGAAAGCAGTTTTCAGACGGCCTTCATCATTATTCTTGAACCTTCAAACCGAAATGCAGATAGGCTCGTTCGGTTGCTACGCGTCCGCGCGGTGTACGCTGCAAAAAACCCTGCTGAATCAGATAGGGCTCAATCACATCTTCGATGGTATCGGTCGATTCGCCAATCGCAGCAGCCACGTTTTCCAAACCGACAGGACCGCCGCTGAATTTGTGTAAAATCGCCTCAAGGAATTTCCTATCCATCACATCCAAACCTTGCACGTCCACATCCAGCATACTCAAGGCTGCATCGGCAATTTCCGCATCAATGACGCCGTTGTTTTTCACATCGGCATAATCGCGCACACGTCGCAAAAGGCGGTTGGCAATACGCGGTGTGCCGCGGCTGCGCTTGGCCACTTCCATCGCACCCTCGTCGCCCATATCCAACTGCAACAACTGGGCAGAACGGGCAACAATAGTCGCCAAATCTTTGTTTTGATAAAACTCTAATCGGGACACGATACCAAAACGGTCGCGCAAAGGATTGGTCAGCATACCGGCACGGGTCGTCGCGCCTACCAATGTAAACGGCGGCAAATCGATTTTGACCGAACGCGCGGCCGGCCCCTCGCCTATCATGATGTCCAACTGATAATCTTCAAGCGCAGGATAAAGAATTTCTTCAACCACAGGGCTTAAACGGTGGATTTCATCGATAAACAGCACATCATGCGGCTCAAGATTGGTCAACAACGCCGCAAGGTCGCCTGCACGTTCCAAAACCGGGCCGCTGGTTTGGCGCAAATTAACGCCTAACTCTTTGGCGATAATATGTGCCAAAGTAGTTTTGCCCAAACCCGGAGGGCCAAACAGCAAAGTGTGGTCAAGCGCTTCGCCACGTTTTTTCGCCGCCTGAATAAAAATGGCCAACTGCTCTTTTGCCTTATCCTGCCCGATATAGTCGTCTAAAGTTTTCGGACGTAAAGCGCGTTCAAGCAATTCCTCCTGAGCGGAAATATTTTGAGCAGTGATAATGCGCTGAGGTTGTGCAGAAGTAAGATTATCGGTTTGTAACATAATGTTTCTAAATTCTAAGACCGTTCCCGACCCGTTGTTTCAGACGGCCCGAACAATCAGACAAAGCGGTTAAATTATGATTTTGGCCATTATACCCGATAAGGCCGAGCCACTTTTCCCTTAAATCTAAATCACACAAAAATTTTCGTTTTCAGGCGGCCAAAGCAACGTATAATAAACGGTTAATTCAAATACCTATCGCATTCAGGAGAACACATGAGCCTCAAGCAAAAAGTCATTGCCATCGACGGCCCCAGCGCATCCGGTAAAGGGACGGTTGCCTCACGCGTAGCCGAAGCTTTGGGTTTTCTTTACCTAGACTCCGGTGCGCTTTACCGCCTGACCGCACTTTACGCACAAAAACAAAATGTTGCCTGGACAGATGAAGATGCCGTCAGCACACTGGCAGAAACTTTACCCGCACAATTTGAAGGCAACGTCGTATTATTAAACGGCGAAGATGTATCCGAGCAAATCCGTACCGAAGCAATCGGCATGGGCGCATCTGCCGTCGCGCAGTTGCCTAAAGTGCGTACCGCCCTTTTGCAACGCCAACGCGACTTCCTAACCGAAAAAGGCTTGGTCGCCGACGGCCGCGATATCGGCTCGGTTATTTTCCCTGATGCCGCATTAAAAATTTTCCTGACCGCAAGTGCCAATGTCCGCGCCCAACGCCGTGCCAAACAACTCGGCATCCCATGCGAAGGCGTTGCATTCGAGCGTATTTTGTCGGACATTGAAGCTCGCGATGAAGCAGACCGCCGCCGCCCTGTTGCTCCGTTGAAACAGCTGCCCGACGCCCTGCTTTTAGATACCGATAACCTTTCTATCGAAGAAGCTGTAAAAAAAGTGCTTGATTGGTATCATAAAGTTTAAAATTTGGAGTATAATCGCGAAGTTTTCATTTCAGACGGCCTATTAACCCTATAAACAAGGCCGTCTGAAAACATTTCCCGACCTGCCGCGCCAAGGACGGCAGGTCATTTCAAACCTAACCCGCACCCCTTGGCGGTGTACCGAAAAGAGTATATATGACTATGGAAAATTTTGCCCAGCTGCTGGAAGAAAGCTTTACCCTGCAAGAGATGAACCCAGGTGAAGTGATTACTGCCGAAGTAGTCGGCATCGATCAAAACTTCGTTACCGTTAACGCAGGTCTGAAATCAGAATCTCTGATTGATGTTGCTGAATTCAAAAACGCTCAGGGCGAGATTGAAGTTAAAGTTGGCGATTTCGTTACCGTTACCATCGAATCTGTTGAAAACGGCTTCGGCGAAACCAAACTGTCCCGCGAAAAAGCCAAACGCGCTGCCGACTGGATCGCTTTGGAAGAAGCTATGGAAAACGGCGACATCCTGTCCGGCGTTATCAATGGCAAAGTCAAAGGTGGTCTGACTGTTATGATCAACAGCATCCGCGCATTCCTGCCGGGTTCTTTGGTTGATGTACGTCCTGTAAAAGACACTTCTCACTTCGAAGGCAAAGAAATTGAATTCAAAGTGATCAAACTGGACAAAAAACGCAACAACGTTGTTGTGTCCCGCCGCGCTGTTCTGGAAGCTACTTTGGGCGAAGAACGCAAAGCCCTGCTGGAAAACCTGCAAGAAGGTTCAGTTATCAAAGGTATCGTTAAAAACATCACCGATTACGGTGCATTCGTTGACTTGGGCGGTATCGACGGTCTGTTGCACATCACCGACTTGGCATGGCGCCGTGTGAAACACCCAAGCGAAGTTTTGGAAGTTGGTCAAGAAGTAGAAGCTAAAGTCCTGAAATTCGACCAAGACAAACAACGCGTTTCTCTGGGTATGAAACAACTGGGCGAAGATCCTTGGAGCGGCCTGACCCGTCGTTACCCACAAGGTACCCGCCTGTTCGGTAAAGTATCCAACCTGACCGACTACGGTGCGTTCGTTGAAATCGAACAAGGCATCGAAGGTTTGGTACACGTTTCCGAAATGGATTGGACCAACAAAAACGTACACCCAAGCAAAGTTGTTCAACTGGGTGACGAAGTTGAAGTCATGATTCTGGAAATCGACGAAGACCGCCGCCGTATCTCTTTGGGTATGAAACAATGCCAAGCTAACCCTTGGGAAGAATTTGCCGCCAACCACAACAAAGGCGACAAAATCTCCGGCGCAGTTAAATCTATCACTGACTTCGGCGTATTCGTAGGTCTGCCTGGCGGTATCGACGGTCTGGTTCACTTGTCCGACCTGTCTTGGACTGAAGCCGGCGAAGAAGCTGTACGCAAATACAAAAAAGGCGAAGAAGTTGAAGCCGTTGTATTGGCAATCGACGTTGAAAAAGAACGCATCTCTTTGGGTATCAAACAACTGGAAGGTGATCCGTTCGGCAACTTCATCAGCGTAAACGACAAAGGTTCTTTAGTTAAAGGTTCTGTGAAATCTGTTGACGCCAAAGGTGCCGTAGTCGCTCTGTCTGAAGAAGTTGAAGGCTACCTGCCTGCTTCCGAATTCGCCGCTGACCGCGTTGAAGACCTGACTACCAAACTGAAAGAAGGCGACGAAGTTGAAGCAGTTATCGTTACCGTTGACCGCAAAAACCGCAGCATCCGTCTGTCTGTTAAAGCGAAAGACGCTAAAGAAAACCGCGAAGCGCTGAATTCAGTTAATGCTGCTGCAACTGCCAATGCCGGTACTACCAGCTTGGGCGACTTGCTGAAAGCCAAACTGTCCGGCGACCAAGAATAAGGTTGCAGACATGACGAAGTCTGAATTGATGGTTCGCCTTGCAGAAGTGTTTGCCGAAAAAAATGGCAACCAACTGCTGGCTAAAGATGTCGAATACAGTGTAAAAGTCTTGGTTGATACCATGACCCGCTCACTGGCTCGCGGACAACGTATCGAAATCCGCGGCTTCGGCAGCTTCGATTTGAACCACCGCCCTGCCCGTATCGGGCGCAACCCGAAAACCGGCGAACGTGTGGAAGTGCCTGAAAAGCATGTTCCTCACTTCAAACCGGGTAAAGAGTTGCGTGAGCGTGTAGACTTGGCATTGCAAGAAAGTGCTCATTAATACTTAGTAGCAAAACGCCGCAGAAATGCGGCGTTTTTTTGTTTTCGCAAGAAATACCAAAGCCGGCTCTTTTCACGCATACCTTAATCGCACACTATTTCAACTATATTTACTACAATGCCTTTGCAAAAAACGCAGGCCGTCTGAAATCATTTATAATAGACCGACTATTCTGTAATGAAAACATCATTCCAACTACTGTCCAAACTATTGCGGATGATGTTTCAACTATCGCCAGCAAAGCATAATAAAGGTTACACATGAGTAATAGAGACCAACTATTCACACCACCTCCGTTTGAAAACCACAGCCCATTGACTTGGTATCAAGCTGCAGCCGAACAGCCCAACTTTATCCGCGACGAAGCTCAAGCGCGAGCCATTGAATATTTGGATCGTTTGTGGACCGAGCTGATGATGTTCAAACGCAAACGCAACCGTTTTCTCGGCCGTAGCTTGCGCTCCCCCCAAGTACCTAAAGGACTCTATTTTTATGGCGGCGTAGGACGCGGTAAAAGCTTTTTGATGGATGCTTTTTTCGGCTGCCTCCCTTATCGTCGCAAGCGTCGCGTGCATTTCCATGCCTTCATGGCCGAAATCCATCAACGCCTTAAAGTCTTGAAAAGCGAAGCCAATCCCTTAAAAGCCGTTGCAACAGAAATTGCCAAAGAAACACGCGTATTATGTTTTGACGAGTTTCACGTCAGTGATATTGCTGATGCCATGATTCTAGGCCGTTTGCTGGAAAACCTACTGAGTGAAGGTGTAGTCTTGGTAGCCACTTCCAACTACGCCCCATCCGAACTCTATCCTCAAGGCCAAAACCGCAGTAGCTTTCTGCCAACCATCTCCCTTATCGAGTCCAACCTGACCGTTTTAAATGTAGATGGCGGTGAAGATTACCGCTTGCGTACGTTGCGTCCTGCCGAAATTTTCTTTGTTCCCAATAATGAAGAAAACGAGCAAAAACTCGCTGCTTTATTTAAAGAAATGAGCGGAATCTATGAATTAAACCCAGGTATCAGCATTATTCATGGACGGGAAATTCCTCATAAAGCCCAGTCAGAATGCGCCATCTGGTTTGATTTCCGCGCATTATGTTTTGGCCCGCGCTCACAAGCAGACTATTTGTATTTAGCCGAACATTACGAGATGGTTTTCCTTTCAGGATTAGAACGCCTAACCCCTCAAGAAAAAGCAGAAGCACGCCGTCTGACATGGTTAATTGACGTTTTATACGATTTCCGTGTGAAGCTGTGCGCCACCAGCGCAGTTGGCGTAAACGATATTTACATTGAAGGCGATTTTGCCGAAGAATTTACCCGTACAGCCAGCCGTATGATCGAAATGCAATCTGAAGTCTATTTGGAACAACCACACCTGACTTTAAGCAAATAATGCCTTTCCCAAAAAGGGGAGAAATTTGGTAGAATACACCTCCCTCGCCTCTTGGCTACGACAACTTACCTTTCAATAAAAACAAGGACATAACATGGCCATCGAACGTACGATTTCCATCATCAAACCCGATGCAGTAGAAAAAAACGTCATCGGCAAGATTTACAGCCGCTTTGAAGAAAACGGCTTGCGCATTATTGCGGCAAAAATGAAACATCTCTCTGAGCGTGAAGCAAAAGAATTTTATGCCGTACACAAAGACCGCCCTTTTTATGAAGACTTGGTTAAATTCATGACTCGCAATCCTGTCATGATTCAAGTATTAGAAGGTGAAAACGCCGTTGCCAAAAATCGTGAACTGATGGGCGCAACCAATCCATCCGATGCAGCTCCTGGCACAATCCGTGCCGACTTTGCAGAATCTGTCAGTGTTAATGCCGTACATGGTTCTGACAGCGTTGAAAATGCTGCAATTGAAATTGCTTACTTCTTCAGCCAAAGCGAAATCTGCCCACGCTAAGAATAAAAGCCTGTAGCCGCTTTACGGCCGTCCGATTCATATCGGACGGCAAAACTGCTTTGTATGTCCTACAAATTAAAGGCCGTCTGAAAACCCAAAGGCTTTTAAAGCAAAGCTGCCCAATAAGCCCCTTTGCTTTAAAAGCTTTCCTGAGAAACATAAAATACATGAAAACCAATCTACTGAATTACGATTTAAACGGACTAACGCAACACTTTGCCGAAATGGGCGAAAAGCCTTTTCGTGCCAAGCAGGTAATGCGTTGGATGCATCAAGCGGGTGCACAAAACTTTGAAGAAATGACTGATTTGGCCAAATCATTGCGCGCCAAGTTGAATGAACAAGCCACAATCGAAGTGCCTAAATTAATGATGGCACAAGAATCTACGGATGGTACACGCAAATGGTTGCTGGATGTCGGCACGGGCAACGGTGTAGAAACCGTCTTCATTCCCGAAGCTGAACGCGGAACTTTGTGTATCTCTTCCCAAGTAGGTTGCGCATTGGAATGTACCTTCTGTTCTACCGGTCGACAAGGTTTCAACCGCAACCTGACTGCCGCTGAAATCATCGGTCAGCTTTGGTGGGCCAATAAAGCCATGGGCGTTACCCCTAAAAACGAACGCGTTATCTCCAACGTTGTGATGATGGGCATGGGCGAACCCATGGCAAACTTTGACAATGTTGTTACCGCTTTGAGCATTATGCTGGATGATCACGGCTACGGCTTGAGCCGCCGCCGCGTGACTGTTTCCACTTCGGGCATGGTTCCACAAATGGATAGACTGCGTGATGCAATGCCTGTTGCTTTGGCTGTATCTTTACACGCATCTAACGATGAAGTGCGCGATCAGATTGTTCCTCTCAACAAAAAATACCCGCTCAAAGAATTGATGGCGGCCTGCCAACGTTATTTGGTCAAAGCACCCCGTGACTTTATTACTTTTGAATACGTTATGCTCGACGGTATCAACGATAAAGCACAACATGCGCGTGAGTTGATTGAATTGGTTAAAGACGTACCCTGCAAATTCAATCTGATTCCGTTCAATCCTTTCCCAAATTCCGGCTACGAACGTTCTACCAATGAAAATATCCGTGTTTTCCGCGATATTCTGCAACAAGTCGGCTTTGTCGTTACTGTCCGCAAAACCCGCGGCGACGATATCGATGCCGCTTGCGGACAACTGGCCGGACAAGTACAAGATAAAACACGTCGCCAACAAAAATGGCAACAGATTTTAGTCGAACAATAAGGTTAATTATGAAAATCAAGTTCGGATTCGCTTTACTTACCGCACTGACTCTTTCTGCCTGCGCTTCCTCTTCCGGCCCAAGCCCTAAAGAACGTGCCATTCAAGTTTCTAATATCAAAACCCAACTGGCTGTGGAATATATGCGCGGCCAAAACTACCGCCAAGCTACTGAAAGTATCGAAGAGGCGCTTAAGTCCAATTCAAAAAATGACCTTGCTTGGTTGGTACGCGCCGAGATTTATCAGTATTTGAAAGTCAAAGACAAAGCTCAGGAAAGCTTTCTTAAAGCATTGTCTTTAAAACCTGATAGTGCAGAAGTCAACAACAACTACGGTTGGTTCTTGTGCAATCAAATGAATGCACTGGCCGAATCTTTGGCTTATTTTGACAAAGCACTGGCCGACCCGACCTACCCAAGCCCCTTTATTGCCAATATGAATAAAGGCATTTGCAGTGCAAGGTTAGGCCAATACTCTTTAGCCCAAGCCTATTTGGAAAGGTCTTTAGCAGCGAATCCGCAATTCTTCCCTGCTTTCAAAGAACTTGCCCGAACCAAAATGATGGCAGGAAGTCTGAACGATGCCGACTATTATTTCCGCCAATACCAAAGCAAAGTTGATGTCCTGCAGGCTGACGATTTGCTTTTAGGCTGGCGTTTGGCTACCGCCTTGGGCAATAAACACGCCGCATACGAATACGAAGCCCAACTTAGGGCAAACTTCCCCTATTCAGACGAACTACAAACTGTCACAACGGGCCACTAAATGGAAAATAACGATAAAATCAACTACGACACACAAGCCGCCAAAACATTGGGGGATGAATTACGCAAACACAGAACTGATGCCAAAATCGATATTCAAGATGTTGCTTCACGTTTGAAACTGTCTACCGAACAAATTGATGCTTTGGAAAAAGGGGAATATTCAGGCTTTCCCGGTTTAGTCTTTGTTTCAGGCTATTTGCGTTCATATGCACGATTTCTAAAAATCGACGAACAAACCATCGCCAAACATTTGCTCTCTATTACTCCGCAACTTGAAGACCATGTATACGCGGTAACACGCAGCGCCAACACCGGCTTAAGCTACACAGACACTGAAAAACAAGGCTTCCCAAAATGGATATTGGGGATAGCCGCATTGGCTTTGGCTGTAGGCGGTGTTTACTTTTGGCAAAGTAAATCCAGTTTTGAAAACGAACAGGCAAATATTCAAAACAGCAAAGATGTTGCTGATACGATGAAAACGCCTGCCTTAAAAACGGATAATGTTGCCGTTAGCGAAATGACGGAAGACGGCAAAAAAGAAATAACCAATAAGCCTGAAGTGGCTAATGATCAAGCAGCTTCTGAAGCTTCTGCCGTAGCTCAAGAAGAGAAGCCTGCCGTCAAAGTTGAGAAAGACGAACTTTGGATTAAAGTCCAATACCGAAGCAATCTGATTATTACAGACAAAGATGGAAAAGTAGTATTCAGCCGTATCGTTCCGGCCGGAAGCGAACAACGTCTGAGAGGTGGCGCGCCTTACAATGTTTGGATCGGTATTGCAGCCGGTTCGGAAGCCAATTACGGCGGCACACCTATCGAACCTTTGAAATACCGTGTTGCCGGTGAAAAATCCGCCTCTTTTGTTGCAGGAAAAAACTAAAATGACCACACCTAAACGCCGTCAGACACATCAAGTCAAAATTGACCACCTCATCATCGGCTCCGAGGCGCCCGTTCTTGTTCAATCCATGACCAATACGGATACGGCAGATGCCGCAGCAACTGCCCGACAAGTCAAAGAATTGAGCGATGCCGGCTCGGAAATGGTCCGCATCACAGTCAATACTCCTGAAGCGGCTTCCAAAGTATCCGAAATCCGCAGCCGCTTAGACGATATGGGCTACACCACACCCCTGATTGGTGATTTCCATTTTAATGGCGAACGCTTATTGGCCGAATTTCCTGAGTGCGGCAAAGCCTTGGCCAAATATCGGATTAACCCGGGCAATGTCGGCAAAGGCGCAAAGGGTGATGAAAAATTTGCCTTTATGATTCGTACTGCCGCAGAAAACAATAAAGCCGTACGCATCGGTGTAAACTGGGGTTCGCTTGATCAAAGCCTTGCCAAGCGCATGATGGATGCCAACCTAGCTTCTGCCACACCGAAGCCGCCTGAAGAAATCATGAAAGAGGCTTTGATTGTTTCGGCGCTGGAATCGGCAGAAAAAGCCGTGGCTTTGGGCTTACCCGAAGACAAAATCATTTTGTCGTGCAAGGTCAGCGCCGTACAAGACTTGATTCAGGTTTACCGCGAATTAGGCAGCCGTTGCCGTTACCCGCTCCATCTCGGTCTGACTGAAGCAGGCATGGGCAGCAAGGGCATTGTGGCTTCCACAGCAGCTTTGTCCGTATTGTTGCAAGAAGGTATCGGCGACACCATTCGAATTTCCCTTACGCCCGAACCCGGCTCCCCACGCACACAAGAAGTCATTGTCGGTCAGGAAATCCTGCAGACCATGGGCTTGCGCTCCTTTACGCCAATGGTTACAGCCTGCCCGGGTTGCGGCCGTACCACCAGTACCGTATTTCAAGAGTTGGCTCAAGACGTACAAAACTATTTACGTCAGAAAATGGCTGTTTGGCGCACTGAATATCCAGGCGTTGAATCATTGAACGTCGCTGTAATGGGTTGCGTGGTAAATGGTCCGGGCGAGAGCAAGCTTGCCGATATCGGTATCAGCCTACCCGGTACAGGCGAAACTCCGGTTGCGCCGGTTTATGTAGACGGCGAACGGAAAGTCACTCTCAAAGGCGACAATATCGCTGCCGAGTTTTTACAAATCGTTGAAGATTATGTTAAAACCAACTACTGCGAAGGTGGCGCAAAGCGTAAGCAAAACCGCGTCATTCCGATTCAATCTGCCTAAAACATTTTCAAGATAAAGAGGCCGTCTGAAAATATGTTGGGCAAACTGGATACTTGGCTGACTGAGCACCCCAAACGCAAGGATTTGCATGGTTGGCGACGCTTTATCGTTGAATTTTGGTTTTTTGGTTTGAAAGAAGCACGAGCCTGCTTATTTGCAGGCTTGTTTTTCATTGCCATGTTCCTCGTTCCGAAAACAGGCTGGTTGGGGATTTCGCGCTACGACCTGCTGCTGATTTTTGCCATCTCCGTACAAGCAGCCATGCTGTATTTCAAGCTGGAAACTTGGGATGAAGTGAAATCGATTACGCTGTTTCACTTGGTGGGCTTTGCTTTAGAGTGGTTCAAGACATCAGGCGATATCCAGTCTTGGAGCTATCCTGATGAGGCTTATACCAAAATCGGCGGCGTACCGCTGTTTGCGGGCTTTATGTATGCCGCAGTCGGCAGCTATATCATTCAAGCATGGCGGCTGTTTGACCTCAAAATCAAAAGCCATCCGCCGTATTGGTTGGGCACTTTGTGCGCACTGGCGATTTATATCAATTTTTTCACCCATCACTATATCGGCGACTATCGCTGGTATCTCGCTGCTTTTGCTCTCGGCCTATACGCCCGGACAACGGTCTTATACACGCCCTATGACACCACTCGCAAAATGCCGCTCCTGCTCGCTTTCGTCCTGATCGGATTTTTTATTTGGCTGGCGGAAAATTTGGGAACCCTATTCGGCGTTTGGCGCTATCCCAACCAAATCGGCGCATGGGCATCGGTACACATCAGCAAATGGAGTTCATGGGCTTTACTGGTGATGATGACTTTTACCATCGTTGCGAATTTAAAACACATCAAACATACCATCAGCGTATCGAAAGATTAGTTATTTAACATTTGAAAAGGCCGTCTGAAACTTTCAGACGGCCTTTAATTTTCAACAATCAATTAAACAAACTTAATGCTTTAACAAACACCATAATGACACCATAGCACAAAGGGATACAGACCAAAGCCCAGCGCCACCATACGCCGATACCACCCACTGATACTTTCTTGCTGATCAGATAGGCATCGGATACAGCGGTTTCATCATCGGGGTTGCCGCTATGTGCCGCGACCTTAATATCTTTTTCGTGATGCTTTTCGTGAACCGAACGGACACTCAAATTACACAACAAACCGACAATCAACAAACCTGCCATGATGTACATGGTAATGCTATAAGCCTCGGCAGCCGGAACGCCGCTTTCAATTTGACTTTGGCGGATATAGTTGACCAACACCGGGCCAATAACGGCCGCAGTTGACCATGCCAGCAAAATCCTGCCGTGGATTGCACCAACTTGATAAGTGCCGAACAAATCCTTCAGATACGCCGGAATCGCTGCGAAACCGCCGCCATACATGGAAATGATGACGCAGAACCCAATAACAAACAAAGCCTTGTTACCGCTCTCGCCAATTGACGGAATGGCAAAATACAATAGCGAGCCGAGCACAAAGAAAATGGTATACGTATTTTTACGCCCAATTTTGTCGGACACGCTGGACCACAAAAAACGGCCGCCCATATTAAACAGGCTCAACAGGCTCACAAAACCTGCCGCCGCACCCGCACCAATGGCAGCCTGTTTACCGACAGAAGTTTCAGAAAACAGCTCCTGAATCATGACAGAAGCCTGACCCAAAACGCCAATACCCGCCGTCACGTTCAGACATAACACCCAAAACAAGAGCCAAAATTGCGGCGTCTTCATGGCTTCGGAAACATTGACGTGGTTACTGCTGACCAATTTGCTTTTGATTTTCGGCGCAACATAACCTTTAGGTTTCCAACCATCGGCAGGTATGCGGATGGTAAACGCGCCGAACATCATCAACACCAGATAAAACAACCCTAAAACGACAAAAGCCTGCGCTACGCCAACCGAAGTTTCACTGGAGAAAAAACTCATCAACGACACGGATAAAGGCGAGGCCAACATCGCGCCGCCACCAAAACCCATAATCGCCAAACCTGTCGCCATGCCCGGTTTATCGGGAAACCATTTCATTAGCGTCGATACAGGCCCGATATAACCCAAGCCCAAACCAACTCCGCCAATCACACCGTTGCCCAAATAAAGCAAAAACAGATTGTGCGTATGGACACCGATAGCCGACACAAAAAAGCCCAAGCTAAAGCAGCAGGCAGCAACGAACATCGCCTTACGCGGCCCAACGCGTTCCATCCAAGTACCGAACATAGCCGCAGACGCGCCCAACATCGCCAAGGCAATGCTGAAAATCCAACCGACCGTGGTCAGTTTCCAATCTCCTGCAGCCGACTCAGTGATACCGATAAGCTTAGTCAGCGGCGCATTGAACACGGAATAAGCGTATATCTGCCCGATGGCAAGATGCACGGCTAAAGCGGCGGGCGGTACCAGCCAACGATTAAATCCGGGTTTGGCAATGGTCGCCTCACGGTCTAGAAATTTCATAAAATCCTCTTGTCTATGTGTGTCAAACGCTGATTCCATATCATGCGGAATCAAAAAATTGTTGACAATATTTTAGCATAATCTCTCGTTTATCCTTTTTTCTGCTCTATGATAATTTTGCGCATCAGACAGAAAAAACATTCATCTAAACCATTTCATCACACCAGTATCTACAAAAAGGCCGTCTGAAAATTCTTCAGACGGCCTTTTCATTCATATCGTTTTATGCGGCGAAGCGTTTGGCAACTTCATCCCAGTTAACGATTTCCCAGAAACCTTTCAGGTAGTTAGGACGGCTGTTGCGATAGTCGATGTAGTAGGCGTGTTCCCATACGTCGCAAGTCAACAGCGGAGTGTTTTCAGTAGTCAGCGGAGTACCTGCATTGGAAGTAGAAACCAGATCCAATTCACCGGCAGGCGTTTTCACCAACCATGCCCAACCGGAGCCGAAAGTACCGGCCGCGCAAGCATTGAACGCTTCTTGGAATTTCTCGAAGCTGCCCCATTTGGCGTCGATGGCTGCAGCCAATTCGCCGACAGGTTTGCCTTGGCCTTTAGGGGTAAAGCCCAGCCAGTAGAAAGTGTGATTCCAAGTTTGGGCAGCATTGTTGAACATACCGCCGGAAGATTTTTTCACGATTTCTTCCAAAGGCATTTCTTCAAACTCAGTGCCTTTGATTTGATTGTTCAAATTGGTGATGTAGGTTTGATGGTGTTTGCCGTAGTGGAACTCCAAAGTTTCTTTGGTCAGATGAGGGGACAAGGCATCCAGTTCATAAGGCAATTGTGGCAGCTTGTGTTCCATTTTTATGCTCCTAATTCTTGATATTTATATTTTGGTAGTGTGTGTTGTCAAATCGACAACATGGCTATTTTACCTGCTTTAGCCTAAACAAACCAATTGAACTTACACTGCGTTATAATAGCGGATTGCAATTTTCCAGCCAGAGATGCCCGTCATGAGCAATTATTCCGATATACCGCCTGAAGACCGTGAAATCAGCGCATTGTCACTGCCGCCACATTCCACAGAAGCGGAGCAATCCGTCTTGGGCGGCCTGATGCTGGAAAATTCTGCTTGGGACCGTATTGCCGATGTCGTTTCCGGCGAAGATTTTTACCGCCACGAACACCGCCTGATTTTTCGTGCGATTGCCAACCTGATTAATGAAAGCCGTCCTGCCGACGTCATTACCGTTCAAGAAAGTTTGGAACGCAATGAAGAATTGGAAGTGGCAGGCGGATTCAACTATCTGATTACGCTGGCGCAAAATACGCCATCCGCTGCCAATATCCGCCGCTACGCCGAAATCGTGCGCGAACGTTCCATCATGCGCCAGCTTGCCGAAGTCGGCACGGAAATTGCACGCAGCGCATACAACCCGCAAGGGCGTGATGCAGGCCAGCTTTTGGACGAGGCGGAAAACAAAGTATTCCAAATCGCCGAAAGCACCGCCAAATCCAAACAAGGCTTCCTTGAGATGCCCGACCTTCTGAAAGAAGTGGTCGAGCGCATCGATATGCTTTATTCGCGCGACAATCCTGATGAAGTAACCGGCATATCGACAGGTTTTATCGACCTCGACAAAAAAACATCAGGCCTCCAACCGGGCGATTTGATCATCGTCGCAGGCCGTCCGTCTATGGGTAAAACTGCCTTTTCGATCAATATTGCGGAACACGTTGCCGTAGAAAATAAATTGCCTGTCGCTGTATTCTCCATGGAGATGGGCGGTGCGCAGCTGGTCATGCGTATGCTGGGTTCAGTCGGACGTTTGGATCAAAGCGTCTTAAAAACCGGCAGATTACAAGACGAACATTGGGGCCGTCTGAACGAAGCGGTCGTTAAACTCTCCGATGCACCCATGTATATCGATGAAACGCCGGGCTTGACCGCACTCGAACTCCGCGCCCGCGCCCGTCGTCTTGCGCGCCAGTTCAACGGCAAATTGGGTTTGATCGTTATCGACTACCTGCAATTGATGTCAGGCTCCGGCCGTTCTGACAACCGTGCTTCCGAGCTTGGCGAAATTTCGCGCTCCCTCAAAGCATTGGCTAAAGAATTGCAAGTTCCCGTCATTGCCCTGTCGCAGTTGAGCCGTACAGTTGAGCAGCGTACCGACAAACGCCCGATGATGTCCGACTTGCGTGAGTCCGGCGCAATCGAGCAGGATGCCGACTTGATTATGTTCATGTATCGCGACGAATACTACAACTCAGATTCACCCGCAAAAGGCTTGGCGGAATGTATTATCGGTAAACACCGTAACGGCCCTGTCGGGAAAGTATTCCTCACTTGGATGGGTCAATTTACCAAATTTGATAATGCTGCCTATATTCCAGAATCCATGTTGATGGAAGATTGAGACAGATTGTCCGAAAAACTAACCGAATTTCATATTTCATTAGTCATGCATTACAAAATCGTTTATAATAAATCTAATGAAAGCAAAAGCATTGCCACAGGCAAGTGCAGAAGAGAAAACGTCAGTTACCCAACACATTACTACCAAAAAAAATCACTCATGTATCAGACACAAAAAGGCTTCACCCTAATTGAGTTGCTGATCGTCATTACTATTGCAGCAGTAATGGCCGTCATCGCACTTCCCAATATGAATCAATGGATTGCCTCCAGACGTGCAGCATCGCAAGCAGAGCAAATTGCCAATCTGCTGCGCTTCGCGCGTAATGAGGCCGTCCGTCTAAATCTTCCCGTTTACATCTGCCCGGTCAAAATCAAATCCGATGGTTCACCCAATAATGGTTGCAATTCCCAATATGCCGGTAATGGTATGTTGGCCTACGCCGATAAAAACGAAGACTTACGCTATCAAAACGACACAGTTGATTTATCCATCCGCTCCATTATCCTTAATGGAGATACCGACAAAGTGGAATACAGCTTCAACTATATCCCTATCGGCACTAAACACTCAGCCCCCTCCTCTTCAGCTGCAAAAGAAGAAGTCTGGTGGAGATTTCTTCCCAATGGTACATTTGGCCATTCAACCGATGGCAAGGATTATCAATTTTCAGACGGCCATATCAAAATCAGCCTAACAGATAAATCTGCTGCCGATGCTGAAACCAAGAAAGCCCGTGCTACCGTACTTTTAATCAATGGCAATGGGCATGTCGAAATCTGTGCTAAAAACGATGAGCGCAAAATGTGCGAATACACTTCCAAAGAATAACAACGGTATCCTATGAACATTACTAATCCTACTCATCTCAGATCATTTAAAGGCCGTCTGAAAACGAACTCAACAAGCTTTACTCCAAAACTTCAATCAGGTATGACCCTGATTGAAGTTTTGATTGCCATGTTTGTCCTTGCCATTGGCGTACTCGCCCTTTTGGCTGTTCAATTGCGTACCGTATCCAACGTGCGTGAGTCTGAAAATCAAACCGCCGTCGCCCAAATTACACAAAATCTGATTGAAGGCATGCTCATTAATCCGACGCTCTCTGAAGAAACCGATACTGCAGGGGAAAAAACCACCAGTTATAAAAAATCCTACGATGCCTACATAAAATTCGCCTCTACACAAACTGCAAAATTTGAAGCCAAAATGAACAAAACTCAACTTGCACAGGCTCAAATTGCACAGTTTAAAACAGATTTAGCCGAAGCCCTCCCAGAAGCCGAATTCCACTTCACTATCTGCAAAGATTCTTCCGGTGCAGAGCCAACTTACGAAAATGGTTTTAATGCAAAATGCGATGACAAAGGCGACACGACCATCGTAAAAGTTTTATGGTTGCAAGATGTCGAAGAAGAAAATAGCACAAAAGATCTCAACACATCGGGGCACCACGTTGTCTATACCTATCAATCACGCGTAAGAGACTAACAATGAACAATAAACGCTTACTCAACCATATTCCCAATAAAACCGCCATTCGTGGTTTCAGCATCCTTGAATTTCTGGTTGCCAGCCTGCTCAGCATGATCGTCTTAATGGCTGTCAGCTCTACCTACTTTACTGCGCGCGGATTAAACAAGTCTGCCAACGCCCGTATCGGTATCCAACAAGATTTACGCAACGCCGCCAACATGATTGTCCGTGATGCGCGTATGGCAGGCAATTTCGGCTGCTTCAATATGGCGAATTTTCCTGCCTCTGCAGTGATAGAAGACAAAAGCTCGGATGAATATACATTGAAAACAGCCGGTGTGAATAATCTGTTACCGATTAAAGAAATCAAATTAAGCTCTGCCGGCTTTGCTCAAACCGGCAGAGCCCTGCTGTTCCAATACGGTATCGACAAAGCTGACTCTCCTGCAAAAACTGCCATTGCCAGCAGCTGCTCCCGTATTGCCAAACCTCACACAGAAATTAAAGATTTGGCTGCGGCAAAATCGGCTTTGAATTTAAAAATTACCGACTCTGATCAAGACGGCAGTATCGCCATCATGAAACATGAAATGATTGCCTACGCTGTCGGTAAACTTAGAGAAGAGAGCGGTTTGTTCCGTTTCCAATTATCAAATGATGGCTCATGGAGTAATCCGCAGCTGTTGATTAAAGGCATTACAAGCATGGATATCCACTATATCTATGCGGAATGTCCTGATTTTGGAAATGAATCTGCCAGCGGAGTGAATACAGAATCATTTGATTACAAAAACGCATTGGATACCTCAGCTGAAGCTAAGTCTCCGACTTCTATCCAAATCGTACTGAATAACGGCAGTATTGACCCATCAAAAGAACAAGACAATAAAGTCGATATCTATAATATTAATGCCACCATCCGCGGAGGAAACGTATGCGCCGACCGATCACTCTAATCAAACCCGAACGGCAGCAGGGCTATGCTTTGTTTATCGTCTTAGTGATGATGGTCGTCATCGCCATGCTCGTCGTTACTGCAACCCAGTCCTACAATACCGAGCAGCGTATCAGCACCAATGATGCCGACCGCAAACTGGCAACCACCCTAGCCGAAGCGGCACTGCGTGAAGGTGAAAATCAAATTTTTGATATTGAAGGGGAAAAGACTGCTTTTACCGCAAAATGTGAAAAAGGTTTATGTTCCACACCAAACGTAAAATCCAATGGCGACTTTACTGAAGAAGGCAACCCAACCGTAGATGCTTGGAAGCGCAAATGCGACAAAAGCCTGTGTATTGACGCCAATGGTACGGAATATCCTTTAGATAAAAAAAGCGGCATCGTAAATAATCCACGCTACATTATCGAATATTTAGGCAAAACGACAGAGGGTCGAATTACCTACCGAGTTACCGCCAAGGCATGGGGTAAGAATGCCAATACCCAAGTCGTCCTTCAATCTTACGTTGCCAGCGAATAATATAATGAATACCACCTCTACCAAACAACTAGGCTTTACGCTGGTTGAGATGATGATTGCCGTCGCCATCTTAGCCATCCTGAGCGTCATTGCCATTCCGTCTTACAACCGCTACATTGAACGAGGCTACCAATCACAAGCGCATGCCGAGTTAGTCGCCATCAATTCTGCTTTTAAAAATAAGATGGTTAAAAATCCAAAGTGGAAAACTGCCGAGATTAAAACTCAGTTGGATGACTTTATTTTCAAATACAAAGGCCATAAAGATTTGGCAGACAAATACAAATACTCTGCCGAAATGATTGATACCAATAAAAGCCGAGCCTATCGTTTGAAAGCCATTCCCACAAAAACAGGCTATACCCTTTCTGTTTGGATGGATAGTTTGGGTAATGCTTACAAATGCACTGATATTGACTCTGCCAATAATTTCAAAACCGCAATGACCAATGGCGAAGGCTGCGAATCGGTTTCCAAAAAGAAATCTTCTTAGTCTGACAAATATAAAAAAGCAGTGTCATTTTATCGACACTGCTTTTTTTATTTTACTGCTTCCAATCATCGTCTCGGCGTTGGCGTTTCAACAAAATCCTGACTGCGCCATCATTGCCTTGTCGAGGCTCGACATAAGCCAATACATCAGGATGCTGCATCAACCAGCGGCGCGTCATATTTTTCAAAACCGGTTTATAGCCTGCTGAACCTAAGCCGCTACCATGGACAATCTCGCCGCAAATGCCGCGTTTTTTCGTAAACTCAATAAATTCGTTCAATACCTGCTGCGCTTCTTCCTGCGTATAGCCATGCAAATCCACATCAGCCACAACAGGATAATGACCGTTTCGCAAACGCATCAAATCATTTTTACCCTGCCCGTTTTTACTGAACGAAGCCGGCGGTTCTTCCCAGCCGCCGCTGCCCACATAAAAATAATCTTCCTGCTCCAAAGTTGCCATTTCTTTAGGTCGCGGCTTGATAGGTGATTTATCACGGGGCTGTTCATAATAGTTGCCGGCATTTTTCAACGGCGTAACCTTACCAACTGCCTTGCTGAAATCTACATCCTCTACCTGCTTTTTAGCCTTCGCTTCGGCTTCCCGCTCCGCGGCTTCCTTTTTCGCCTGTTTGCCCAAAGCCTTCAGCGTTTCTTGAAAGTTTGCCGTCATGGTTTGTCCTTTCCAAAAAATTGACTGTACCCATTATAGCAAACTCGGCCACAAGGCCGTCTGAAAGACTCTTATCATCGCTTCCTGTTTAGGGTATAGTATTAACGCATTGTCAGTCTTACAAAAGAGAGAAATCATGTTTAAACGCCCGGAAGAAATCATCGTCTTGATACTTGCCCTATTATGGGTCGGACTCAGCTACTACTTTGCCGCCATCCTGATTTCAGATGCCTACACCATTCTCCTGATTACCGTACTGACTTTCGTTTGGGTGGCCATCTGTTTCCTTTTGTGGCAACGCAACTTAAGCCGTCATATTTGGCCGCTGTTCCTCGGCAGCCTGGTTGCCTGCTGGTGGCCGTACTTCACTTGGCTTGCAAGCGATGTTCCCGAAGGTACATGGTATTCAGGCTGGACATTCAAATCCATTATCGCCCTGATTCCCGTTGTTGCCGCTTATCTCTTCAAGTGGAAACGGAGCCGAAAAAACAAAATTGCCAACACCATTGCCTGATACCTCGCGCCGTCTTTTTCAGACGGCGTTTTCCATATCTGACATAACGCTCAGACTGTCAACAATCCCAATAAAATGCTATACTCTTCACACGATTTAACACCCTAAAACAGGCCGTCTGAAAGACTTATCAAGATGATCAGCAAACAAGAATACCAAGCCCAAGCCGCACAAGGTTACAACCGCATTCCACTCGTTCAAGAGCTGCTTGCCGACTTGGACACACCGCTCTCAATCTACCTTAAACTTGCCAACAAGCCTTTCACCTACCTGCTCGAATCCGTTGTCGGTGGCGAACGCTTCGGACGCTATTCCTTTATCGGCCTGCCTTGCAGCCACTATCTCAAAACCAGCGGCAAACATGTCGATGTATATCAAAACGGCGAAATCGTCGAACAACACGACGGCAATCCCCTGCCCTTTATCGAAGCCTTCCACAACCGCTTCAAAACGCCCGAAATTCCAAGCCTGCCGCGCTTTACCGGCGGCCTGGTCGGCTATTTCGGTTATGAAACCATCTACAATTTCGAACATTTTGCCCACCGCCTGAAACATACGGCCAAAGCCGATCCCCTCGGTACGCCCGACATCCTCCTGATGCTCTCGCAAGAGCTTGCAGTAGTGGATAATCTAAGCGGCAAAATCTACCTGATTGTTTATGCCGATCCGTCTCAAGCCAACGGCTACGAACGCGCACGCGAACGTCTTGAAGACATCCGTACCCAGCTACGCCAAAGTTGCGCCATTCCGCTTTCCCTCGGCAGCAAGCAAACGCAAGCAGTCAGCGAATTTGGAGAAGAACCTTTCAAAGCCTGCGTCAACAAAATCAAAGACTACATCTTTGCAGGCGACTGCATGCAGGTTGTTCCCAGCCAGCGCATGAGCATGGAATTTACCGATAATCCGCTTGCCCTCTACCGCGCCCTGCGTACACTGAACCCATCGCCGTATATGTTCTACTACGATTTCGGCGATTTCCACATCGTCGGTTCTTCGCCTGAAATCCTCGTCCGCCGCGAACGCGACGACGTCATCGTCCGCCCTATCGCCGGCACGCGCCTGCGCGGCAAAACACCAGCCGAAGACCTTGCCAACGAGCAAGACCTGCTGAGCGATGCCAAAGAAATTGCCGAACATGTCATGTTGATTGACTTAGGACGCAACGACGTCGGCCGCATCAGTAAAACCGGCGAAGTCAAAGTCACCGACAAAATGGTGATTGAAAAATACTCCCATGTGATGCACATCGTCTCCAACGTCGAAGGCCGTCTGAAAGACAGCATGACCAACATGGACATCCTCGCCGCCACCTTCCCGGCAGGCACACTTTCCGGCGCACCCAAAGTCCGCGCCATGGAAATCATCGAAGAAGTCGAGCCGGGCAAACGCGGCATCTACGGCGGCGCCGTCGGCGTATGGAGTTTCAACAACGACATGGACTTGGCCATCGCCATCCGCACCGCCGTAGTGAAAAACAACACGCTATACGTCCAAAGCGGCGCGGGCGTGGTTGCCGATTCCAATCCTGAATCAGAATGGCAGGAAACGCAAAACAAAGCCCGTGCCGTCATACGCGCCGCGCAAATGGTTCAAGAAGGGTTGGATAAATGACTTTCAGACGGCCTGCGCTCTGAAATGACTAAATAACAAGATTATGATGCTAAACGAAAAACAACTAAAATCCATCAGCAAATTCCTCAGCTTTATCTTGCGCCATCATCCCGAGCAAATCGGTATTACTTTGGATAAAGACGGCTGGGTGGATATTGATACCCTGCTGACGCAGGTAAATCATCCCGAGCGCGGCTTTACGGGCAATCCGCTGACCTATGAAGTGTTATTGGAAGTGGTCGAAAACAACGATAAAAAACGGTTTACCCTTTCTGAAGACGGTAAACGCATCCGCGCGGCGCAAGGTCATTCGACGGCACAAGTTCAGGTCGAACACAAAGTGGCAACGCCTCCTCAAATTTTGTATCACGGTACGGCTGAGCGGTCTGTGCCGTCTATAATGGAACAAGGCCTGCATTCTGCCTCGCGCCATTTTGTCCATCTGTCTGCCGATGCTGCAACAGCCGTCAACGTCGGCTCCCGACACGGCAAGCCGGTTGTATTGACCATTGACACTGTCGCCATGCTTGCGGCAGGACATCAATTTTATTTGGCGGACAACGGCGTATGGTTAACTGAAAACGTTCCGCCGCAATTTATCGGCAAACTTTAAAACATCAGGCCGTCTGAAGCCGTAAAACCATTTTCAGACGGCCCGCAAACACCCTACCCAATTTCTTCATAAAGCGATTATCCATGAACACATCCCCCATCCTCCCTCCTGCTATGCTCGGCATTCTTGGCGGCGGACAATTAGGCAGAATGTTTACTGTTGCTGCCAAAACCATGGGCTACAAAGTAACCGTACTCGATCCCAACCCGAATGCGCCGGCAGCGGAATTTGCCGACCGCCATTTGTGTGCGCCGTTTGACAACCAAACCGCTTTGGAAGAATTGGCAAAATGTGCGGCTGTTACGACCGAGTTCGAAAACGTCAATGCCGATGCGATGCGTTTTCTCGCCAAACACACCAATGTTTCCCCCAGCGGCGACTGCGTTGCCATCGCACAAAACCGCATTCAGGAAAAGGCATGGATACGCAAAGCAGGCCTGCAAACCGCGCCGTATCAAGCAGTTTGCAGAGCCGAAGACATCACTGAAGAAAGCATACAATTTCTGCCCGGCATCCTGAAAACTGCCACTTTGGGCTATGACGGCAAAGGCCAAATCCGCGTAAAAACATTGGATGAACTCAAAGCCGCGTTTGCCGAACACGGCGGCGTGGATTGCGTTTTGGAAAAAATGGTGGACTTGCGCGGCGAAATTTCCGTTATCGTATGCCGTCTGAACAATGACAATGTGCAAACTTTCGACCCTGCCGAAAACATTCACGAAAACGGTATCCTCGCCTACTCCATAGTCCCAGCCCGACTGAGTGCCGACATTCAGCAACAGGCGCGACAAATGGCGCAGCGTTTGGCCGATGAATTGAACTACGTCGGCGTATTGGCGGTAGAAATGTTTGTTGTCGGCGATACGCATGAATTGGTCGTCAACGAAATCGCGCCGCGTCCGCACAATTCCGGCCACCATACCATCGACGCCTGCGCGGCAGACCAATTCCAGCAACAGGTTCGCCTGATGTGCAACCTGCCTCCTGCTGACACCAAATTGCTGACTTCTTGCTGTATGGCGAATATTTTGGGCGATGTTTGGCAGGAAGACGGCGGCGAACCGGATTGGCTGCCCCTGCAAAGCCGGCCGGACGCGCACCTGCACCTTTACGGCAAAAAAGCCGCGCGAAAAGGCCGCAAAATGGGGCATTTTACCGTCTTAGCCAACGATGCAGACAACGCGTTCCAAACCGCACAAGCCTTACATCAAAGCCTGTAACCTTACCCACTTTTTTCAGACGGCCTTTGATTGCCAAAGGCCGTCTGAAATCAATTTTTCCGACCATCCGCCATGAGCCTTCTGACCATCCTCCGTCCGGCAACCGAAAAAGACTGCCAAGCCATACACAACGCCCATCTGCATGCCGTTCAATACGCCTGCATCCGCAGTTACGATGAAACCATTATGCACACATGGGAAAGTCTGCTCGACATCAACAGCTATTTGGAAACCATCTCCGATAAAAACAAAGCTTTGTGGGTGGTCGAATACAAAGGGCTGATTCAAGGTTTCTTCCAAGTCGATTTCAAAGAAGCGCAACTGGACGCCTTATACGTCCATCCGCTCTTCCATAATCTCGGCTTGGGCACGGCCCTGCTCAGCCGCGCCGAAGAAATGGCACGAAATGCAGGCCTCAGCTTTCTCAAACTGTATGCCTCGCTCAATTCCGTGCCTTTCTATCGCCTCAACCGCTACGAGTCGCTCGGTACTGCCGTGTTGCAGCTGAACAAAACCGTCCGCGTCGAATGCGAATTGATGCGCAAATACCTGTAATTTCCCCTTCCGCCGTTGCTTTTTTTGAAAGAAACCGATGTCCCGAATTGCCGCCCTGCCCGACCATCTTGTCAACCAAATCGCCGCCGGCGAAGTGGTCGAACGCCCTGCCAACGCCCTGAAAGAAATCGTTGAAAACAGTATCGATGCAGGCGCGACGGCGATCGATGTCGAGCTGGCGGGCGGCGGCATCCGCCTGATTCGCGTCAGCGACAACGGCAGCGGTATCCATCCGGACGACATCGAACTCGCGCTCCACCGCCACGCCACCAGCAAAATCAAAACTTTAAACGATTTGGAACACGTTGCCAGCATGGGCTTTCGCGGCGAAGGTTTGGCAAGCATCGCCTCCGTCAGCCGCCTGACCCTGACCAGCCGTCAAGAAGACAGTTCGCACGCGACTCAAGTCAAAGCAGAAGACGGCAAACTCAGCAGCCCCACCGCCGCCGCCCACCCCGTCGGCACCACCATCGAAGCCGCCGAACTCTTCTTCAATACCCCTGCGCGACGCAAGTTCCTCAAATCCGAAAACACCGAATATGCCCACTGCGCCACCATGCTCGAACGCCTTGCACTGGCGCATCCGCACATTGCCTTCTCACTCAAACGCGACGGCAAACAAGTATTCAAACTCCCAACCCAAAGCTTGCATGAACGGATTGCCGCCATTGTCGGTGATGATTTTCAGACGGCCTCATTGGAAATTGACAGCGGCAATGGCGCGCTGCGGCTCTATGGCGCGATTGCCAAACCGACCTTTGCCAAAGGCAAAACCGACAAACAATACTGCTTCGTCAACCATCGTTTTGTCCGCGACAAAGTCATGCTCCATGCCGTCAAGCAGGCATACCGCGACGTATTGCACAACGCGCTGACGCCTGCTTTCGTCCTCTTTCTCGACCTGCCGCCCGAAGCCGTGGATGTCAACGTCCACCCTACCAAAACCGAAATCCGCTTCCGCGACAGCCGGCAGGTGCACCAACTCGTGTTCCACACGCTCAACAAAGCCCTTGCCGATACCCGCGCCGACCTGACCGAAAGCGTCAGCAACGCAGGTGAAGTGTTGCATGACATTACCGGCGTTGTCTCCACCCAAATGCCGTCTGAAAACGACAGCGAAAATTTATTTGATAGCGCATCCAACTACCCGACGGGCAACAAACCCGATACACGCAATGCCTTTGGTGCATCAGGCAAAACCGCGCCTATGCCTTACCAAGCCGCTCGTGCGCCGCAACAACGCAGCCTGTCCTTGCGCGAAAGCCGCGCAGCCATGAATACTTACGCCGAGCTTTACAAAAAAACCGACGACATCGACCTTGAGTTGAACCGATTAGAGCAGGCACGTTTCGGCAATATGCCGTCTGAAACGCCTACTCCCAAAACAGATGCGCCGCTTTCAGACGGCATCCCGTCCCAATCCGAACTGCCGCCGCTCGGCTTCGCCATTGCTCAATTACTTGGCATCTACATCCTTGCCCAAGCCGAAGACAGTCTGTTGCTCATCGATATGCACGCTGCCGCCGAACGCGTCAACTACGAAAAAATGAAACGCCAACGTCAAGAAAACGGCAATCTGCAAAGCCAGCGCCTGCTTATTCCCGTAACCTTTGCCGCGTCCCACGAAGAATGCGCCGCCCTTGCCGATCATGCCGAAACGCTGGCAGGCTTCGGTTTGGAATTGTCCGACATGGGCGGCAATACCCTTGCCGTCCGCGCCGTTCCCGCAATGTTGGGCAAATCCGATGTCGTCTCGCTCGCCAAAGACGTATTAAACGAACTCGCCCAAGTCGGCAGCAGCCAAACCATCGAAGAACACGAAAACCGCATCCTCGCCACCATGTCCTGCCACGGCTCAATCCGCGCCGGCCGCCGGCTCACCCTGCCCGAAATGAACGCCCTCCTGCGCGATATGGAAAACACGCCGCGCAGCAACCAGTGCAACCACGGCCGTCCGACTTGGGTCAAACTGACTTTAAAAGAATTGGATGCGTTGTTTTTACGCGGACAGTAACGCCGATAAAAAGGCCGTCTGAAAATGCTTTCAGACGGCCTTTTAACTTATTTGCCCTTAACGAATATCCATAGGCGCAAACGATTTCACGGTTTCATCGATTGCTTTAACACGGGTCAGGAAGTCTTCCAATTGGGCAAGCGGCAATGCGCTTGGGCCATCGCATTTGGCTTGGTCGGGATTGGCATGGGATTCAAGAAACAAACCGGCCAATCGGGTTGCCATACCGGCAAGCGCCAAGTCCAATACTTGGGCGCGACGTCCGCCTGATGCGGCGGCACCGGATTCGCGCGTTTGCAGGGAATGGGTGACGTCAAAAATAACGGGCAGGTTGTTACACGTTTTTTTCATCACACCAAAGCCGAGCATATCGACCACCAAGTTGTCGTAGCCGAAGTTTGCGCCGCGTTCGCACAAAATGATTTGCTCGTTGCCTGCTTCTTGGAATTTCTCAACGATGTTTTTCATTTGAGACGGGCTGAGGAATTGCGGCTTTTTGATGTTGATGACATTGCCGGTTTTCGCCATTGCCACCACCAAATCGGTTTGGCGCGCCAAGAAGGCAGGCAGCTGGATGACATCGCAGACTTCAGCAACCGGCTGGCATTGGTAAGGCTCGTGAACGTCGGTAATCACGGGAACGTTAAACTCGCGTTTCACCGCTTGAAAAATCTTCATGCCTTCGTCCAAACCCACACCGCGGAAAGAGTGGATGGAAGAGCGGTTTGCCTTGTCGAAAGAGGCTTTGAAAACGTAAGGGATGCCGAGTTTATCGGTGACTTTAACGTATTGCTCACAGGCTTTCAGCGTAGAGTCAAGGTCTTCAAGGACATTGATGCCGCCGAAAAGGGTAAAGGGCGCATCGTTGCTGACGGTGATGTTGTTGATTTGGATATTCACGGCAAAGCCTTTCAGATAAGTTGAATTTGGGAAACAGGCCGTCTGAAACGTTTCAGACGGCCTTTGTTTGAATATTACAACACAGTGTGCGGCGGCTCATAAGAAATCACGTCGCGGATTTTATTGTTCTCATCGACGAGGACGACTTTCGGCTCATGCGCTGCAATTTCGGGTTCGGACAACATGACGTAAGACATGATAATCACGATGTCGCCTTTTTGAACCAAACGCGCGGCCGCGCCATTGAGGCAAACGACGCCGCTGCCGCGTTCGCCGGGGATGGTGTAGGTTTCAAGGCGTTCGCCATTGTTATTGTTAACGATGGCGACTTTTTCGTTAACGCAAATACCTGCCGCATCCAGCAGGTCTTGGTCAACGGTAATGCTGCCGACGTAGTTGAGGTCAGCTTCGGTAACGGTGGCGCGGTGGATTTTGCCTCCGAGCATGGTACGGAACATGGGTTTCCTTTTTGATTGTGGGTTGATTTGCGGTTTTAACTTCTGGGAAGTTAAAACCGCTGTTTGTGTGATTGAGGATTAGTTATTAGGAAAGTCTGCTTCGTCAAACTCGGGTTCCGGGTCACTTTGAAGGACTTTTCCGTTTAATTTCAACTCGCTGTTTTGCAGAGTCAGATGGGTTTTGACATTATCGTTTTCTAAGGTCAAATATTTTTCGCTTGCCATGCTTTTGATGGTGCTGTCCACCATCAGGCGCAAGGTCTCGTTAATATCGTCGATGCTGGCGCGGCCTGCGGCTTCATCTTCGGCATTGACGCTAAACAGGCTGCTTGCTTGGTTGACGGCGAGCTGCTCCAACAATTTTTTCGGTACGCTCATGTTGAAGTCAGCTTCGGTTTTCTTCAGCATATCGCCCAAATTGTTGAGGTCTTTGGCTGCCAAACCTTTAAACGCGAGTTTGCCGCTGACATCGACATCACCATGAGGCATAGTGAATTTGAAGGTTTTGACGTTTAAAACCGGATTGTTGGTAAACAGGCCTGAAGCCTCGTTTTTGGCCGTCTGAATCAAGGAAGCCTGAATTTCTTCTTCGCTCATTTTCTTCACGGACACTTCGGCAATTTTGTTTTTCAATGCCAAAAGTGAAGCCGCATCCAAATGCTCGGCAGCGACGTTGATGTCCAGAGGGCCGTATTTGTCTTCGCCATAAGTCAGGCTTTCAAATTGGAAGCGGCCTTCGCTGTTGATGAATTTATCGACTTCGCCGGTTTGGGTATCGAAACGCAGTTTGCTGACTTCGATTTTAGACGGAGCAATCGTGCCGGTCGGATTGATGAATGCACCGATTTGCAGGTTGGTCACAAGGTTGACCAATTCGTTCAACTTAACGTTGTAATCGATGTTTTCTTTCCATTGCAACAGGAATTTATCCAGCGTAATACTGCGCTTACCCAAAGCAAGCTTGGTCAGGCCGTCTTCCGTTTCGGATTGGAAGCGCAGGTTTTCCAAAGACACATCGCCTTTATCGGCCAATTTGACTTGTAAAGACGGCGCAAGGTAATCGTGGCGATAGCTTTTGAAGCCTTGGCTGTAATCGGTATTGCCGCCAAAGCCTTTCCAGTTGAGCTTGATACCGGAGAGCTCTTCATAGTCGAAGGCGGGGATATTGAGGCTGAGTTTGCCGTCGCCGGAAAGATAAACCGTATTGGTCATGGTCAACGGCGCTTGCTGGCCGAAGAAGCGATCCAAAACTTTTTTGGTTTCCGGATGGTATTGAAACTCGGTTTCCACATGGGCGCGCGTGCCGAAGCCGCCGGCAAACGGGCCGTGTGTCACATGGTTGATAACCGTAATCGGCTCTTGCAGGACGGTTTTCAAATTGTCCGGCAGGTATTTTTGCGTATTTTGAAGCAGGGTCGGTTTGAGGCGGATGACGGTCGTCTCGGTTGAACTGAACCAGCCGCGATCGTATTGGTGGGACTCAACGGTCAGGAAACCGGATTCCTGCAACAGCTTTTGTTGCTCAGTCAGGCTTTCTTCCGTTTTGACACCAAGATAATAAGGCGTGCCGAGCGCAGCGGCGACAACGACGGCGGCAGTCGGGATAAGATACTTTTTCATCACTTCAAACAGATTAGGTTCAAAGCGTAAAGCATAGCATTTTTTAGCTGTTTTGTCTTATCCGCCGTTTCAGACGGCCTTTAGGTAAAGATTGTGATATTATGCAAATATAAACGATTTTCACACTTTTGGCAGACCTTACCCTATCTGCCAAGATGTCATTAAAGGTTTGCAAATGCTTTTATTCATTGATAATTACGACAGCTTCACCTACAACATCGTCCAATACTTTGCCGAATTGGGGCAGGAAGTTTTGGTTCGCTGCAACGATGAAATCACCATCGAAGAAATCGAAGCCCTGAAACCACAATATCTGGTCATCGGCCCCGGCCCTTGTTCCCCTAAAGAAGCAGGCATTTCTGTTGCAGCCATGCAGCACTTTGCCGGCAGGTTGCCCGTCATGGGCGTGTGTCTCGGCCATCAAACCATGGGCGAAGCGTTCGGCGGCAATGTCGTGCGCGCGCAAACGATGATGCACGGCAAAGTCTCCCCCGTTTTCCACCACGGCACAGGCATGTTTAAAGACCTGCCCAATCCGGTCAACTGCACGCGCTACCACAGCCTGGCCATCGACCGCGCCACCCTGCCCGACTGCCTCGAAATTACCGCGTGGACGGAAGACGGCGAAATCATGGGCGTACGCCACAAAGAATATGCCGTCGAAGGTGTACAGTTCCACCCCGAAGCCCTGCTGACCGAACACGGCCACGATATGCTGAAAAACTTCTTGGAAGAATTCAAAGACTATCATCCGCAAAAATCTTAATGAAAGGCCGTCTGAAAGGTGTTTGACAGTGTTCAAACCGCATTTTCAGACGGCCTGAATCACATCGGACACGAACAAAGGAAAAATCATGATCACCCCTCAACAAGCGATTGAACGCCTCATCAGCAACAACGAACTTTTCTACGATGAAATGACCGACCTCATGCGTCAAATCATGAGCGGCCAAGTTCCGCCCGAGCAAATCGCCGCCATCCTGACCGGCCTGCGGATTAAAGTTGAAACCGTTTCCGAGATTACCGCTGCAGCCAGCGTAATGCGCGAATTTGCCACCAAAGTGCCGCTGGAAAACGCCGATGACTTGGTCGATATTGTCGGCACAGGCGGCGACGGTGCCAAAACCTTCAATATCTCTACAACTTCCATGTTTGTCGCGGCTGCGGCAGGCGCGCAAGTCGCCAAACACGGCGGACGCTCCGTTTCTTCATCCAGCGGCGCTGCCGATGTCATGGAACAAATGGGCGCCAACCTCAATCTTACCCCCGAACAGGTTGCCCAAAGCATTCAGCAAACCGGTATCGGCTTTATGTTCGCGCCCAACCATCACAGCGCCATGCGCTATGTTGCCCCAGTCCGCCGTTCGCTCGGTTTCCGCAGCATCTTCAATATCTTGGGCCCGTTGACCAATCCTGCTGGTGCGGCAAACCAACTCTTGGGCGTGTTCCACATCGACTTGTGCGGCATTCTTTCCCGCGTATTGCAACAGCTTGGTTCCAAACATGTTTTGGTTGTGTGCGGCGAAGGCGGTTTGGATGAAATCACGCTGACCGGCAAAACCCGCGTTGCCGAACTGAAAGACGGCAAAATCACCGAATACGACATCAGCCCGGCCGATTTCAGCATGAAAGTCCGCCGCAATTTAGACGAAATCAAAGTCGAAAATGCGCAAGAATCCCTGCAAAAAATGAACGAAGTGTTGGACGGCAAAGCCGGTGCCGCACGCGATATCGTTGTCCTCAATGCCGCCGCCGCGCTCTATGCAGGAAATGTGGTTGCTTCGCTGGCAGATGGCGTCAAAGCCGCTCAAGAAGCCATCGACTCCGGCAAAGCCAAAGCCAAAAAAGACGAGTTTATCGAATTTGGCAAACAGTTTGCCTAAGCTTTAAAACCATAAAAAAGGCCGTCTGAAAATCTTTCAGACGGCCTTTTATTCTTTGGATATTAAAATTTGCTTTTAATATCATTAATCAGGCTTTCAGCTTTTTCTTTGGCTTCATCAACCAAATGCTCGGCTTCTTCTTTGCCTTTTTGCAAAACATCGCCGACTTTTTCTTCAATGTCGCCGACCACTTCTTTTACTTTGCCAACGCCTTGTTGAACCAAGCCCTCAGCTTCAAGTTTGGCATTGCCGGATACATCTCCAGCCACTTCTTTTACTTTACCGCTGATTTTATCTAATTCGCCGCTCATGGTCATACTCCTGGATTCAATGTTGATAGGATTAGTGCTGCATTACCTTATATCGGAGCTTCGCTTCAACTTTAAAGGCCGTCTGAAAGCCAAAACACGACAAAACGAGTTAAGTCAGGTTAGTCCATCTGTTTCAATATCGCCTCTGCTACTGCATTGCCTATCATCTGACTGCCGAACTCATTGAAATGAAGCCCGTCACACAGCATCACATCAGTCAAATCCTGCCCAAACATCAGACTGTATAAATCATTGACGGCAAAACCATATTGCCTTGCCAAATCCTCAGTCACACGGTTATAGGCCTTCAAGTCGGCCAGATAACGGCGCGAGGGTTTGACGATATTGTGTACGCTTTCCAAAAACGGCGTACTGCTCGCCCAAATAATTTTTGCACCTGTCTGTTTTAGATAATCGAAAATTTGGGTCAGGTTGTTGCGATAGGTTTCTATATCGGCCACCGGCTCATTACAGCCTTGATTGTGGCAGATGTCGTGCAAACCGCAGTTGATGTGGATAATGTCTCCCACAGTCGCGCCCTCTGTCCATTGCCCGATATGCTCTAACACATCATGCGACGAACGGCAGTTTTCCGATGGAGAAACAATATCCGCCTCAGGCAAAGCGGCGCGCGTGTAAGGCTCCGAAGCAAGCCGAACGGAATCGCCGATTAAGTAAACGGTCATTTTTGTTCTCCTCCCTTTATTTGAACAAACAGCAAGGCCGTCTGAAATATCACTTATATTATTATAAGAGTGCTATTTCAGACGGCCTTAACCTCAATCAAGTTCTATCGTTAAATCATAATTTAACGCTGACTGTTTTTATAAAAATCAGTTAATTGCTTGGCCTGTAATATGGGCAACCCAAAACGGTCGCTCACGGCTTTCAAATCCTTCCATTCCTGACCGCTCAGATTTTGCCCAACCCATTTGAGGTTTTCCGGATTGCTTTTGATTTTCTCAAAATACGCCTGCTTGCGTTTCCAGTTGCGCGACCACACCAGCAACATGGTAAAAATACATAAAACAATCAATACAATATTGGTAAACAACATCATGTCCATACGACATACTCCCGCTTGAGTTCCAAAATTAGAAAATATGGATTAAAGGCCGTCTGAAAAACAATCTTCAGACGGCCTTTATATTGTCACTCAATATTCACCCGTTTCAGGCGCAAGGCATTGCTCAACACGGAAACCGAGCTTGCCGCCATTGCCGCGCCTGCGATGACGGGGTTTAAAAAGCCGAATGCGGCGAGTGGAATGCCCAAGATATTGTAGAAGAAGGCGAAAAACAGGTTTTGCTTGATGTTCTTCAAAGTCGCCTGCGATACCAACAGTGCATCGGCGAGCTGGTTGACCGAATGCTGCATCAGCGTGGCGGAGGCGGTATGTTCGGCAACGTCCGCGCCGCCTTTCATCGCGAAGCTGACGTTGGCGGCGGCGAGTGCGGGCGCGTCGTTGATGCCGTCGCCGACCATCGCCACGGTTTTGCCGGCAGCTTTGAGTTTCTGCACTTCGGCGGCTTTGTCGCGCGGACTCATATTGCCGAAAGCGTGGGCGATGCTCAGTTGTTTGGCGACGTATTCGACCGTGCCTTGGTTGTCGCCGCTCATAATATAGACATCGATATTGTGTTTTTTCAGACGGCCTATGGCTTCGGCGGTATCGGCTTTCAACGCGTCGGCAAGTGCGAATGCGCCAATTGGTTTGTTATCGACTGAAACTGCAACAATGCTTGCAATCTCCCAAACGCCGTCTGAAAACTTCGGCAAGGTCAGTTCGGCAAATTCGGCTTTGCCTGCTTTCACCAAACCCACACCTTCCACTTCGGCGGTAATGCCTGCGCCGACAACGGTTTGCGCGTTTTGTGCGGCAGGAATGTCCAAGCCACGCGCTTGGGCGGCGGAAACAATGGCTCGGGCAAGCGGATGAGCAGCGTTTTGTTCGACGGTGGCGGCGATGCGGTACAAAGCGTCTTCGTCAAAGCCGCTGTCGGGAACGCAATAAACGGCGGCAACCTGCGGCCTGCCTTCGGTCAGCGTGCCGGTTTTGTCCAACACGACGGCATCAACGTGGGCAGCTTCTTCCATTGCCGCCGCATCTTTAAACCAAATGCCGTGTTTCACCGCTTTGCCCATGCCCACCATAATTGCAGCAGGGGTTGCCAAACCGAGCGCGCACGGGCAGGCAATCACCAAAACGGCAACGGCGTGCATCAACGCAACCGTCCAATCGCCCTTAATCAGCCAAGTGGCGATAAAAGTCAATAACGCAATGCCCACAACAGTCGGCACAAATACCGCCGCCGCCTTGTCTGCCACACGTGCAATCGGTGCCTTGCTGCCTTGCGCTTCGGAGAGCGCGTTCATCATGTCGCCGAGCAGGGTTTGACTGCCGAGCTGCGCGGCGCGGTACACCACGCTGCCTTCAGTCATCAGCGCGCCCGCCAACACTTTGCCGCCTGCTTTTTTCTCTTCGGGATTGGATTCGCCGGTGAGGTGGCTCTCGTCCGCCCAGCCGCTGCCGCTTTCGATAATGCCGTCGGCGGCAATACGTTCGCCGTGGTTGGCGCGGATAAGGTCGCCGATTTGTACTTGGTCGATGGGCACTTGTTTCCATTCGCCATCGCGTTGCACGTTGACTTGGGTTGGCGTGAGTTTGAGCAGCAAACCCAAGCTGTTCAGGCTGGATTTTTTGGTGCGGTGTTCCAAAAATTTGCCCAGCGACACAAAACCGATCACCATCACGCCTACTTCAAAATACACGTGCGCCATACCGTGCGCCGTGTGCGGGCTGAAAAACAGCATATAAACGGAATACAGGTAAATCGACACCGTGCCGATGGTAACCAGCACGTCCATATTCGCCAACCCGCCTTTAATACTCGCCCACGCGCTTTTGTAAAACGGGATTGCCAGCCAAAGTTGAACCACGCTTGCCAGTACAAATTGCCACAACGGCGGAATCATCCAATCGTGCCGACCAATCATCATGCCTGCCATGCCGATTAAGAACGGGATGTTGATGGCCAGCAAAAGCCATAATCTCCAGCCGATATGGTGTTCTGCTTCAGGTTGTGGCAATGTATCTTCCGTTTTTTCCTTTGCGCCGTAACCGGTTTTCTCAATGATTTTGGCAATGTCGGCTACCGACATTTTGCTGTCGTCAAACGTAACCTGTGCCTCCTCGCTGGCAAAGTTCACCCCTGCTGATTCGACAAAATCTTTTTTATTCAATACTTTTTCAATACGCGAAGCGCAGGCCTGACAGGTCATGCCTTCGATTTGGAAACGGACTTTTTGTTGCATGGCAAAGCCTCCTATTGATTGTTTGGCTCGTGTTTTTGTGTTTATGTATTATCAAACGAAAACGACATAATGGCAAAAAGTAAGTTATCAAGAGACAAAGGCCGTCTGAAATATTTCAGACGGCCTTTACTCAAAAATTCAATTTACAAGGCAGCGTCAAAGCCGCCGTCTTCTACGGCATCAATCAGCGCATCGGCATCTGTCTTGCTCTCATCAAAAGTAATCACTGCATTTTTGTTTTCCAAGCTGACTTCTGCTTTTTCCACGCCTTCTACGCCTTCCAAAAGACGGGTTACGCTTTTCACGCAGCCGCCACAGGTCATGCCGTCGATATTGAGGGTAACAGTTTGCATTTGTATTTCCTTTCATTCAAACAAATATGGTTGCCAAATACTTTACTCCTTACACAAACAGCTTGCAAATTCTTCATTAGGGCAGCCATCTGAAAAATGCAGATAGGCGTATAATAACGCCCTTTGCTTCACCAAACGGACATAATAATGACTTCAACATTGAAACAATGGGTTAGCGTATGCGCACTGGCGGTGGGGGCGTTTATTTTCAATACCACCGAATTCATTCCGATTGCGCTTTTGAGCGACATCGGTCAGAGTTTTGGCAAAGCGGCAACGGAAGTGGGCATGATGATTACGGTGTATGCGTGGATTGTTGCGCTCCTATCGCTGCCGCTGATGCTGATGACAAAAAACATCGAACGGCGCAAATTATTGCTGATGTTGTTTGCACTGTTCGCGCTGTTTCACGCGCTGTCGTTTTTTTCTTGGAACTTCAACATCCTCTTGGTCAGCCGTATCGGGATTGCGCTGACACACGCTGTCTTTTGGTCGATTACGGCTTCTTTGGCAGTACGGCTTGCGCCCACCAGCAAAACCAATCAGGCTTTGGGCTTGCTCAGTACGGGTACGGTTTTGGCGATGGTTTTGGGTATTCCGCTGGGGCGCGTGGTCGGTCAATACTTTGGCTGGCAGCTCAGCTTCCTGCTAATCGGGGTCTGCGCTGCCGGCGTAATGCTGGTATTGGCCAAAAACCTGCCTGCTTTACCCAGCCAAAATACCGGCTCTTTAAGCAACCTGCCGAGTTTGTTCAAGCGCCGCAATCTGATGCTGCTTTATGCCATGACGGTGTTGATTATTACGGCACACTTCACGGCATACAGCTATATCGAACCTTTTGTGTTGCAAGTTGGCGGATTTAAGGCTGAACAAGTCACCATCGTTTTGAGCCTGTACGGTTTGGCAGGCTTTGCCGCTTCTTATCTGTTTGGCAAATGGTTTGCCAAATCGCAACGCCTGTTTATGCTTGGCGCGGTGGCGGTCATCCTGCTCTCTGCCCTGCTGCTTCTGCCGTTTGCCTCTTTCCCTTATGCGGTGTATGCGCTGGTGTTTATTTGGGGCGTGGCCATCGTCATCGTCAGCTTGGGCATGGTGTCGAAAGTCTTGGCATTTGCCTCGGATGCAACAGATGTGGCCAACTCGATTTATTCAGGTTTGTACAATGTCGGCATCGGCGGCGGTGCGCTTTTGGGGCATTATGTAACCGTCTGGTTCGGCCTTTCCAATATCGGCATTGCCGGAGCCTTGCCGGCGGCGGCAGGTCTGGCCGTTTGCGGCTTGTTGTTTAAGGAACAAGACAATCTGACGCAAAACGTTTAAATCCATATAAATCAGGATGGTATTACTGACTCTGCCGTAATTTTGGCAGTTTTACCGATTTGTCCTGATTCTTGTTAACCCATGATGGGTCTTCATTCCGCCGGATAAGCAGTTTTCTTGCTGCTTATCCGGTTTTCATTTCATTTTTAAAAAATAATTTACAATTTATTTACACTACATCAAATTACAAATATACTGTCGCCTATTAGGCCGTCTGAACGTACGGCTGAAAAGAAAAACCAATCATGTTTCAGAGGAATACTTCATGGACTTACATGCAAAGGACAAAACCCAGCATCCTGAGAACGTCGAGCTTCTCAGTGCGCAGAAGCCGATTACCGACTTTAAAGGACTACTGACGACCATTATCTCTGCTGTTGTCTGCTTCGGCATTTATTACATCCTTCCCTACAGCCCCGATGCCAACAAAGGTATCGCGCTGTTGCTTTTTGTTGCGGCACTTTGGTTTACCGAAGCCGTACACATTACCGTTACCGCGCTGATGATCCCTATCCTTGCCGTTGTACTCGGCTTCCCGGATATGGACATCAAAAAAGCGATGGCAGGTTTCTCCGACCCGACGATTTACATATTCTTCGGCGGCTTCGCGCTTGCAACCGCCCTGCATATGCAGCGTCTTGACCGTAAAATCGCCGTCAGCCTGTTGCGCCTGTCCCGCGGCAATATGAAAGTTGCGGTCTTGATGTTATTTATCGTTACCGCCTTCCTGTCTATGTGGATCAGTAACACTGCGACTGCCGCGATGATGCTGCCTTTGGCAATGGGTATGATGAGCCACCTCGACCAGGAAAAAGAACACAAAACCTACGTCTTCCTCCTGCTCGGCATCGCCTATTGCGCCAGCATCGGCGGCTTGGGCACGCTCGTCGGCTCGCCGCCCAACCTGATTGCCGCCAAAGCCCTAAATCTGGACTTCGTCGGCTGGATGAAGCTCGGCCTGCCGATGATGCTGTTGATTCTGCCCTTGATGCTGTTCTCCATGTACGTCATCCTCAAGCCTAATTTGAACGAGCGCGTGGAAGTTAAAGCCGAATCGATTCCGTGGACTTTGCACCGCGTTATCGCATTACTGATTTTCCTTGCCGCTGCCGTCTCTTGGGTATTCAGCTCCAAAATCAAAGCCGCATTCGGTATTTCTAACCCTGATACCGTTATTGCCCTGATTGCCGCCGTTGCCGTCGTCGTATTCGGTGTGGCGCAATGGAAAGAAGTTGCCCGCAATACCGACTGGGGTGTTTTGATGCTCTTCGGCGGCGGTATCAGCTTAAGCGCGCTGCTGCAATCTTCCGGCGCATCTGAAGCACTGGGTCAACAGGTTGCTTCCACATTCTCCCATTCTCCTGCATTGCTGGTGATTTTCGTGGTTGCCGCCTTTATCATCTTCCTGACCGAGTTCACCAGTAACACGGCTTCTGCCGCCCTGCTTGTGCCCATTTTCGCCAGCATCGCCGCGCAAATGGGCCTGCCCGAACAAGTCTTGGTATTCGTCATCGGTGTTGGCGCGTCTTGCGCCTTCATGCTGCCGGTTGCCACACCGCCTAACGCGATTGTGTTCGGCACGGGCTTAATCAAGCAACGCGAAATGATGAATGTCGGCATACTGCTGAACATCCTCTGCGTAGTATTGGTTGCTCTGTGGGCATACTTCTTCCTGATGTAAATCCGATTCCCTAAAACGATGCCGTCTGACATAATCCGTTCAGACGGCATTGGATTTTCCGCAAGCCTCCCAATTTTGCCTGTGATTTTCAACGAAAGGAAACCCATGATTATCCTGCACACCAACAAAGGCGACATCAAAATCGAACTCGATTTCGACAAAGCCCCCGTTACTGCTAAAAACTTCGAGCAATACGTTAAAGACGGCTTCTACGACGGCGTAATCTTCCACCGCGTCATCAAAGGCTTCATGATTCAAGGCGGCGGCATGGATGAAAACATGAACGAAAAAGAAACCCGCGATCCGATTCAAAACGAAGCGTCCAACGGTTTGCCTAACGAAAAATACACCATCGCCATGGCGCGTACTTCCGATCCTCACTCTGCCAGCGCACAATTCTTCATCAACACTGCCGACAACGCCTTCCTGAACTTCCGTTCTAAAGAGCTGTACGGCAAAACCGTAGTCCAAGACTGGGGCTATGCCGTATTCGGTAAAGTCGTTGACGGTTTTGACGTTGTCGATGCCATCGAAGGCGTTTCTACCAAGCGTCACGGCTACCACGACGATGTACCAAGCGAACCTGTCATCATCACTAAAGCCGAAGTGGTTTAATTGATTTGATTTCCCATAAAAACAGCCTGTCCGAATTAAAAACAGACAGGCTGTTTTTCAATAATGACGCATACCGTCACACATCATAAGTACCAACCACGCATGCCGAATCCAACACATGGCCCTGCATGGCAAAATGCAGCTCATTAAAGCGGAAACCGCGCGGTAAATCCAAAACGGTATCCAGCGCGTACACAATCAGCTCATAACGATGGCGGTTGTTCGGTGGCGCCATGCCGCCGTAAAACGAGGCCTCTTCGATTTCAAATTTACCCAACGCGCTCGCCCAAGTATTCGCGCCCTGTATGAAATCTGTTGCAGAAATACTCTCATTTTCTGCCACTGAAGTGCGTTTCAAATCCGAAATCAACCAATGCGTCCATACAAAGCCAGATGCTGAAATGGCATCTTTATCTTCCAACACCACGGCAAACGATTTTGTTCCTTCAGGCGCATCTTCAATCTCAAAAGGAATCGAATAAGAAGGCATACCGCTCGGGCTGAACTGGCTGCCACGCTTGCCGTATTTGTCTTCAAATTCGCCGTTGACAATAGCTTTACTGCTGACTTTCATCTTATATCTCCCAATAGTAGGTTGGCTCATTCTAACAAACACCAAGGCCGTCTGAAAGATACTGCCGTTTTCACTTTCCCAATGTTGCATTTTCAGACGGCCTCCGGCAATATTCACAATTCGATCAAACACATTTGACATTCCATAGTATAATCCGCCGCATGAAAACTACACAGAGTACACATTATGGATTGGAAAGGTCATGAACAAAGCTAAAACGTCGAAGATCGCCGTGGAAGCCGTGGCGGCAGTGGCGGCAAAACGCCTGGCATACTCGGCATTATCGTGGTTTTGATCGGTACATATTACGGCGTGGATTTGAGCGGTTTGGTTGGCGGCTCATCTTCAATGGGCATTCCTACCCAGCAAGCTTCCCGACTCGACAGTCAACAAGAAGCCGAGTTGAACGAGTTGTCCCGTGTCGTCCTTGCTGAGACGGAAAAAGGCATGGAGCAAATATTTCCAACAACACGGCCAACGCTACACCCCGACGACCATGGTGTTGTATGAAGGCGGTACGTCCACTGCCTGCGGTACGGGCCAATCTGCCATGGGTCCGTTTTACTGCCTGGGCGACCAAAAAGTTTTTTGGATTTGAGTTTCTACGAAGACATGCGCACCAAACTCAAATCTGCCAGCGATGCCGCGTTTGCCTACGTTATTGCCCATGAAGTCGGCCATCATGTTCAAAACCTGCTCGGCATCCTACCTAAAGTCCACAAAATGCAACAGCAAGTCGGCAAGAAAGAGGCCAATGCCCTTTCCGTCAAACTCGAATTGCAGGCCGACTGTTTCGCCGGTATTTGGGGACACTACGCCGTCAACAACAATATCTTCAAAGCCGAAGACATTCAAAAAGCCATGCTGGCCGCCGAATCCGTCGGCGACGACCGCTTGCAGAAACAGGCTCAGGGCTATGTCGTTCCCGACAGCTTTACCCATGGCTCATCCGAAGAACGCATGACTTGGCTCAAGCGCGGTTTGGAAAGCGGCGACATCAACCAGTGCAACACTTTCAACAATTGATTCGTTCAAGCAACACTGTTCTTTGATGTAACGACAAAAGGCCGTCTGAATTTTTCAGACGGCCTTTTAGCCGTGTTAAAATAAGTCCCATTATTTCCCCTTAAATTTAAAGGAAATCCCTATGGCAAACATTGCCCGCGACATCTTCAAAGCCTACGACATCCGAGGCATTGTCGGCAAAACCCTGACCGACGAAGCCGCCTACCTCATCGGCAAAGCCATTGCCGCCCGAGCTGCTGAAAAAGGCATCACCCGCATCGCTCTCGGCCGCGACGGCCGTTTGAGTGGCCCCGGCCTGATGGCACAAATTCAACGCGGTTTCACAGACAGCGGTATCGACGTCCTCAACGTCGGCATGGTTGCCACTCCTATGCTCTACTTCGCAGCCATCAACGAATGCGGCGGCAGCGGCGTAATGATTACCGGCAGCCATAATCCACCCGATTACAACGGTTTCAAAATGATGCTCGGCGGCGACACGCTCGCAGGCGAAGCCATTCAAGAACTTTTAGCTATTATTGAGAAAGACGGTTTTGTTGCCGCCGACAAACAAGGCAGCGTAACCGAAAAAGACATCTCCGGCGAATACCACAACAACATCGTCGGCCACATCAAGCTCAAACGCCCGATGAAAATCGTGATTGACGCGGGCAACGGTGTCGGCGGCGCATTTGCAGGCAAACTCTACAAAGGTTTGGGCAATGAAGTGGCCGAACTTTTCTGCGAAGTGGACGGCAATTTTCCTAATCACCACCCTGACCCGTCCAAACCGAAAAACCTGCAAGACCTCATCGTCGAGCTTAAAAACAGCGATGCCGAAATCGGCTTGGCATTTGACGGCGATGCCGACCGCTTGGGCGTGGTCACCAAAGACGGCAACATCATCTATCCAGACCGCCAACTGATGCTTTTCGCGCAAGACGTATTGAGCCGCAATCCTAAAGCCAAAGTGATTTTCGACGTCAAATCCACCCGTCTGCTTGCGCCTTGGATTAAAGAACACGGTGGCGAACCTGTAATGGAAAAAACCGGCCACAGCTTCATCAAATCCACCATGAAAAAAACCGGCGCACTGGTTGCCGGCGAAATGAGCGGCCACATTTTCTTTAAAGAACGCTGGTTCGGCTTCGACGACGGTATGTATGCCGGCGCACGCCTCTTGGAAATCCTGTCTGCCTTCGACAATCCGTCCGAAGTGTTGAACAAGCTGCCGCAAAGCATTTCCACTCCGGAACTCAACATCGACCTGCCGGAAGGCAGCAACGGCCACAAAGTGATTGAAGAGCTGGCTGCCAATGCCAAGTTTGAAGGCGCGACCGAAATCATCACCATCGACGGCTTGCGTGTTGAATTCCCTGACGGCTTCGGCCTGATGCGTGCTTCCAATACCACGCCGATTTTGGTATTGCGTTTTGAAGCGGATACGCAAGAAGCGATTGAGCGTATTCAAAACCAATTCAAAGCAGTCATTGAAAGCAATCCTGCATTGAAATGGCCGCTGTAAGGGTTTAGGCTAAAAAAAGGCCGTCTGAAAATCATTTCAGACGGCCTTTTATATTAAACCTTGATGATTCCAAAGTTTGGAAACCAAGAATATCCCGGCTTAGTTATCCGACTTGCGCCAACTGTTGACGCATTTCATCGATAACGGCTTTGTAATCCGGTTTGCCAAAAATCGCCGAACCAGCCACAAACGTATCCGCACCTGCAGCCGCAATTTCAGCAATATTGTCTGTCTTCACGCCGCCATCGACTTCCAATGCGATATGGCGGCCGCTTTGCCGTTCATACTCGTCCAACATCTCGCGCACTTTGCGGATTTTCACCAGCGTATTCGGGATAAAACTTTGTCCGCCAAAGCCCGGGTTGACCGACATCAGCAACACCATATCCAGTTTGTCCAAAACGTTTTCCAGAATATTGACCGGCGTAGCGGGATTCAATACCAAGCCTGCCTGACAGCCGTATTCTTTAATCAAACCCAAGCTGCGGTCGACATGGCGGCTGGCTTCAGGATGAAAGGTAATGATATTGGCACCGGCTTTGGCAAACGCATGAATCAAATCGTCCACCGGCTCAACCATCAAATGCACATCGACCGGCACGGTTGCATACGGTTTCAAAGCCGCGCAAACCATAGGGCCGAAAGTCAGATTCGGCACATAATGATTGTCCATCACGTCAAAATGAATCAAATCCGCACCGGCGCGGATCACTTCGGCAACCTCTTCTCCCAAACGGGCAAAATCGGCAGACAAAATACTGGGGGCAATACGGTAGTCGGTCATCTTTATTCTCCTAAAGTGTGTTCTTTTGTCATTATCGCATTTTTAACCCTATGTTGTATGCTGCCGACAACATCTCTACCGTCATTTTTATGAATTTACATTTCATATACATTAATGAAACTTATAATCACATAGTAAGGCTTTGAAAATAAATTATTAGATTACATACATCTGCAAAAAAATCTAACATCATTAACAAAAGTTAACTGCATTGATACTGCCTTTCACACGCTTATCGGTTATATTTCCAAACCTGATGAAACATTAGGAAAACACCGTGTCTGTCGCACTTTCCCGCTATCCGACTTTTACTTTCTTAGCACTCACCCTACTCTGTTCCAGTCTGCCTGCACATGCCGGTCCGTTTCTGGCCACTTTGGACGACTTCCACCCGAATTGCGACATCCGACAGCTCAATTTATCTGCCGACCAACACGCCGCCCTGCGCCGCCTGCGTACCGACTTCAAACAAATCAACGATAAAGCCTACCGCAAAACCGTACGCTCCGACCGCAACCGCCGCCAAACCATCATCAAAATCCTCTCCGGCGACTCATTCGACTCAAACGCCGCCCGCGATTATGTTGAAAACCGCTACCTCTCCAGTATGGACTATGCGGTGGATGAAATGGAAATCCAATACCGCCTCTACCATCTGCTCAATCCGCGCCAACGCCAGCAATGGTTGTCTTCATGCTTGCACTGATGGATAAATAAAAATACAAAAAGGCCGTCTGAAACCATATTCAGACGGCCTTTACTTTTTCAGCCTTAATCCAACACTCTTTCTTCCGGCAACCGGCCTGCCCAGTCGCAGGCAAACTGCCATGCCGAGCGGCCTGAACGGCTGCCGCGCATTTGCGCCCATTGCAACGCGGCTTGACGCGCCGTATCGTCAAAAGTCACATTGAAATCGTCCAACCAGTTGGCTACGGCGGTCAAATAATCGTTTTGATCGAAAGGATAAAAACTCAGCCATAAGCCGAAGCGGTCGGAAAGGGAGATTTTCTCCTCAATGGCCTCTTTCTGATGGATCTCGCCGCGAGTGCCCGTAGTACCGCCGTTTTCATCCATGTATTCGGGAATTAAATGACGGCGGTTGGAAGTAGCATAAACCAAAACATTGGTGCAACGTTGCGACAGTCCGCCGTCTAAAGCAGTTTTCAAAGCTTTATAGGTTTCATCACCGGTTTCAAACGACAAATCATCGCAGAAAACGATAAATTTCTCGGGACGTTCGGACAACAGCGTCAACAAAGCCGGCAAGCTGATTAAATCACTTTTATCCACCTCAATCAGACGCAGGCCGCGCTCGGCGTATTCGTGCAACAACGCTTTAACCAAGGAGGATTTACCCGTACCGCGCGCGCCGGTCATCAAGACATTATTTGCAGGACGGCCTGCCAAAAATTGCTCGGTATTGCGTTTCAGCCTGTCGGTTTGCGAACCGACTGCCGCCAATCTGCTCAAAGGAAACGTATGCGGACGCGGCAGGCTTTCCAAAATACCTTTTTTGCCCACGCTGTGCCAACGGTAGGCCAAAGCACGCCAGTCTGTTTTACCGGCTTCGTCAGGCAGGATTAAATCCAGACGGTTTAAAACGGAATTAGCTTTTTTCAAAAAATTGGATAATTTCATTTCGGCTCTCTTTTTTCAGACGGCCTTTTGTGCCAATACACGCATCACGGTATCGACAACGGCTTGGGTTTGCGGATCGATTTCAATATTGATGAGGTCGCCTTCTTTGCGGTTGCCAAACAAGGTACGCTCCAAAGTCTCCGGAATCAGGTGTACGCAAAATTCGCTGTCGCTGACTTCGCCTATGGTCAGGCTGCAACCATCCAAACCGACAAAGCCTTTGGTCAAAATGTAGGGCTTAAGGTTTTCCGGCAGCTCAAACCAAACGGTACGGTTGAACTCGCCGGATTCGATACGGGAAATTCGGGTAACCGCCATCACATGGCCGCTCATCACATGGCCGCCGATTTCGTCGCCAAACCGCGCCGCGCGTTCCAAATTGACACTGTCGCCGACTTTCAAGCTGCCAAGATTGGTTTTGCGTAAGGTTTCGTCCATCAAATCAAAGCTGACTTTATTGCCGTCGATTCGGGTAATGGTCAGGCAGCAGCCATTGTTGGCGACAGAGGCGCCGGTTTGCAGATTGTCGGCGATTTCGGGGGGCAGCTCGACAGTGTGGGTACGAAAGTCGGGCGAAGGTTGAACGATGTCTGTAATTTTGCCCATGCCTTGTACGATGCCTGTAAACATGATGTCTTCTTTCTGATGGTACGATAAGGCGGATATTGTAGCATTTTCCAGGCACAAAGGCCGTCTGAAAGCGGTGATGGCGATGGTTTGGGGTATAATCGGATTTTTATTTCCGCAGCCCGATCATGCTCAGCTACCGCCACGCCTTCCATGCCGGCAACCATGCCGATATGCTCAAGCACTTTACCCTCTTCCTCGTCCTCGAATATTTCAACCGCAAAGACAAGCCCTATTGGTATATCGATACGCACAGTGGTGCCGGTTTGTATGATTTGAGCGGCGATGAAGCGCAAAAAGTCGGCGAATACAAACAAGGCATTGCGCTCTTGGAACAAGCTGACAAGCTGCCTGCAGAATTGGCCGAATTTGTAGGCCGTCTGAAACAAATACTGCCGCAAGACAACCTTTACTGCGGCTCGCCTTGGCTGGCACAGGCGCTCACGCGTGACAGCGACAAAATGCGCCTCTTTGAGCTGCACCCTGCCGATTTTGTCCATTTGCAAAACAATATGCGCGAAGTCCGTCCTGCGCGTAAAGTGCAGGTCAGCCAAGCGGACGGTTATCAGGGTCTGATTTCACTCTTGCCTCCTCCGCCGCGCCGCGCCGCCATCTTGATTGATCCACCCTACGAAGAAAAACAAGACTACCGCCGTGTCGTCCAAGTTTTGAAAGATGCTTTGAAACGCTTTGAAACCGGCTGCTACATGGTTTGGTATCCCTGCTTAAGCCGTGAAGAAAGCCGCAAACTGCCGGACGAACTCAAAAAAATTGTTCCCGACAATTATCTGCACGCCGAGCTTCATGCCCATACGCCGCGCAGTGACGGCTTCGGTATGCACGGCAGCGGTATGTTCGTCATCAATCCACCCTATATGCTTGCCGAACAACTGCAAAACAATCTGCCCGAACTTTCCAAAATTTTGGCGCAAGATGCCGGCGCGCATTATGTATTGGAAAGCAAAACAAAATAAACGCTGCCGTCTGAACGCATACCCAGGCGCTTCAATTTTTCCGCCATACCTGTTCAGACGGCCTTAACCCTTTATACTTAAGCCTTTTTCCACTACAATTCACAACATAACAATTAACGACCGTCCACTCATGAACATACGCACACCCCTAGCCTGCACACTCCTGCTTTGCGCGTGCGGCGAATCCGTAAAAAACGAATTTAAAGAAGAATTTACCCAAAGTTTCCGCACCGAATTTGTCCGCTCGGCAACCGAAGCCTGCGTAGAAAAAGCTTCCGGAAAAAGCCCGTTTGATTCCGCGACCACTGAAAAAATCTGCCGCTGCATCGGCGAAAAAACCGTCGACCAAATCAATCCTGAAGAAGCGACCTCGCTTTTGGGCGGCAGCGACTCCATGAGCGACGAGCTGAAAAAACGCATCAAAGACACCAGCATCGCCTGCACTAAAGAAGTTTTAGGCATGGCCGACAGCAAAACCAAATGAACACGCCGTTTTCAGACGGCCTGAAATTGAAAAATACCCGATTCAAACTTAGGAAAAGAGTGAAACCATGAAGACACTGAACCAATTCTTAGCCCAACACCTGCCCGAACACAAACTGCCGCAAGAGCTGGCCAGCGTATTGGAATCCGTGGCCTCAGCCTGTTTGGACATCAACGCAAAAGTCCGCCTCGGCGCACTTTCCGGCGTTTTGGGCATGGCAGGTACCGGCAACATCCAAGGCGAAGACCAAAAGAAACTTGACGTCATCGCCAACAACATCATGATTGATGTTTTAAAAGCCAATGCCAACATCGCCGGCCTTGCCAGCGAAGAAGAAGACACCTATGTCGCCACACATAAAAACGGCGGCTATTTGGTATTGTTTGACCCGCTGGACGGCTCTTCCAATATCGACGTCAACATCTCCGTCGGCACCATCTTCTCCATCTTGGCGAAACCTGAAGGCACATTGACTACCGAATCCTTCCTGCAAAAAGGCCTCGACCAAGTGGCCGCAGGTTATGTTTTATACGGTCCGCAAACCCAACTGGTACTGACTGTCGGTCACGGCGTGTTCGTCTTCACTTTGGACGATGCCAGCCAATTCCTGCTGACCAAAGAAAATCCGCGCGTTCCCGAATCCACTAAAGAATTTGCCATCAATATGTCCAACCAAAGACATTGGTTCGCCCCTGTTCAACAATACATTGACGAATTGCTGGCAGGCGAAACCGGCGTACGCGGCAAAAACTACAATATGCGCTGGGTAGCCAGCATGGTTGCTGAAATCCACCGCATCCTGATGCGCGGCGGCGTATTCATGTATCCGCAAGATAAACGCGACCCATCCAAACCGGGCAAACTGCGCCTGATGTACGAAGCCAACCCGATGAGCCTGCTTATGGAACAAGCCGGCGGCGCATCAAACGACGCCATCGAAGCCATGCTCGACATCCAACCTACCGGTCTGCACCAACGTGTTGCCGTATTCATGGGCAGCCGCGAAGAAGTGGAATACGTTTATAATCTGCATCAAAAATAATCAGATGTATTGATTTCAAACCCAAAAAGGCCGTCTGAAATATGATTTTCAGACGGCCTTTTGTTAAAAATAAAAGAAACAAAAATCAAAAGGGCGGATTCAAATCTGCCCTTTGCTGTTTTCCATCTAATCTTTATTGGATGACGCCGAACGAGCCAGCTCTTCCGCCGCTTTTTGCACAATATCCGGCGTCAGCTTGTTCAAACAATCCGTATGCCCTAACGGACATTCGCGTTTAAAACAAGGCGAACAATCCAAATTCAAGCTGACGATTTTTGCCTTTTGGCTTAGAGGCGGCGTATGGTCAGGGCTGGATGAGCCGTAAACCGCAACCAATTTCCGATCAAGCGCGGCCGCAAGGTGCATCAGACCGCTATCGTTACACACGACCGTATCGGCACAAGACAACAGATCAATCGCTTCCGGAAGATTGGTTTTCCCGCAAAGATTGGTACACAGGCCGTCTGAAAGTCGGTTGATTTCATCTGCAATATCAAAATCTTTTTGCGAACCAAACAGCCAAACCTGCCAACCCTCGGTCAAATATCGGCGGCCGAGTTCGGCAAAATGACGCGCAGGCCAACGCTTGGCCGGGCCATATTCCGCGCCGGGACAAAATGCCAAAATCGGTTTATCCGTCGCCAAACCATGTTTTGCCAAAGCGGCTTGACGGCTTTCGGGATTAATCGTGAAACACGGATTATCAGAATGCCCGTTAAAATCCGCTTGGGTCGGATGCGCCAACGCAGTATAGCGGTCAACCATCAGAGGCAATGCGGCCTTATCCAACTTACGGATATCGTTCAACAAAAAATAGCGCGACTCGCCGACGTAGCCCGTACGCTGCTTAATGCCCGTAGCCAAGGCAATGATGGCGGATTTGAGTGAACCGGGCAAAACAATCACTTGATCATAGCCTTCTTTTCCCAATTCACGCCCGATACGCCAGCGTTTTTTCAATTCCAACGCACCATGTCCAAACGGATTTTCCATCACACGGTTGATTTCAGGCATACGCTCAAATACGGCCATCGACCATTTGGGCGAAAAAACATCAATGGTGCAGCCGAGATGCAGCTCATGCAAACGGCGATAAAGCGGTTGGGTCATGACGCAGTCGCCAATCCAGCTTGGGGTAATAATCAGGATTTTTTTGGACATAATGGAATGTGTTTTTAATTTTGGCTTATTGTAATACGATTTTTAAAAGGCCGTCTGAAACTCGGTTTAATCGCTCAGTTCAAAACGTACTATTTGATACATGTCATTTCAACGCGTGAAGCGTTTGTCTTCCCAATTTATCCGGCAAGTTCTGAAAATACCCAACCTGAAACGCCAGACCAAACGGCGGCAAGCAATATTCTCTTCATTTTTAAAACCTTATAAAAACAGAAAGGCCGTCTGAAATATTTTCAGACGACCTTTTTATACCGGTTTAACGATGGTAGTTAGGTGCTTCTTTAGTGATTTGTACGTCGTGAACGTGAGATTCGCTCATACCGGCAGAAGTGATTTCCACAAATTCTGCTTTCTCGTGCATTTCAGCAATATTGGCGCAACCCAAATAACCCATGCTGGAGCGCAGACCGCCAGTCAGCTGGTGGATGATGTTCACAATCGGGCCTTTGTAAGGAACGCGGCCTTCGATGCCTTCGGGGACGTATTTGTCGGTGCTGTCGGTTTTGTCTTGGAAGTAGCGGTCGGCAGAACCTTGGCTCATCGCACCCAACGAACCCATGCCGCGATAGGATTTGTAAGAGCGGCCTTGGTAGAGTTCGATTTCGCCCGGTGCTTCTTCCGTACCGGCAAACATACCGCCGAGCATGACGCTGTATGCACCTGCTGCCAGAGCTTTGGCAATATCGCCGGAGAAGCGGATACCGCCGTCGGCAATCAGAGGAACGCCTGTACCTTTCAGGGCTTCGGAAACATTGTGAATCGCAGTCAGTTGAGGCACGCCCACGCCTGCCACGATACGGGTCGTACAAATCGAGCCAGGGCCGATACCGACTTTAACGGCATCCGCACCTGCTGCCACCAAATCCAAAGCGGCTTTGGCAGTCGCGATGTTGCCACCGATGACTTGGATGTGCGGATAAGTTTCTTTGACCCAGCGCACGCGATCGATAACGCCTTGGCTATGACCGTGGGCAGTATCGACCACAATCACGTCTACGCCGGCTTCCACCAATGCTTTGACGCGCTCTTCGGTATCGCCGCCGGTACCTACCGCGGCACCGACGCGCAGACGGCCTTCGGCATCTTTGTTGGCATTAGGGAATTCGGTTGTTTTCAGAATATCTTTAACTGTAATCAGACCTTTGAGTTCGTCTTGGTCGTTCAACACCAAAACGCGCTCAACTTTGTGCACATGCATGATTTCGCGGGCTTCATCGATGCTGGTACCTTCAGGAACGGTAACCAAACGGTCGCGCGGTGTCATGATGGCAGAAACCGGCAGATCGACACGGTTTTCAAAACGCAGGTCGCGGTTGGTCACGATACCGACCACTTTGCCGTTTTCAACAACAGGCAGACCGGACATTTTGCGTTTGCGTTGTGCGCGCATTTCCAAGACTTCGCGGATCAATGCGGTCGGCGCAACGGTTACGGGGTCTTTGACCACGCCGCTCTCATGGCGCTTCACTTTGGAAACGGCACGCGCTTGCAACTCCGGCGTCATGTTTTTATGGATAATGCCGATGCCGCCTTCCTGTGCCATCGAAATGGCCAGACGCGCTTCAGTAACGGTATCCATTGCAGCAGAAAGTAGAGGGAGGTTGAGCGTGATATCGCGGGTGAGTTTGGTTTGAAGTTTGACATCTCGAGGCAGCACGTTTGAGTGCGCTGGAACCAACAAAACGTCGTCGAAAGTATAGGCTTTTTCTACAATACGCATGATGCTCGGTCTTTCAGTTTGTGCAAGATGCACGGCATTATATCACACCGGCTTGATGCTAACATTGGCAATACATGTTTTAACGTTATTTTTTTACATGATTTAATCCGCAGTACAAAAATATGCCAACGCATTGCAGTTTCAAGTAAAATAGGTTGGATGAGAACATCATTTACATAAGGGAAACCCATGAAATCTTCCGTACTCAAAACCTGTCTGACAGCAGCCCTTCTCTCTTCCGCCGCCCTGACCGGCGCGGCCGAGGTTTACACTTGGAAAGGCGCATCGGGCAACAGCTATTCCGATACGCCAAACCGCCTGCAACCGAAGCGTTCCGGCGTGGTCAACATCCGCACGCACAACGTCAAACCTGCCGTTGCGCCTGCTGTTGCAGCATCTGAGCCGGTTGCCGAGCAGCCTAATGAGCAGGTTGTGGAACAAAATAAACAAATCGAAGAGCGCAATAAAAAAATCGAAGAGCAAAACCGCCAAAACAAGCTGGAAAACTGCAAAATCGCCAAAATCAACCGTCAAGTCGCCGAAAGCGCACGCTTGGCCAATCGCGACAGCCTGATTAAGCAATACCAAAACGACGTCAATAAATACTGCAATTAAGCTCTCAAATAACAATATCAAAAAGATGATATATTGACATGTCAATTATTAAAATAAGTTAATTTCATATCTTTTTGTTTTTGCTGGATATTTAGTTATTGCATTTTCAACAGAAACGACAAAGAACGGCTGTTTTACAGCCGTTTTATTTTGTATAAATTCGTTAAACCGCCTGATGTCGCGCTTTATCAAACGGCTTTTTAGTCTTGTGTATATAGAATGCCATTTTTGCCAATTTCCGCATTAGTGCAACGATGATTATCATCTTAGGCTTTTTTGCCGCTTCCAAATTGCTTACAAGTTGAGGAAATGCATTCATACGATAGGCAACAAGGGCAGGCATGAACAAGGCGCGTTTTAATTGCCGGTGTCCGTATTGGCTCAATCGGCCGTTTTTTTTGACACTTGTCCCTGATTGTTCAATTTTTGGACTTAAACCGGCAAAGGCTACAAATTTATTCGCTGTTTCAAAATTTTTATCTGTCAGGTGTCTTAGTAGTATCACTGCGGTTTCTTTTCCTATTGCAGGTATGGTTTGCAGGTTTTGATATTCGATATTTAGACTTTCTTTCTGTTTTATCATGCCTTCTATCCGCTTTGATGTCTGATCTATTTTTTCTTCAAGCAGTTCTATGATTGCTTCATGGGTTGATTTTATGTAGATGTCTTTTGCGGTATGCAACCTGTTTTGTGTTTCTTTTTGCTGCTCCTTAAGTTGTTGTAGCAGATTTATCAGTTTGTAGAGTGTAGGATTTTCAGACGGCCTAAACGGTGTCAGTTTGTCTAAGTGTCGGTTTGCAAATTCGGCAATAAGTTTTGAATCTGCTTTGTCTGTTTTGGTATGGCTAAACTGACTTTTTGCGTATTCTTTTATTTTCAAGGGATTAATAACGTAAACTGTATAAAGTGCGCTCAAATATTCTGCCGCCTGTTCATAATAAATGCCTGTTGCTTCCATACTTATGGCAATTTTTCTAATTCGTTTTGTTTTTATCCAATTAATCAGATTCTCAAATCCGTCTGTACTATTTGATATTTTTATATAGTCTTTGCTTCCTTTAGTTGTAATCAACGTTGCGTCTATGGTGTCTTTTGATACGTCTAAACCTATTACATTCATTTCATTTTCCTTATTTATTCAGCCTGTAATGGCTATGATGATATTCAATCTTTAAGGTAATTGGACGGTTCGACATATCTTTTTCTCAGTTTTTAACTTTGGCCGTTTTACTGTCTAAACCGCCCAGGCTTTTGTTTTGCGCTTAAACAAAAACCTGTAAACCGCCTCAAATAAAACGATTTACAGGTTTCAATTTAATTTACCCAATTTCAAAAAGGCGGGAGTTCCCGCACCCCATTGATATCTGTTTTACTATTAATTTCGCTTTTTGCTTCATTAACAGTAAAACAGATATCTTAATTATTCATTAATAAATAATAAATTCCTATTAACGATAATTCAAAAGCTAAAAAACCCATAAAAATTTTAAAACCTGTAATAAATCCAGCCTTCGGCCCTTTTTCAGTATTTGACCTACTAGAATACCAACCAATAATAAACCAAACTAAAGGAGATGTTATAAACCTTATTAAATCTAATGTACTCATAATCCAATTTTCCCGCCTTGATTTGATACGGCATTATCATTGTAACCGTCATACATCAGATTCTGCTGACTCTTGCCCCCATTGTCAAGACTTGCGGAGTTTCGTGCTGTTCCGCTGGTGCTGCCGTTGCCGCCGTTTCGGGCTGTTTTGCCTTGTAGGGATTAAAGGGCAAGCCGTCTTTTATGTAGCTGATACAGGTTTTTTTGTCTATTTCTTTTATTTTTGTGCCTTGGTCTGTATAGCAATTACACGCTTTGTCTGACTTGATACAGGCAGACGGCCAAGGCATGACGGTTACTGATTTGTTCATGCCGTCGTAGATTGGGGCTGTTTCGGGTCGGTTATCTATTCTTGGTTTGTAATCGTCTTCGCTTATGTATGGTTTCGGCTGTTCGGCTTGAATTGTTTGTGTTTCGTAACGCCCCGTTGCTGTTTCTTGCGGTGTCTGCGTCGTTGTCGGCGCGTTTTCTGCCGTTTTGTTTACTTCGGTGGTTTTGTCGGTGCTTTGTGCTTCGCCTACGAATCTGCCCCAAAATCCGCTAAACGACCAAATGCCATAACCAATCAGGCAAAGGGCGAGCGGGAACAGCATTAAAAGCTTGCTTTTTTTCGTCCTGATTTTGGTGTGCTCTTCGGCGGACTTGTACAGCCCATACACGCTTTTATCAAGCCTGTACACGCTGATTAGGGCTTCCTTAATATTCGCCCTGCTTTCAGGGTCTTTTGCGCCGCCTGTCGTCCATTCGAGCTTACGGCGCAGTCCTAGATTAGTCTTACTGAAATGTGTGTGATGTTCAATCAGGGAGCGGAGGTGTACGTCTATCAGGCGAGGATGCTGTGTAATAAGCAAAAAATCAAGACCACGGTGCCGGTGTGTTTCGAGTTCTGCGACGTAGTCTGGCACTTTCGAGCCACTTGGGCGCGGACGAAATATGCGTTGACATTCATCAACTACAATAATCGCGCCCGGAGGCGCCCACTTCGGCCACGTCTGAATACTTTCGCCTTCTGGTATTTCTTCATGTGGTATTTTCAGGTCAGGAATACCGTCTACATAAAGCGGACGATTCATAAAGTCTTTTTGCTTAGCAAGCATAGATACGACTTTCAGGGTTTTGCCCGAACCCGGCACACCTGTTAACAGATATAACATGTTTTCTTCCTATTTCGACTGAATGATGGTAGAAAGTTTTTTAAAGCCCTTTATCGTTGCTATGAATGTAAATGCGCCGAATATCCAGTTAAGCATAACGCCGAATCCAAGGATATAAATTATCTGTAATGCGTCTTGCGGAAATCCACCTATGTGATTTTGAACCTGCTGTACAAAATAGGATTGCAGGCTTTGAAAGCCTGTTACAGTGACAAAAGCTAGACCAATTGCGCTAAGGATACGGCCTGCAACAGACATTAAAGCGGCTGTTATTAAATTTGCCCAATTCATAAATCTTCCAACGCTCCATAAACAAACCATGCACAAGTAAGGATGGTCATCATAATCAGCACCGGCCGAAGTTTGGCAGCAAAATCACAAAGAGGCTGATAACTAAATTCAACGCGGCCAAATGCACCTAAATCGACGCTTTGGGGCTGCGGACAAACACCATCAGTCTGAAATATATTTTCAGGCCTAAAATTTAGGTCTATTGTCTGTTCAGGTAGTTTTATGTCTTCGTAGCTCGATTCGCCACTTGGCATACATTGCGCAGCATTTGGGTTTTGCTGACAAAAATTCTGCTGCTTATTCTCTTGGTTTTGATTTTGCTGCCCTGTCGGATTGTTCGGCTGATTCGGTGTATTCGGACTATTTGGCGTGTCCGGACTCTCCTGTCTGCTCGGTGTTGTCTTTTCGTGCTTATTCGGTGCTTCTGGACTGTTTGGCTTTAAATCAGGACGTGGCACATAATCAACGCCAACAGTGCCGTTTTGATTCATTTTGAATCTTGTTTGTTGAGGGGTGCTACTGCCTTCAGGGGTATAAGGCGCACTAAGTGCGGTATCAGGGCTGAATGTACTTTGCTCGGCAGATTGATTCACGACGCCAATTTTTGCCAGTTGGTTCATCAGTTCGTTATGGTTGGTTTGTTGGTTCTCAAGCATGCGCTTGAGAATGTCTAAAATTTCTTTTTGTGTCAGCATAAAATCTGATGGATTCACTTGACCAGTATTCTTAGCTGCATTAGGAATATCGGGACTGCCTGCTGGGTATGATCTAATCTCGAAATAGATTGAACTTTCTTTAGGAAGATTATTAATTTCTAAACTAATTTTAGACGGATTTTTTAAACCAGTAAAAAACGAATAATCTTTACTAGGATTATAGTTATGGTAAAAACCACCATTATTTATAAAACCGTTTGAAAATACATGATAATTAGTACTATTTGAATAAACCTTGTAACCTTTATATGTAACTGAAGATTCAGATTTGTAAATATTTGGTTGAAAAATCTTCTTAACAATTAAATCATAAGCATAAAGACCTTTTTCTTTAGCTTCTTCATCTCTTTTCTTTTCTTCTTTCTTCTGTTGGTCTTGTTGTTGCGCTTTTTGTGCTGCTTCTGCTGCTTTTTTTACTGCTGCTTGTGCTATTGCTTTTTGGTAGTTGCCTTCAGCTTCTGCTTGGCGTTGGGCTTGGGCTGCTTTCTGAATCGCATTAGATATTTGTTCTTGTGATGCCCCTCCTCTTAATCCTGTTTTATCTAAAAAAGAATTAATTCCTGATCCAACCCCAGTAATATCCAGTTTAGATAAACCTGTCAGAATTGCACCAACACCATTACGAGCAGCCATAGCCCAATCGCCATTTTTTATGTCTTTATATGTCCAAGCTGCATAATCAGACCCAATAGCACCGCCTGCAGCAGTTGCGCCAGCCAAAGTCCCACCTAAAATAGTTTCCACTCTACCGACATTAACATTTTGACTAACAGTTGTATTCATCGTGCCAGTTTCGCCATATCGGCCTGTCACCGTTATATTTTTGCCTTGGCTACCATTAATAATTCCGCCATTTTTAGTTACTGTCGGTTTGCCGTTGTTTTGTACATCAACTTTCCAAACGCCTGTTTTAGGGTCGTATCCGCGCCGTTGCAAAGCTTGGTCACTTGGGAAGCCTGCGTTTTGATGTTGTGCCGGAGGCGGTAGGGCGACATCTGCCATTACTGGAGCAGCGAATACAGCAGCAGACAGAGCAAGGCATAAGGCAATAGGCCAATGATAAACATTGCTTCGGGGATCATTCTTCATTACTCTTTTCTCTCGTGGATAATATAAATTTGTAGATTAGGTTGACGACAAATACCGTGGCGACGATTGAAACGCACATCAGACCTATCTCTTTACCCAACTTCTGATATTCCATCGGGTCGCAATCGGGAAAGGTCAGTTTGACTTGCTGTTCGTTATACTGCCATGTAGAGCCATTAAAAACGGGGTGATGTAGCACCCCGTCTTTGTCTATTGTCGGCACTACACGGGTCATCACGTCGTTTGTCGCCGCTTCATGTGTGAAATGGCAAACACGACCGACTTGATAACCCATTGCTATTAACCGCCTTTGCGTACCGCTTTAATAATCAGGCCTACAACTACCATTGCAGCAGCAACACCGATTACAACCGCACCAATAGCGGTTACACCATCTTTTGCGCTTGCCAGCTCAGTTTTGGCAGCATTTACGAGGCCATTATCTTCTGCCAAAGCAGGGGCGGACATTGCGCCAACTGCAACGGTTGCTAAAGCGTATTTAGCTTTGTTTTTAAGAGCCATGATATTCATGAGTTTTCCTTTAAAAAATGTTTAAAAAAATGTGTTTGCGGGCTATGTGAAGGTTTTAGAGACCGCCCGCCGAGAGCCTCTTAAAATTAATCTTCTTTTGTATAAAAACTGAAAATTAAAAATTCTCCGCCGATTTCTTCAATCGCCGAACTGAAAGCATCTTCATAACTTTCATATTGGCCGGCAGATTTAATGTTGGGCGTAAAGCCAATATCGCCGAATGGATCAGGATAGATGAATTCATGATTTTCGAGTTCTTGAACAATAAATTTTTGCTGATACTTACTCATGATTCAGACTTTCTTAGGCTTTGGGCGTTGCGCCTTTAACTTTGAAATCAAGCAATCTTGGAATAAGACCTTTACCTGTTGATTCCATGGAGACGGTTACTTCAACCGCACAAGGGAATTTAAGATTTTTCAGCTTTTCAAAATTATGGCTATCGCCAAATTTCATGCTTGCAGCGGTAAAGCCCACGGCATTGCCGTTTGAAGGCATGGGGCTGGCTACTAAAACGGTGCATGAATCGATTTTGTTACCGTCGATTTCGCCTTTAAATTGTTTTGCGCCCAAAAAGGTTGCTGAATATGTGGTTACTTGGCTTTGCTCAAACATTTGAATTTCCTTTACTGTTTAAAAAATTTGAAATAATTTTTTCTTCGAGTTCGATGTCTTTAATGTGCTGTTTTTCCCTGTCTTGTGGGAATGCGGTTTCTTTCTCATCAAGCAAATCATCAAGTAATGTTTGCATGTTCAAATCATCAATTGCTTTTTGCTCTTCGTGTATATACTGGATCTTTTGTGTCTGATCTCTACAGTCGTATTGTTCAGGTTGTAAACCTTTGGGATAACCTTCAATGCCTTTTACAAGTTCATCGACAATTTTTGTATCATCCCAACCTATATCACGAAGGAAATTAACCATCTTTCCAACCTGATTACGCGCATGGAACAGTTTGTGATCGAAAGATAGATTCACTGTTTCTGTCTTGGCATCCATCCGCTTGGCTTCTGTTTTGAATATCCCTGTACATATCGGATAAGCACCGCCAAGATACGAACCGGGATAAAGCAAAACATCTAAGGGGATTTCTATATCGCCTGCCCTAAATTCAGTTTCAAACCTGACCCAAGGACTATTGACATCGCCAAATTGTTTTCCTTTCTCATAAACGCGGGTAAATTTAGAATTTCCGCGTTTACCTACATAAAAGGTTTTGCCGCTACCATCATCATTGCGCCATGCAGTACCGCGACATTCGCTTTTTGGCCTCATATTGTGAACGTCAAAATGACCGTTATCATGATCAAGTAATGCCTGATCGGGTGTGTATTCGCCTTTGAAAAAATCATGGGCGACATCAACACGGGTAATTTTTGGACGTATACACTTACTTAAAAACTCATACAGTCTGTTTTCCCAACCGGGTATGGCAGCCTGACAACCTGTACCATTCAATTCAACCAGCATTGTTTCTCGCTGACCGCCATAATGAACCTTTCCGTATTCGACGTTATCGGGTCCTAGTTGGTAACAGCTTTTGTAGAAAAACTTTCCTTTGAACGGTAGTTTTTGGGTAATGCCAAAACCTAAAATTTCTTCTAACAGCTCGCTATACTTCACAACAAATTCTGTATCTGATACCAATCCTTTACCTGTTACTTTCGGTAAACTGTCTTCGTGAATCGTGAAAGTGATTTGGTCAATAAATGCGCCGTCATCCCTTCCTCTTCTTAACGGTATTTCGATGAATTTGCCTTTTCCATCCGATACGAAATGGCTGAAATATTCGAATTCGAAGTCTTGGTTCTCCGATTTTTCAGCACCCTTCGGATTAGGGGTTTTATTTTGCTCCCCCCCTATTAGCCTAGGGGGGCAGCCTTCGGCGGTTGGCGCAGGATTGCCGTCCGCTAAAGCGGCCGCCATATCTGCGCCTACCGCCACGGCTTTATCTGCCAAGGCTTTCATGGTTGCATTCCTTATCCATCAGTTCTTTTACAAACAATCTGCCGCATTCATACGCTTCGTTTTCGGTTTTTTGTTTCAAAGTCGGATTGCGGATAGGAAAACAAACTGTTTTGATGCATTGGGATTCATCATTTATATCCTTGAAAACTTTGAGGATATATGCCTTTGGAAAAGATACTGGTTCGGGATTTACGGTATAGAAAATAAGCATGATTAAAGCCCCTTCACTGGCTTAGTTAAGGGGCTTTACAAGAATTAAGAATATGCGCCCCTGATGGAACGCAATATATAAGGCCGTCTGAAATTTAATTTCAGACGGCCTTTATTTTTCAGTCCATCAATAATACAGTTGAACCAACAACAAACCGAAAGCCAAACTAAATGCCATACTTAACAAGCCCGGAATCATGAAGCTGTGGTTGAAGATAAATTTGCCGATTTTGGTTGAGCCGGTTGTATCGAAGTCGATAGCGGCAATAATCGGACCGTAGTTTGGTATAAAGAAATAGCCGTTTACCGCAACGAATGTGCCGATAATGATGGGCGCAGGAATCCCCAGTTTAATGGCGATCGGGAAAAGCGTTGCTACTGTTGCGCCTTGGCTGTTGACCAATACTGACAAGACAAACAAGGCAAAGGCAAAGGTCCATGGCACAGATTCAACCAAATGGCTGACGGTCGATTCCACTTCTGTTAAGTGGCCGTTCATCAAAGTATCTCCCAACCAAGCCACGCCAAATACCGCAATTACGGCACGCATACCGGCATGGAATACCGAACCTCGGGTAATCGCATCGCCATTGGGCTTACACGCCAAAATAATCAGCGCAGAAGCAGACAACATCACGATTTCAATCGTATGCGCCATGCCCATAGGCTTGATCGCGCCATCGTGTTCAAAAGCCGGACGCAACTCAGGCAGCGCACCCATTACCACCACCAGCAATGCCGCAGTCAAGAAAATACCGACCGACAATTTGGCTTTCGGCGAAATGGTAACATCGGTTTTTTGTTCCTCTACATCAATGTATTCTTTCACATAGTTCGGGTCTTTCAGCAAAGCCTGATAATGCGGATCGTCTTTCAATTCTTTGCCCAGTTTATTTACGAACACGCAAGCCAAACCGATACCCAAAATCGTGGACGGAACGGTAACTTTCAACACGTCCGCCATTGTAATGTGTTGCGGCTCAAGCATGGTAACGCAGGCAACAACCGCGGCGGCAATCGGGCTGGCGACAATCGCAAATTGGGAAGCGATAACCGCCATCGTCAGCGGACGGGAAGGACGGATGCCATTGCGACGGCTGACTTCGGCAATCACGGGCAAGACCGAGTAAGCCACATGGCCCGTACCTGCCAACACAGTAAAGGTATAAGTTACCGCCGGCGCGATAAAGGTAATGTATTTCGGATTGCGGTGCAACACGCGCGTGGCAATCTTAATCATATAGTCCAAACCGCCGCTGGCCTGCATGGCCGCTGCGGCAGACACTACCGCCATAATCATCAGCATCACATCAATCGGCGGGCTGGTTGGTTGAAGATGGAAACCAAAAGACAATACGGCCAAGCCGATACCGCCGAGTACGCCCAAACCAATACCGCCAACCTGCGCACCAATCAGAATACACAGCAGCACAACGGCAAACTGGATAAAAAACATAGTTGACATTACAACTCCCAAAATCCGGCCTTGGCCGAAATAAAATTACAAACGCTCGAATTATAGAGAAAACCCTCTTTCCTAACCATACTTTACTGAACTATACATACTGATTTACATCAAATAAATAATATTCTCATTTAATCGCTAAGTTTTTAAAAATACAAAAAAGGCCGTCTGAAGATTTTCAGACGGCCTCTATGGTTCAAAAAGATGATAAAGCTATTTCCCCGCTACTTCTTCATCTTTTATAAAATCCGATACGCCATGGACACAGCGGATTTTGCGTTCCGACAACGTTGCCTCCAACAAAGCATCGTTTTGCGGCAAGGAATCGCGTTCCGCCTCATTGTGCCAGAGGTGGTACGCAATGCCGGCAAATTTCAAATTATGGCGTTTCATCCCGTTATGATAGCAACGGGCGACAAATTCGCTGTCTTCCCTGCCCCAACCGACAAAGCTATTGTCAAACCCGTTGACGGCAAGCGCATCGCTACGGAAAAAGCCCATATTGCAGGTTTTGATGCCTTTGTGTTTGCGGTTGCCTTTTCGGCCTGCCAATTTGGCCAAACAACGGCAGCGCAGGGCGGAAAGCCGTTTTTCTATTCCCGAGCTGAACATGGACAAAGCAGGCAAATCGCCTTCGTCCAAAATATCCTGCGTTTTATCCTCAGTCAAAATCACGCGGGAGCCCTGTATCAGACGGCCTTTGCGGGCAATCTTCAAATGATCGGCGATAAAAGACGAATCCAAGACCATATCGCCGTCAATCAACACAATATAATCGCTTTTCGCCTGCGCCAGTGCACGGTTACGCGATTCAGCGGCACGAAAACCTCTATCCGGCTGCCATGAATGCTTAACAGGAATGCTTGTCCTACGGCGGATAAAATCAACCACTTCGGCGGTTTCCTGCCTTGAGCCGTCATCCGCAACAATAATCTCATCCGGCAGACGGGTTTGCGATAAAGCCGATTTCAACACCAGCTCCAAAGCATCGGGGCGATTGTAGGTGGTGATGATGAGGGAGACGGTTATCGTACGGTTGCGCTCATAGAGTTTGACATATTTGTAATACGAACCTTGCGCGTTGGACACCGAAATCGTCAGACCGTCCGCACCATAAGCAAAACCGCGCTTGAGCAGGTAATTTTTCACAAACGATACGCCGCCATGCAGCAAAGCCTTAAACGGCGAACTGTCTTTCTTGAAGCGGTTTTCTTCCGCATACAGCGAACTGTACTGCTGCATTTTCTGAATCAGCCCTTCGGCGTTTTCAAAAGAATAATGTTTCAGACGGCCATCGAGTTGTTTAACCTTGGCTTCCTGCGGCAACACCAAAGACTCATGCACCTGACGGTCGGAAAAACGAGTAAATCTGCGATGATAAAGGCGAGGAATAATATCCGGATACCAGCCGCAGCCTTTAATCAGTCTGCCGTGGTAATGGTTCAGACGGGAAAGCGAAAAGATATGCTCCTTCTCATTTTCTAAAACCGCCGCACGAATGGATTCGATTAAAGCCTCATCCGCCACTTCATCGCTGTCTATGCTGAAAATCCAATCGTTTTGCGCCAGTCTGGCCGCCAGATTTTTCATCGGGCCAAATCCGATAAAGTCATGCTTGTAATAGCTGACATTGGAAAAGCCCTTGGCAATTTCAAAAGTACGGTCGGTCGAGCCGTTGTCCAACAACAGAACCTCGTCAAAGTCTTTCAGCGCATTTAAAACTTCTGAAAGATAACGTTCTGAATTTTTTACCAACATGGCGGCGGTTGCCGGAATTGTGTGCATCATAAAAAGGCCGTCTGAAAAAGGAAGCTGTATTTTAACCGATATACCGCTACAATATCTCCTCCTTTTTTCAGACGGCCTGACTCATGCAGCTTATTCTCGCCCCCATGCAGGGGCTGGTGGACGATGTGATGCGCGACCTGTTGACGCGTATTGGCGGATTTGACGAATGCGTCAGCGAATTTGTCCGCATTGCGCACACGGTCCACTCACGCGCCACTTGGCTTAAATATGTTCCCGAAATCGCCCATGCCAACCGCACGCCGGCCGGCACGCCCTGTACTGTCCAGCTTTTGGGCAGCGATGCGGAAAACATGGCCGTCAATGCTTTGGAAGCCGTGCGTTTCGGTGCAGACAAAATCGACCTCAACTTCGGCTGTCCCGCGCCGACGGTCAACAAACACAAAGGCGGTGCGGTCTTGCTCAAAGAGCCGGACTTGATTTACCACATCGTCCACACCCTGCGCCAACGCCTGCCGCAACACATTCCGCTGACTGCCAAGATGCGGCTCGGTTATGAAGACAAAAGTCTGGCATTGGAATGCGCTTCCGCGATTGAAAACGGCGGCGCATGCGCGTTAACCGTCCATGCGCGCACCAAAGTCGAAGGCTACGAACCGCCGGCACATTGGGAATGGGTGCGCAAAATCCGCGATGCAGTCAGTATTCCCGTTACCGCCAACGGCGATGTGTTCAGCCTTCAAGACTATCTCGACATCAAAACCGTCAGCGGCTGCGACAGCGTGATGCTCGGCCGCGGCGCAGTTATCCGTCCCGACTTGGCACGACAAATCAAACAATATGAAAACGGCGAAACAGTGAAAGACACCGACTTTGCCGAAGTCTCCTCATGGATAGTCCAATTTTTCGACTTGTGCCTTGCCAAAGAAGCCAACAACAAATATCCGGTTGCCCGTTTGAAACAATGGCTGGGCATGATGAAAAAAGAGTTTGAACAGGCGCAGGTATTATTTGACCGCATCCGCGCTGTCAAAGAAGCGGATGAAGTGAAACAGATTCTGCTGTCGTTTGAACAAGAGATGCATTCATGATTCAAAAAGGCCGTCTGAACATTCAGACGGCCTTGATTAACCTCAAATTTTAAGAAGCCAAAACGCGGGGGAAGAAAATCTCATTTTCCAAGTGGATATGGTCTTTCAAATCGTCCACCATCTCTTTGGCCAAAGTATACAAACGGGTCCAGCTGCCGCAAGCGCCTTCGGGCAGCTCAAAATTATTGGTCAATTCTTCCAGACGCGCGATGGCTTGGTCGTGTTCTTCATGCTCGTGCATCATCACACTAATAGGCATTGCCGCACCACGACCCACGCCCTGATTAATCATTGGGAACAACATGCGCTCCTCTTTCATCATGTGCATCAACAGCTCGTTTTGCATATAGGCCAACAAATCGGCCACTTCAGCAGGGAAAGTGTCGGCATGAACCTGCGCCACTTTTTGCGCCAGCGGTACCAACTCTTCAAACTGGGCGCGGTGAACGTTGTGATAACGTTGCAGGATATGGTCAATCGTAGAATTGAAAGGCGCGGTTTCCCAAAGGGTAAAGTCGGTCATGGCTGTGGTCCTTTAAAGATTTATATTGAATGAATGTTAGGCGTAAGGATACACGCAGCAATCCGCTTTGTATAGTTTTTAATTGTTTAATTAATTGATAATAAAAGTTATTTTCAAATTTAAAATAACAAACAGGCCGTCTGAAACATACTGCCAACATTTCAGACGGCCTGCCCTTTTCTTAAATAATCCAACGATATAACGCAATCATTACCGGCATGGTTACCACACAAAGCAAGGTTGTCAGCCCATAAATCGCGCTGGCTTTTTGGGCATTTTTACCGTAAACAACCGCCATTTGGGTAACCGTCGCGGCGGCAGGCGAAGTCGTTGCCAAAAAGCTGATTAAAACAACCGTATCCTCATGCGCATCATGATGGACAAAACCGCAGACTTTGACGGCAAAAAGCAATAATATTGGAATCAAAATCAGCCTTAAAAAAGCAACGAGATACAGCCTCGGCGTCCACATAATCGAGCGCAGCGGCAAAGAAGCCAAAAGCATGCCCGCCACCAACATGGCAACCGGGCCAATCATGCCGCCCACCGTCGCCAAAGTATTATCGACAATATGCGGCAGCTTGATTTGAAAGGTAAACATCAGCAGCCCGACCAGCATGGATAAGATGTTGATATTGGTAAAAATGGTTTTCCAAGCCACATTGCCACGGCCGCAAATCAACAGGCGCAGATGCGTCCAAAACAAAAACGTCTGCACCATGATAAAACCGCTGGTATAAATCACCCATTCCGCACCAAATACCGACATCACCAAAGGGATAATCAGATTGCCCGAATTACTGTACACCGTCGCCGCGTGTTCGAGCGCATCAAGTTTGAACAAGTGTTTAAACAACCTGCCCAAAACAATCAACACCACATGGAAAAACACCGCCAGCATGACGGAAAGCTTCAACCCTTCGATAATCTGCGGCGTATTGTCCATCTGAAAAGCGTGAATCATGACGGACGGGCTGATCAGGTAAAGCGCAATGACCGAGAGCGTGTAGCTGTTTTCCGATTTCAACAGCCCGGCCTTCACCAAGGCCACGCCCATCAAAACAATCAGCGTCAGCTCGGTAATTTTTCCGGCAAGCAGGAAAGAGGTTTCCATAATAAAAAAGCGGCAAAAACGTTGATTTTACGCTTGTACCGCTTCGCATGCCAAATTCAGACGGCCCGAAGCCTTTTTCCAACAACCCGACATAATTTGCCCTACCGCAAAGCAAATCAATATAAATCTGTCCGTATATCCGCTATAATCAGCCATTTTCTTCAAACAGGAAACATCATGTCCCCCAGCCGTTTCAATCAAACGGGCCCCAAAATCGGCCTGAGCGTACGCCTTGCAGAAACCCAAGCTGAAATCGAAGCCGCCCAAAGATTGCGCTATCAGGTTTTTGCCCAAGAATTGGGGGCGGAAATCGAAAGCGATGACGGCCGCGATGCCGATCCTTATGATGAACATTGCCACCATCTACTCGCGTTTGATGATGCAACCGGCGAAGTTATCGGCTGCTACCGCCTGATTACAGAAGAAACCGCAAAAAAAGTCGGCGGCTGGTACAGCGAGCATGAATTCGACCTTGAGCCTTTGAAAGACATTCTGCCTCAAACCGTAGAACTCGGCCGCGCCTGCACCCACCCGGACTACCGCAATGGCGGCTTGGTCATGCTGTTGTGGACCGGCTTGGTCAAATTCATGAAAGACGAAAACCTGCGCTTTATGATTGGTTGCGGCAGTATCGAAATGCGCGACGGCGGCAACGATGCGGCGGGTCTGTATCATGCTTTGAAAGACAAATACCTCGCTCCGGAACAATGGCGCGTCAAACCGCTCAACCCGCTTAAATGGGACAGCATCACGCCGTCTGAAAATCCACCTGTACCCGCACTGATCAAAGGCTATCTCAAAGCAGGCGCGTGGTTTTGCGGCGAGCCTTGCGTCGATGAGGCATTCAACTGCGCGGATGTGCTGATCATGATGGACATCAGCCACCTTTCCGACCGCTACTTGCAGCGTTTTGCCCCTAAAACCGATTCATAATAAAAGGCCGTCTGAAACTTCAGACGGCCTGCCTAATCTTTATAAAAACACACACAATGACCGCCAAAATCCGTTTTATCTTCCGTCTTCTCTGTATTGCCGGCTGCCTTTTGTACGGCATGGCCGAAATGTTTTTTCTGTTTCCCTTTTACAGCAGCAAGCGCAAACTGCGCGCGATCCAACTATGGTCGCTGCGCGTGCTCGCTTCCTGCGGCATGAAACTGCAAACTTTCGGCACGCCGCCGCAAGAAGGCCGCGGCCAGATGCTTATCAGCAACCATATTTCATGGTTGGATATTATGGCTGTCAACGGCGCCTTTCCCGGCCGCTTTGTAGCTAAAGACGATGTAGCCAAATGGCCGGTGGTCGGTTATCTCGCCACACAGGCGCAAACGGTTTACGTCTCGCGCAACCGCGGCATCAAAGGCAATTCCGCCAAAATTGCAGGCGTGACCGAAGCACTGAAAAACGGCGATACCGTCACCATTTTCCCCGAAGGCACCAGTACCGAAGGCCGTGAAATCCTGCCGTTCAAACCCAGCTTTTTTCAGACGGCCTATGATGCAGGCGTACCGATTATTCCGGCACTCTGCCGCTATCCGAATCCGGACGGAAGCAGCCCCAATCCGCATACTGCCTACTACGGTGACATCAGCCTCTGGCAATCTATCTGCATGGTCATCAGCCAGCCTTCCAGCACGGTCGAGCTGCATTTCCTTGATCCGATTGAAGCGGGAGAAGACCGCTACGCTACTGCGCTTCACGTACACGCCCTATTGAGCGAAAAGCAAAAACAGTTGGGCTAATCAAAAAAGGCCGTCTGAATGTTCAGACGGCCTTTTCCATTATCTTATGTCTTAAGATGAATATTGTACCGAATCGCTACCGCTTTTCTTTTGAATAAATTCAATTTTGTAGCCGTCCGGATCTTCGACAAACGCAATCACAGTCGTGCCGTGTTTCATCGGGCCGGCTTCGCGTACCACTTTGCCGCCCATTTCTTTGACACGCTCGCACGCCGCATAAGCATCATCGACTTCAATCGCGATATGGCCGTAAGCATCGCCCAAGTTGTAAGACTCGGTATCCCAGTTGTGGGTCAGTTCCAAAACAGTATGGTCCGCTTCATCGCCATAACCGACAAAAGCCAAAGTAAAACGGCCTTCAGGGTAATCGCGGCGGCGCAGCAGTTGCATGTTCAATACGTTTTGATAGAAATCCAAAGAGCGTTCGAGATTGCCGACACGCAACATAGTATGAAGCAAGCGCATGATTTTGTTCCTTTCTGAATTATGTTTGGTCATGGATTATAACACATCGGGTATTTACCCTCCTCAACTTAGAAAATGCCGATACTTAAACCTTGTGAAAATGAAGCGTATCCCCTATCGCCATTTGAATTTAATTTATCAACAAGCACACCGACTGACTAAATTGCTATAATCGCCACACTTACAACACAACACTTCAAACCGTCATGAAAACCTTTGTTCTTCCAGATACCCGCCCTTATCCGCAGAGCCCTATCAAAAACTACCTTCTACTCAATGCCTATCAGCTGGCGCACAACTCCTCCTCCGCATCACGCAAGCTTTCGGCCGGCCAACTGCAAACCGAAATCCGTACCATGCTCAGCCAAAACCATTACATCAACCTTTCATTGGCGATGACCATGGCCCCTGATGTCGGCACTTACACCAGCCTGATTCAAAGCGTGGGCGAAGTCCTGAAGGCAGAAAACGATAACGAAGCCCAATGGTTTGCCCTGCCTGTCGTTTTGGTCGCCGGTTGCAAAAAAGAACAAACCCTGCCGCTCACGCTGCCTACTGAAGCCCTCTTCGCCTGCCTGCAAAACTACCCGAACCTGCGCACCCTCACGCAAAACACGCAATGGCTACCCTACCTCGTCCAATCTACCGACTTGAGCAGCGTTACCCCGGGCGAGTGGTTCCAAGCCAAGCAAAACGATGAAGCGGCAGGCGCATTCCTGCAAAAATTCGAATACAAACCATTGACGCTGCCCGAAGGTCAATCCGTCCATGTTGTTTACGCGCTGGGCTACGGCAACAAAGACATTCAGACGGCCTTGGGCCTTAACCTGCAACAGGCAGGCCTGCCATTGATGCAGGTTTGGCAAGAGCATCTCGCCCTTGACGGCGTCACACTCTTTACCAACCCGCTCTCACCCAATACGCCGCTTGACGCGCTTACCGACGGCAGCCACACCCGCCAACGCATGGCCATGGACGTTTTTGCCACCAACGCCATCCGCGCCATCCGTATGCAAAGCCCGCGTGTCGGCGTTGTTGCCGCAGCAAAAGCGGACGGCAAGCTCCAGTTCAGCTTCAACGCGACAGACAGCGCGTTTGAAATCGTTCCGCAGACCTTCACTTGGGAGCTGGCCTCAACCGACAATATCGCCATCGTTCAGCAAAACTTCCTCAACCTGATGGCAGAATGCCGAATCGAGCACCTCTACCTGCTGCACAACCCACTGGGCGAAAACGAGAACATCCCTACTTATGCCCAAGCGTTGAAACTGGAAGGCCACAATCCTTTCTTCAGCAATGTAAACTAAATTGAAAATGCAACACGCCAAGGCCGTCTGAAAACGGTTTAGCGTGTTGCATTGATTTTCAAACCTTACCGCTCATTTTCACGCATATGAAAACCCACAAAATCCTTTTCGTCTGCCTCGGCAACATCTGCCGCTCCCCCATGGCCGAATACGTCCTGCGCCACCGCGCCCGCGAAGCAGGCATGGGCAATGCCGTCATTACAGCCAGCGCAGGCACATCAGGTTGGCACGACGGGGAAGACATGCACGAAGGCACGCGCCGCACACTCAAGCAACACGGCATCGACCCGTCAGGCTTTACCAGCAGCAAAATCAAACCCGGCGATGCCGAACATTTCGACTACATCATCGTGATGGACGACAACAACCTCAGAGAAACCGAAAAGCAGCTCGGTTTCCACCCCGGAAAAATCTTCAAACTGACCGACCTTATCCCTGATTCAGGTTACAACCACGTTCCCGATCCTTGGTACACAGGCGACTTTGACGAAACCTACCGTCTGGTCGATGCCGGCAGTTTGGCCTTGTTGGAAAAATTGAAACAGGCTTAAACCGGCTTTAACAATAAAAGGCCGTCTGAACAGCTATCCGCAAAAGCCATGCTTTCGTGATTACCTGTTCAGACGGCCTTTCTCTATGACCGCAATCAACCTACGCGATAAAACGCCAGACTGCCTAATAAATTCGGCAGATGTTTAATCTGTTTATTGCCCGTCATAACCGCACGCTCAAGCACGCGGATTTTGTTTTTGGCACACAGCAAATCGAAGTCTTTAAGGGTACACCAATGGATATTGGGCGTATCGTACCAATGATACGGCATGCGCTCGGAAACAGGCATATGGCCGCCAACGGCGATTTGAAAGCGGTTGCGCCAGTAGCCGAAATTAGGGAAGCTGACGATGGCCTGCTTGGCCACGCGCATCAGGCAGCGCAGGATTTTTTCCGTGTTCTGCATCGCCTGAATGGTTTGGCTCAAGACAATCACATCAAAACTTTGATCGCCAAAAGCCACCAAACCTTCTTCCAAATCGGCTTGAATGACGTTCACGCCGCGGGATATGGCGGCAATCACGCTGTCAGTATCGATTTCAACGCCGTAGCCGGTGCAATTTTTATGTTCCACCAACGCGGCCAACAGTTCGCCGTCGCCGCAGCCTAAATCGAGTACGCGGCTGCCTTCGGGTATCCAATCGTAAATGAGTTGCAAATCGTCGCGCAGATTCATTTTTGGCAGTCCTTGTAAACGTTGTTCATGTAAGCGGCAACCGCGCGGATATAGGCTTCGTCTTCCATCAAGAAGGCATCGTGGCCGTGATTGGATTTGACTTCAATGTATTGCACGGATTTTTGCGCGGCGATTAATGCCTTGACCAATTCATGCGAACGTTGCGGCGAGAAGCGCCAGTCGGTGCTGAAGCTGGCAACAAAAAACTTGGCCTGCACATTCTCCACGGAGCGCGTGAGGTTGTGGCCGTAATCGGAGGCCGGGTCGAAGTAGTCAAGTGCCTTGGTCATCAGCAGATAAGTGTTGGCATCGAAACGGCCGACAAACTTATCGCCTTGATAACGCAGATAAGATTCCACTTCAAATTCAACGCCGTAGCCGTATTGATAGCCGTCTGATTTCAAATCGCGACCAAATTTTTTACCCAAGCCGTCTTCGGCAAGATAGGTGATGTGCCCCATCATGCGCGCAATACGCAAACCGCGTGAAGGAACGGTACGATGGCTGCGGTAATTGCCTTCATGGAAATCGGGATCGGTCAAAATGGCCTGACGGGCAACATCGTTAAACGCGATGTTTTGAGTGGAAAGTTTAGGCGCAGAAGCGATAACGAGCGCATGGGCAACGCGTTCAGGCAAAGAAATCGTCCATTGCAATGCCTGCATACCGCCCAAGCTGCCGCCGACAATGGCCGCCCATTTTTGAATGCCGAGATAATCGGCAAGCATGGATTGGGACTTCACCCAGTCTTTGACGGTTACAACCGGAAAATCCGCGCCGTATTCGTGGCCGGTTTCAGGATTTTCAGACAAAGGGCCGGTACTGCCGTCGCAGCCGCCCAAGTTGTTCAAACCGACAACAAAAAAGCGTTCGGTATCGATGGGTTTGCCGGGTCCGACCATATTGTCCCACCAGCCGGCGTATTTGTCCTCCGCACTGTGCTTGCCGGCAACGTGATGATTGCCTGACAGGGCGTGGCATATCAGGACGGCATTGCTTTTGTCGGCATTGAGTGTGCCGTAGGTTTCAATCATCAGGTCGAAACGGGGTAAAGTTTTGCCGTTTTCCAGAGCAAGCGGTGTGTCAAACGGGATTTTCTGGGGCGTTACAATGCCCACTGAGGCATTTGTTGTCATTTGTAATTTCCAAGTGAAGCGGCAAAAGGGGTATTATAACGTTTCATTTTTATTTTGTGCATGAGGCTTCAGACGGCCTGCCCTGATTAAAGGCAATATTTTTGGGAGAATGTGAAATGATAGGCAGGCTTTTGCGATTTTTTTTCTTTTGCGCCATAGCAGCATTGATTGTAAACCGTTTGTTCAGCCGCAAACAAAAGCGCACCATTCGGGAAATCGCCAAAATCAGCGCGTGGGTATTACTGGGCGCGGCGGCCGCTACGCTGTTTTGGTATCTGATGATGCTGTTTTTCAAGCATATTCCCAATTCTTATTGAAATATAGTGGATTAAATTTAAATCAGGACAAGGCGACGAAGCCGCAGACAGTACAGATAGTACGGCAAGGCGAGGCAACGCCGTACTGGTTTAAATTTAATCCACTATAAAATATAAAAGGCCGTCTGAAAACCTTAATCCAGCGTTTTCAGACGGCCTTTTGATGTCCAAATTTAAAACAGCTCTTCCGGAATCTTGCAAACCGGAATCGGATTGACTTTGTGCTGCATGGCTTTGTGCAATCGGGTATAGATTGCCAAAACTTCGCGCTGTCTGCCTTCAAAATCTTCAGGCTTGTGGCTGTCGTACACGCTCATCGCCCATTCGAGTTCGGGATAAGATGCGCCCATTTGCTCTTCATCGGTACGCTCGGTATCCCAAAGTCCGTCCGTCGGTACGGCTTTTTGAATGTCTTCCGATACGTCCAGCTCGGCTGCCAACGCGTACACTTGAGTCTTGGTCAAATCGGCAATCGGGCTGATGTCCACGCCGCCGTCGCCGTATTTGGTGAAAAAACCGACGCCGAAATCTTCAATTTTGTTACCTGTCCCCACCACCAGCAAACCATGCAGCTGGCCGTAATAATAAAGCGTCGTCATGCGCAGGCGGCTGCGTGCATTGGCAAGTGCCAGCTGTTTGTTGGGAAATTCGGTTTCGCTGACATCAACGGTATCGGCAAAAGTATCAAAAGTTTGGGTCAAATCGACACTTTGCGCTTTTACATTGGGATAACGCTGTTTCAGACGGCCCATGTGTTCTTGCGCGCGGTTGACTTGGTCGGATTTCTGACGAATCGGCATTTCCAACAACAAAACCGACAAACCGGTTTGCGCGACAAGGGTGGAAACCACGGCAGAATCGATGCCGCCGGATACGCCGACGACAAAACCTTTGGCACGCGCCTGCTCAGCGTAATCTTTGAGCCATTGAACAATATGGCGGATGATGGCTTGGGTTTGCATAGGGATAAATGTTCGCTTCAAATAAAACGAATGATAGCCTGATTTACACTTGTCTGAAAGACGACAAGGTATAATGCCCTTTTTATTTCTTGCACACACACCATGTCCAAACCCATCCTTCTGCGCTGGCTCGTCGTCTGCCTGATTCCGCTCGCCACTCTTTTGTGGTTTGCCCTCAACCCGCCCGAAGACAAAACGCAACACCTCATCAACGGCATCATCCTTGCCTGCGAAGCCACGTTCCTATTCAAATTCGTCCTCTTTGACGTCATCAAACACCACCTCAAACAAGAGCCTGAATTGAAACGGCAAAGCATTTGGATGTTTATCCCGATTGTTTTGCTGATTGTTTATTTGTTCCACTATTTCGGCGCATTCTGATGTTTTCAGACGGCCTTGGGCATATTTTTCCATGAACACCAACCTACCTTATACCTGCTGGATTTTTTGCAACGTCATCGACAACTTCGGCGACATCGGCGTTTCATGGCGGCTGGCGCGTATTTTGCAACGCGAACTCGACTGGCAAGTGCATTTATGGACAGACGATTTCCCATCCCTTCAGGCACTCTGCCCTGATTTAGCCTCGATTCCCAATATCCATCAAGGCATCGGCATTCACGCCTGGCAAGCCGAGCATGCCGAAGATACCGATACAGCCCCTACTCCCGACATCATCATCGAAACCTTCGCCTGCGAACTGCCCGACAACGTTCAATCCATCATCCGCCAACACCGACCGCTTTGGCTCAACTGTGAATACCTCAGCGCGGAAGACAGCAACGAGAGGCTGCACTTAATGCCCTCGCCTCAAGCTGGCGGCATACAGAAATACTTTTGGTTTATGGGTTTCAGCGAAAAAAGCGGCGGCCTGCTGCGCGAACGCGATTACGCCGAATCTGCCGGATTTGATACGGAAGCCTTACGCCGACAACTCAAACTTCCCGCAAAAAATGCATCCGAGTGGCTGCTTTTCGGCTATCAAAGCGATATTTGGGCAAAATGGCTGACTATGTGGCAACAGGCCGGCCAACCTATTACCCTGCTGCTTGCGGGTACGCAAATCATCGCCAGCCTGAAAAACAGCGGCCTAGTGCCGCAAAATACCCTGCTTGAAGAAGGCGATATGTATCAGAGCGAACACATTACCTTGATCAAAATCCCTTTTGTCCCCCAACAGGATTTCGACAAACTGCTCAACCTTGCCGACGGCGTCGTCATACGCGGCGAAGACAGCTTTGTTCGCGCTCAGCTTGCCGGAAAGCCTTTCTTTTGGCACATCTACCCGCAAGAAGAAAATATCCATCTCGACAAGTTGCATGCGTTTTGGGACAAAGCGCATCAGGTTTATCCGGATGTTGTCGCCACGGCACACCGCCGCCTTTCCGACGAACTCAACAACGGTGAAGCACTCAGCGACAGCCAACGCCTGCAGGCATGGCGAACCCTGACGGCACACCAAAACGAATGGCTGCAAAGCGCGGCAAAATGGCGGAACGGACTTTTTACCCAAAAAAGTGCCGTCGAAAAACTTGCCGCCTTTATTTCAAAGCACAAAAAAATACGCTAAAATAGCGCGTTTTATTACAACCGATTTGATTGGAAAACCACAATGAAAACAGCACAAGAACTGCGCGCCGGCAACGTATTCATGGTCGGCAACGATCCTATGGTCGTTCAAAAAACCGAATACATCAAAGGAGGCCGCTCTTCCGCCAAAGTCAGCATGAAACTGAAAAACCTGCTGACCGGTGCCGCTTCCGAAACCATTTACAAAGCCGACGACAAATTCGACGTCGTCATCCTGTCCCGCAAAAACTGTACTTACAGCTACTTTGCCGACCCAATGTACGTCTTCATGGACGAAGAATTCAACCAATACGAAATCGAAGCCGACAACATCGGCGACGCGTTGAAATTCATCGTTGACGGTATGGAAGACCAATGCGAAGTAACCTTCTACGAAGGCAACCCTATCTCCGTAGAACTGCCTACCATCATCGTTCGCGAAGTTGAATACACCGAGCCTGCCGTTAAAGGCGATACCTCCGGTAAAGTGATGAAAACCGCACGTCTGGTCGGCGGCACTGAAATCCAAGTGATGTCTTACATCGAAAACGGCGACAAAGTCGAAATCGATACCCGTACCGGCGAATTCCGCAAACGTGCTTAATCAGCCCGCAACACAAAAAGGCCGTCTGAATATTCAGACGGCCTTTTTATCAATCTGCCTTATTGTTTCTTCAAGCCCTTGGCTGCGACAGTCGCAATCGTATCGTCAATGCCTTTGCTCTTAATCAGCTCGCTAAATTGATTTCGGTATACCGTTACCAAGCTGGTACCGTCCACACGGATGTTGTAAATCTTATACGCACCGCCGCTTTGGTAAAGCTGGTAGGCCACTTCATACTTGGTGCCTTTTTTGGTCTGAATTTCTGAGAAAACGTCAAACTTATTGCCGTTTGCCGTCATCTTCGGCAACAGGCGCACATTCGCATCCGCCGCACCAATCAGTGCAGAATGCGAGTACATCGCAATCACCATATCTTTGAATACACGGATAAAATCGGTTTTCTGTTTGGCAGAAAATTCACGCCATGGCGCGCCGACAGCCAAAGCCGAAATCCGTTCATAGTCCAAATAACGGTTGGCATACTGCTCAATCTGTTTCACACGTTGCGCTTCTGTCAAAGACGTATTGCGTGCAATTTTCAACACGGCATCAATGTTCTGCTGCATCTGCTTTTGCGCCGGATGCGTTTCCGCCACCACATAAGGCGCGGCAATCACCATCGGTGCGGCCACAATCAAAGTCTGAAGAAAACGGTTCATGACGATATCCATCCAAAATAAAACCGCATTTTAAAAACAATCTATTCCAAAAAACTTAATTCCTTGTAAAAGCAGTCATGAGCAATGAAAAATCCTGCAATCAAATTTCAGACGGCCTGATAAAAATAAGATAACATGTGAACGCTATTTTAAAAGGAAAAAGCCATGCCTTATGTCAACATCAAAGTAACCGGCGGCAGCGAAGCCCCGAGTGCAGAGCAAAAAGCCGAATTAATCCGCGGCGTTACCGAATTACTCTCGCGCGTTCTCAACAAAAACCCTGAGACAACCGTCGTCGTCATTGACGAAATCGATATGGACAACTGGGGCATAGGCGGCAAAAGCGTGACAGTTCGCCGTGCGGAAGCGCGCAATAAGTAAACTTGGGCCGTCTGAAACCCTTTTAATTTACCCGCAAAAAGAGTACATTTATCCCATTGTCTACAATTTTACGGAATACACATCATGGAGAAATTCCCCAAATCATCAAAACTGGACCACGTTTGCTACGACATCCGCGGCCCGGTTCATAAAAAAGCCCTGCAACTGGAAGAAGAAGGCAACAAAATCCTCAAGCTCAATATCGGCAACCCTGCCCCGTTCGGCTTTGAAGCGCCTGATGAAATTTTGGTGGACGTGATCCGCAACCTGCCGACCGCGCAGGGCTATTGCGACTCCAAAGGCCTTTACTCCGCACGCAAAGCCATCGTTCATTACTATCAAACCAAAGGACTGCTCGACGTTACCGTCAACGACGTTTACATCGGCAACGGCGTGTCCGAGCTGATTACCATGTCCATGCAGGCATTACTTAACGACGGCGATGAAATCCTGATTCCTGCGCCTGACTATCCACTGTGGACCGCTGCTGCAACACTGGCCGGCGGCAATGTGCGTCATTATTTATGCGACGAAGAAAACGACTGGTTCCCGAATCTGGCCGATATAGAAGCCAAAATTACACCAAAAACCAAAGCCATCGTCGTCATCAACCCCAACAACCCTACCGGCGCGGTCTACAGCAAAGAAATCCTGCTGGAAATCGCCGAACTGGCGCGTAAACACGGCCTGATTATTTTTGCCGACGAAATTTACGACAAAATTCTTTACGACGGCGCCGTACACCATCACATTGCCGCCCTCGCCCCCGACTTGCTGACTATTACGTTTAACGGCCTCTCCAAAGCCTACCGCGTGGCCGGTTTCCGCCAAGGCTGGATGGTACTCAACGGCCCGAAACATCATGCCAAGGGCTATATCGAAGGCCTCGATATGCTCTCTTCCATGCGTCTGTGTGCCAATACACCGATGCAACACGCCATTCAGACGGCCTTGGGCGGCTATCAAAGCATCAACGAATTTATCCTGCCCGGCGGCCGCCTGTTGGAACAACGCAATAAAGCATGGGAACTGATCAACCAAATCCCCGGTATTTCCTGCGTCAAACCAATGGGTGCGATGTATATGTTCCCCAAAATCGATACCGAAATGTACAGCATTCATGACGACATGAAATTCGTCTACGACTTGCTCGTGCGTGAAAAAGTCTTGTTCGTCCAAGGAACAGGCTTCAACTGGATACGCCCCGACCACTTCCGTATCGTTACCCTGCCGCCCGTTCATCAAATCGAAGAAGCCATGGACAAACTCAAACGCTTCTTACAAAACTACCATCAATAAACCTAAGCCAAACAGGCCGTCTGAAAAGCAAACTGCTGTTCAGACGGCCTTTTCCATCAATCGGCAACTTGGCAAAGCACGCTGACATGCGTATAATCGACTTTTCCTATCTGGGGGCGATCTTGGTTTCGACGGGGGTTGCAAAGCAGATGCGGGCATACCGGGGTCTCAGATTTCCCGTTAAACACTGAATTTAAATAGTCGCAAACGACGAAACTTACGCACTGGCCGCTTAAGGCCTGCCGTTGCAGCAGTTGGTCAATGGGCTGTGTAGCGCAAGCTACCGCAACGTCATTCTACATTGACTGGTTTTCTGTCGGGTTACTTGGCAGGAAACGAGATTTAAGGTAACTGGTTCTCTGAAGGCCTGTTGGTCGGCATGATGGGGACGAGATTCTAAATAGACACAACTAAGTATGTAGAACGCTCTGTAGAGGACTTTCGGACGGGGGTTCGATTCCCCCCGCCTCCACCAGATTTGAAGCGCAAACTTTTGATATAAAAAGGTTTGCGCTTTTTTATAAACTTAAACAGGCCGCCTGAAACTTTTCAGACGGCCTGTTTTTGTCTCCAATATCTGAGTGAAAAACTTTTTCTTTCGATACATTGCCAATAGTGCTTTAAAAAGATTTCAGCCTTACATTTTTCTATCTGATTTCATATTCATTTTACGATGAGGCCTAACCGTTACACTCAATGGCAGATGATCTGACAAATGCTGCCAGTCTTTACTGTTGTGGATTTCAGAATCGATGACATCAAGATTGCGCGTATAAATGCGGTCGAGGCTGAGGATGGGCAGGCGCGAAGGGAAGGTTTTGGGGCGTTTGCCTGTATTATCGACAAATACTTCGTTCAAATCTAATGCCCTACCCAGCTCACGCGCTGATTTCTGCCGCCAGTCATTGAAATCGCCTGCGATAATCAATGGGCTTTCCGGACGAATGTATCGGCCAACGTAGTCGCTGATGGCGCGGTATTGTTTGAGGCGGTCCGGCTCACGCAGGTTGAGGTGGACGCACAAACACACCAGCGGATCTTCCCAACCTTCTGGCACGACTTCGCAATGCAACAGGCCGCGTTGTTCGAGTTTATTGACGCTGATATTGAGGTTGTTTTCCGTTTTCAGCGGCAGGCGGCTGAGAATGGCGTTGCCGTGGTGGCGTTTAGGATAGATGGCATTTTTACCGTAGCTGCGATGATAATCGAGGCTGTCGCCGATGATGTCGTAATGCGGCGCATCGGGGAAGTCACTACGGCGGCTTCTGTTGAGATGTTGTCCTTGAACTTCTTGTAAAAACAAAACGTCCGAACCCAATGCACCCAACGCGTCAGCCATGCGGTTGACCTGCACTTTACGGTTAAGCGCAGACATGCCTTTGTGCATATTGTAGGAAGTAATGGTAACTGGACGGGGAGACATGATGTGTGATGAAGCGGTTTATTTGTTTCAGTATAGCACCGGAGCGTGTGGTTTTACGGCAATTTTGGTTATACTTGTTTAAAGAATAAAACGGCGTTTTGACAGGGAATTTCCCAATCAAAACGCCTTCTGTTTTTCAGACGGCCTTACGCCCAAATCAGTTGTTGATTACTTCAACATTGGTTTCAAAAGTAACGGTGTGTTGGTATTTAGATGCAGTTTTGCGCTTCGGATAAGGATATTTGGAAACGCTTTTCACTGCGCGTTCGTCCATTTCAGGATTGCCGCTGGATTGAATGATATTCACGCGGTCAACATTACCGGCAAGAGTTGTGAAGACATTCATCAAAACGGTTTTAACGCTGCCGTTTTGCGCTTTCATGGCTTCCAGAGTTTCGGTATCGGCTGCTTATGCGGTACCGAATATAGCGGCAAACAACAGGGCTGAGGCGAGGAGTTTAGTCGTTTTCATGTTTTAGTCCTTATTAGGGTTGTGGTTAGGTTAAATATTTCAGACGGCCTGATTGATCGTTATTTGAAATTCAAAATCGGCCAACCTTTTGCTTTGGCTTCTTTTTCCAGCTCGGCATCCGGATTGACGGCGACAGGTTCGTCCACGATACGCAGCAGCGGTAAATCATTTTTGGAGTCGCTGTAAAAATAAACCTTACCGTAGCTTTCAAAGGTCTCGCCGCGCTCGGCAAGCCATTGGTTCAATCGGGTAATTTTGCCTTCTTTCAGGCTGGGCGTACCGACATAGTTGCCGGTATATCGGCCGTCTTCGCCGGCTTCAAGCTGTGTGCCGATAATGTTGTGAATACCGAAAAGATGACAGATAGGGGTAATGATGAATTCGTTGGTCGAAGAAATAACCAACATTTCGTCGCCTGCCATTTGATGGCTTTGCACCAACATACGCTGCATCGGGGAAATATGCGGAACAATATATTCGGCCATAAACTCGCGATGAAACTCAGCCAATTCTTCCTTGCTGAAACGGGCCAAAGGCGCGAGATGAAACTTAAGGAAGGCATCAATATCAAGACAACCGTTTTGATAGTCTTGGTAGAACTTTTCATTTTGCGCCTCGGTTTCAGCCGCATCGACTATGCCTTTTTTAATCAGGTATTGCGGCCAGGAGTGATCCGAATCGGTATTGATCAAGGTATTGTCGAGGTCGAAAATGGCAAGGTTTTTCATTGGGTTTCCTGTTGTTTTAAAAGCTGGCGCAAAAGCGGCAAAGTAATGCGTTTGCCCATCATAACGGCGTAGTTGTCGAGGGTATCGAGCATTTGCATCAGGCTGTCCATATCGCGCCGCCAATGGTTCAGCAGGTATTCGAAAATTTCCGGATCGATGGTTACCTGACGGGCGGCCGCCATGCTGACGAGCGCATCAATTTTTTCCCGGTCGGTCAGCGGTTTGACTTCGTAAACCAAACAATACGCCATGCGTGTGCGCAGGTCTTCGCGGATAACGAGCTGCTGCGGCGTATATTCGGAACTCAAAAGCAAAAAGCCTTTGCCGCTGTTGCGGAAGCGGTTAAAGATGGCAAACAGTAAAGCCTGTTCTTCATTATTAAGCTTTTCGATTTGGTCAATGGCGAGATATTCCGCATCCAGCGCGGCTTCTGTCAGTGGCGTGGCGGCAGCATCAATATAGAGGGCATTTCGTCCGGCATCGAGCGCCTGGGCGACCCATGCCTGCAAGAGATGGCTTTTGCCTGCGCCCTCTTCGCCCCAAACATAGATAAATTGCCCATGTTTGTGCTGCAACACATACACCAGCTCGGCATTTTCTGTTCCCAGAAATTTGTCGAAGCCGGGATAATCATGGCTGGCAAAATCGAAGATGAGCTGGTTCACAAAGGCGTACCGGTTAGGTTGAAATCGGCTTTATTTTACGTTGTTTTGCCGTTCACCATCAAGGATAAAGGCCGTCTGAAGCCTATACCTGCAACATATCTGCACTTCTAAACATATCTTGACGCGCTTACTGCATTGGTTTTATTCCGCTTTGGTTTTACAATGTCGAACTTCTCGCCGAAACATTGGTCTGTTCTTTTTCAGACGGCCTTTTTATTTGGGGAACCCTAGTGATTTCTACCCTTATTGATTTCATCCTCCATATCGACCAACACCTTGTCCACCTCTCCGCCCAATACGGCCCGTGGATTTACGCGATTTTGTTTGTTGTGATTTTCTGCGAAACCGGTTTGGTCGTAACGCCATTTTTGCCTGGCGACTCGCTGCTGTTTGCTGCCGGCGGTATTGCGGCCATCGGCGGCATGAACATCCACGTCATGGTATTGCTGCTCTTGGCGGCCGCCATTTTAGGTGATGCGGCCAACTTCATGATTGGCAAGTATTTTGGACAAAAACTGTTTGCCAATCCGGATTCTAAAATTTTCCGCCGTTCGTATTTGGAAAAAACCCATGCGTTCTATGAAAAACACGGCGGCAAAACCATCATCATTGCGCGCTTTGTACCGATTGTGCGGACGTTTGCGCCATTTGTCGCAGGCATGGGCGATATGCACTATGGGACATTTATCCGTTACAACATTATCGGCGCAGTGTTGTGGGTATTGTTGTTTTCCTATGCAGGCTACTTCTTCGCCAATATCCCCGTCGTCAAAAACAATTTGGGCTTAGTCATGGCGGCAATCATCGTGATTTCGCTTTTACCCGCGGTAGTCGAAATCATTCGTGCCAAACTTAACGCCAAAAAATAACAATCAATCGAAAAGTTTGAAAGTTTAAACACATCAAGGAATTGTCATGCCGTTGCTGTCTATTGAGTTTGCGGTATTCTTTATCGCATTTTTGCCGCTGTACTGGGTATTTGCACGTTTGCCGCAAGTTCAAAACGTTTTACTTTTGGTTGCCGGACTGGGCTGGCTTTACCGTATCGACCCTATCTTTGCCGCGCTGATTTTGGTTTACTCGTCTGTAGTTTACCTGGTCAGCGTGCTGATGTTTTCTGAAAACGAGAATATCCGCAAATTTTGGCTGGGTTGCGGTATTTCAGTAGCATTGACTGTTTTGTGTTTCTTCAAATATTTCGACTTTTTCCGCCCGATTATTCAGCAATATACGGGACAAAGCGCCGTCATCGACATCCTTTTGCCCTTGGGCTTGTCTTATTACACTTTCCAATCGCTGGCTTACTTGGTGTATTGCTACCGCGAGCCCAAAGGAGACCGTTTTGAATGGCACGAACTCCTACTGCATCTGAGCTTCTTCCCCACCATCACATCCGGCCCGATTATCCGTGCGGCCGCTTTTAAAAGCATAGACGGCGAACAAGCGGGCGCATTGGCGCAAATCCGCACCAAACAAGCACGCCAACTGATTTATCCGGCTTTGGCAGTCGGCCTGATTGTGTTGGGTATTGCCAAAAAATGGTGGCTTGCCGGCGTATTGGCAGAAGGCTGGGTATCGCCTGTTTTTGAAAATCCGGCCCAGTTCGACGGCTGGGGCGTGTTGTCTGCGATTTATGGCTACACCTTCCAACTCTTTTTCGACTTTTCCGGCTACTCGGATTTGGTCATCGGCTTGGCCATGCTGCTCGGCTTCCAGCTGCCGAAAAACTTTGCCGCGCCGCTTCGCGCCATCAACATCCGCGACTTCTGGGACAGATGGCACATCAGCCTGTCCACTTGGATTCGCGACTATATCTATATTCCTTTGGGCGGCAGTAAAAAAGGCTTCGGACGCACCCAGCTCAATCTGATGATTGCCATGTTGCTTTCCGGCATTTGGCATGGCTACGGCTGGAGCTTTTTGATTTGGGGCGCGCTGCACGGTGCGGCTTTGGTATTCCTTAACTGTGGCGATAAAATCGTCGGCCGTAATGCCTTAGGCCGTCTGAAAATCGGCAAACCGCTAGCCTGGCTGTTTACCTTCCATTTCGTTTGTTTCGCTTTTGTCGTGTTCAACAGCGCAACGCTTGCCGATACGGAAATGCTGTTCAGCGCATTATTTGCCAATGACAAAGGTTGGAACGCGCCTCTGCCAACCGACCTCATGTTGCCGGGTGCATTTGCGATGATGCTTTTGCTATACCCGTATTTGCTTCGCTTATTTAAAGCATCGGTAAAAGGCTTGGACAAACTGCCTGCATGGCTGTGGTTTATCCCCATCACGCTTATCCTCGCCCTGATTATCGTCTTCGCCCCGTCCGGCATTCCCGGCTTTATTTACGCCAACTTCTAAGGAGCAGAACATGAAACGCTTTATCTCCCTGTTTGTTTCGATTCTGCTCAGTGCGGTTGCGCTGACGTGGTTTGCCCAAAACTCCATCAATGCCTATTGGCAGCAGACCTATCATGAAAACAGTCCGCTTGAGCCTTTATCCGAATACGCTTGGTGGCGTATCGGTGCGGATTGGCAACAAAAAGCCTACGAATTTTCAGACGGCCTGAAAGCCTCTCTTGAAACGGAAGACGCTTTGGCTTCGGAAGACTCTGGCATTGAAACAGCAAGGCCATCTGAAAATACGGAAAACATTGAAGTATCGGACAAGCAAAAAGACTCTGCTGCTTCCGATGCGGCTAACCATACGGATACCTCCGCCAGCGAGCCAGGCAATCAGGCTAATCCTTCAACCACACAGGTCGTGTTGAAAAAAGGCAATAAAGTTTTCTTTGCCGGCGACTCGCTGATGCAGGGCGTTGCACCTTTCGTACAAAAACACCTCAAGCAAGAATATGGCGTACAATCGGTCAACCTTAGTAAACAAAGTACCGGTTTGTCCTACCCCAATTTCTTCGACTGGCCGAAAACCATCGAACAAACTTTGCAAAAAGAACCCGACATCCGCGTTTTGGTTGTATTCTTAGGCCCTAACGACCCTTGGGATTTCCCGATGGGTAAAAAATACCTGAAATTCGCCTCCCCCGAATGGGAGGCAGAATACCTCAACCGCGTTCGCCGTATCCTTGATGCATCCTCCGCACATGATGTCCAAGTCATTTGGCTGGGCATTCCTTACATGAAAAAAGCCAAGCTCAATGAACAAATGCGCTACCTCGACAAAATCCTGTCGGGTACGGTGTCGCCTCAAGCCATTTGGCTGCCGACCGACAAACTGTTGAGCAATGGCGCAGAAGAATATGCCGACTCTGTCAAAGTAGATGGAAAAATCATCCGTTACCGCAGCAAGGACGGCATTCACTTTTCCGCAGAAGGCCAAAAACTATTGGCCGGAAAAATTATGGAAAAAATTAATTTTACACACGATACACAACCATGAAATTTAATAAAACCTTACTCTTCACGCTTCTCGCACTCCCTATTACCGCCTGCGCAACCAATGACAGCCTATTAAGCAACTACGGCTCCAACCGCCCTGCTTGGCTGAACAAACTGCAACAGCTCAACAATACTTCAGACGGCAAATTCCGCATTATCCAAGTCGGCGACTCCCACACCGCCGGCGACTATTTCACCGACCGCCTGCGTCGCCGTTTGCAACAACAATGGGGCAACGGTGGCATCGGTTGGGTTTATCCCAACACTGTCAAAGGCCAGCGCATGGCAACCGTCCGTTACAACGGCAGCGGTTGGAACACCATCAGCAGCCGCAAATCACACAGCGATTTTTCTTTCGGCGGGATTGAAGCACGCGCCGATGGCGGCAGCGTTACCTTAAGCGCAGCCGACGGCAGCATGGATATGCAACAAATCTCCATCTTCGGCAAGCCCATTTGGTCCGAGCAAACCCTGACTGTCAACGGCCGTGAAATCCCTGCCACACAAAATGGTTGGCAACTGCTGCATACCAATGCCTCCCTACCGATGACCCTCAGCAGCAGCATGCCTTGGCAAATCGGTTTCATTAATATCGAACGCCCCGGACACGGCGTAACCGTTTCCGCCATGGGCATCAACGGCGCGCAGTTGTCCCAATGGTCAAAATGGCGGCCGGGCATGTGGGAAGATTTGGCACAAACCAAAGCCGATTTAATCATCCTTGCCTACGGTACCAATGAAGCCTTTTCCGGCAACCTCAATATTTCCTCTACCGAGCAGACATGGCGCAATTACATCCGTCAAATCAAAAATACCCTGCCCAACGCAGGCATCCTAATCCTCGGCGCTCCGGAATCTTTGAAAACCGCCTACGGCAGCTGCGGCAACCGTCCGGTCTTACTCAGCGAAGTACAACAAATGCAGCAACGTGTTGCCCATGACGAAAAAATCATGTTCTGGTCTTGGCAGGATGCGATGGGCGGGGCATGCAGCATGAAAAACTGGATGGCTCAAGGCTTGGCAGCCAAAGACGGCGTTCACTTCTCTGCACAAGGTTATAAAACTGCAGCCGATAAGCTTGCCGACAGCCTGATCCGCTTTGCCCAATAAATTGGCCAAAAACCTAAGTATTTTTCATTAACAGCACACAAAAGGCCGTCTGAAATTCAGACGGCCTGAAGTTTATATTTCTATTTCAATGCCTTGACTTGATGTCGATAACCCACACTTCTGATTGCGAACCCAAACGCAGGGGAATGCCCCAGAAGCCGTAACCCGAAGTGGTGAAGAAATGGCCGTTGCCGATCGCCTCATAACCGTAAGCAAGACGATAAAGCGTACGGACGATAAGGTTAGCGGGTGCAACTTGACCGTTGTGGACATGGCCGGAGACCTGCACATCAATCGGCAGCCGGGCATGGGCTTCGATTGAAGTAGGACGGTGATCCATCAATAAAACCGGTAATTGGGTATTTTGACCTTCCAAAAGCTGCTCCGCACTGGGGCGCTTGCGATCCAAATCATCGCTCCGCCCTACCAGCAACACACCATTCACTTCCAAAACCTGATTGGCCAAAACCGTCAGACCTGCCGCTTCCAATTCATGCTTGATACGCTTCTGATCGCGGAACCAGTCATGATTGCCCAAAGTGGCATAAACGCCCATCGGCGCAGTCAGCTTCTGCAAATGCGGTTTCATGTTTTCTTTCAAGTACGCATCGACGGTATCGTCCATCAAATCGCCCGGCAGCAACACCATATCGACTTGTTCCTGCTTCACAATATCCGTCAGCTTGTCCAATTGACGCGCGCCGAACAAAATCCCCAAGTGCAAATCACTGGCCACGCCGATACGCAGCGGCTTATCCATTTCCTTATTGATGAAGACGGTTTGATGGCGGACAACGGGCGTATAGGCGTTATACATTCCAAAACCGAGCAAACCGGCCACAAACAAAGGCGCAAACAGCCGCAGGCTTCGTGACAGCGGTTGACGCGCCATAAAACGGCGCAGCAAAAGATACAGGATAAATGTCGCCAACGCGGCATACATCACAAACAGCAAGATTACCATCCAAAACGCCACTACGCGGAACATCATATGTCCCAACTCCAGCAGCAAGCCGACCAACAAGCCGTTTGTAATGAAATAGGAAATACCCATCAGCCAACGTCTGCCGACTTTGCCAATCCAAGGCGCAAACAGCCATTGCAGCGAACGCCCAAGCCCGAATGTAAACACTTGCAACAGAATGACGCTCACAAAAAACATCTTGCCAAACATGCCTTTCTGCCCTAAAAAATCAAAAGGCAGATTTTAGGCCGTCTGAAACTTTCAGTGTATAATCCTTCGCGTAAAAACCCATAATATTTTGAAAGGAATCATCATGAGCCATCCCCAATCTGCCATTATTCCTGATCACGCACAAGCCGGTATTTTTATCGAAGCAGACATTTCAGACGGCCGCAACGAAGACATCAAATCTGCCTGCCGTCTTGCTTTGGAGGCTCTGGCCAAATTAAAAACCCGTTTTCCGAATGATATTTTGGGTTTGACCATTGCCTTCGGCAGTCGCGCATGGCAATCGTTCGGCCATACTGACGAAGGCAGCGAAATCAGACCTTTCCCTGAATTGGGCAACAGCCTCGCCCCCTCCACTCAACACGACCTCTATATCCACATTCAAGCCACCGAGCAAAAAGCAGCCTACGCCTTAGCCCAATCTGTTTTCAGCGCATTCGGCGACAGCATCCGCGTAGCCACTGAAGAACACGGTCTGCGCCTGTATGAAGAGCGCGGCTTGGATGGTTTTGTCGATGGTACGGAAAATCCGCAGGGCGATGACAATGTGCGCAATGTTGCCATTATTCCAGAAGGCAAGCCGGATGTTGGCGGCAGCTATGTTTTGCTGCAAAAATATCTGCACGATTTGAAAAAATGGGATGCCGTTCCTACTGCCGAACAAGAAGCCAGCGTGGGCCGCAGCAAAGAAACCAATGACGAATTCAGCAAAGACGTGCGCCTGCCCGACTCCCATCTCGGCCGCGTCAATGTCAAAGAAAACGGCGTTGGCCTGAAAATCGTCCGCCGCAGCCTGCCCTTCGGCAAAATCAGCGGCGAACACGGTCTGATGTTCACTTCCTATTGCAACACGCTGCACAATATTGAAGTTCAGCTGCTCAATATGTTCGGCGATGCAGACGGCAAAACCGACTTACTGCTGAAATATTTGTCTAAAGCCGTATCAGGTGCTTACTACTACGCACCTTCTGTCGAGCGTTTGCAAAATCTTTAACGGCTCACAGGCCGTCTGAAAAAAACCTGCCTTTTCAAAGGCAGGTTTTTGTTATTTAAATTCCCTTAGAACCTGTATTCACAAACAACTATTTGATAAATTTTAATATTTGTGAAATATACCCTAGTTTGACAAAATTTTCGGCAGATAAATTCGTCTGCTCAAAATCTTTTGCCAAACGTCGAGACCAACCCAACCATGCAAACGTTCGTTCCACAATCCGGCGTTTGGGCAGAATATGCCAAGAAATATCTTGAATTTTCTTTGAAATCTCAACAGTTAAACCCAATTGCTCCGATACTTCGCGCTCAAATGTATTCCGATAACCTGCGTCTGCACAGAAACCTTTTAAACCCGGATAGGTCTCAAACGCTTTTTTTGCTACAAAAATACCTGCTTTTGTGTCATGAATATTGGCTGCATGAACCACAACAGACAATAGGTTACCCAACGTATCAACAGCTATATGTCGCTTACGGCCTTTGATTTTTTTACCTCCGTCAAAACCTTTATCATGTGCGCCGGAAGCTGTTTTGACACTTTGCGAATCAATAATGGCATAAGTCGGCATCGCTTGTTTTTGATGGATTAAACGTTTTTTTGAACCAATGCCAAAAGAATCCTATCCCATAAGCCTGATTGGTTGGCTCTGCGATAGAAACTCCATACGGTTGGATAAGGTGGAAAATCATTGGGCAGCATACGCCATTGGCAACCTGTTTTGGTAATGTACAAAACGGCATTCACTAATTCACGTTTATCCCATTTGTAGTGGCGCAGCCGGTTAAAATGCGGCTCAATCGCTTGCCATTGGGCATCTGTTAAGTCTGTTGGGTAGGATTTTCTAGTCATAAAGATATTTTATCATTTTTGTGAATACAGGTTCTTAGTTCCGGTCATTTCCGACCAATTGCTTTGGCATTGGATATTTCCTATTTTAATCCGCTATATCCAATCGCCGCACCGAGACTTTAAAAAATAAATACATTCTTTAACAAAAAATCATATTTTAGCCAAACAAATCTGATAAAATGTTCAGCACTCGTTAACAATGTTTTTAATAATTTAATCTTAACTATTTGGAATTGATATGCATACAGCCAACAAAAACCTTCTCTTCTTTTCTCTTCTCTTCTCTTCTCTTCCGCTGCACAGGCGGCAAATGAAGACAATGGCCGCGGCCCGTATGTACAGGCAGATTTGACTTACGCTTCCGAACTGATTTCTCGAGACTATCCGGAAGCAACTGATACCAAATTTGACAAAAATATCCATACGCATTCCATCCATCCACGGGTGTCGGTCGGCTACGATTTCGGAGGCTGGAGGATAGTGGCAGATTATGCCCGTTACAGAAAATGGCACAACAATAAAAATTCCGTTCAAATAAAAGAAATAAATAACCTTCCGCCTAACAGGAAAGACCTGAAGACGGAAAATCAGGAAAACGGTACATTCCACGCTATTTCCTCGCTCGGTTTGTCTGCCATTTATGATTTCGATACCGGTTCCCGCTTCAAACCCTATGCCGGCGTGCGCGTCAGCTACGGACACGTCAGACACAGCATCGATTCGACTAAAAAAACAACTGAAGTTGTTACAACTGCCGGTAGTGATGGAGCAGCAGATACGGTACTGCCTGGGAAAAGTGAGCAAAACTCCTATCACGAAAGCCACAGCATCCGCCGCTTAGGTCTTGGTGTTGTCGCCGGTGTCGGTTTCGACATCACGCCCAACCTGACCCTGGACACCGGCTACCGCTACCACTATTGGGGACGCTTGGAAAACACCCGCTTCAAAACCCACGAAGCCTCATTGGGCGTACGCTACCGCTTCTGATTCCCCGATTCCGATGCCGTCTGAACCTTCAGACGGCATTTTTGATGCGCTTACCGTTTACAGGCGCGGAGCGGGCGCAGGGAAATACCCGAACCGTCATTCCCGATACACCGCAATCCTAAAACCCGTCCAATGTTGAAACCGGTGTTGCCATTCCTCACGTCAATGGCTCTGTCGGCGTCAACAAAACCGATAACGCTTCTTCTACCGCCACAGGCGCGAATGTAGCGGCCGGCAATGACATTAAAATCAATGCCAACAACGGCGACGTCAACCTGCACGGTACCAACCTGGTATCCAACAACTCCGTTGAAGTAGAAGGCAACAAAGTCAATACTTCCGGCGCAATCAGCAGCGTTAACGAAAAAAACCTGACCGTCAATGTCAACGGCAGCTACGCTTCAGGCAAACCAAACGGCGGCATCAACGCCAAAGGTAAAAACGAAGCCAACGTAACCAATACGGCAAACACCATCCAAAGCGACAATGTTGTTATTACTACCGGCTCTCCAACCGGTTTGAGCGTCAACAATACGACCATCAACGGTAATAATGTTGCGTACTACTATGACGACAGTAAAGCTCCTGCGGCGAACCGTTACACCTATCGTCCTCGCCAACCAAGCTACACCAAACGCCATTTGCGCTACTAAGATGCGCTATTGAAGTCATTGAATAGCCATTAAGATATGCCGTCTGAAAACAGAAAGTTTTCAGACGGCATTTTTATCATCAATGCAAAACAACACACTATCTCTGTTATGATAATGCCTCGCTAATATTATTCCGTTCCCACCATGTCTTCCGCCCTTCCTTTTGACGCGCTTACACTTTCCATCGACGGCACCAACCTCATCGAAGCTTCTGCCGGTACGGGTAAAACCTACGGCATTGCCGCGCTCTTTACCCGACTGATTGTTTTAGAAAAAAAAGACATCGAGAAAATTCTGGTCGTTACCTTTACCAAAGCGGCGACGGCAGAACTGAAAACCCGTTTGCGCGCGCGTTTGGACGAAGTGTTGCAGGTTTTGAACGAAATCCAAACCTTGGGCGGCAAGCCGGAACATATTTCAGACGGCCTGAACAAATATTACGAAAAAGAGAAAAAATCCCCCGATGACTTTCTCAATCGTTTAATTCCTTTGGCTTTAGGCGAGCAAGACGGACAAGAAAGCTGCCATCGCCTGATTCTCCGCCTCAAAGCCGCGCTGAGCCAGTTTGACAACGCATCGATTTACACCATCCACGGCTTCTGTCAGCGCGTCTTGCGCGATTACGCGTTTTTGTGCGGCGCGCCTTTGGATGTCGAGCTGTCGGACGACTCGCGCGAGAGGCTGCTGATTCCTGCGCAGGATTTTTGGCGGCAGAAAGTGGCAACCGATGCCACATTGGCACAATTGGTTTTTGACCGGAAATGCACGCCTGAAGAAATACTTGCCGAAATCAAAAGCTATACCGGCCGCCCCTATCTGAAATTCAGACGGCCTGAAGGCAATTTGAAAGAAGCCCAAGCCAACCTTCAAGAAACATGGCAAAAAGTTTGCGGTCAGTTGGAAGACTTGGAAAAAGCGTTTTGGGCAATCTTCCCCAAACTTAACGGCCAGACCTACAAAAGAAATACCTTTGAAAATGTTTTTACCGATTTAAAAACAAACGCCGAATCCAACCGTCTGCCCCGCCTGAGCAAAGAAACGCTAAAAAAATTAAGCCTCTTCAGTGTCGATACACTCAACAGCAAACTGAAAAAAGAATATAAAGCCGATGCCGATGCGCCGGAAATTATTCAGCTGCAAGCCTTGGCCAATCTCGGTCGTGATTTGCAGGCAATGGAAAGCGCGGAAGAAGCAGTCTTCATCTGCCTGCAACTCGATCTCCTTTCCTACATCAACCAATCCATTACCGAACAAAAAAAATCACGCCGCGAGCGCGTGTTTGACGATTTGCTGCTGGATGTCCATCAGGCATTGACCACCAATGAACACGGCAACGCATTGGCAAAAGCGGCGGCGGCAAACTGGGAAATCGCGCTGATTGACGAATTCCAAGATACCGACCCGCTGCAATACGAAATTTTCCGCCAAATTTTTATCGAACAAGGCTGCCCGCTGTTTCTCGTTGGCGACCCCAAACAGGCGATTTACAGCTTTCGAGGTGCGGACATTTACGCCTATCTGCAAGCCGCGCAAGATGCGGACAGGCATTACACCCTCGCCGTCAACTACCGCAGCCATGCCAAGCTGATTAACGGCATCAGCGCCTTGTTCAAACAAAAAAAACACCCCTTCGTGTTGGAAAACATCGATTACAGCGATGTCTCCGCCAGCCGTGCCGAAAGCCGGCTGTCGCCACACCGCCCCGCCATCCAAGTACGCTGGCTCAATACGGACGATCAAACCGGCAAAGAGATTTTGCGCGGCCGTGCCGCCGAATATTGCGCCGATGAAATTGCCTTTGCGCTCAATGAAGCAGCCGAAGGCCGTCTGAACTTCAAAGGCCGTGCATTGGAATCCGGCGATATTGCCGTCTTGGTGCGCACCAACAACGAAGCGGCGATGATTGCCGGAAAACTGAAACAGCGCCGTATCCAAAGCGTGTTGCTGTCGCGCCAGTCCGTTTTCGACTCCGCCGAGGCAGACTCGCTGTCCGCGCTGATCGGCTTTTGGCTCAACCCAAGGCAAACCGACTGGCTGCGCTTTGTCTTGACCGGCGTTTTGTTCGGCTATACCGCCAAAGAGATTTACGAACTTAACCACAACGAACACCAGCTGCTGAAATGGCTGGAGTCATCTGCCGAGGCCATGGAAAAATGGCGGAAAGGCGGCATTTTTGCCGCCGTGCAGCAGTTTGCCGCCCAACATGACATCGAAACACGCCTGCTCAAAGGCGGCAACGAACGCAGCCTGACCAACTACTACCAAATTCTGGAGCTTTTGGCCGAAGAAGACAGCCAAAGCCGCAACCCTGCCGCCCTGCATAAATGGTTAAACGAACAAATCAGCCGTGCGCGCAGCGGCCATTTCCCGTCAGACGCGCAAACCATCCGTCTTGAAAGCGACGAAAAATTGGTCAAAATCGTTACCATGCACGCATCGAAAGGTTTGCAATATCCTTTGGTGTACTGCCCCTTCGCGTGGGATACCAAAGACAATTCCAAAGAAAACTGGAAAATCCTGCATACCGAAAACCACGAAACCGAGCTGCTGGCAACATCGCAAACCTCGGAAGCAGAACTAAGCCACCTTGCCGATGAAAAGACGGCAGAAGATTTGCGTCTGCTCTATGTCGCCCTTACCCGCGCCGAAGAACAGCTCAACATCTACGCCGCCGCCAACAAAAACTGTACGCCAAACAATCCTTTTGCCTATCTGCTCGAAGGTTTGCCGGATGCTGACCGCGAAAGCGTCAACCAAAGCTATAAAAGCGCGACAGACGTTGTGGAAATGCTCAAAACCAACTGGCAACGCTTTATTACAAACGCGCCTGAAAATACGGAGTTTGCCTTCACGGAAGAAACCCCGCAGGAAACCGTCTACCAATACAGCCGCCAACAAGACCAAGCCTTGAGCGCACATACCATCAAACGCCGCGATTTTGACTTTATCCGCCACACCAGCTTTACCGGTTTGAGCCGGCACACCAAGTCAACCGACGAACAACACGAGCCTTTGCAACCTGCCATCGACCCGGCAGAAAGCGCAGACCGTGCCATGCCGTCTGAAAACCTGCCGTCCCCACTTTCAGACGGCCTCGATATCCACCATTTCCCCCGAGGCACCAATGCCGGCGTATGTTTGCATGAAATGTTGGAAAAACTCGACTTCGCCGCTTCTGCCGAGAGCCAATCCGAAATGATTGCCGAAGTTTTGCAACGCCACAGCTTTGAAGACAAATGGCTGCCGACGGTAAGCGCCATGCTCGACACCTGCCGCCTGACGCCTTTAATCAACGAGAGCCTATCGCAGATTCCGCCGACCCGACGCCTGCCCGAAATGGGGTTTACCCTGTACATGGACGATTTCAAACTGGACGACTTGCGCCGTTGGTTTGCCTCAAGCGAAGCAAACCTGCCGCCTGAATGCGTCCAAGCCGCGCAACTGCTTGATTTCCATGATTTGCAAGGTTATTTAAACGGCTTCATCGATATGGTTTGCCAAGATTCAGACGGCAATGTCGTTTTAATCGACTATAAATCCAACCATTTGGGCAACGATGCAAGCGCCTACACGCAACAGGCGATGAACGAAGCCGTAGCGCATCATCACTACTACCTGCAAGCCCTGATCTACGCCGTCGCCATCACGCGCTACTACGCCCTGCGCGGCAAGCCGTTGTCCAAAATCGCCATCCGCTACCTATTCCTGCGCGGCATGGACGGATCGGATCAAGGCATTTGGAAATGGGACATCGATACCGCCCTGCTTTCCACTTTCGTTGAGCGAAAAACAAATTCTTGATGAATCAGTTTTTTTAAACCGTCAAACAGGCCGTCTGAAACGTTTTCAGACGGCCTGTTTAAACGGCTGCCGATATGGTTATGGAACAATATTGTCCTGCGCCCTATCTTCAAACGGAAAGCATGCTTTTCTATTTCTTTATAACCAAAGCGTCTGCTGCTGGTTTTTCGGCAGCAAATGACTCACGCCGATACCGATCAGGCGGAAGGCGTCTTCGCGTTGCGGCGGTATGCGTTGCAGCAAAGTATGTGCCGCCTGAAGCAGCGAAGCGCTGTCGGGAAGGACGGAAGAATACGTCAGCGAACGCGTGATAATGCGGAAATCGTGGGTTTTGAGTTTGAGGGTAACGCCTTTGGCTTCGACGTTTTTGCGTTCGATTTGCCGCCAGAGGTCTTCGGCAAGGTGCGGCAAATGGCTTGAAGCCTGCGCCAAAGACAAATCTTCGGGCAAGGTGATTTCGGTTGAGATTTGCAGGCGTTCGCGTTCGGCTTTGACCGGCCGCTCGTCAATACCGCGTGCCAAATCGTAAAGGCGGTAGCCGTAGCGGCCGAAATGGTTTAAAAGTTCGCCGCGCTCAAAACGGCGCAAATCGCCGGCAGTCTGCATACCGAGGGCATTCATCTTTTTCAGCGTGACTTTACCGACACCGGGAATCTTACCCAACGGCAGGCTCTCCAAAAACGCCATGATTTTTTGCGGAGGCAACACAAACTGCCCATTCGGCTTGCGCCAGTCGGAAGCGATTTTTGCCAAAAACTTATTGGGCGCGATACCTGCGGAGGCTGTCAAACCGGTTTCTTCAAAAATTTCAGCACGAATACGTTTGGCCACTTCACTGGCGTACGGGATATTTTCAAAATTTCGGGTAACATCCAAATAAGCCTCGTCCAAAGACAAAGGCTCGATCAAATCGGTATACCGCCGAAACACGGCATGAATCTGCGCCGACACTTGACGGTACAAATCAAAATGCGGCGGCACAAACACCGCCTGCGGACACAGCCTTTTCGCCGTTGCCACCGACATGGCAGAGTGCAAACCGAATTTGCGCGCTTCATAAGAAGCGGCACAAATAACCGACCGCGTACCATCCCATGCCACAACGACGGGCAGCCCTTTCAGGTGCGGCTGCTCGCGCAGTTCTACCGAAGCGTAGAATGCGTCCATATCGATATGGATGATTTTGCGTTGGGACATGGGAAAAGGTGGATAAGAAAAAGGCTTATTGTAACAAAAGGCCGTCTGAAGTTTCAGACGGCCTCTATGTTTAAGCCTTATTTTTTACTGGAAAGCCGGTCAAACAATCCGCCGTCGGCAAAGAATTTTTTCATGATTTCTTCCCACGGGCCAAATTTCTCATTCGGATTAAACGTCTCAATCTCAGGGAAATCGGCTTTGTGTTTCGCCAATACTTCAGCATTGCGCGGACGCAGATAAAGATTGGCGGCCAACTCTTGGGCCGGTTCGCTCCAGAGATTTTGCAGATAGGCTTCAGCAGTGGCGCGTGTGCCTTTTTTGTCGACTACGCTGTCCACGACGGCAACCGGCGCTTCGGAAAGAATAGTGTAGCTTGGGTAGACAATTTCAAATTGGCCTTGGGTCAGCTTTTTGCTGACGTAGTTGGCCTCATTTTCAAAGGTAACCAAGACATCGCCGATATTGCGTTGGCTGAAGGTCGTCGTTGCCGCACGGCCGCCATTTTCAAACACAGGCGTGTTTTTCAGCAATGCGGCCACAAAATCTTTGGTTTTACCTTCATCGCCGTTATTCACTTTCAAACCATAACCGTACGCACCCAAAAAGGCGTAGCGGCCGTTGCCGGTGGTTTTCGGGTTGGCCAAAACGATTTGCACGCCGTCTTTGGCCAAATCGCCCCAGTCTTGGATGTGTTTCGGATTACCTTTGCGCACCAAGAAAACGACGTTGCTGGTATAAGGCACGGCATTATCCGGCAGACGGGTGTTCCAATCTGCTTTGACCAAACCTTTTTTCACCAAAAGCTCGATATCGGAAGTCTGGTTCATGGTCACCACATCGGCAGCCAAACCATTGGCGACAGCCAAAGCCTGCTTACTGGAGCCGCCGTGCGACTGTTGGACTTCAACCGACTGCCCACCGTTTTTTGCGGCAAACTCTTTGACAAATAAAGGATTGTATTCTTTATAAAAATCGCGGGCGACATCGTAGGAGACGTTCAGCAATTTGACTTCCCCCCCTTTACCTCCGGCAGCTTGAGAAGCATTGTCGGCGACTTGTTCGGCTTTTGGCGAGCACGCGCTCAAAGCCAGCGCGGCGGTCAAAGCGGCAAAAGAAAGCGTACGGATATTCATGGTCGGCTCCTGTTAAAAATATGTGAGCACTTTATCTGGATTGGATGCAAACTGGAAATAATGTTTGCTTTCGCGTTTATCAGTTTTGGTTATATACAATTCGGGCGGAAGTCGGGGAAAAATGCCCACCCAAATAAACATTACAATAAATTATATATACATCAATCAGATAAAGATTAAAGCAATTATTTATACAGGATAAACATACGTTGCAAACAGCACTACCTAATACGTCAAGCCGTCTGAAAATCCAATATGAATAATTATTTATAATTAAAAAAATATAATCCTTATTATTTACAAAAAATGCAAATAAGAGTAATGTTTCTACTCGCCAAAATACAAGGCCTTTCATTCAACAACAAAATATGGAGTGTAGAAACTATGAAACAATGGATGCTTTTAGGATTGCTGGGATTGGGCGCAGTGGCACAGGCGCACGATGTTTGGGTGGCCGCACCGACACATCAGCCTGCCGGCAAAATCCTGCATGCGGATTTGGGTTACAGTCATGACTTCCCCAATGTCGAAAAAATCGCCGACGACCGCGTGCATATTTTCAAACCGCTGCAATTGACCGGCAGCTCAAAGAAAACCGTTGATTTGGTAAATAAAGGCGAAAACTATCAATACGTTTCCAAAGCCGCTTTGCCTGAAGGCTCCTACTGGGTCAGCGCAACCTACAAACCGACTTTCTGGTCGAAAAACCAAGACGGCTGGAAACAGCAAACCTTAAAACAGCTGGCCGGCGCCACCTATTGCGAACAGGCACAAATGTTCGGCAAGAGCTTTGTCCAAGTGGGCAACGGCGCAGTTGATGAAGCTGTGTTGACCCGCCCTATCGGCCAAGAGCTGGAACTGGTTCCGCTGAAAAATCCGAACGAAGTCAAAGCAGGCGGTATTTTGCCGGTCAAAGTCCTGTACAAAGGCGAGCCTTTGGTTAAAGCCACCGTTACCGCCAGCTCGGACACTTTGGCCGAAATGGACTTGGAATCGACCCATGACCACCGCGAGCCTCAAGGCTTCTCCGGCAAAACCGATAAAAACGGCGTGGTCAATGTGATTACGCTGATTGACGGCTTGTGGAAAATCAAAGTGGTGAACGAGACCGATTACAGCGATAAAAGCGTATGTCAACAAGACAACGCTTACGCAACGCTGATCGTACCTGTCGGTACAAAACGCGCGGCTGCACGCCATGCCCACCATCATCAACACTAACAGCCATTAAAAAAGGCCGTCTGAACTTTCAGACGGCCTTTTTATTCCGTTTCATCACACAAACGAATAAGCCTGCTCTTGCAAACCCTATTCACGCTTTCTGTTCATCAAACGTCTCAATGATGTGTTTTCTTGATATTTTGCAAACGGCCAAAACCCACGCTCTTTAAATCATGGCACACATTTCTTTCAAGCGATACAAGGCATCCAAGGCTTCGCGCGGTGTGAGGTTGTCGGGCTGAATTTGCGCCAAAGCTTCAGCCAATTCATTGGTCTGCAAATTATCAACAGGTTCAACTTCTTGTTCTTTCTCTTCCTCATCTTCCCTATTTTCAGACGGCATGGTACTGAAAATATCCAGTTGGGACCGGTTTGCGGCGGCTTGGGATTCGAGTTCGTCCAGATATTTTTGGGCGGCTTTGAGGGCGCGGCCGGGCAGGCCGGCGAGTTTGGCGACGGCGATGCCGTAGCTTTTTCCGGCGGGACCCGGTTGGATTTGGTGCAAAAACACAATATCCCGCCCTTGTTCGAGCGCGGAAAGGTGCATATTGACGGCGGCGGCGCAGGTTTCGGGCAGGCGCGTCAATTCAAAATAATGAGTGGCGAAGAGGCTGAAGGATTTGTTTTTTTGCAGCAGATGTTCGGCAATAGCTTGCGCAAGGGCGAGGCCGTCAAAAGTCGAAGTGCCGCGCCCGACTTCGTCCATAAGGACGAGGGATTGCTCGGTGGCGTAGTGGAGGATGTAGGCGGTTTCGCTCATTTCGACCATGAAGGTGGAGCGGTTGGAAGCTAAGTCGTCGGATGCGCCGATGCGGGTGAAGATTTGGTCGATGGGGCCGATTTGGGCGGCATCGGCAGGCACGAAACAGCCGGTGTGCGCCAACAGGATGATGAGGGCGACTTGGCGCATATAAGTGGACTTGCCGCCCATATTCGGGCCTGTAAGCAGAATGAGACGGTGTTTGTGATTGAGGTCGGTGTGGTTGGCGGTAAAGTGGCGCACTTGCTGTTCGACGACGGGATGGCGGCCGTTTTCAATGTGGATAACCGGATAGTCGGCAAACTCGGGGCGGACGAAGCCGCGTTCGGCGGCAATGGCGGCAAACGTGGAAAGCACATCGAGTGCGGCGGCGGCTTTGGCGGCTTTTTGAAGCTGCGGCAAGGCCGTCTGAACTTCTTTCAGCAGGGCTTCAAACAGACGTTTTTCCAATGCCAATGCCTGCTCTTGCGCGGTCAGCACTTTGTCTTCGAAGGTTTTGAGTTCAGGAGTGATGAAGCGTTCGGCGTTTTTGAGGGTCTGGCGGCGTTGGTAGTCAGCAGGGGCTTGTTCGGCCTGGACTTTGGATAACTCGATGTAGAAGCCGTGGACGCGGTTGAACTCGACTTTGAGGGTGGAAAGGCCGGTGCGTTCGCGTTCACGCGCTTCAAGCTCAAGCAGGAATTCGTCGCCGTGGTTTTGGATGTGGCGCAACTCGTCGAGTTCTGCGCAATAGCCTTGATTGATGACGCCGCCGTCTTTGAGCCAGACGGCGGGTTCGGGCATCACGGCGGCTTTGAGGGTTTCGGCGACGGGCAGGGTTTCGGGGAAAACAGCTTTGAGGGTTTCTAAGAGACTACTGCCCTCGGCGGACAATTCGATTTCGGACAGGGCAAACAGGCTGTCGCGCAGGGCGGCGAGGTCGCGCGGACGTGCATTGCCCACGGCGATGCGGGCGGCGATGCGTTCGATGTCCGCGATGTTTTTCAGACGGCCTTGTAAGGTTTCGTATTGCGAACCCAGTGCGGCAACGGCTTCTTGGCGGGCACGGATGTGGGCGCGGCTGCGTAAGGGGTGATGCAGCCAGAGTGCCAAAAGGCGGCTGCCCATGTGGGTGGCGCAGCCATCAAGTATGGAAAACAGGGTCGGCGATTTTTTGCCGGAGAGGGTTTGCGTGATTTCAAGGTTGCGGCGTGTGGCGGCGTCCATGCCGATATATTGGCTGTCGGTTTCGAGCGACAGACCGTCCAAGTGTTGCGGCATCAGGTTTTGCGTCAGGCGGATGTAGTTCAGCAGCGCGCCTGCCGCGCCGACGGCGGCTTCGTGTTCCTTGCCGTCCAAACCGAAGCCGTGCAGGTCTTGGCAGCCGAAGTATTCGGTCAACAGTTTCGCGCCCGCGTCGGCGGCAAACTGCCATGAGTTCAGGCGCGTGATGTTGGCAGAGGTCGTACCACGGGCAGGCTGCGCACCCTGAAAACCGTCAGGCAGGCTTTTGCCTTCGGGCAGCAGGATTTCCGCCGCCTGCAAACGTGCCAGCTCGTCGGCGAGTTTGTCCGCCGTCGTCAGCTTGGTTTTGAATTCACCGCTTTGCAAAGAAGCCCATGCAATGGCAACATTTTTCTTGTCTGCGTTCACCGCCGCGATGCGGTTGGTTTCCTTGTCTTCCAAAAACGCCGCGTCGGTCAGCGTGCCGGGCGTAACGATGCGCACGACTTTGCGCTCCACCGGCCCTTTGCCCGCGCCGACTTCGCCCACCTGCTCGCACACCGCCACGCTTTTGCCCATCTTCACCAGCCGCGCCAAATACTGCTCCGCCGCGTGAAACGGTACACCCGCCATCTTAATCGGCACGCCGTCCATCTGCCCGCGCGTGGTCAGGGTGATGTCCAACAGCTTCGCCGCTTCCACCGCATCATCCAAAAACAACTCGTAAAAATCGCCCATACGGTAAAACACCAATTTGTCGGCGTGTTGCGATTTGATGGCGAGATACTGCTGCATCATCGGGGAAACGGTGGGTTTGGACATGGAAAAACCTTAGAAACACAAAAGCGTTATTGTAACAAAAGGCCGTCTGAAAAACAGGTTTCAGACGGCCTTTAACAGCAGCTTGGTTTTAAGCCAAAGCCACTTCCAAATTATCAATCAAGCGCGTGGTACCCAAACGGGCGGCGGCAAGCACCACCAATTCTTTATCGCCAACATGAGCCACTGCCAAACTGTGTGCATGGCGGATTTCAACGTAATCAACCACCCAGCAGGCATCGGTCAAACGGCGGACACATTCGGCTTCAAGCCGGGCGTAATCCAGATTGCCGTTTTTCAGGGCAGCGGCAATGTTTTGCAACTCTTGATAGAGGCGAGGCGCTTCTGCGCGTTCTGCTTCACTCAAATATTGGTTGCGGCTGGAAAGTGCCAGGCCGTCTGAAGCGCGGCCGGTATCGACAGGAACAATGTCGATATTGAAGTTCAAATCTTCGACAAAGCCTTTGATAATCGCCAGCTGCTGATAGTCTTTTTTACCGAAACAGGCGGTATCGGGTTGAACAATGTTGAACAACTTGGTCACAACGGTCGCCACGCCGCGGAAATGGCCCGGACGGAATTTGCCGCACAATTCATTTTGCAGGTGCGGAGGTTCGACATTGAAACGCTGTTCCACATTCGGATACAGCTCTTTTTCATCAGGCGCAAACACGACGGCAACGCCCTCGCCTGCCAATTTGTCGGCATCTTGCTGCAAAGTGCGCGGATATTTGTCGAAATCTTCGCCTTGTCCGAATTGCAGGCGGTTGACAAAAATACTGACCACAACGTTATCGGCACGTTTTTTCGCTTCGCGCACCAGCGCAAGATGGCCTTCGTGCAGATTGCCCATGGTCGGCACAAATGCCACTTTTCCGGCAGTTTTGCGCCACTCGCGCAATTCTTTAATCGTATGAATAATTTGCATGGTTTGAAAAATCCTTTATCTTTTCCGCCGTTTTATCAACGGAAATCACGCGGCGATTATACGCTTTTATTCATCAAAAAGGCCGTCTGAAATAAGTTTCAGACGGCCTGGTTTTTATTTTATCCGGCAAACGTATGTTCGACAGAAGGGAACGTTTTTTCTTTGACTTCGTCTACATAGGCTTTGACCGCAGCTTGAACGCTGTCTTTGCCCTGCATAAAGTTCTTCACGAATTTGGCGGTTTTACCGGGGAAAATGCCGAGCATATCGTGCATCACCAAAACTTGACCGTCACAATCCACGCCTGCGCCAATACCGATGGTTGGGCAAGAAACTGTCTCAGTCACTTTTTTCGCCAATTCCGCAGGAACGCATTCCATCAACACAATCGCCGCACCTGCCGCATCATGCGCTTTGGCGTCGTTGAGCAATGCCTCTGCCTTGTCGCCGCGGCCTTGAACCTTATAGCCGCCGAATGCAAACACGGATTGCGGAGTCAGGCCGATGTGGGCGCAGACAGGGATACCGCGCATTTGCAGAAATTCAGTGGTCTCCGCCATCCAGACACCGCCTTCGAGCTTGACCATATGTGCACCGGCTGCCATCAACTCTGCCGCCGCTGCAAATGCCTGCTCTTTGCTCTGTTGATATGCGCCAAACGGCAAATCGCTGACAATCATGGCATTTTTAGTACCGCGAGCCACGCATTCAGTGTGGTAGCACATATCCTGCAAGCTCACCGGCAAAGTGGACTGACGACCTTGCACCGCCATGCCCAAAGAGTCGCCAACCAACAACACATCTACGCCGGCATTGTCCATCAGCGCGGCAAAGCTGGATTCATAAGCGGTCAGCATGGCGATTTTTTCGCCCTCTGCTTTCATTTTTTGCAAAGTGTTTACGGTAATCATGGTGTTTTGTGTGTTCCGCCCGACGGGCAGCCCTTTGTTGTAATGGAAACGCGGTATTATAAGGTCTGCTTTTCAAATATCAAAGCATAAGCAAAAAGCCCGACTGCTTTCACAATCGGGCTTTTAATTTGGTGCCGGCACCAAGAGTCGAACTCGGGACCCCCTGATTACAAGTCAGGTGCTCTACCAACTGAGCTATACCGGCTTACTGAAATGCCTTGCGGCATCATCAGTCTTTAACTGGTGCCGGCACCAAGAGTCGAACTCGGGACCCCCTGATTACAAGTCAGGTGCTCTACCAACTGAGCTATACCGGCAAGGAAGTCGGCATTATGCCGATAAGTTCCCATCTTGGCAAGCATTTTAAAACAAAGTTACTCACGAAATTATAAAAACCAATGATTTTAAAGAAAATTAAATACATACCTTATCTTTCCATCCAACACACTCAAAGGCCGTCTGAAAACCGCCACAGCGCAAAACATCATTGTTTCTGTTAAAATAACGCCTTTTATATCTTTCCATCTGCACCCATGCCACCCCGCTATCCTTACCGCCGCCTGCGCCCAGCCAAATCCCATCTGCCCGAAGTCGGCATTTCCGAAGAAGGCAATATCCGTTCCCTGCACTTGGGCAGCGACACCATTCAAAGCTCCATGAATGTCGATCATCCGTCCGAGCTGGTGTTGTCGTACAGCCGCGCCATGATGGGTTGGCTGCTGTTTGCAGAAACCCCGCCCAAACACATCACCCAAATCGGCTTGGGTGGCGGCTCGTTTGCCCGTTGGATAGACAGCTATCTGCCCCACACCAAGCAAACCGCCGTGGACATCAATCCGCAAGTCATCGCCGTGGCGCGCAGCCTGTTTGAATTGCCGCACGAAGGCGAAAATTTTGAAATTATCGAGGCGGATGGTGCGGAATATATTAAAGTGTTCCGCCACAATACCGATGTAATTTTGGTAGATGGTTTTGACGGCGAACAGATTATCGATGCTTTGGTGGAAGAGCCCTTCTTCCAAGACTGCCGCAACGCCCTCTCTCCCGACGGCGTATTTGTCACCAACTGGTGGAGCGGCGACCAACGTTATCAACGCTTTGTCGAACGCCTGCTCAACGTCTTTGACGGCCGCGTACTCGAGCTGCCTGCCGAGAGCCACGGCAACGTAGCGGTCATGGCATTCCAAAGCAGCCCCAAAGAACAAAATCTCGACAACCTGAAAAAACGCGCCGAAAAATTAAGCGAAAAATACGGCTTGGACTTCAAACGGATGCTTGCCGATTTGAAAGCCAACAATCAAAATAACGGCAAGAATTTTTATCTGTAAACTGCTTTAGGCCGTCTGAAAACAAACAAGGACACACCCATGCTCAAACCCGACATCATTCAAATCCCCGGCCCGGCCGGTTTGCTGGAAACCATCTACCTGCCAAGCACACAAGAATCTGCCCGCGGCGTTGCCGTCATCAACCACCCCAATCCCCTGCAAGGCGGCACCAACACCAACAAAGTCATCCAAACCGCCGCCAAAGCCCTCAGCCAACTCGGCTTCCATTGCTACCTGCCCAATTTGCGCGGCGTAGGCAATAGCCAAGGCGAACACGACTACGGCCGCGGCGAAACGCAAGACTGCATTGCCGTTATCGACTACGCCCGTGCGCAACATCCTGACGCGCCGCAATTCGTCCTGGCCGGTTTCTCATTCGGCGGCTACGTTTCCACCTTTGCCGCACAAGCGCGTACGCCTGATTTGCTGTTGTTGATGGGTGCCGCCGTCCATCACTATACTGACCGCCCGGAGCCATCCAACGTTCCGGATGTCGCCAAAACATTGATGATTCATGGCGCGGAAGACGAAGTCGTCGAAATCAACAAAGCCCTGACATGGGCAGAACCACAAGGCCTGCCTGTTGTCACCATTGCCGGCTCGTCCCACTTCTTCCACGGCAAACTCATCGTTTTACGCGATACAATCACACGGTTTGCACCGGCTTTATTAGGTTAAAATCCGGCTACAAAATAAAACAAGGCCGTCTGAACGCTTTTTCAGACGGCCTTGTTTGCATAAAACCTTATTATCTAAATATCAGACTCAAGTATTTAAAAATCCATCAAGGATTTTCTGCTTACATATCAATTCTGAGTCAACCAATACTGCAAACCAATCAAAGTCTTACCATCTTTGATTTCATCGTTTGCCAATGCATTGCTCACCTCTTCCTTGCTCATCAGGACGGTTTCTGTAATTTCATCCTCATCATTGCTCAATTCGCTGCCCAAACGCACACCTTGCGCTTGGTAGAGATACATTTTTTCATCGCAAAAACCGACTGCAGTATAAAAGGAGTACAACAATTTGACACTGTCGGCGACATATGGCGTTTCTTCCGCCAACTCGCGCAAAGCGCATTCGGCAGGATCTTCGTCCGCCACATCCAATTTACCCGCCGGCAATTCCAACGTCGCCTGATCGGCGGCATAACGCCATTGGCGTACCAAAACAACTTTACCGTCTTCCGTTTCCGCCAATACACACGCAGCACCCGGATGACGGATCACAATCCGTTGACTTTCGTTGCCGTTGGGTAGGCGAACCCGATCGCGGCTGATGGTAACAAAAGAACCTTCGTAGATTGGCTCGCTGCTTAATTTAGTTTCTTTCAAATCCATTTTTTTACCTCATTTCCAAATTATTAAATATTAAAGGCCGTCTGAAATTTTACAGAAATAAACTCAGAGGATGCCTTTTCTAATAGTTACCGCTGATGTCGTTGTTGCAAACGCTCCGTATGTGTTCGCAGCTTCTCACTATTTGCTTGGTAGTCACTTGAAGACAATACAGCAACTATTGCCTCTACTTCATGAGGAAGCAATAAGGCCGTCTGAAAATTCTTAATATAAGCCACCGCCTGCCTAATACGGCAAACATTTGGTGGCATTTTCGATTTCAACTCACAATCACCCAAGAAAACTACCATTGAATGAAACTTCTCCTCAGGAAATTGCAATAGTTCTGACAATGCTTTGATATGAGCATAATTCTGACGCAACGGGTTTTGAAAATAATGTTTCTGTTTATAGATGATTTGCGTCCATTTAGATTGCTTTTCACTACCAAAAATCCAACCTGTGTAATTTTTAGTTTCTATCACAAATATCCCAAAAATTGAGACATAAATATGATCAATTTGTGTCGTACCATCTCGAGATGGAATAATTAAATCGTGAAACTCAGAATAAGTTTTCTCATCTAAATTTTTTCCAATTACAGAACGAACTGCTATTTCCCCCATACTTCCCTTTATTTTAGGATTTTTCAACAGCGCTTTTAATAAAAGCAAAGGAATAATGATCAAAAAAATCCAAAATATACCTGACATACTTCCCAATATTTGTTCAATCATGACGTTTTCTTTTTTATTTAAAACTAAAAATTTATATATTTATGGTTTATTCCCGAGTACGTTCAATCTCAATACCGACCTGCGCCACATCAGGCAAGATACCCGGTTTCACAATACGGACGCGCACTTTGGCCGCACCAAAATCATTTAAAATCAATTGGGCGATATGTTCCGCCAAAGTTTCCAGCAGTAAAAAATCCTGTTCGGCAAGGCTGCGGCGTACGACTTCGCATACTTCGCCATAATGGATGGTGTCGCCGATATTGTCGCTCGTACCGGTACGCTCGGGAACACTGATTTCCAAATCCAAAATCAAAGTCTGTTTACGCTCGCGTTCCCAATCATATACGCCGATTAAAGTATCGGCCTTCATGCCGTACAAAAAGATTTTATCCATTTGCCTGTCCATTTTTTTGATAGAATAACCGTTCCCATTTTAAGTAAAGCACCCAAAATGTTCAATGTACTCGCCATTATTGCCGCCTATCTTATCGGCTCCCTGTCTTTTGCCGTCATCGTATCAAAATATTACGGCATGGACGATCCGCGCACTTACGGCTCCGGCAACCCCGGTGCCACCAATGTCTTGCGCAGCGGTAAGAAAAAAGCAGCCGCACTGACTTTGCTCGGCGATGCAGTAAAAGGCTTGGTTGCCGTCATCTTGGCACGCTGTCTACAAGATGCTTTAAATTTGTCTGATGCAACGATAGCCCTGGTTGCCATCGCCGCATTGGTCGGCCATATGTGGCCAATATTTTTCAATTTTAAAGGCGGCAAAGGCGTAGCCACCGCATTGGGCGTCTTGCTCGCCCTCTCCCCTGCAACCGCCCTGCTCTGCGCCTTGGTTTGGCTGATCATGGCATTCGGTTTCAAAGTATCCTCCCTCGCCGCACTGGTCGCCACCGTCTGCGCACCTATCTTCGCCTTCTTCATGATGCCACACGCCTCTTGGGCATGGGCAACCGTATTCATTGCAGCATTGGTGTTGTACCGCCATAAAAGCAATATTCAAAACCTGATTCAAGGCAAAGAAAGCAAAATCGGAGATAAAGCCGGAAAATCTTAAAAACGTAGATACAATCAATAAAAGGCCGTCTGAAAGTATATTTTTCAGACGGCCTTTTGTAGTTTCACTTGCTTTATTCACTCATAATCAGTCAATCTTAATATATTCCACCGATAAAATCTCTATAACCTCGCGTCCTTCCGGTGTATCCAAGACAACTTCATCGCCTTCGCGTGCTTTAATCAGGCTGCGTGCCAAAGGGGAAATCCATGAGATTTTGTTTTTAGCAGTATCGATTTCATCTACGCCGACGATTTTGACGGTTTGTTCACGACCGTCTCCGCGTAATAAGCCAACAGTGGCGCTGAAAAAAACCTGGTCCGTGGCTTCACGCGCTTCAGGGTCGACGACGACGGCTGCTTCCAAGCGTTTGGTTAGGAAGCGGATACGGCGGTCGATTTCGCGCATACGGCGTTTGCCGTAAAGATAGTCGCCATTCTCGCTGCGGTCGCCATTGCTTGCCGCCCAGTTAACGATTTGGACGATTTCCGGGCGTTCTTTGTTGACCAGATGATAAAGTTCGTCTTTCAGTGCCTGCCAACCGGTGGGTGTAATGTAATTTTTGGTTTCGGTACTCATGATGTGTCTAGAACATAATTAAAGGCCGTCTGAACATTAATTTTCAGACGGCCTTTATTGTAAGTCAATTTGCTTTATTCTTCATCATCATCGCTATCGCTGATAGTGATGCTGTGTTCCATTTTGCTTGGATGAACTTTCAAGCCGCCACAACCTGATTTTTCGGTAGAGAGACGGTTTAGATACGCTTCGTCGATATCGCCGGTTTGATAGACACCATTAAAGCATGAAGAATCAAAGGATTCGATTTTTGGATTGAGTGCTTTGACTACTGCTTCCAAGTCTTCTAAGTTTTGGAAGACGATGCCGTCTGCGCCAATCTCGGCTGCGATTTCTGCTGCGCTGCGGCCGTTTGCAATCAGTTCTTCACGGGTCGGCATATCGATACCGTACACATTCGGATAGCGCACTTCGGGAGCCGCAGAAGCAATATAGACTTTGCGTGCGCCTGCCGCGCGTACCATTTCAACGATTTCACGGCTGGTTGTACCGCGCACGATGGAATCATCCACCAACAAAACGCTTTTGCCGTTAAACTCGGTTTCCATCGGGCTGAGTTTTTGGCGTACTGATTTTTTACGCGTTGCTTGTCCCGGCATAATAAATGTACGGCCGATATAGCGGTTTTTAATCAGACCTTCGCGATACGGTTTTTCGAGATGAACGGCAAGCTCCATCGCGCTTGGTCGGCTGGTATCAGGAATCGGCATCACAACATCGATATCGTCGACGGGCAACTCGCGTTTGATTTTTTCCGCCAAAGAAACGCCCATATCCATACGCGCCTGATAGATGGATACGCCGTCGATGACGGAGTCGGGACGCGCGAAATAGACGTATTCAAAGAGACAAGGGCTGAGTTTGACTTTATCGCTGCATTGACGCGCCACGATTGAACCGTCAAAGCTGACAAACACGGCCTCACCTGGCTGGATATCGCGTTCCAAATCATAGGCAAGCGCGTTGAAAGCAACTGATTCAGAGGCAACAGCATACGATTTTTTACCGGATTCATCGGTTTGCGAACCCAAGACCAACGGACGGATACCGTGAGGATCGCGGAAGGCAACCATGCCATATCCGGCAATCATGGCTACAACACCGTATGCGCCGCGCACTATGCGGTGTACTTCGGAAACGGCGTTGAAAATATTGTCGATGGTGAGTTGATAAGGGGCTGTATTTTTAGAGACTTCGCGGCGTAATTCATGCGCGAATACATTGAGTAGAACTTCAGAATCCGAACTGGTATTAACGTGGCGCAGGTGTTTGTTGCACACATTTTCATACAGCTCTTCGGTATTGGTCAGATTACCATTGTGTGCCAAAACAATGCCGAATGGGGAGCTGACATAAAACGGCTGGGCCTCTGCACTGCTGCCCGCATTGCCTGCAGTCGGATAGCGGACGTGTGCAATGCCGGCATTACCGACCAAGTCGCGCATATTGCGGGTACGGAATACTTCGCGCACCATGCCTTTGCCCTTGTGCATATGAAATATATTGCCTTCGGCAGTAACAATACCTGCTGCGTCCTGACCACGGTGTTGCAACATCTGCAAACCATCATATAATATCTGATTGACCGGCTCATGACTAACCAAACCTAATACACCACACATATCGTGCTTCTCCGAGTTTGAAGATTAAATGGGTAAGCTGTCATTATAAAATAATTTAGATGAGTTTGCTCAAATTGTTGACAATATGATGTCAAATTTACGCAAATAAAAACGGATTCAGACGACCCATAGGCCGTCTGAATCCGTCAAACTCAATCATCCAATTCTTCTACTTCAGCTGCTTTACCCGAAAGATGCGGCATTGCGGTATCTTTTCCAGGCAGATAAGGCATTGCAGCATCGGCAAGTGATTCAAAATACGGAATTGTGTGCGAACTTTGCCACTCTTCCGTTTTCGGCAAATCAGTGTGTGAAAAAACCATCACGGCCAGTGTCACCAAAATCACACCTTTCACTGCGCCGAATACGCCACCAAGCAAACGGTTGATGCTTCCCAAACCAACAGCGGACATCAAACTGCTTAACAGCGATCGTGCCAGTTTCTGCAACAGCCATGCCAGAAAAAACACAGCGGCAAACCCCATGGCAACCGCCAAAGAATGCGGCTCAACCGATTTAAAGACCACATCGCCAAACGACACGGCAAGCATTCTGGCTGCAATGAACGATACTACCCACGCCACCATCGCCCCTGCTTCGGCAATAATACCCCGTGTCAACGAGATAATGATGCAGATGACGATGACGGCGGCAGCCAACAAATCGGCAACAGGCAAATTACTCACTGGTCACCTGACCGGCAATGCCATGTACACGCAATTTGTTCAAATCGCGCTCTGCATCGCGTGCATTTTTATAACTGGCTGATTTCACGCGATACACCTTACCTTTATCGGTCATCACTTCAGTGATGGTCGAATCGATACCTGCGGCTTTCATTTTACGTTGCAGGCTTTGCGCACGTTCTTTTTCAGCATAACCAGCTTGAATAGCGGCTTTTTTCGCAGGTTTGGCTTCTGCTGTTTCTTTTTCAGCTTTAGGTTTGGCTTTTTCAGACGGCTTCTCGGCAGTTTTTACCTTATCGGCTTTTTCTGCTTTGGCCGTTTCCTGTTTAGCTTTTTCATTTTTTGGTTTTTCAACTTTGGCTTCTGCTTTCTTGGCAGGCTCGGCCTTGTCTTTTACGCTGTCTTTGCTGTTTTTGGCAGATTTACGCTCGGCAATGGCTTTCTCTGCTTTTTCCAATTGTGCCAATTTATTGCGTTCGGCAGCGGCTTCACGTTCTGCTTTCTCAGCACGCGCTTGAAGTACGCGTTTTTTAGCTGCCAATGCGTTTTCTTTCTCAGCAGCTTCCTGTTGGGCTTGTGTTTTACGGGCGGCAGCAGCACGTTGTTCAGCCTGACGTTGGCGGCGTTCTTCGGCTCGGCGCTCCGCAGCTTCACGTTTGGCTGCCTCGGCGCGTTGAATACGTTCGGACTCTTCCAAGCCTTTAATATTGCCGTCATCCAAAGTATCGTTGATCAAAACCAACGGCTCGCCAACATCTTCGGGAGCAGATTCACGGCTTGGCTTCAATACTTCAACCGGCTCATTATCTTCTTCGTCGCCTGCATTTTGCGGTTTATTTGGTGCTTCGGCATCCGCATGGAGGGCAGCCTCTTCAGCAGCAGCGACATCCTCTTTATTCGGCTCTAAAACAACAGCCTTGCTCGGCTCGTCAGCCGTTTTGACTTGGCTCTGACCGACAGGCGCTTCTTTAAACGGTGAATTTTTATCGTCGCCGGAAGTCAGCGCCAGACCGAATAGCATACCCGATGCCACCACCAAGCCGGAGGCCAAGACCAAGCGACGGCGGTTGCGACGTTTGAGTCGTTCGTAACCGTCTAAATCGTATCCGTTTGGAGTTTCTTTTTGTTTATTGTCGGACATGATAATTTCCTCGTTAGTGTTCTTTCAAAACAGCCATCACATCGGCAACAGTATGGAATGAGCCGAAAACAACGATTCTATCATTTTCGGTTGCTTTAGCCAAAGCAGTGCGATAGGCTGCAGCGACAGTTTCAAAAACATTTACATTATCGATGCCGTGTTCAGCCAATTTGGCCTGCAAAGCCTCTACCGTCATGCCGCGCGGTACATTTAAAGGCGCGATATTCCACTCGTCAAACTGATCTTTAACGATTTCCAGCACACCATCAATATCTTTGTCGGACAACATACTGAATACGGCAGTACGTTTTTGGGCAAAGGCAAGGTTAATCAGGCTGCGGCGCAAAGCACGGGCTGCGTGCGGATTGTGGCCGACATCCAAAACCACCAGCGGACGGCCGGGCAAAACTTGGAAACGTCCAGGATTCTCAACCAACAGCAAACCGCGTTTAATCGCGCCGATATCAACCGGCAATTGTTCGTTCAAACATTCCAACACCGTCAATGCACACGCGGCATTGGACAACTGATAGGCGCCGCGCAAAGCAGGAAACGGCAAGGAATTGCGGTTACGGCTTTGGCCGTCTGAAGATTGCGGATGGAAGCGATAGTTCCACTGTACGCTTTCCATTGACGTAAAATCAAAATCTCGCTGAACCATCAACAATTTTGCACCAATTTCTTCTGCGTGCTTAACCAATGATTCAGGCGCAGGATTCTGACCGCATACAGCAGGCTTGCCGCTACGGAACACTCCGGCTTTTTCAAAACCGACCTGCTCGACAGTATCGCCCAAAAATGCCTGATGGTCCAAATCCACACTTGTAACGACCGAGCAGTCGCCGTCAAATACGTTCACAGCATCCAATCGTCCGCCCAAACCGACTTCCAAAATCATTACGTCCACATTTTCACGCATGAAAATATCGACGGCCGCCAAAGCATTAAACTCAAAATACGTCAGAGAAATTTCGCCGCGTGCAGCTTCAACACGCTCAAATGAGGAAACAATCAATTCATCTGAAACCTGTTGAGTGTTGATGGCGATTCGTTCGTTGTAACGCAGAAGATGAGGACTGGTCAGCGTACCGACTTTAAAACCGGCTTCTTTATAAATATGCGACAAATAGGCGCATACGGAACCCTTGCCATTGGTACCCGCCACCACGACGACAGGACATTGCGGCACCAAATTCATGCGTTTTTTCACTTCTCCCACGCGTTCCAAACCCATATCGATAAGGCCGGAACTATGGGCAGTCTCCAAATGAGAAAGCCAGTCTTGTAATGTTTTCATTGTATTTATCGCTTCAAAAGGCCGTCTGAAACAGCCGTTTAATCCATATCTGCCGCAAGTTCTGCTTTGTCTTCTTTTTCACGACACCAGCGCGCCCACACTTTCAGACGGCGGTAGGCATCGCGGTCGGTCATATCTGGCAAGATGCAGTGTTTAACCATTTTTCCATCAACATTCCATTGCAGAAACAAAGCATAAACTGTCAACATACTGCCGTCTTGCAAAACCGCGCTTCTTCCCTCTTCCTCGCCATTCAAGTAAACCGTCGCACGGTATTGGCGGTCGATGATGATTTTTCTGACCGTATTTTGAGCGTGAAAATTAACGCTGCGCCAAGCATAGGTAAAACTGCCGGCCAATGCCGCCAAACCCAGCCACATCATCCAGCCGTAAAACTCGGCAAGGCATGAGGCCAATGCCGAAAGGTGTAAGAAGACAATCAGAATTTTCAAAGAACGCGAAGGCTTTAAGGCCGTCTGAAAACTGCGCACGGCTTTACATCATATTGTCGAAAACAGGCGTAATGTTCAATTCCGCCTCTTCCATATCCAAAACCATATCGTGGATTTCGGTATCGAAAAATTCCCAAAAAGCCTTCAAGCTCATGTCTTGCGGCCATTTGCTTTTATCGATGTCCCAGCCGGCCAATTCGGCTTCAAAAATCTGCTGGTAGCGTTCGTCAAAATAAGAAATAACGGATTCGGGTTCGTCAAATTGCGGCACAAGGAATACGGAGCAGTTGGTGCGCAGTTGCTCGACGGTCAGGTCAGGCATATTTTCATCGGCGGATTTCAGCCATTCCAAAAAACGGGCGGTCGGCTTCAGCACGACAGCAGTACGGTCAACAAAATACATTATTTTCAACTTTCAAAATCATTCAAACCGATCATGCCGTCTGAAATTTCAGACGGCCCGAGTTTAATGTGTCATCACCTGTTGCAGGAATTGTTTGGCACGCTCGTGTTTCGGATTGGTAAAAAATTCTTCCGGCGTTTCATCTTCCAGAATCTGGCCTTTATCGACAAAAATCACACGGTCGGCAACTTCGCGCGCAAAACCCATTTCATGGGTCACACACATCATGGTCATGCCGCTTTCCGCCAAGTCTTTCATCACTTTCAATACCTCGCCGACCATTTCAGGGTCAAGCGCGGAAGTCGGCTCGTCAAACAACATCACGCGCGGCTCCATCGCCAAACCGCGTGCAATCGCCACACGTTGCTGCTGACCGCCGGAAAGCTGACCGGGCAGCGCGTCTTTTTTATGCGCCAAGCCGACACGTTCCAAAAGCTCCATCGCTTTCTTTTCCGCCTCTTCACGGCTTTGGTTTTTCACTTTCATCGGAGAAAGAATGATATTTTCCAAGACAGTCAAATGTGGATACAGATTGAACCCTTGGAACACAAAACCCACTTCTTCGCGCACTTTGTTCAAATCGGTTTTCGGATCGGCAACATTGATGCCGTCCACCCAAATCTCACCGCTTTCAATGCGCTCGAGTTGGTTTACCGTACGAATCAGCGTAGATTTACCACTGCCTGAAGGGCCGCATACAACGACCACTTCGCCTTGTTTGACTTCCAGATTCACGCCGTTGATAACGTGCAAATCTTTAAAATGTTTGTGTACATTTTTGAATTTAATCATATCGTTTGAGTTTAATGTCGATTAATCGGCTGTAACGTAACTTCCTGTTGAGTAGAAGCAGGAATATTAATGATAATCTGCTGGCCCGGCTGGACAGCATAAGAAGATTGGGAAACGTTTCGTGAAGGAATTTGTTGGGTGGGATAATTGTAACTACCCGTACATTGATACTCAGTTATCACTCTAAATCTTTCACAACCAAATCCATTATTTTCTATACATTGTTTACTACTTGTACCAAATGCTTCCGCATCAGAATATCCCCAAGCATTACATCGTTTTACAGCCTGTTCTTGTGATGCTTCCCTATTAATCATTGGGGATTCAAACCAGGCATAGTCATAAGCCATTTTCACAATTCCATCAGCCTTGCTCCCACTTATCGGAACCATAGTTTTATGAGTAGCACAAGCACTGACAACAAATAAAGATAATACAACAAGGGACGTTTTCATTGATTTTCCTTTTCTTAATTTAGTTATAAAGAATTTTAAATTACTTGCAAGCTAAATAATTGCTCAGTTCCACATATTTTTCCGGCGCGATATGTTCGGCACGATCTTGCGGGCTGATGCCGACTGCCTGCAAATCATCATCGCCGGCAAGTTCCTTCAAATTATTGCGTATGGTTTTGCGGCGTTGATGGAAAGCCAGTTTCACCAGTTTGGCAAAATGTTCAAAATCTTCTGCTTTACCGATACGGTGTTTCACCGGAATCATGCGTACGACGGCCGAATCCACTTTTGGTGCAGGATCAAAGGACTCGGGCGGTACTTCAATCAACATTTCCATATCGAAGAAATATTGCAGCATGACGCCCAGACGGCCATAGTCGTTGGTTTTCGGCTGCGCCACCATGCGTTCGACCACTTCTTTTTGCAGCATAAAATGCATATCGATCACATCGTCCGCCACTTCGCTCAATCGGAACAAAAGCGGCGTGGAAATATTGTACGGCAGGTTGCCGACAATTTTTTTCTTGCCTTCAATGCTGTTGAAATCAAACTGCAATACATCGCCTTCGTGTATCACCAATTTATCTGCAAACGGCAAGGTTTTCAGACGGCGTACGATGTCGCGGTCGATTTCGCAAACATGCAGGCGATTGAGTTTTTTCGCCAAAGGCTCGGTAATGGCTGCCAAGCCCGGGCCGATTTCAATCATGATATCATCGGGCTGCGGTCTGACCGCGTTGACAATATCGCTAATAATCCGCGTATCCTGCAAAAAATTCTGCCCGAAGCGTTTCCGGGCCTTATGTTCTTTCATATCTTTCTTCAAACAAGCTATTTAAGGCAGTATTGTAACTGAAACAGGCGTTTTTGTCGGCACGCTTTCAGACGGCATTTGCCTAATTTTAAGCAAACGGCGGCGCTGCCAAACCCAAAGATTTCAGCAGTTGCGCGGTCTCATAAACCGGCAAACCCATCACGCCGGTAAAACTGCCCTGCAAATGCTCGACAAATACGCCGCCCAAGCCCTGAATCCCATACGCACCGGCTTTATCCATCGGCTCGCCGCTGGCAACATAGGCTGCAATCTCCTCAGCTGTCAACGTTTTAAAGCGCACTTCACTCGTCTGCACCACATCATGGCGCACGCCTTGCCAGTAAACGCATACAGCCGTCAGCACTTGATGCGTCCGTCCGGACAAGCGTTCCAGCATATCGACCGCATCCGCCTCGGATTCCGGCTTGCCCAAAATAGCCGCACCATCCGCCACCGTCGTATCCGCCGTCAATACAGCAAACTCAGGCTCTTCGTCATGAGCAGTAAACCATTGCGCCACCGCCGCCTGATTTTTCTCGCAGGCCATACGGCGCACATACTCCAGCGCGGCTTCGCCTTCTTTAGGGGTTTCATCAATATCCGCTGGGAGGCGGTGTACTGTGAAACCCAAATTTTCCAAAATCTCACGACGGCGCGGACTGCCCGAAGCCAGATAAATTGCGTTCATTGGATTGGTTTTCCTTATTTTGAAATTTTATGCTGTCCGGACAGGCGGACATAATGCGCAGCCGAATACGTCAAAAATGCCTTTTCCTCATCCGTCAGCGGACGCACTTGTCTCACAGGCGAGCCGACGTATAAAAAACCGCTTTCCAAACGTTTGCGCGGCGGCACCAAACTGCCCGCGCCTATCATCACATCATCTTCGACAACCGTATCATCCAAAATAATCGAGCCCATGCCCACCAACACACGACTCCCAATTCGGCAGCCATGCAGCATGACCTTATGCCCAATCGTCACATCATCGCCGATAATCAAAGGCGAACCGTCAGGCTTCACCGCATTCTTATGCGACACATGCAAAACGCTGCCGTCCTGCACATTGCTGCGCTTGCCGATAGAAATGCTGTTCACATCGCCGCGCAATACAGCATAAGGCCAAATCGATACATCTTCCGCCAGCGATACTTCGCCAATCACTACCGAAGTCTCATCTACAAAACAAGACTCATCAACCGACGGCACATAATCCAAAAACGCACGAATAGGGTTTGCCATTTCCAATAATCCTTTTCTCAAAACCAAAACTGATCAAGCCGTCTGAAAACACGGCGTAAAACGATTTTATACTACAACAATACGAAATCAAGCCAGAAAATCATCAAAAGGCCGTCTGAAACAGTTTTCAGACGGCCTTTCATCATAACCCCTTTATCTTGGCTTACCACTATTTATCATTAGCACCTCATCTATCTTTTATGGAATAATCGTCTTCATTTGATTCATGGAGAAGCCGATGGACACACGTTCAGGAAATTATGCAGCGCCCCTGCTAGTCGTCGGCTGCGTCGTCTTCGGCTTGGGCAGTTTGATCGTCAAATTTGTCGATGTCGGCTCTTACGCCATCGCATTCTGGCGCTTACTGATTGCCGCCCCTATATTCTTCCTGCTCGGGCGTTTTTTCAGACAAAAAATGCCCACGAAAAGAAAAACGGTCGGCTACGCAATCTTATCCGGCGTTTTCCTCGCATTCGACCTCGCCCTTTGGCACGAAAGCATTCACGCCGTAGGCCCCGGCATTTCCACCTTGCTCAACAGTCTGCAGATTTTCTTTTTAGCCGCCATCGGCTTCTTCTTTTATTCGGAACGTCTAAGCACCCTGCAAATTTTAAGTTTGATATTGGCCACCATAGGCGTAGCCTTAATCGGCAGCCCGGAGTTCGGTCATAACGACAATGCCGCATGGGGATTTGTCAGCGGCGTAGTGTCCGGTGCCATGCTGGCCCTGTCTATGGTTTTCGTACGCAAAACCCATGAGCAGGAAAAAGTCGGTTTGTTTCCGCTGATGATGATTTTAAGCTTTGGCGGCGCAATGGCGCTGATCATTCCGTCGCTGCTATTCGATGCCGCCCATCTATATCCCAAAACTTTTAACGATGTGATTCTAGTCTCCATCTACGGCATCGTCATGCAATGCTTCGCTTGGGCATTGATTGCTTACGCCATCCCTCTTTTATCCTTGTCACTGACCGGCCTGCTACTGCTCTCCGAACCGGTCGCTGCCATGTTGATCGATTATTTCTGGTTGGATAAACCGATTAATACCGTCCAATGGAGCGGTGCCACTTTGACTTTATTGGCGATTTATTTAGGTTCGTTAAAAAACAAAAAATAGATACAAAAAAGGCCGTCTGAAAAATTTCAGACGGCCTTTTAATCTGTTATTGCTTATTTGATACTGGTACCGATACGGCTGAGTTCGCCAAAGTTCATCCAAACGAAGAAGGCTTTACCGACAATCAGTTTGTCATCGACAAATCCCCAGTAACGGGAATCGGCGCTGTTGTCGCGGTTGTCGCCCATCGCGAAATAACGGCCTTCGGGAACTTTACAGATAAAGCCATTGCCGTCTTCTGCGTATTCGCAATTTTCCAAACCGCTTGTTCCAAGTGAGTAATTGCTTTCAGGCATCACTTCGGAGGTGTATTTGTTCAATACGGCAATGGATACGGAAGGCTGACCGGCTTCTTTAACCACATCAAAGTTTTTGCCGTTCAAGGCCGTCTGAAAACGCTCAAGCGTATGAATAATAGACGGATCGGTATCATCTGCGTATTGATAATTGCCGTTTGGTTTTTCGGAAATAATTTCACCGTTAACAGTCAAAACCTTATCACGGTATTCCACAACGTCGCCCGGAATGCCGACGATACGTTTGATGTAATTCATCTCAGGCTGAAGTGGGTAATTGAACACCACGACATCGCCTCGGGCAATGTTGCCGACAGGGATAATGACCTTATTCAAAATCGGCAGGCGGATACCGTAAGAAAATTTGTTCACCAAAATAAAATCGCCTTTGACCAAGCCCGGACGCATGGAGCTGGACGGAATTTGGAACGGTTCGGCAATAAAGCTGCGCAACACAAAGATAACCAAGATGATGGGGAAAAAGCCGCCCATGTAGTCGGTAAAATGCGCATTGTCTTCGTCGGTCTCGCTTTTTTTCAGACGGCCTTTATGAATTGCCCAAACAATACCGGTGAACACGACAAACACCAGCAATACGGCGGTAAAGCTCATAAATTCGGACAAAATGCCGAATACACCGACCATGCACAGGAGATAACTCCATTGCAGGCCGGAGCTCCATTCGCCGTTTTCCTGACGCTCTTTGCTGCTTTTGAAATAAAGTATAAAACTGGCAGTTAAAATTACTACTGCCCCAGTAAGATATATATTATTCATTTATTCATCTCATGATTTGAACGATTATTTTGTAAAATAGTCTTTCATAATATTAGTAATTCCATAATTTTCAATTTAGATGCTAGGTGTATATTTTACTTACTCATAAGATAAATCCTGTTGTTTGATGTAAATACTTTTTTCTAAAAAATCTATTTGAGATACAAGTTCTTTTTTTTCGTTTTCTAAATTCAAAATTAAATCTTGATTTTTTTTAAATATATTTTTTTGTAATTCTTTTATTATAGAAAATTGATTATCCTTTCTTTCTTCTAGTTTATTGATGATTGTGTAACCCTTCAGTTTTTCAATTTTGCCATATTTAATAGCTTTTTTTGTTTTATTTATTTTAAAGTTTATATTGCTTATTCTATGATTTATGAGACTAATTTCCTCGTTATACTCTGTATTTCTTAACGATTTTATTTTTATATCTATGGATTTTATTTTTTCTTTAATACTTGTAATCTTTCTATTTAATTCATCAATATCATTTTTAATGTTTCTCAATAATGGAGACTCTTGAATTACTTCTTTCTTTATATTTTTGCGCAATTTTTCTTCATATTTTATTGCTTTATCAATTAATTTGGAACAATGGTTAATTAATTTTGTTAATTTAGTATAATGGCTAGGGGAGTGAAAACTCATATTGTGTATTTTATATATTTCATTAATCAATATTTTAATGTAATTGTTTTTATTTAAAATATATTGATCTTTTAGGATTGGTATATATTCATCCATCATTGCATTCATTATCCCATTTATATAAATATAATTTTCTTCTTTGTATGTTGCATAATTGGAAAGACTTTTAAATAGGCTATCTAATCCGTATAGTTTTCCTAATATATTAGGTATATAGAAATTGCAATTTTTATTTTCATTTTTTAAAATTTCAATGCGTTCATAAGCGATTGGATGACCTTGTATGGCAGCTTTTTGCCACCACATAAGAGCCTTTCGATCATCTTTCTCAATACCGTAACCCCCCTCATAATAAACGCATCCTAAATTGAATAGTGCTGATGGATCATTTTCTGAGGCGGCAATTTCAAACCATTTAACCGCCATTTCTAAATTTCGTTCTTCTAAGCCTTGTCCAAGTACATATATCATTCCTAAATTATATGCAGCAGGCAAATAATCTTGATAAGCAGCAATCTTGTATAGTTCCACAGCTTTATTAATATTTTGCTTTACTCCTTCCCCATTTTCATACATTAAAGCTAAGTTATACTGTGCCTCAGGTATATTATCTTTTGCCAATTTCTCAAAAATTGGGAAAGCTGATTTATAGTTTTGTTTATCATAATAGGTCAATGCTACTTGGAATATTGCCATGGCTTCTGCATAAGGAATGTTTCTTTTTATCATTTAAATAACCGTGAATAAAACAAAATTTTTATATTACAGTAAGATGAATTTCATCAAATATTTTATGAATACTCTAGAAAATGCCGCTTTAAATCTACTTTTCCCCTACTTGCAGAATCGCCAAAAATGCGCTTTGCGGAATTTCCACGTTGCCCACTTGTTTCATGCGGCGCTTACCTGCTTTTTGTTTTTCGAGAAGTTTTTTCTTACGCGTAATATCACCGCCGTAACATTTCGCCAAAACGTTTTTACGCAGGGCTTTGACGTTTTCACGAGCAATAATCTGGCTGCCGATGGCGGCCTGTACGGCAATATCAAACATCTGGCGCGGAATCAGTTCGCGCATTTTTGATGCCAGCTCGCGGCCTCGGTGAACGGCGCTTTGACGGTGAACAATCAGGCTTAAGGCATCGACTTTTTCGCCGTTGACCATAATATCCAGCTTAATCAAATCAGACGGTTGGAACTCTTTGAAATGGTAGTCCAACGAAGCATAACCGCGTGAAGTGGATTTGAGTTTGTCAAAGAAGTCCATCACCACTTCGTTCATCGGCAAGTCGTAAGTCAGCATCACTTGGCGGCCCATATATTGCATATTGACCTGCACGCCGCGTTTTTGGTTGCACAAAGTCATGACGTTGCCGACGTATTCCTGCGGCACAAGAATGGTCGCAGTGATAATCGGCTCGAGAATGGTTTCGATGCTGCCGATGTCGGGCAGTTTGGATGGGTTTTCGACTTCGATTTTTTCGCCGCTTTTCAACACGACTTCGTAAACCACCGTCGGCGCGGTGGTAATCAAATCCATGTCGAACTCGCGCTCCAAACGTTCCTGCACGATTTCCAAGTGCAACAGACCCAAGAAGCCGCAGCGGAAACCGAAACCCAATGCCTGGGAAACTTCAGGCTCGAATTTCAGCGAAGCATCGTTCAGTTGCAATTTTTCCAGCGCATCGCGCAAGGCTTCGTAATCGTGGCTTTCTACGGGATAAAGTCCGGCGAATACCTGGCTTTGCACTTCTTGGAAGCCGGGCAGCGGCTCGGAGGCAGGATTGGCAACCAATGTAACCGTATCACCGACTTTCGCCTGACCCAATTCTTTTACGCCGGTAATCAAAAAGCCTACTTCGCCGGCTTTGAGCTCTTGTTTCTGAACTGATTTCGGCGTGAATACGCCCAGCTGCTCGACCTGCGTTTCCGCTTTGGTACTCATAAAGCGCACTTTGTCTTTCAGCTTGATAGTGCCGTTTTTCACACGGATCAGCATGACCACGCCGACGTAATTGTCAAACCACGAATCGACGATAACGGCTTGCAGCGGCGCATTTTCATCGCCGGTAGGCGCAGGGATTTTGGCAACGATTTCTTCCAAAACGTCTTCTACGCCGATGCCGCTTTTGGCGGAACATTGCACCGCGCCGACGGCATCGATGCCGATGATGTCTTCGATTTCCTGTTCAACGCGCTCGGGGTCAGCGGCAGGCAGATCGATTTTGTTCAAAACCGGCACGACTTCCACGCCCAAATCAATCGCGGTATAGCAGTTCGCCACGGTTTGCGCTTCCACGCCTTGCGACGCGTCAACGACCAGCAGTGCGCCTTCGCAGGCGGACAAGGAGCGGGAGACTTCGTAAGAGAAGTCGACATGTCCCGGCGTGTCAATCAGGTTGAGCTGATACACCTGTCCGTTGCGTGCTTTGTAGTTGAGCGCGGCGGTTTGCGCTTTGATGGTGATGCCGCGCTCTTTTTCGATGTCCATGGAGTCGAGCACCTGCGTACTCATTTCGCGCAAATCCAAACCGCCGCAGTATTGGATGAAGCGGTCGGCAAGCGTCGATTTGCCGTGGTCGATGTGGGCAATAATGGAGAAATTCCGTATGTTTTTCATATTGTTATTAAGATAAATGCAATTAAAGCCGGAAAGGCCGTCTGAAAAAACAGGGATTCGGTTTTCAGACGGCCTTAGAATAAGGTTGAATCGTTCCGTATTCTAACGGAAATTCAACGTTTCTGCATGATTTTATAGCGATTTGACAATCTCGGTAACCATCTTCGCCGAGCTGACGGCCGCTGTTTTCAAAAACTCTTCAAAGCTGATGTCCGCTTTCTCATCTGCCGAATCGGATACGGCGCGAATAATCACAAACGGCACTTCCAACTGGTAACAGGTCTGCGCAATCGCCGCAGCTTCCATTTCCACTGCTTTCACGTCAGGGAAATGGCTGCGGATTTCCGCGACACCTTCACTGCTGTGCACAAAACGGTCGCCACTGACAATCAGGCCTTGCGTTACGGCCGCACCTTCAAACACTTGCGCCGCCTTTTCTGCTTGGCGAATCAGGTTTTCATCCGATGCAAACACAGCAGGAAGTTGCGGTACCTGCCCCCAAACATAACCAAAAGCCGTTACATCAACATCGTGATGCGCCACAGTTTCGCCGATAACCACATCGCCGACCTTCAGGCCCTTTCCCAAACCGCCTGCACTGCCGGTATTGATGACGCAATCCGGTGCAAACTGATGAATGACCCAAGAAGTCGAAACCGCCGCATTGACTTTACCGATACCGCTCAAAACCAATACCATGCGTTTCCCGGCCAATTCGCCTTCATATGCTGAGAATTTACCGAAGGATACATGTTTGACATTGGCCATGCTTTCACGCAAAAGCTCAATTTCCTGTTCCATTGCGCCGATCACGGCAATTGTTTGTGCTGACATCTCGTTACCTTTCCATTCACTAATCGGGCAATATTATAACAGCAGAATTTAAAATCACAGGGATACTGAAAAATCTGCTATATTCCCAGAACGACACTCAATTTAAAACAGATCGCCACTCTAACGGGCAAAACAGCAAATAATGATTGCTTCTGTTACAATTGTTCTCAATAAAATAACTTAACATTAACTATCTGAATTCTTATGTTTGACGAAAATACTCCGGACGCAAAAGAAGAATTGTTCGCTTGGCTACGCCATATGAACAAATACAAAGGCTCCGACCTCTTTATCACGACCAATTTTCCGCCCGCTATGAAAGTGGACGGCAAAATCACGCCGATTACCAATGAGCCGCTGACCTCTGAAAAATGTATGGAAATCGCTTTTTCGATTATGTCCACCAAACAAATCGAAGAGTTTTCCTCCACCAACGAATGTAACTTCGCCATCAGTCTGCCCGACACCAGCCGCTTCCGTGTCAATGCAATGGTGCAGCGCGGCGCGACGGCGCTGGTGTTCCGCTCCATTACCAGCAAAATCCCTAATTTCGACAGCCTCAATCTGCCGCCTGTCTTGAAAGACGTGGTGATGAAAAAACGCGGCCTCGTGATTTTTGTCGGCGGTACCGGTTCGGGCAAATCCACCTCGCTCGCCGCGATGGTTGACCACCGCAACGAAAATTGCCAAGACCACATCATTACCATCGAAGACCCGATTGAGTTCGTCCATCAACACAAAAAAAGCATCATTACCCAGCGCGAAGTCGGTGTGGATACCGAAAACTGGTTTGCCGCGCTGAAAAACACTCTGCGTCAGGCACCCGACGTCATCCTGATCGGCGAGATTCGCGACCGCGAAACCATGGACTACGCCTTGGCGTTCGCTGAAACAGGCCATCTCTGTCTCGCCACGCTGCACGCTAACAACTCCAACCAAGCGCTCGACCGCATCATCAACTTCTTCCCCGAAGAGCGCCGTACCCAGTTGCTGACCGATTTATCGCTCAACCTGCAAGCCTTTATTTCACAACGCCTGATTCCCCGCGAGGGCGGTAAAGGCCGCGTAGCCGCTGTGGAAATTCTGCTCAATTCGCCGATTATTTCCGAGATGATTCAAAAAGGCGAAATCCACGGCATTAAAGAAATGATGAAAAAATCTACCACCATGGGTATGCAGACTTTCGACCAAGCGCTCTACGAGCTGTACGAACGCGGCGACATCAGTTTCCAAGACGCCATTAAAAACGCCGACTCCGCACACGACCTGCGTTTGGACATCCAACTGCGCAGCCGCCGCACACAAAATGCCGGTACGGATTTAGAATTGATTTAACAGCTTCAAAGCATAAAAAAGGCCGTCTGAAAGTTTCAGACGGCCTTTATCCATCAAACAATCAAGCCTGTTTCAATTTTGCATCGGCATCACGCAATGCAGTGCGCAGACCTTCCTCGATAACCGGATGGTAGAACGGCATATCCAGCATTTGCGGAATCGTCATCTTCATTTGATGCGCCCAAGCCATCAAGTGTGCCAAATGTTCGGCAGCAGGGCCGACAACTTCCGCACCAATGAAACGGCCGGTCGCTTTCTCAGCATACAAACGCATATGGCCTTTGTTGACCAACATAACGCGGCTGCGGCCTTGGTTTCGGAATGAAACTTCGCCGATTACAAACTCATCAGGCTGATATTTCGCTGCAACTTGCGTGTATTTCAAGCCGATAGTGGCAATTTGCGGACTGGTGAATACCACGCCGATTACGCTACGGCGCAAACCGCCCTCAATATTCGGGAAAATAGCGGCATTGTGACCGGCAATTTTGCCTTGGTCAGAAGCTTCATGCAGTAGAGGCAATTGATTGGACGCATCACCTGCGATGAAGATGTGCGGAATGCTGGTTTGCATGGTCAACGGATCGGCAACAGGCACGCCACGCGCATCTTTTTCGATATTCAGGTTTTCCAAACCAATATTGTCCACATTTGGGCGGCGACCGGCGGCAGCCAAAGCATATTCAGCATGGAACACACCTTTTTCGCCATCTTGTTCCCAATGAACTTCAACATTGCCCTCTGCGTCCAACTTGACTTCGGTTTTTGCATCCAAATGCAAAGTCAACTCTTCACCAAAAACGGTTTTGGCTTCTTCAACGACAACAGGATCGGAAATACCGCCAATCGCACCGGCCACGCCAAAAATTTCAACTTTTACGCCCAAACGGTGCAAAGCCTGACCCAACTCTAAGCCGATTACGCCAGGACCGAACACGGCCACACTCTTAGGCAGGGTATCCCAAGAGAAAACATCATCGTTCACAATCAAGCGATCGCCTAAAACTTCCCACTGAGGGAAAATCACAGGGCGCGAACCTGTGGCAATTACAAAACTTTTTGCAGTGATTTGAGTATGATCATCGATTTGGACGGTGTGTTCGTCAACAAATTTTGCCGTACCCATAATACGCTTGTCGGCAGGCCACTCTTCTACATCGCTGACTACAAAACCGACAAAACGGTCGCGTTCGGACTTCACGCGGCGCATGACTTCTTCGCCGTTTACCGTTACACTGTCTTTATCCAAATGCACACCAAACGGATCGGTATGCAGAGCATGATGGCGCGCTTCCGCAGCCGCAATCAGCAATTTGGACGGCATACAGCCGACACGCGCACAAGTTGTTCCGAATACATTGTTTTCAATCAGGTAAACATTGTCTGTCTGAAGTCGGGCATTGCGAAATGCGCCCATACCGGCTGTACCGCCACCCAGTACTACCACATCTGCTTGAATCTTTTTCATATTTTATCCTTACTGTCTATATCCAAACCGATATTGCCATCAGGTTATCTGTTTTCAGACGGCCTAAACTTCATAAACTATCAAAATTTAAAAATCAATAGTCAATACCTAAATATCGATTTAAAACAATAATCTCAAATTCTACTTGTAAATATAGAGTTATTCAGAACGACGATTTGCAAACGTCGTTTGAATAACTCTATATTTGGGTCTTTCAGACGGCCTTTTCAAGCCGTCTCAAGCATACAGGCAATTAGTTTTTAGCCAAGTAAGCTTCCAAGTCTTCGCTGCCACCGATGTATTTGCCGCCGATGAATACTTGAGGAGCAGTCATCTTGCCGGTAATAGCGCGTACGGAAGTAACAGTTGCATCTTTGCCCAATACGATTTCTTCGTAAGACAAACCTTTGTCTTGCAGAGCTTTTTTAGCTTTAGCACAGAATTGGCAGCCAGGTTTGGTAAAGATGGCAACAGACTCTTGAGCTTTCCACTCAGGAGCAATAAATTTCAACATAGTGTCAGCGTCAGACACTTTGAAAGGATCGCCTGGTTCTTCAGGTTCGATAAACATTTTTTCAACCACGCCGTCGTTAACCAGCATGGAGTAACGCCAAGAGCGTTTGCCGAAGCCCAAGTCTTCTTTGCCAACCAACATGCCCATGCCTTCAGTGAATTCACCGTTGCCATCAGGAATCATGTAGATATTGTCAGATTCTTCTTCAGCAGCCCAAGCGTTCATCACGAAAGTGTCGTTTACAGATACGCAGTAGATTGCGTCAACACCGTTTTCTTTGAACGCGCCAAACAATTCGTTGTAGCGTGGCAGGTGAGAAGAAGAGCAAGTCGGAGTAAATGCGCCAGGCAGAGAGAACACGACTACTTTTTTGCCTTTGAACAAATCATCAGTAGAAACATCTTTCCAAGTGTCGCCAACGCGAGTGCGGAATACTACGGAAGGTACTTTTTGACCGGTACGATCTTGCAAAGCCATTTTTAAGCTCCTTAAAAATTCAGGTTTGAGAAATGAATCAATGCTTGCATTCTAATGCAGGTCTATCGATTTGTATAATTTATAGTTCAAATGATATTAATTACATCAAACTATCAATTCAATTAAACCGAAAACAGCTGTTTCTTTAAATGAAGGCCGTCTGAAATAAAACAAGTACCTGACTGAAATTATTTTTTAGGTGAGGGCTGAACGGGAGAATCCGAAGCCACAATTTCGCCGATGGCTGTTTCCGCAATATCCTTCAAAGCATAGCGGTCTTTATCCGGCATATCTGTCGATTTGTACTGTGGCGAGAAATCCAAGCGGATACGGATTTTCTTCATAGAAACAATGCGCCATAAAGACTGAAACAGGTTTACCTCCGCATAGGATGGCAGATCCGTCCGTTGTCCTTCGTCATCATAATATCGCAAAGTTACTGCCTGAATCGGCGCTTTCGCATCAATAGCCGATTGAAACAGGGCTGCTTTAAACGGCAAAATACCCAAGCCGGAAGAAGTGCGCGCCTCGGGGAAGAAACTGACATTTTGCCCTGCTTTCAATGCCGCACAAATTGCCTGATTAATCGGCTCGACATCACGGCGGGAATTGCGGTTAATAAACACCGTGCCGGCATTTTTACCCATTTTCCCCAAAACCGGCCAACCGCTGATTTCCTGTTTCGCAATAAAACTACTCGGATAAACGGCACTCATGGCAAAAATATCCAACCAAGACACATGGTTGGCCACGACCAAAGTACCGCTTACATTTCCTTGAGGCGGTACGCCGATTTCCAATTCGATATCCAAAGCATCCAACGCACCTTTCCCCAAAACAACCACTGCGTGATTGCGTTCCTCTGCATTGTTGCCATCGATGGCACGCAAATCCCGACCGGTTCTGAATAACCAAGCTGCCAAACGGCAAAGTCTGCCCAGTCGTTTAAAAAAAGGAGCTTTTTGTTTAGACATAAAATTTCTTCTGTATTGTGTTCATTATTTTCAGACGGCCTCTGACATTTAAGGCCGTCTGAAACTATTTCTGGCAATTTGGACAATAAAATGTTCCACGCTGCCCCAAAGTTTCTTTAAAAATCAACCCGCCACATTGGACACAAGGCTCATTGTGACGGCCATAGACCGTATACTCCTGCTGAAAGTAGCCGCTTTTTCCATCGCTATTCACGAAGTCTCGCAGCGTACTGCCGCCGGTTTCAATCGCCCTTTGCAGAACCGCTTTAACGGTTTCCACCAATAATGCGCATTCTTTCTTGGTCAGCTTATTCGCCGGGCGCAATGGCGAAATACCTGCCTTAAACAGACTTTCATTCGCATAAATATTGCCAACGCCAACCACCACCGCATTATCCATTAGCGCTAATTTGACTGCACGCTTTTGGGTTTTCAATTTCTGATACAGGTAATTTGCATCAAAATCGTCCGAAAGCGGCTCCGGTCCCAGTTTTTCCAACAGCGGATGATGCTCGGCAATACCCTCATACCACAATACCGCACCAAATTTACGCGGATCGTGATAACGCAATACAGTACCGTCATCAAATACAAAATCTAAATGATCGTGTTTATCAGGCGTGGCGATACGCTCATCATTGGCGGTAAAAATACGCAAACTGCCAGACATGCCTAAATGAATAAGTAAAATACCCGTTTCAAAAGTAATAATCAAATACTTCGCACGACGGTTGCATGCCAAAACTTTGCGCCCGGCCAAAATTTGCGCCAAGTTCGGATGGATAGGCCATCTCAATTTAAACTGGCGAATAATGACTTTTTCTATCTTCTTGCCATCAATATGCGGCGCGATTCCGCGTAAAGTCGTTTCCACCTCAGGTAATTCAGGCATCATTATTCTCCAAATTCATCATTATATATAGGCCGTCTGAAAACTATTCGGCCAAACGTGCCGTACTTAAAGCAACCGTATTGCCATCGAATGCAGATTCCAATTCAGGCAAAGGATGGACACCAATCAAATGTTTCGTCAAAACCACACCATACACCGCCGCACACTGAGGCCACCACCTATCCCCCGCCTTTTCCATAAACTGCCAAAACCTCAAAGCAGATGGTGAATTCACAGCAGGCAGATAATCCATAAACTGCCCATATTCCATTTCAAAACCAATAGCGACAGTTTTTCGTTTCAACTCAGCCAGAGCCAAGCATTGAGATTTCATAGGCAGTCTTTTGCCATCAAACCACGAGCTCAATCCCCACAAAGATTTAGGGTTAAACCCCGTCAAAATCAACCTGCCCTCGGGTTTTAATATCCTAAATGCCTCTTGCAACACCAAATCGGCAGATGAAATTTCCAAAAGATGAGGCATCAATAATACATCCACAGAATGCGTTTCAAATGCCAACATTTCAGCATCCATCCGTACATCGCGCGGCACCATAATCATATTTTCAGACGGCCTCTGCCATATACCGCCTAATTGAACTGCCACTTGGCCATTCAAATATTGCAAATGCCGTCTGAAAAAATCCGCCTCTTTTTGAGCAAGATATTGTCCCATTGGCGTTTGCATAAAAAAAACTTCCATTAAAGACTCCCCTATGCATCCCGACTTGTGTGACCGAATTTTAACACCACGGCCACATCATACAAGCAAATTCCCTGCCCGGCTTGACGTTTGAATGCTGAAACGATACCATCGAGAAGACAAAATCTTATTATATATTTGATAACTCTATTTACTATGGCAAAACTAAAAACCATCGTTCTGACCGTTTCAAGCCTGTCGGCAGTTTCCGCCACAGCCTACGCGCAAAACGCTACGCCCAACCAAGTCGGCATGGCCATGATGCGCCTCAACTCCTCCCTGCTCGACCAAGCAAAAACACAAACCTTCGGCTCCGGTAGTTTGTGGGCATCATTGCGTAAAGACTTCCGCATCAACGAAGTCAATACAGAACTGGTTCGCCGCCATGAAAACAAATTTGCTGCAAACAGTGCATATTTCGACCGCACCATCTCCCGCAGCAAACCTTATATGTACCATATTGCCAATGAAGTTAAAAAACGCAATATGCCTGCAGAAATCGCTTTGCTGCCTTTCATTGAAAGCGCATTCGTAACCAAAGCCAAATCACACGTCGGCGCATCCGGCCTGTGGCAATTTATGCCGGCTACCGGCCGCCACTTCGGCTTGGAAAAAACGCCTTTGTATGACGGTCGCCACGACGTTTACGCCGCTACCGATGCCGCACTGAACTACCTGCAATACCTGCACAGCATGTTCGGTGACTGGTCTTTGGCCCTTGCCGCTTACAACTGGGGCGAAGGTAACGTCGGCCGTGCCGTAAACCGCGCCCGTGCGCAAGGTTTGGAACCGACATACGAAAACCTGCGTATGCCGAACGAAACACGCAATTACGTTCCAAAACTTTTGGCTGTCCGCAATATCGTTGCCAACCCGCAAACTTTCGGCATGAATATCAGTGAAATCAGCAATCAGCCGTATTTCAAATCTGTCAGCATCGACAAACCTATTGATAACAGCACAATTGCTCGTTTTGCAAACATCAGCGAAAGCGAACTGTTGGCACTCAACCCAGGTTTCAATGCCCCGGTATTTATCCCTAAAAACAACCGTCGTCTGTTGTTACCGGTTTCTGCGGTTTCTGCATTTGAAAAGAACTACCGCAATGCCAATCCAGATACCCTGATGTCTTGGGATATTTATACCTCTTTGGGCAACAAAAAACTTAATGCCATTGCTAACGATACCGGCATGAGTGTAGCCGAACTCAAACGCCTCAATGGCCTGAGCGGCAGTGCCATTTCTGAAGGCCGCAGCATTTTGGTGGCTAAAAACTCAGCTACCCAAAGCCAAGACATTATTAACTTCATCGACAAAGACAATACTCCGGATACTTACCAATCCAATATGCCGGCCATGTCTCCGATTATTGCTTCCAACGTAGCAGAACCGGTTAAAGTCGCTCAAACTACCGTGACCAATATTGTTGCTCCTGTTGTTCCACAGTCCAGCAAACCGGTTGACTTTATTGCACGCAGCAAAGCTGAAAACGTTACTTCCGTAGTGGTAACAGAAACCAAGGCGCAACCTCAAGTTGCAAATGCGGATGCAGCAGCCACTGTTGTAGCCATGACCCATACTGCTACTGAGCCTACTGCCACAAATGTTGCAGAAGCACCCAAAGCAGCCACCCCTGCCGACTTGACTGCACCGACTGTTGCCGCAAACGATGTAGCGCCTACTTCTGCAGTTGAATCTGTTGCTGCCGTGCCGGTTCAAGAAGAGCATGATGACCTGATGGCTTTGGTACAAAACCGACCTGCGGAGGAACCTGCAGCGACTGTTGCTGAAGCGACTCCTGAAGCCAAACAAGTTCAAACTGTTGTTACTGCCGAAAGCGCTCGTACAGAACGTATCGCAGCCAATACCGTTAAACAGCAAAGCCGCATCAATGCGCGTCTTGCCCGTGTAAGTGGTCAACAAAACACACAAACTGCAGCACTTGCAGCAGGCACATACCGCGTGGCAGATGGTGATACGTTGTTTAATATCTCCAAACGTTATAACCTGAGCGTAGCTGATTTGATTATTGCCAACAACATCAAAGGCAACAATATCAAAAAAGGCCAAATCCTCCGCGTTACAGCTGCTCCGGCAAAAATCCACAGCAACCCGATTCAAAACGTTTCCTACACTGTACGCAAAGGTGATACTTTGAACACCATTGCCAGCCGTTTCAATGTTGATGTTAATGATATCCGCCGTTGGAACCGCAATACCCGTACTGTGACTCCTGGTCAACGTTTGAAACTGATCGGTAGCTAATACTTACTTCAAAACAAAGGCCGTCTGAAATATTCAGACGGCCTTTTTCTTTATAATAAATAATAAATTCAATTTTTAAAAACAAAATAGCTATCTCTTCAAGCTATAAATATCTGTTCAATCACTGCGACATAGAAAAAGAGTGTGCAAAACACACTCTTTCTCAAACAGATTGCCATCAAATTTTACTCTTAACACCTGCATTCAAACATATAAATCCTGTATAAACATCATTATGCCGGTGAAAAAGCATCACAGAAGAAGGCATCTTCCGGTAAAGCGCATTTTTGAGTCAGCAAACTTTGCGCACTCTCCGTCATGGCTAGTGACCCGCAAGCATAAACTTCATATTGGCTCAAATCAGGATAATTTTGTGCGGCAACGTTTTGCACATACCCATTCTCCCCTTTCCAATCGGAATCAGGCTTAGAAAGAACAGGCGAGAATTTCGCATTTTTCAGACGGCCTATTAATGTTTCTGCTTCTTCCAATGCGTACAAATCCTCCTGCTGACGTGCCCCCCAGTAGAAATGAACCGGACGTTCGCTATTCTGATGAATCAAATCAAGCAAGATACTGCGGATAGGTGCGTAACCTGTACCCGTTGCCAACAAAATAATCGGTTTATCGCTGTCCTTTTGCAAAGTAAACGTACCCAATGGACCTTTAACGCGGACAATACCTTTTTCTTTAACTTTCGGATCGGCACCAAAAATCATTTCTGAGCATACGCCGTTTTCACGTTTACGGATATGCAGCTCCAAAACGCCTTCTTGGTCAGGCGAATTGGCGATTGAATAGCTGCGGCTGATATTGCCGGGAAGCAGCAAATCAATATATTGTCCGGCATAAAATGCAAATGACGGCGCTTTAGGCAAAGCTAGTTTGAGCAAAGCAACATCGTGTTTGATTTCAATGTTTTCAATACGTGCCGGCAATGTGCGTACTGGTAAAGCATTTTGATTAAAACCCGGCACATTGATTTTGAGGTCGCTCTTCGCAGTAGTGCAGCACAATAACACTTTACCCTGCGCTTTTTCTTCTGCGCTGATGGCTTTATCGATATGCTTGCCCATTTCAAATTCGCCACTAATCAACTCGGCCTTACACTGCCCGCAAGCACCGCTTTTGCAAGAATGAGGCAAATTTAAATTTTGACGGGTTGCGGCAGCAAGAACAGTTTCGTCCTCATTCGTCGTAAATGTAGTTTGATCTGGTAAGGTAATAGTATGTGTCATGGTATTTAGAATAATTTTAGAATCAAAATAAAGGCCGTCTGAAAAATAAGACCTATTTTTCAGACGGCCTGTCCTATCTATCAAGCTAATTTAGCTTTAATCAGCTCTTGAACCTGAGCCGGATTGGCCTTGCCTTTGCTTGCTTTCATCACTTGACCGACAATCGCATTCAAGGCTTTCTCATTACCGGAACGGAATTGCTCAACGGCTTTCTCATTGTTTGCCAGCACTTCATCCACCATAGCTTCAATTGCGCCAGTATCGGTAATCTGTTGCAAACCATGTTTTTCGATGATTTCAGCAATACCTGCTTCAGGCTCAGCCCACATTGCTTCAAAAGCTTTTTTCGCCAGTTTGCTGCTTAATGTTCCATCTGCAACTTTAGCAACCAACTCGGCAAGACGTGAAGCCGTAATCGGGCTTTCAGCCAATTCCAAACCTTCTTTGTTCAAGGTAGCGGCAAGCTCGCCGTTCATCCAGTTCGCCGTCAATTTACCTTTGCCGCAGGCTTTGGCTGCTTCTTCAAAATAGGCAGCTTGAACGCGGCTGGCAGTCAACAGGCGCGCATCATAGTCAGACACGCCGTAATCGGCAACAAAACGCGCCGCCATTTCATGTGGCAATTCAGGCATTTGCTCTTTGGCTTTTTGCAATTGGCCGTCTGAAATAATGACCGGCAGCAAATCCGGGTCAGGGAAATAGCGGTAATCGTGCGCATCTTCTTTCAAACGCATCACACGGGTTTCACCTTTTTCAGGGTCAAACAACATGGTTGCCTGCTGTACTTTACCGCCGTCTTCCAAGATTTCGATTTGCGCTTCCACTTCATAATTGATGGCTTGTTCCAAGAAGCGGAAAGAGTTGAGGTTTTTAATTTCACGACGTGTACCGAACTCGGCCTGGCCTTTTGGACGTACAGAAACGTTGGCATCAACGCGGAACGAGCCTTCCGCCATATTACCGTCACAAATATCGAGCCAAGTCACCAAACCGTGCAACGCTTTAGCGTATGCCACGGCTTCGGCAGCGGAACGCATTTCAGGCTCGGAGACAACTTCCAACAAAGGCGTACCGGCACGGTTCAAGTCGATACCGGTGGCACCGTTCAAACCCTCGTGCACGGATTTACCCGCATCTTCTTCCATGTGTGCACGGGTAACATTGATGGTTTTAACCTCATCGCCCACTACGATTTCCAGCTTGCCGTGTTCAACAATCGGCAAATCCAACTGGCTGATTTGATAGCCTTTTGGCAAATCAGGATAAAAATAGTTTTTACGGTCGAACACGTTTTTCTGATTGATTTTCGCATCCAAAGCCAAACCGAGTTTGATGGCTTTTTCGACGACTTCGCGGTTCATTACCGGCAATACGCCCGGCAACGCACACTCAACCACGCTGGCGTGGGCATTAGGCTCGGCACCGAATGCAGTGGATGCGCCGCTGAAGATTTTGGATTGGGTGTTGAGTTGGACGTGGATTTCCAGTCCGATTACGGTTTCCCAAGTCATAAGGGTCTTTCTGTCGAAAAAAAGTTAATCGGTTAAATGAGTGATTCGTTTTTCAGACGGCCTGAATAAAAAACCATAACAGGCCGTCTGTAAGATAAGTTTATTTCCTGCGGCGTTGGAAACCGGGCAGTTGCCAATGGAAACGGTATGCAGTCAGGCGAAACAACAATCCGCCGGCAAAGAGCAGGTTTAACGTAAAAATATTAATCCAGCCCAAATGCCCGAACAGATAAATCAGCCCGCCAATCAAAATGGCTACGCTGCCGTAAAGGTCGGTGCGCAAAATCATCGGCACATCATTGACCAAAATATCGCGTGCAATACCGCCGCCAACGGCAGTCACAAAAGCCAAAGAAATAACGCCGAACAGATTGAGATGCAAAGCCATACCGATTTGTGCGCCGGTAATGCTGAACGCTGCCAAACCGATGGCATCGGCAATAATAAAAGCAGCGGCCAAATAGGTGCTGCGATAACGTTGCACTCTTATCAACCATGCAATAGCAAGCGTAGCAAACACAACAATCAACGCATCGGTTTGCAAAAACACTTGCGGAATCCGACCGACCAAACCATCGCGTATCATGCCGCCGCCGACAGCCGTCAGTAACGCAGTAATGACGACACCGAGTACATCCAACCGCTTGTTGTAGCCGACCAAATAGCCGGAAATGGCAAACGCGGCTGTCCCAATGATTTGAATGAAGTCGGTTGTATTCATATATATGTTTTATTCATCAGATGATAGTTTATTTTATAGGCGCTAAACCATTTCTTATTTGCTCTTCTATTTCATCTAACATCTGATAACGCTTACGATACATGGATCGTTTTTTGCTTTCAATTTCCTCAAAATCTTTACGCACCGGCTCTTTTGGAAGATGCCATAATCCATCAACACCCTTTTGAGCACCATGCTCCTGCCAAAATTGGTCATAGTTCATTTTGACACGTTTCTTCAAGCGCCAACGTAGCTTAACTTGTCTATCTTGTGTGATACCAATCACACCATCCAGCTCTAATGCAATAGCAAAATATTGCAATGCATGCACCATCAATTGCTGAGGACGCAATCCATGTAGCTTCTTAGTTAAACCCCGTACGGTATCTTTCGCCTCTTCTCCTGCCGGCCCCTGAAGAGAGGCTGCAAGCAGCATATTATTTACAAAGGCGAATGTTGTCATATACAGACGTCTTCCATTGCTTTCTCGTAAAGAAAGAGACCACATTCCCTCATCGACGCAATTGTCATTTCGGTTAAGCCAAATCTCAAGGCCGTCTGAAGGTTTTGCCAAAACAATATGAAAGGAACGGGTTTTCATACCCATTACTCTTTCTTTTCCAAACAGCTTTTCTGCAGCCTCAAAATCTGACTGCATAATTTTTAACCTATCATGACCACTAAATTTCTTATCAACAAACTCATGTATCAAAGGATAGGCATCTTGGGGCATTTGACTAAAAAAACTTTGGCATATTTCCGAAGCATTTACAAACTGCTCAAATGCCTTAATTTCTTTACGATACCACAATGTCCGCAATATAAATTTTAAATGTTGCGTTTTAAACTTTGGTGCATTCTGATAAACAGTTTTAAATCCCGGAAAAGAAAACTTTTCAGGCATATAGACTCCCTACCCTTATTCCGGCGCTTTAGTGTGCCAATCGCTGTTCAGTTGAACTTGATGTGCGGCACCCAAAATTTTGGCTTCGGAGAAATAGTTGCCGATAAATTGCACACCAATCGGCAGGCCGTTTGCGCCAAAACCGGCAGGCAGAGTCAGTGCAGGCAAACCGGCAAGGTTCACGGCGATGGTGTAAATATCGGACAAGTACATTTGCACAGGGTCGTGAATGTTGCTGCCGAGTTTAGGCGCGGCAGTCGGCGCAGTCGGCGCCAAAATGAAATCACATTGACCAAAGGCCGTCTGAAAATCATTGGCAACCAGACGGCGCAGTTTTTGCGCTTTCAGGTAATACGCATCATAGTAACCATGGCTCAATACATAAGTACCAATCATGATACGGCGTTTAACCTCGCTGCCGAAACCTTCGGCACGGGTGTTGCTGTACATTTCTTCCAAATCGCTGAATTGCGCTGCACGATGGCCATAACGTACGCCGTCGAAACGGGACAGGTTGGTACTTGCTTCCGCAGAGGCGAGAACGTAATAAGCGGGAATCGACAATGATGTTTGCGGCAGGGAAACTTCAACAGTCTCTGCGCCTTGTGCTTTGAGCAAATCGATAACGCTTTGCAAGGCCGTCTGAACATCGGCATCCGCGCCTTCGCCAAAATACTCTTTAGGTAAACCGATTTTCAAACCTTTAAGCGGCTTGTCCAAATCACGGGTGTATTCTTCTTTGTCGCGCTCCAAACTGGTGGAATCGCGCTCGTCAAAGCTGGCCATGGCATTCAACAAAATCGCACAGTCTTCGGCCGTTTGCGCCATAGGGCCGGCTTGGTCAAAGCTGGAAGCATAGGCAACCATACCGAAGCGTGAAACCGTACCATAAGTCGGCTTGATGCCGGTAATACCGCAATGCGACGCAGGCTGACGGATAGAACCGCCGGTATCCGAACCCAACGCAGCCGGTGCCAAACGCGCCGCAATCACTGCAGCCGAACCGCCTGACGAACCACCGGGAACATGTTCAAGATTCCACGGGTTTTTGATTGCGCCGTAGAACGAAGTCTCATTGGTCGAACCCATGGCAAATTCGTCCATATTGGTACGGCCAAGAGTGACCATGCCGGCATCCAACAGGTTTTGCACCACAGTGGCAGTATAAGGAGAAACAAAGTTATCCAACATTTTGGAGCTGCATGCACTGCGCCAACCTGTTTGGCAGAAAATATCTTTGTAAGCAACCGGCACACCGGTCAAAGCCGTTGCATTACCGGCCGCGATACGCGCATCGGCTGCTTTGGCCTCAGCAAGGGTCTTATCTTGATCGATGGTAACGTAGCCGTTGATAGCAGGATTTTTCGCAGCAATAGCGGCCAAATATTCGGTCGCCAATTCGACTGCGGAAATTTGTTTGGATTGCAGCAGGCTGCTGGCTTGTTTGAGCGTGTAAGCGGTCATTGTGCCGTACTTTCTATAAAACAGTTTTTGCTTTCAAAACAGATATTGAAAACATCCGTTTAAATCAATAAATCGAGCCGTCTGAACAGAATATCCTTTCAGACGGCCTTGCAATAGGGGCTTGCCGATAAGCAAAGGCCGTCTGAAACCTTATTCTTCAATCACTTGAGGAACGATATACAGGCGGTTGCGCACTTCGGGGGCAACAGCCTGATATTCTGCAGCGTGATCGGTTTCAGTCACTTTATCTTCGCGCAGGCGCAAAGCGGCTTCGTGCGGATGCGCCATGGGTTCGATGCCGTCGGTATTGACGCTTTGCATGTTTTCAACCATGGCGAAAATGTCGTTCAACTCGGCAAGCGTTTTGTTTTTTTCTTCGTCCGTTAAAGTGAGGCGCGAGAGTTTTGCGATTTTTTCCACATCATTTAAGCTTAAAGCCATAAAAAATCCTTGTCTGATAGCAATGCCTCTTTGGTTTGGGGTATCATTGCTTTTCGTCTTCTATGAAGCGAAGAATTATAACCGAAAACCAAACAGGTTGGCATGGTGTTTTGATTCAGACGGCCTTTTAAGGGCGCATTTATCCGTCTAAAACCGTGTACCTGTTTTTCTTATTTTAAATACTGCTTAAAGCATCCGGGCTGGGCCGGAATTTCAGGTATCCTATGTTTCGTCTTTTATCCCGTTTCCTCTCCAATGATATTGCCATCGACTTGGGCACGGCCAACACGCTGATTTTTGTACGCGGCAAAGGGATTGTTTTGGATGAGCCGTCCATGGTTGCGATTCAATCCGGCGCAGGCAATAAAAGTAAAATTATGGCGGTGGGCACGGAAGCCAAAAAAATGCAGGGCCGTGCGCCGCGCAATATTGAAATCATCCGCCCGATGAGAGACGGTGTAATTGCTGATTTTGTGATTACCGAGCGTATGCTGGGTATGTTGATTAAAAAAGCCACCGAAGGACGGTCTTTGGTTCCGCCTCGTGTGGTTATCTGTGTTCCGGGCGGCTCTACCCAAGTGGAACGTAAAGCAATTTTGGATTCTGCGTTTGCTGCCGGTGCGGCAAGCGTACATTTGATTGAAGAACCGATGGCCGCCGCTTTGGGCGCAGGCTTGCCGATTGAAGATGCGGCAGGTTCGATGATTGTCGATATTGGCGGCGGTACGACTGAAATCGGTATTCTTTCGCTGGGCGGCATGGCCTACTCTGCTTCTGTCCGCGCAGCCGGCGATGAATTCGATAAAAGCATCATCCATTACCTGCGCCGCCATCGTGGTGTCTTGATTGGCGAAGCTACGGCCGAAGAATTGAAGAAACAAATCGGCTCGGCCTCGGGCCTTGAAACCGAAACAGCCATGCGCATTAAGGGTCGAGATCTGGCCGAAGGTACGCCTAAATCCTTGGCGGTTACTTCAAATGAAATCCGTGAAGCATTGAGTGAAACGGTCAATCAAATCATCCGTGCCGTCCGTCTGGCTTTGGAACAGGCTCCGCCCGAACTGGCTGGCGACATCGCCGACCGCGGTATTATGCTGACCGGCGGCGGCGCGCTTCTGCACGGTATCGATACCGTCTTGGCCGATGCAACCGGCCTGCCCGTCGGTATTGCCGACCAGCCTCTGAACTGCGTTGCCTATGGTGCCGGCAAGGCTTTGGACTATATCGGCAAATGGGATACCGTATTCACGGAAAACCCATAAGGTAGATGGTTATGGAACGCTCTTCTTTGCGCTTTGACGAGGCAAAAGGCCCTAAGCTGTTGCCTCGTTTTGTCGTTTATATTGCTCTGGCTGCCGGTCTGATGGTGGCAGATTACCGCTTTTCATTGATGCAGCCTGTACGTGCGGCAGTCATACCCATGCTCTACCCTGCTCAATGGCTGGCGAATCAACCTGTTCAACTTTATCAATATTTTGCCGACCTCTCCCAGTCCAAATCCGAGCTTTTGGAACAAAACCGCCAGCTTATGGAAGAAAATGGCCGTCTGAAAATCGATTTGCAGCGGGATAAAGTCAATACCGATGAATTGCGCGAATTAAAAAAACTGTACGGTTTGCAACAAAAAGGCATTCACAACGTTATCGGTGCGGAAGTCATTTCCAATGGCAAAGATCCGCTTTCCGAAAGACTGATTATCAGCAAGGGCAGTCAAGACGGCTTGAAAGTTGGCGACACGGTCATCGATCAAAGCGGTTTGATCGGCCTGTTGACACAAGTTCACACACAAAGCGCGGAAATTGGGCTGATTTCAGGCGGACAAAGCATTGTCCCCATAGCCGTCAGCCGCACCGGCGAACGCAGCTTGGCATACGGCAATGGCAACGGTTTGGATTTGCGCTATTTTCCAACCGGCTCCGACTTGAAGCCCGGCGATATTCTGCTGACTTCCGGTTTGGATGGTACTTATCCTGCGGGGATTCCCGTTGCAACCGTCAGCAAGGTTGTCCGCGCATCAGGAACGCCTTATTACGATACGCAACTGACGCCTTTGGCCGCTTTACGCAGCAGCCGTTTTGTCTTAGTACTTTCTTCCGCCCCTTCTTCCCCACGCTGATTTCATGAACGATTTTGACGATTCTTACCGTGCAGTACCGCTGCACATCATGGCGGCCAGTCTCATAGTGATGATGATACTGGACTTTATGCCGTTTTCCTTTGACGGATTCTTTTGGCTGCCTGAAATGACGGCACTGATGTTGCTGTATTGGACATTGCACCAACCGCAACGCGCAGGCATGGGACTGGCTTTTGCCATCGGCCTGATTGTCGATGCCGTAACCGCCGCGACTTTGGGCTTGCACGCCCTATCTTACGTCGTGATGACTTATTTCATCTTAAACCGCCGCCGCCAAATCATGCTTTACGGCCACATTATGCAATTAGCCGCTGTATTGGTTGCGCTGCTTCTCAATCAGGCCGTCTTAACTGTTGCCCGTTTGTTCCTCAATCATCAGGTTATCACTTTGCAAGGCTTTGTTGCCCCGTTTGTCGGCGCATTGCTTTGGCCGATACTCAGCCAGCTGATGTTGATTGTGACCCGTATTTACCGCTCCCACTGAAAAGATGAAACCGATTCTTCCACACCGTCTTTCCAGTGGTCAACATACCAAAAAACCTTCTGCTCAGGCAGCACAAGCCGACGCCCTATTGCGCCTGCTCGTTGCTTTTATCCTGATCGTCATCTTCTTTTCCATCTTGCTGGCGCGGTTCTTCTACCTGCAAGTGACTCAACACAACGAGTTTTCCGGTCAGGCATCGAGCAACCGCATTACCCTGATTCCAACGCCGCCCGTACGAGGCGAAATCGTCGATATCAACGGCGTTCCTTTGGCCAAAAACTATCCTATCTTTTCGCTCGAAGTTATTCCCAGCCGCATTGAAGGCAAAATGGAAGATGTCATTGAAGCATTGAAAAAATATGTTGATATTACGCCGACAGATTTAAAACGCTTCAAAAAATACCGCGAAAGCTATCGAAAATTTGAAAATATTCCGCTCAAACTCAGACTAACCGATGAAGAGGCCGCCCGTTTGTCCGTACATCTGCGCGAATTCAAAGGCGTAGAGGTCAATTCACGCACATTCCGCGAATATCCTTACGGCAAACTGACTTCCCATTTCTTAGGCTATATCGGCCGTATTAGCGACAAAGACAAAGAAATGCTGGAAGAAGAAGGCCTGACCGCCCTCTACCGCGGCAGTACGCATATCGGCAAATCCGGTTTGGAAAAATATTACGAACACCAGCTTCATGGTGTTCCAGGCTATCAGGAAGTCGAAAAAGACGCTTACGGCAATATCGTCCGCGTATTGAAAAATGTCCCGTCAAAAATGGGGCAAACCTTGCGCCTAGGCATGGATATCCGTATGCAGCAGGAAGCCGACCGCATTTTAGGCGACCGCCGTGGCGCATTGGTGGCCATTAATCCACAAGATGGTACCGTTTTGGCATTTGTTTCCAAGCCTTCTTTCGATCCCAACCTCTTTATTGCCGGCATCGACAGCGACACTTGGAAAATGCTGAATGACGATTGGAAAAAGCCTTTGATCAACCGCGTTACCCAAGGCCTTTATCCACCAGGTTCTACATTCAAACCCTTTATGGGTATGGCCTTGTTGGAAAGCGGCAAAATCACTCAGAACACCATCGTCCCCGCACCCGGCGCATGGAACATACCCGGCAGCCGCCATATTTTCCGCGACTCTGTCCGCAGCGGTCACGGCTCTGCCAACTTGAGTAAAGCCATCCAAGTATCTTCAGATACCTTCTTTTACCGCTTGGGTTACGAAATGGGTATCGATAAAGCCTCTCCGTATCTGGCGCAATTCGGTTTCGGCCAAAAAACCGGCATTGACCTGCCCAGCGAATACGCAGGCGTTTTGCCCAGCCGCGAATGGAAAGCCAAACGCTTTGCCAAATCTTCCGACCCTACCACCAAAGAATGGCGTGCCGGCGAAATGGTTTCTGTCAGCATCGGCCAAGGCTATAACGCCTACACACCTTTGCAAATGGCACATGCGACAGCTTCTCTTGCCAATGACGGTGTCGTCCATCAGCCGCATTTGGTCAAAGAAGTATTGGACTTCGGCGCACGCAAAATTACCCGCATCAACCCCAATCCCGAGCGTCAAATTCCATTCAAAGCCGACAACTTCGAATACGTCAAACGTGCAATGGAAAAGGTATTGAAACCGGGCGGTACGGCACACCGTATCGGTGGCGGACTTGCTTATACAATGGGCGGTAAAACCGGTACGGCCCAAGTCGTACAAATCAAACAGGGTGGCCGTTACAATGCCGCAGCCCTGCGCGAACAACACCGCGACCACGCATGGTTTATCTCGTTTGCGCCATTGGAAAAACCTGAAATCGCGATTGCCGTGATTTTGGAAAACGGCGGTTGGGGTGCGTATGCCGCGCCATTGGCCCGTGAAATGACTGATTTTTATATGCTTCACGTCAAGCCGCAACAGTTTTCAGACGGCCTTGAGGCAGACTCGGCCAAAACTGAAACAACGGACAAGCATCAGCCTATTACCAGCATTTTCCAATCTGCCTACGGACTGACTCCGACAAGCCCTGCCTCACAGCCGGAGGTTCATCATGAATAACACATCAGCGTGGAAAAATTTCAAATCCACCATTGCAGCCCCGATTGACCCTTGGCTGTTTTTTGCCATGCTCGCCATCTACATCATGAGCCTGTTCCTGCTCTATTCTGCAGACGGGCAAGAGTTCGGCCAATTGGAAAATAAAACCATCCATACCGTTTTGGGCTTTGCCCTGTTATGGATTATCGCCGTATTCAAGCCGCAAACGGCTGCCAAAGTTGCCCTGCCTGTTTACATTGTCGGCGTATTACTGCTGATTGGCGTTGAAGTCGCCGGCGTTACCGTCAACGGTTCGACCCGTTGGCTGAGTCTCGGCTTTACCCGTATCCAACCTTCCGAAATCATGAAAATCGGCATTCCCATGACTGTCGCGTGGTATTTCCAACGCTATGAAGGCCGTCTGAAATGGATACATTATATTGTCGCCCTCGTGCTGATTCTTGTTCCTGTCGCCCTGATTTTGAAGCAACCCGATCTCGGTACAGCAGCATTGATTATGGCTTCGGGTATTTTTGTCATCTTCTTTGCCGGATTGCCTTGGAAAGCTATTTTTGCCGCTATTATTGCCTTTGTGGCCGCCTTACCGCTCTTGTGGAACTACGGCATGCACGACTATCAGAAAACCCGCGTCCTCACCCTGCTCGACCCAACCAAAGATCCGTTAGGTGCAGGCTACCACATCATCCAATCCATGATTGCCATCGGCTCGGGCGGCGTATGGGGTAAAGGCTGGCTCAACGGTACGCAAACCCATTTGGACTATATTCCCGAAGCAACGACTGACTTTATTTTCGCAGTATTCGGCGAAGAGTTCGGCCTGATTGGCAATATACTTTTGCTGCTGGTTTACCTTATCATTCTGGCACGCGGATTGTGGATTGCCGCGCAAGCGCAATCCCTTTACAGTCGTACTTTGGCAGGCGCGTTGACCATGACCTTTTTCTGCTACGCTTTTGTAAACATGGGCATGGTCAGCGGTATTTTGCCCGTCGTAGGCGTCCCCCTCCCCTTGGTCAGCTACGGCGGTACGGCTACGCTTTCCATCATGGTGGTGCTCGCCCTGTTAATGGGTATTGCCAATGAACACAAAAACCTCCGCCTCCGTAATGCGGATAACGATGACCTAACTGAAAGCGAGGAATAATATGGAACTGGGTGTAGAAATCGGCAAGCTGCTCGTGGCATTGCTCGTGCTGATTAATCCTTTCAGCGCACTCTCGATTTATCTTGACCTGACACAAGACCACAGCACCAAAGAAAAACGCAGAATCGCGCGTACTGCCGCATTGGCTGTTTTCATCGTGATTGTCGTCTTTGCACTGGGCGGCAGTATCTTATTGAAAGTACTCGGTATCAGCGTTGGTTCTTTCCAAGTCGGCGGCGGCATTCTGGTTTTGCTGATTGCCATCTCCTTAATGAACGGCAACGACAACCCGGCCAAACCCAAAATTGATCCCCATTCAGAAGAACATCAAAGTGCGCAACAAGTCCGCCGCAATGAAAAAGCCATTGCCGTCGTACCCATTGCCATTCCGATTACCATCGGCCCCGGCGGCATCTCCACTGTCATCATTTACTCCTCTGCCGCCAAAAATTACAGCGATATTGCCCTGATTATCATCTCCGGCTTTTTGGTCAGCCTGATTTGCTATTTCATTTTGGTTGTGGCCGGACGCATCAGCAAACGCTTGGGCACTACCGGCCTGACCATCCTCAACCGTATCATGGGCATGATGCTTGCCGCCATTTCCGTAGAAATTATTGTTGCCGGCTTAAAATCCATTTTCCCCCAACTGGTCGCTTGAAGTACAATCATCACAATAAAAGGCCGTCTGAAACATTTTCAGACGGCCTCATAAAAACATAAAAACAAAGGAGCCAACTATGTTTCACAGCACCCACGTTTTCACCGGAGAAACCATTTACCGCCGACCGGCGCAAAGCTATACCGAGTTCACCGACGAATTGAACCGCCTCCAAACCCTTCAACAAACCTTCGCCCAATCAAGCATTACCAAGCGCACCGCCCTCTTACAGCAATTTGCCGACAGCCTTACCCAAAACCAAGAACGCCTTGCCGAAATGGTTTGCGAAGAAGTCGGACGCTGCCTACACGAATGCCGTGCCGAAATCAGCAAGTCCATCGAGCTTATCCGCTACTACGTCCGCCTTGCCCCCGAACTGCTTGCCCATAAAACCATCGCTACCCAAGCCAGCCTCAGCCAAGTCCGCTTTGAGCCTTTGGGCGTTGTTTTGGCGATCATGCCCTGGAACTATCCTGTTTGGCAGATTTTACGATTTGCCATCCCAGCCCTGTGCGCCGGCAATGCCTGCGCGGTCAAACCTGCGCCCAGTGTCGCCCGCGTCAGCGAAACCCTCTTCGATCTTGTCCCCAAAGGTTTGCCGCTTATCGGCGCATGGTTAAGCCATGAAGACACGCTTCAAGCCATTGAAGATACCGATGCCATGGCATTTACCGGTTCGACCCATACCGGCCGCCTGCTGGCCGCCCATGCAGGCAAACATCTGAAAAAAAACGTCCTTGAACTGGGCGGCAGCAATCCGTTTATCATCCTGCCCGACGCCGATCTGCAACGCGCAGCCATCGATGCCTGCTATTCGCGCTTTCGCGATGCCGGACAATCCTGTAATGCCGCCAAACGCATCATTGTTACCCAAGATATTGCCGAACAGTTTATCCCGCTCTTCCTTACCGAGTGCGCCAAACTGCAAACCGGCAATCCCAAAGACCCGAACACCACCCTTGCCCCGCTTCACCGCCAAGACCTGCGTCAAACCGTACATGAGCAGGTTCAAGATGCGGTTGCACATGGCGCGCAATGTTTGAGTGGCGGCTATATTCCTGAGGGAGAAAGCTGGTTTTACCCTGCCACGGTATTGGATCAAGTCAACCCCAACTGCCGCGTTTGGCACGAAGAAGTCTTCGGCCCGGTTGCCATGATCTTACGCGCCGACAATCCGGATCACGCCGTCGCACTTGCCAACGACACACCTTTCGGCCTCGGCGCCTGCATCTACACAGCGGATACAGCAAACGCATGGCAATACGCCGAAAGAATCCAAGCAGGCTCTGTCTTTATCAACCGCCACACCAGCAGCGACCTGCGCCTCCCCTTTGGCGGTGTAAAAGCTTCCGGCTATGGACGCGAGCTGTCAGAATTCGGGCTGTACGAGTTCGTCAACGTCAAAACCTATTGGCAAAAATAAACCGTTTCATTAACTCAGGCCGTCTGAAAACCCGATTTCAGACGGCCTGATGTTGTTTAAAAAAGCTGAAAAAAATATTGTATTCAATCCCATACAAACCCTGCAAAGTCAAAGCAGCTCAAAAATAAGAAACCTATCTTAGAAAACAATCCATATTCCCACGTCGATTTTGAATCAGCAGATTATCGTATTCTTCATTCCGATTGCTGCATTAAGCCGTTTCTAAAATACTCAATAAACAAAAAGGCCGTCTGAAATACAACTTTCAGACGGCCTTTTCAATCAAGCACAAATTACTGAATTACAGTTTCCATTCAGCCAATTTAGCAGCGTACGCATCCAAGTCAGCGATTGGACGGGTAGCCACACCGCTTTCCATCGCTGCCTTGGCGGCAGCCGCAGCAACGCGAGGCAGCAGGCGGGAGTCGAACGGGGTCGGAATCAGGTATTCCGCGCCGAATTCGAATTTTTTACCGTAAGCGGCAACCACTTCTTCAGTTACTTCTTCCATCGCCAAATCTGCCAAAGCGTACACGCAGGCGCGTTTCATTTCTTCGTTGATGGTGGTCGCGCCGACATCCAACGCACCGCGGAAGATGAACGGGAAGCACAATACGTTGTTCACTTGGTTCGGGAAGTCGGAACGGCCGGTGCCGATGACCACGTCCGGACGGGTTTCTTTCGCCAGCGGCGGCAGAATTTCCGGATTCGGGTTTGCCATAGCGAACACGATTGGTTTTTCGTTCATGGTGTTCAGCATTTCAGGAGTCAGTAGGTTTGCACCGGACAAGCCCAAGAAGATGTCTTTGCCTTTGACGGCATCAGCAAGCACGCGTTGACCGTTGTCTTCGATGGCGTAGAACTGTTTGGACTCGTCCATACGGTCTTTGTCTTCGCGGGTTTTGTAAATCACGCCTTTAGAGTCGCAGACGGTTACGTTTTCACGTTTCAGGCCCAAATCCAGCAATTGGTTCAAGCAAGCAATCGCTGCGGCACCTGCGCCGGAGCACACCAAAGTCGCTTCTTCAATTTTGCGGCCGGTATAACGCAAAGCGTTCAATACAGCGGCAGCAGTAATGATGGCAGTACCGTGTTGATCGTCGTGGAATACGGGGATTTTGCAACGTTTGCGCAATTCGCGTTCGATGTAGAAGCACTCAGGCGCTTTGATGTCTTCGAGGTTGATGCCGCCGAAAGTCGGTTCCAAAGAAGCGATGATGTCTACCAATTTTTGCGGGTCTTTTTCATCGATTTCGATATCGAATACGTCAACACCGGCGAATTTTTTGAACAATACGCCTTTGCCTTCCATTACAGGTTTACCGGCCAATGCGCCGATGTTGCCCAAACCCAACACTGCGGTACCGTTGGAAATCACAGCAACCAAATTGCCTTTGGCAGTGTATTTGTAGGCAGTTTGAGGATCGGCATGGATTTCCATACAAGGAGCGGCTACGCCCGGAGAGTACGCCAACGCCAAGTCTTTAGAAGTTGCCAAAGATTTGGTTGGGGTAACGGAGATTTTGCCCGGCACGGGGAATTCGTGAAACTGCAGGGCGGCTTCTTTTAATGAATTTTCCATTTATCGATCCTGTTTGCGAGAGAGAGAGATTTTACTGCGAACAAGTCTGAAACAGGCTGCTTCAGACGTTTAAAATTTCTAAAGTCGGGTTGTTAACAGACCGGCTTTGTAAGAGGCCGTAATTTTATCATGTTCTTTTTGTGGCGCATACCGATATTTATTACATTTGTTTTGATGTTTCGTTTTATTTGGTTTTATGTCTAAAAACTTCTGTAATAATATTTCTTCGCCACACTACCCTTCTTTCAGACGGCATTTTATTTAAACTTAAACATTCAATTCAAAATGACTGTCTAGCACGGTTTCAATCTGATTTTTTACCGCGTCCAGACTTTGGCTGCTGTCGATGACGGCATAGCGTTCCGGCTGTTCGTTAGCACGTTGCAGATACACTTCGCGCACCCGATTGAAAAACTCGGCTTTTTCTTGTTCAAAGCGGTCTTTCTCACGCGTTTGGTTGACGCGCGCCATTGATACTTCCAAAGGCACATCCAACAGCAAAGTTAAATCTGGGCGGAAATCGCCCTGCACCCAATGCTCAAGCGTGGCGATATCTTGCAAGGGAACACCGCGTCCACCTCCTTGATAGGCAAACGTTGCATCGGTAAAGCGGTCGGAAACCACATGCGTGCCGTTTTTCAGGGCAGGCAGAATGACTGTTTCCAAGTGTTGCTGTCTGGCGGCAAACATCAGCAGGGTTTCGGTACGCAGGCTGACTTGGGTAGCAGGGTTGAGCAGGATTTCACGCAATGCTTCTCCGGCCGGAGTGCCTCCCGGTTCGCGCGTAAATAATACGGGCAGTTGGTGTTTCTCAAACCATGCTTTCATTACGGCGAGGTTGGTGGACTTGCCTGCGCCATCTATGCCGTCAAGGGTAATAAATCTGGGTTTCATATGGATATCATCAATTTAAAGGCCGTCTGAAACAGGGATTATAAATGTTTCAGACGGCCTATTCGGTTTATTTCTTCAAAATATATTTGCGTACGGCAGCATTGTGTTCAGAAAGATTGTGGCTGAACTCGCTCAAGCCCGTACCATCCATTTTAGAGACGAAATACAGATATTTTTCATCAGACGGATGGCCTGCTGCTTCAAGCGCGGCCTTGCCGGGAAGCGCAATCGGCGTCGGCGTCAAACCGCTGCGCGTATAGGTATTGTAAGGCGTATCGCGTTGCAGGTCGGCTTTGCGGATTCTGCCTTTATACGCATCGCCCATGCCATAGATGACGGTCGGGTCGGTTTGCAGGCGCATGCCGATATTCAGGCGGTTGATGAATACGGCGGCCACATGGGCGCGGTCGTCTTCATGTGCGGTTTCTTTTTCAATCAGACTTGCCATAATCAGCATTTCGTACGGATTTTTATAAGGCAGGCCGCTTTGACGGTCGTCCCATGCTTCTTGCAGGTTTTCCCGCATTTTACGGTAGGCGATTTTGTAAATTTGAAGATCGCTGCCACCGGCATCAATTTCGTAACTATCCGGGAAAAACTGTCCTTCAGGATTGCTGCTCAAAGCATCGGGCGCCACTTCAGCCATCAGTTTTTCATCGCTCCAACCGCGCGTGTCATGGGCAATGTCGGCAGTATTGTCGATAATGCGGCGCATTTGGGCAAAACGCGCGCCTTCCAAAATTTGCACGCTGACCGAGTCAGGACGGCCTTTTTTAATACGTTTTAAAATGTCCCAAGCCGATACTTTGGCAGACAGGCGATAAGAACCGGCATTGAGTTGGTTGTGTACGCCCATCACATATGCGGCGGCTACCAGCACATAACGGTTATAAACAATGCCGTCTTGAGCCAGTTTGCGGCTGACGGAAGAGATACCTTGGTTTTTGGTAATGGTAATACGGTATGGTTTGCTGTTGTCTTTCGGAACAAACAACAATGCGGCAACCACGGCGGCAAATGCCGTCAAAAATACGGCCAGCCATTTCAACATTTTTTTCAGCATGGTAGGATTCTTGGTTTGTGAACGTGTCGGGCGACAGTATAACCGAAAACAAGCGCACCAAGCCTGCCACCTTACCCAACGTATGTTTTCCTATCCCGAAAGGCCGTCTGAAACCATGAACTCCCCTTCAAAAAACATTTGGCAAAACGGCCGTTGGCTGAATGCACGCCAAACCCATTCGCCCAATTTCAGCCCGCGCGAACCGGATGAAGACATCTCATTGGTTGTTCTCCACAATATTTCCCTCCCTCCTTTTGAGTACAACACAGGTGCAGTGGAAAAATTGTTTACCAACCAAATCAACCCTGACGAGCACCCTTTCTTCAGCATCATCCACACCCTACGCGTTTCCAGCCATTTTTTCATCAGCCGTAAGGGTGAAACCGTCCAATTCGTTTCCTGCGACGACATGGCCTATCATGCCGGCATATCATCGTTTCAAGGCAGAGAAAAATGCAATGCCTTTTCCATCGGTATCGAATTGGAAGGCTGCGATTTCGAGCCTTTTACCGAAGCACAATACATCAGCCTGCAAGCCTTGCTGACCGCCATTTCCGAACATTACTCGATTCAGGCCGTTACCGGTCATCAGGACATCGCGCCGGACAGGAAAACCGATCCCGGACATTTCTTCGATTGGCCTCGCCTTCAAAAAGCAGGTTTCCCCATCCGGCGCGGATAACTTTCAGACGGCCTGAACGATGATTGGCAGACATAATGCTGTCACAACCGTTTATTTTCGTTATAATTCAGCTATTCATTCGGACGCATAAAGTCCGGCTCCAACGAACTTCCCACGCAGCAAGATTCCGCACCCTGAAAAAGACGGAATGCTGCCTTTTTAAAAAGTGATTACTCCATGATTTTCATTGTCTTAGCCCTCGCCATCCTTTTGGCGGTCATCGGTTACAACATGTACCAGGAAAACCAATACCGCAAACAAGTGCGCGAACAATTCGGCCATTCCGATAAAGATGCGCTTTTGACCAGCAAAACCAAGCACGTCCGCGACAGCAAAGAAACCGGCGGCCAAGGTTTGTTTATCAAGAAAAACAAAAAAACCGAAGAGGCATTGCGCAACCTGCAAGAGCAAGATGAAATCTACGCAGCAAAAGCCAAACTGGCTCACCCTGCCCAACTTAAAACCGATGTTGAGCTGACCGTTGAAGACGACTTCTCCGCAGAAGAAAAAGTCCAACACACTGTTATCGGTTTGAACAACGAAATTACCGTCAGCCCTGCCGAAGCCGCTTCCTCCTCAGTTGAAACTGCAGCCGAGCCTGTGGCACAAGTACCATTGATCAGCTTGGACGAATTGTCTCAAGTCGAGTTGCCTTGGTTTGACCCGCGCTTCGACTACATGGCCTACATCTCCCTGAAACAAGCCCAAGAATTGCACGCCCTGCCGCGCCTTTCCGGCACCCACCGCTTCCAAATCATCGGTTGCACCATGGACGACCATTTCCGTGTTGCCGAGCCGATTCCGGGCGTTTACTACCAAGGCTTCGTTATGGGTCTGCAGGCTGTCAGCCGCAATGGTTTGGCTGCGCGTGAAGAGCTGCAACACTTCGACCAACAGGTTGATGCTTTTGCCCAACTGATGGACGGCAAAGCTTTGCATACCGACTTGGACGCGTTCACCGAAGTCGCGCAAGCCCTCGACCAATTCTGTGCGCGTGTTGACCAAACCATCGCCATTCACTTGGTTTCCCACTCCAATATCAGCGGCGTAGAATTGCGTGCCTCCGTGGAAGATACAGGCTTCAAACTGGGCGAAGACGGCGCATTCCACTTCGGCGACAACAACAACCCTAAATTGTTCTCCATCCATACTTTGGACAACAAACCGTTTACCAACCCTCTGTTGGACAACCAAGCCTACCGCGGTTTCAGCATGCTTCTGGATATTCCGCATGTTCCTGCCGGCGAAAAAACTTTCGACAAATTCATGGACTTGGCAGTCAAACTTTCCGGCCAACTCAGCTTGGATTTGGTTAACGACCAAATGGAAGAAGTTTCTACCCAATGGCTCAAAGACGTACGCAACTACGTTTTGGCCCGTCAGGAAGAAATGCTCAAAGTCGGCATCAAACCCGGCAGCAAGCAAGCCCTGCGCCTGTTCTCTTAAACTTCCCCAATCAAAAAGCGGATATGCAATGACGGCATATCCGCTTTTTTTCAGGTAAAATCCCTTCATCTTCAATATTCATCGATTTTCAGACGGCCTCTCTATCATCAGGCCGTCTGAAAACTCTATTTCGATTACACATGAATCCGACCGCACAACGTATCCAATACCTGACCGATCTCCTCAACCGCTACGCCTACGAATACTATACCCTAGACGCGCCCAGCGTACCCGATGCCGAATACGACAAATTGTTCCGCGAGCTCGAGGCATTGGAGTTGAATCACCCTGAGTTGAAACTGCCCGACAGCCCAACCCAGCGCGTTGGTGGCGAGCCTTTGGCAGGCTTTAATGAAGTGCGTCATGAAATACCTATGTTGTCACTGACCAACGCCTTCTCGCCACAAGATGAAAACGGTGTGTTTGACCATACTGAAATGTACGCTTTTGATGAGCGCGTTCGTGGCGGATTAAACGGCGAAAAACCGGAATACGTTATCGAGCCTAAATTTGACGGTCTGGCCATCAGCCTGCTGTACCGCGACGGCGTATTGACTCAAGCGGCAACCCGTGGTGACGGCACAACAGGCGAAGACGTTACCCACAACGTCAAAACCGTATCCAACATCCCCCTGCGCCTGCATGGAGAAAATATTCCCGAGCTTATCGAAATACGCGGCGAAGTGCTGATGCTCAAAGCCGATTTCGCCGCCCTCAATAAAAAACAAGCTGAAAACGGGCAAAAACCCTTTGCGAATCCGCGCAATGCCGCCGCCGGTAGTTTGCGCCAACTTGATTCACGCATTACAGCACAGCGCAAACTGCATTTCTTCCCCTATTCCATCGCCCGACAACAAGGCGGTTTTATCGCGGAAGAACACCTGCAAGAGCTTAACTACTGTAAAGAGCTTGGCTTCAGCCTGCCTGATGGTAATTTCGGCTGTTTCAAAAATATCGACGAAGTATTGGCGTTTTACGAGCAAATGCAGCAAAAACGCCCTACTTTACCCTACGAAATCGACGGTATGGTGGTCAAAGTCAACAGTCTGGCACAACAAGAAAAACTGGGCTTCATCTCACGCGCGCCACGTTGGGCCATTGCCCACAAATTCCCTGCCGAAGAAGCATTGACCATTGTCGAAGCCATTGATGTACAAATCGGACGTACCGGCGCAGTAACTCCGGTTGCCCGCCTGCAACCTGTATTCGTCGGCGGCGTTACCGTTACCAACGCCACCCTGCACAATCAGGACGAAGTATCGCGCAAAGACGTGCGAGTTGGCGATACCGTTGTCGTGCGCCGCGCCGGAGACGTGATTCCCGAGGTGGTGCGCGTGATTTTTGAACGTCGCCCAATGCAGGAGACCAACATTTCCGTTTCAGACGGCCTGCAAGATGATTTGTTTGCCGAAACACCTTCTGAAACCCGATCCGAACCGCTTCACAAACCCTACCGTCTGCCCACCCATTGCCCTATCTGCCGCAGCGAAATCGAACGTGAAGAAGGCGAAGCGGTTGCCCGATGCAGCGGCGGTATGCTTTGCCAAGCACAACGCGTGCAAGGTTTAATCCACTTTGCCTCACGCAAAGCCATGGATATCGACGGACTTGGTCAAAAACAAATCGAGCAGCTGGTCGCACAAGATTTGGTTCGTCATTTCGCCGACCTCTACCGCCTCGATATTCCAACCCTGCAAAAAATGAAGGAAACAGCGGATAAAGCATCGATTAATGAGGAAGAACCGTCAAACAGTGAGATTGAAGACTTTGAAGGCGAGACCGGCAATACTCTGCTTGCCAAAAACAATAAAAAACAGCCGACCAAATGGGCGGAAAACATCCTCGCAGGCATAGAAGCCAGCAAAACGCCCGAACTTGCACGTTTCCTTTTTGCCCTCGGCATCCGTCACGTCGGCGAACGCACAGCCAAAACGTTGGCGCAGGCATTCGGTACGCTCGAACATGTCCGCCATGCACCCGAACCCATCCTCGCCTGCCTGCCCGATATCGGCACGGTGGTTGCCCGTTCCATCGCCCACTTTTTTGCCCAAGAAGCACAACAGGCGATGATAGACGAGCTGCTGGCTGTAGGTATTGCCCCGCAAAGCCAGGCTGTCACTATCCCGCCGTTGCGCCATGCCGAGCCGCAACGCTGGATTGCCCGCCTGCCTGATTTTAAAATCAGCGAAACCAAAGCGCTGGCCTTGTGGGAGCTTGCCGGACAAAGCATAGAAGGTTTGCAAACCGACAAAGCGTTGCCTGCCGATTGGCAGACATGGCGCAGTAAACCGCAAAACGCAGCCCTGCTTGAAAATATGAAAACTTTCTTTGCTCAAACACTGTCTAAGCTTCAAGATGAAACTATTTCAGACGGCATTAATGAGGCTATAGCAGGTAAAACCTTTGTATTAACAGGAACTTTACCCACGCTCAAACGCGACCAAGCCCAAGCCATGATTGAGGCTGCTGGCGGTAAAGTTTCCGGCAGCGTATCCAAAAAAACCGACTACGTTGTTGCCGGAGAAGCCGCAGGCAGTAAATTGGAAAAAGCCCAAGCTTTGGGCGTGGCTGTATTAACCGAAGAAGAATTACTGACGTTGCTGGGATAAGACGGTATCTATGACCAACCCTCCTTTTCAGACCGTCTGATACTTTATCATGTGGCATTATTGTTACATACGACTACATCTTTACACTTTTTGGGGTATAAACCCACAGTTAAAATAGGATGATAATATGAAACCCATTAAAAAATGCGTCTTCCCCGTTGCCGGTATGGGCACCCGTTTCTTGCCTGCGACCAAAGCCAGCCCCAAAGAAATGCTGCCTATCTTGGACAAACCTCTGATTCAATATGCAGTTGAAGAAGCGGTTGAAGCCGGTTGTACCGAAATGGTGTTTATCACCGGCCGTAACAAACGCAGTATCGAAGACCACTTCGACAAAGCATACGAGTTGGAAACCGAATTGGAATTGCGTCAAAAAGACAAACTGTTGGAGCATGTTCGCGATATCCTGCCTCCCAACATTACCTGCATGTACATCCGTCAAACTGAAGCATTGGGTTTGGGTCATGCCGTATTGTGCGCGCAGGCTGCCGTTGGTAACGAGCCTTTCGCCGTTATTTTGGCAGACGATTTGATTGACATTCCTAAAGGCGCGTTGAAACAGATGGTTGATGTGTACAACCAAAGCGGTAACAGCATTTTAGGCGTTGAAACCGTTGATCCTTCTCAAACAAGCTCTTATGGTATTGTCGAAGTTGAACAGCTGAAAAACTATCAACGTATCACCAACATCGTTGAAAAACCCAAACCGGAAGAAGCGCCTTCCAACCTTGCTGTTGTCGGCCGCTACATCCTGACTCCGCGTATTTTTGACTTGTTGACCAACCTGCCCCGAGGTGCCGGTAACGAAATCCAACTGACAGACGGTATTGCACGCCTGCTCGACCATGAGTTTGTGTTGGCTCACGCATTTGATGGCAAACGCTACGACTGCGGCAGCAAATTGGGTTACCTTGAAGCAACCGTGGCCTATGGTTTGAAACACCCTGAAACTGGCGAACAATTCAAAGAATTGCTCAAACAATACGCTTAGACCCAGCCATTATAAAAAGGCCGTCTGAAATTTCAGACGGCCTTTTTCTCACACTTATTTCTTCCAATATGCCGGAGTCAGCAAAATCAGAACGGTAAAAATCTCCAAACGTCCCAACAACATCACCGCCGTACACAGCCACGTCTGTACATCGCTCAGCGCGGCATAATTATGCGACGGACCAACTGCGCCTAAACCCGGCCCTGCATTGGTAATACAGGCAATGACTGCCGTAAAGGCGGATAAAAAGTCCAAGCCTGCCGCCATCAGTAAAAAGCTGAATACGATGACCGTCATAAAATAAATAAAGATGAACGACATGACGGTCAGCGCCATGCGATCCGGAATGGAGCGGTTGTTGACCTTTACCGTACGAACCGCACGAGGGTGCAACAAAATCAGCATTTCGCGCAAGCTGAATTTGAACAACACCAACGCCCGTACGTTTTTAATACCGCCACCCATAGAGCCTGAATTTGCCAATACGTTCGCCAGGAAAAACATCCACAATGACACAATCAGCGGCCATTGGGCAAAGTCAGCATTGGAGAAACCGCTTGCCAATCCGATGGACACAAAGTTGAAGCTGACAAAGCGCAAAGCTTCGCCAAGGCTTTGATAAACATCCTGCTGCCATAAATACAATGCCGAAATCAAAATACTGCCCGACAAAACCAGCAGCATGGAACGGCATTCTTCATCTTTCCAATACACCTGCAAAGAGCGGTTGCCCAGCGCAGTAAAGTGGCTGGCAAAATTGATACCGCTCCAGACGGTAAAAAACATCAACGTCCATTCAACTGCTACGGAATCAAAATAAGCAACGCTGTCATCATGTGTCGAAAAACCGCCCAAGGACACTGCCGCCATCGCATGACACAAGGCATCAAACCAGCCCATGCCGGCAATATGCAAGGATACAAAGGCGGCAGCAGTTGTCAGCGCATAGGCAAACCACAGCCGTTTGGCCACTTGCGAAATGCGGGGAGCCATCTTGCTTTCCTTATCCATACCCGGAATTTCCGCTTTGAAAAGCTGCGTCCCCCCCACGCCCAACATCGGCAAAATCGCCACAGCCAGCACGATAATACCCATACCGCCGAGCCAGTTGAGCATGTGCCGCCAAAAATTCACCGACGGTGCCAACGTATCCAAGCCGGAAATCACTGTTGCCCCCGTTGTCGTCAGCCCCGACATCGCTTCAAAAAACGCATCAGTGAAACTCATGGACGGCATATAGAAATAAATCGGCATCGCCGCCACGACGGCAAAGGCCAGCCACAGCATCAATACCAGGGTAAATCCGTCACGCGGCCGCAATTCACGGTTGAAACGCAAAGTCAACACCCAAGTAACGCACGACACCAACAATACCGTCAACGCCGTATAGGCAAACACGAAAAACGCGCTGTCGTGATAAAAATACGACATCAGTGTCGGCACGGCCAACAGCAGTGAAAACAACAGCCCCAGCTTGGACAATACATGGATAATCGGCATAACCTTGCTTACCGCACCACCCAATCTGAACCCCTTATACAAATACATCATATCCCTATCATCAGAAAACAAAATATTCAGACGGCCTCATGAAAAAAAGGCCGTCTGAAACAGCATATTTTATCAAAATGCCGCAACCCCGTGATAAAGAAAAACCAAAAAACACTTGCCTGCTCTTTTTCTAAGAGTATAATGTTATACCATAACACTCACTGGAGAAAGAAATGAAACCCGATATCCACCCAGACAACTATCGTACCGTCCTGTTTTACGACAGCGGTGCAGACCAAGGATGGCTCATCCGTTCATGCGCCAATACCCACGGAAAAACCATGGTCTGGAAAGACGGAGTAGAGTATCCCCTCTTCTCTCTTGATACCTCTTCCGCGTCCCACCCCGTATACACAGGCAAACAACGCAATGTCAATGTCGAAGGCCGCGCCAGCAAGTTCAACCAACGTTACCAATCCATGATGTCTTCTTTCAGAAAGGATAAATGATGCAAGTCCTCTCATCCCTGAAAACTGCAAAAAAACGACACCGCGACTGCCAAATTGTCCGCCGAAAAGGCAAAGTGTACGTCATTTGCAAGAGCAATCCCCGTTTTAAAGCACGCCAGCGTTAAGCTGTCCTATCCTTCTTTCAATGTAACTCTCTGAATTTTCCGCACTTTCGTTTACCTCTAGCGCAAGTGCGGCTTTTTTCAAACGGCATTAATCATTCATATCAAAACTACAAAGAATCCTGTCATACTCCCGGAAACAGGAAGGAAAAGTAAATAATGGTTATCCCTATTGTGAAGCCATAAAGATATTTATAACATGCCGCTACATTCTTCCTTCAACACTGACCATAGGAGTCAAAAATGAAAGTAAAAGCCCTGCTTGCAATTGCCGCTGCCATGAGCCTCACTGCCTGTGCCGCACCTGAAGCCCATCGCCATGACCATGGTCAACGTCATGACATGCACAACCATGATATGCACAACCATGGCCGTGTTCAATCATTCAGCTGCGAAAATGGCCTGTCTGTACAAGTCCGCAACCTGAGCACCAACCAAGTTGAACTACGTCTGGACGACAAAGTTGCCACCCTGTCTTCTGCCGTTGCAGGTTCAGGCGAACGCTATGTTGCCAACCAAGGTCTGTTCGGTAAAGGTGCTGAATGGCATCAAAAAGGCAGCGAAGCATTCTTCGGCTTCACTGACCCATACGGCAACAAAGTAGAAACTTCTTGCTCTGCCCGCTAATTTCTACTTGGCAATAGAATAACTGAAGGCCGTCTGAAAACTTGTTTCAGACGGCCTTTTATATTGGATAAAACAAATAAGGAATATAGTTTCCGTTTAATGAGAAAATGCAAATATGTGGCTATTTGAAGATTCAAAATACGTCCATACTCCACGGATAAGTAAGACCCTTTGAAAGGTATCTTCTCCGACAATGCATTATTTCAAAATCATTAAATATATATCTACCTTAATTTAAAACTTTTTCCAAGATTTCTTTAAGGTTTTCATCATCTTCATCCAAAATTAATTTTTCTGAAATATTATGAAGACAATGTTCCAAATCAATGGCTAAGGCTACTTGGTTTTGATAGGATAATTTTGGATAGAGTTCAAGTAAAACCCAATAAATGCATATACTATCATTTGAGTAAAAAATATTTGAAACGAATGGAAGTAATGTGTCTTGTCGTTCTACAAAGATTTCGATAATTTCACTAAAAACAGGAAAGTTCGCATCTCCCAACCATCCTGAGAGCCACTCCCCCATCTCAATTAATTCCTCATCGTTGCAGTCCTTAATTTTTTTGCAAGCCTTGATGTCAAACTTATCTTTAGGACGCATAGGATACCTCATTATTATTAAAGACTTACGAATACAGAATTATAATGATTGATCTCAATTCTAGACAAATGATTATTCGTCATTCCTATATCCTCAACAAATTTTCTCTGAAGTAAGAGTTATTTTGTGCAATTAAACTCCTACCCAGCAATAACTTGAAACCCTATCCTGTATTTTACCTAAATCACAAATCCCAATTACCCTTCAAAATCTATTCGCTATACGAAACAGATTCAATAAACAAAGGCCGTCTGAAAACCTATTACCAAAGTTTTCAGACGGCCTTTATCTTAGACCAAACCATTAAGCGTAATGTCTGTCTTCGCCTTTACCGTCAACGTTGTCGGCACAACGTTTACAGATGGTTTCATGGCCTGCAACTGCGCCCACATCGTGGGTGTAGTGCCAGCAGCGTTCGCATTTTTCACCATCGCTGGCTTTAGCGGTTACAGCAAGTTCATCACCTACTTTCACTTCAGCTTTAGACACCAGCAAAGCAAAACGCAACTCTTCTCCCAAAGCGTTCAGGTAGCCGGCCATTTCTTCCGGCGCGGTAATTTCGGCTTCGGCTTGCAAGGACGAACCGACGGTTTTGTCGGCGCGCAAAGGCTCGATGGCGGCGGTTACGGCTTCGCGCACTTTGCGGACTGCCGTCCATTTTTTCACCAATTCGGCTTCGGCTTTTTCGTTGATGGTCGGGAACTCGTGCCAGGTGTGGAAAAGCACGCTGTCTTCTTCGCCGCCGCCGATGATGTCCCACGCTTCTTCGCCGGTGAAGCACAAAATCGGAGCAATCAGCAGAACCAAACTGCGTGTGATGTGATACAGGGCAGTTTGCGCGCTGCGGCGTGCATGGCTGTCTGCTTTGGTGGTGTAGAGGCGGTCTTTCAGGATATCGAGGTAGAACGCGCCCAAGTCTTCCGAGCAGAAAGAAACCATTTCTTTTACGGCAAAATGGAAGGCATAGCGCGGATAGTAATCGCCTGCCAGACGCTCTTGCAGCTGACGTGCCAATACCAGGGCGTAGCGGTCAATTTCCACCATGTCTGCCTGTTGTACCGCATCTTCAATAGGATTGAAGTCGCTGAGGTTGGCAAACAGGAAGCTCAAGGTGTTGCGGATACGGCGGTAGCTTTCGGTAACGCGTTTGAGGATTTCTCTGGAAATCGCCAATTCGCCGCTGTAATCGGTGGATGCCGCCCACAAGCGCAGGATGTCCGCGCCGAACTCGTTATACACTTCTTGCGGCGCGACGACGTTGCCGATGGATTTCGACATTTTGCGGCCGTTTTGGTCAACCACGAAACCGTGGGTCAACAGCTGTTTGTATGGCGCGCGACCCATGGATGAGGCGCAGCCGGTCAGCATGGACGATTGAAACCAGCCGCGGTGTTGGTCGCTGCCTTCGAGATACAAATCAGCCGGCCATTCCAATTCTTCGCGTTGTTTCACAACGGAATAATGGGTCGAGCCGGAGTCGAACCATACGTCCATTGTGTCAGAAAGTTTATCGTAATTTTCGCAATCTTCCGCACTCAAGAGTTCGCTCTTATCAAGAGAAAACCATGCTTCGATGCCTTTTTCTTCGATTTTTTGGGCAACTTTTTCCAACAACTCGGCAGAGTTTGGATGCAGTTCACCGGTTTCTTTGTGGACGAAGAAGGTCATCGGCGTACCCCAGTAGCGTTGGCGTGAAACCACCCAGTCAGGACGGCCTTCAATCATGGCTTCCAAACGCGCGCGACCCCATGATGGGAAAAATTCAGTGTCATCAACGGCTTTGATGGCTTTATCGCGCAAGGTTTTACCATCGGCACCTGCTTTATCCATACCAACAAACCATTGGCCGGTCGCACGGTAAATCAACGGCGTTTTGTGGCGCCAGCAGTGTGCGTAGCTGTGTTCGATTTTGCTGCTTGCCAAAAGGTTGCCGGTTTCTTCCAGCCATTGCAGGATGACGGGGTTCGCCTCCCAAACACGCATACCGGCAACGCGCGGCGTTTCGCTAATGTATTTGCCCTCGGCGTTGACGGGGTTGTAAAGCTCGATGCCGTATTTGTTGCAGACGGCGTAGTCTTCCAGACCGTGCGCAGGCGCAGTATGAACCAAGCCGGTACCGGCATCGGTGGTAACGTGGTCGCCGTTGAGCATAGGAATATCGCGTTCCAAAAACGGATGGTTCATATGCAGGTTTTCCAGCTTGTCACCGGTGGTTTCGGCAAGGATGGCGATGCCGTCTGAAAAACCGTAGCGTTTCAAAGCGTCTTCCGCCAAATCTTTCGCCAGCACCAATTTGCCTTTGGGCGTATCAATCAGTTGGTAAACCACGTCTGCGCCAGCTGAAACAGCTTGGCTCGCAGGCAGCGTCCAAGGCGTGGTCGTCCAGATGACGGCAAACGCTTTGCCTTCGATACCTGCCAAACCGAATGCGGCGGCAAGCGCGGCGGTGTCTTTAAACGGATAGCCCACGTCAATCGCAGGCGATACTTTGTCTTTGTATTCCACTTCCGCTTCCGCCAGCGAAGAACCGCAGTCCAAGCAGAATTGAACCGGTTTCGCGCCCCGGTAGAGATAGCCGGATTTGTAGATTTCGCCGAGCATACGCACGGTATCGGCTTCGGTTTTAAAATCCATAGTCAGGTAAGGATGGTCCCAGTCGCCCAACACGCCCAAGCGGATAAAGTCTTTTTTCTGACGGGCAATCTGTTCGGCGGCGTATTCGCGGCACAATTCACGGAAACGCGCTTTGGGCATGTCTTTGCCGTGCAGCTTTTCTACCATCACTTCGATAGGCAAACCGTGACAGTCCCAACCCGGCACATAAGGCGCGTCAAAACCGGCTTGGGTTTTGCTGCGGATAATGATGTCTTTGAGAATTTTGTTGACGGCGTGACCGATGTGGATGTCGCCGTTGGCATACGGCGGGCCGTCGTGCAGGATGAATTTCGGACGGCCTTTGGCGATTTCGCGCAGTTTTTGGTAGCGTTTTTGCTCGTACCAGCTTTTCAGCCATGCAGGCTCGCGCTTGGCAAGATTGCCGCGCATCGGAAACGGGCTTTCGAGCAGGTTGACGGTTTTACTGTAATCGGTCATTTTTTAATCTCTATTGTTACAATATTTCGGTTTCAGACGGCCTGATTGCTCATTTTGAAAAGAACAGGCCGTCTGAAAAAATTCAAAGGACTTATTGTAGCCCAATTGTCTTGATTTTATAAGCTTCTAGAAGCGTTTCTATGCTTCCCAAACCTTCGCATCTTCCATATCTTGCAAAATTTGGGTTTTCAATGCTTCGATACTCTCAAATTTTTTCTCGTCCCGCAGTTTGTGCAGGAAGCGGACGAAGATGCGTTGGCCGTACAAATCGCCGTTGAAATCGAACAGATGGACTTCCAGCTTCTGCGAGCGGTTGTTGCTGACAGTAGGGTTAAAACCAAAGCTGGCAACGCCTCGGCGCGTGCCGAATGTGCCGTCTGCCTCAACGACAAATACGCCGCTTAACGCATAATGATACGGAGGAAGCTGGACATTGGCGGTAGGTGCGTTGATGGTACGGCCGAGTTTTTGTCCGTGTTTGACCTTTCCGCTCAACACATAATCATGGCCCAACAGTCTTTTGGCATATTCCAACTTGCCGTCTGAAAGGGCTTGGCGGACGGCGGTACTGCTGGTGCGGATGTCTTCAACGATAACGGACGGCGTGCGCTCGGTTTGCATATCGGGCTGTTGAGCCAAGAGTTCAAAACAGCCTTCACGGCCGGCACCGAAACGGAAATCGTCGCCAATCAGCAGATACCGCGTATTGAGTGTTTGGCGCAAAAGCTGGTCGATAAACGCTTGTGCGCTCATATCGGAGAAAGCTTGGTTAAAACACAAGACCCAAACGGCATCCACACAGCCGGTTTCACGCAAAAGGCGCAATTTGGTACGCAGCGGACTGATACGGTAAGGTAGCTTTTTCCCGGCTTTGCGCGCAAAAAATTCTTTGGGCTGAGGCTCAAAAACAACAACGACAACAGGCAGACCGCGCTGGTCTGCCTCTCGTTTGAGTTTTTGTAGAATGTGTTTATGCCCGAGGTGTACGCCGTCGAAGTTGCCGATGGTTACGGCGGCTCCTTGCGGAAATTTGGGCGCGTGTCGCTGTCCAAGCCAGATGTTCATGGGTGGTGGGTATTGTGTTTGAATAGGCGGCTATTGTAAACGTTATTGCCGTTTCAATAAACCTTAGGCCGTCTGAAACCAATAAATATATGCTTTCAGACGGCCCTAAAGTTTGTTAATACCTTACCACCACCAAGGATAACGGCCAAACGGATAGCCCCAATCGTCGTAATAGCGATAGTAGCGGGCTTCGCGCAGCTGTTCTTGGGAAATATAGTTTTGCCATGCCATTTTGTAGCAGGCTTGGAACATCGGATCGGAAACTTTGTCGATATATTTGAGGCGGAAGGCTTTTTGTTCCGCAGTTGCGACACCGGGTTTGCCTTCTTCGTCAAATTTGCGGCGGATCAGCGCGGCAGTTTCCTGATCGCATTGGGCTGCAAGATGTACTTGAAGGTCCTGCTCATAGCGTTTCTGCGCTTGGGCGCGTGCGGCTTTTTGCTCAGGCGTGGTGGCGCAGGCGGCAAGCAATGCGGCAGCACCAATCAATAAGGTCAGGCGGATAGGATTCATCGGGTGTTTCCTTATACTCATGTATGGCTATTAATGTACGCCTTCATCTTGTAATGGGCAAGTGTAGCAACTTGGGGACACTTGATATTATTTGTTCTTGGCAGCAGGCAGTTGCATATAAAATACACCCCGTATAAATGCTCGCCCCTATCCTCAAATCAATGAACGACGACAAACGACCCCACTCTTACCGACCGCGCCACCATAGGCAACACACGCCGCCGTTTTGGCAGGCAGACCGTCCGTACCTGCACGAACACAATATTTCCGATGCCCGTTTCAGACGGCTTGGTTACATCATGGCCTTTCTTGCCGGTGCGATTAATGCCGGCGGCTTCTTCGCATTCTCACGTTATACCTCCCACGTTACCGGCTCTATGTCGCTGTTGGCAGATGTTTTGTATCTTCAAGAGTGGAGCATGGCCATTATCGCCACGATTAGCGTGTTGTGTTTTATTGCCGGAGCCGCGCATTCGGGCTGGGTCATTTTGTGGACGCAGCAAATGCGTTTCCGTGGCAGCTTTGGTTTTTCCATGTGGCTGGAAGCGGTTTATCTGTTGATTTTCGGCTTATTCGGCATTGCCGCGATGGAATGGGATTTTGGCGGATCGGATTTCATCATGCCATCTTTAGCATTGTTTTTATTATGCTTTATCATGGGCATGCACAATACCGTGATTACGCTTTTGTCCGGATGCGCCATCCGCTCCACCCATATGACCGGCACGGCAACCGATTTGGGCATTGAAATTTCACGCGCACTTTATTATTCCAAACAACATCATCCGCGCCTGCCGCACGTCCGCGTCAACAAACCGAAAATGTGGCTTTTAAGCGGCTTGATGCTGTCGTTTTTACTGGGCGGCGTGGTTGGCGTATGGGGTTATCATTTGGTCGGCCATCATTTCGCCCTGCCCGTTTCCGCCGTTTTGTTCATACTGGGCGCAGGCTCGGTGGGATACGATGTCAAAGTCAGACTGAAATGGGCATTTGTCAGCTGGTATCGCCGTAAAAAGAAAAAACGGAAGAAATCGTAAAGAAAACTGCTTTTTATCTGGCGGCAAAACGGTCAGAAAAATGCAGAAATGTTTCAGTATTATGTTAACTGGCAAATATTTGCGTAATATCGGGTTAAACCCGTTCTTTTGCGTTTCGGATATTCGGTATCATTAATCCGTAATGACCTACGCGGTTTTTATTGATTTTTTCAGACGGCCCGAGCCGTCATCTAAAAAGAGGATACGACATGAAATTCTTGAAACCCCTGACCGTTATTGCTACTGCAATTCCTTTGGCACTTACCGGCTGTGTGACCGATCCTGCTACCGGTCAACAATCCGCCAGCAAAACCGCTATGTACGGTTTGGGCGGTGCGGCTGTTTGCGGCATTGTTGGTGCGCTGACCCACGGCGGTAAAGGCGCGCGTAACTCCGCATTGGCTTGTGGTGCAGTAGGTGCCGGTATCGGCGGTTACATGGACTACCAAGAGAAAAAACTGCGTCAAAGCTTGGCCAACACCAACATCGAAGTTGAACGTCAAGGCAACCAAATCAAACTGGTTATGCCTGAAAACGTAACCTTCGCTACCGGCAGCGCTGCCCTGAGCGGCCATGCTCAAAGCGCCTTGTCTGCCGCCGCGCAAACTTTGGTTCAATATCCTGACACAACTTTGACCATCAACGGCCACACCGACAACACCGGTAACGACGCCATCAACGAGCCATTGTCTCGCAACCGCGCCGAATCTGTTGCCATCTTCCTGCAATCCCGTGGCGTAAGCAGTACCCGTTTGAGCACTTTCGGTTACGGCTCCCGTCAACCCATCGCCTCCAATGCTACTGTTGAAGGCCGCGCATAAAACCGCCGCGTTGAAATCTTGATCAACCCAGACCAACGCGCCATTGATGCCGCTAAAAAACAAATGTAATCCGACATCTGCCTGATTCCCATGCTTAAGGCCGTCTGAAATTTCAGACGGCCTTTTTCTTTGTAGATTTTGTTTGCAATTTCTCCTCATCAATCCAATCCATCATAAAATTTATTCCTTTATTAACAAGACTTTTCAATTTTTCCTTTAAAAAAACTGTATTAATACTCTAATTTTTACACTAATTTAGAGTATAATTCCTAAAATTTTAAAAACACGCCTCATGCCGTCTGAAAAACGGCGGCGAAAAACACACTTATTTATATACACATCAGCCCGTTATCCAATCCATTTCATAGGATTTCAGACGGCACCATCCAGAATCTATGAAGGAGCACCCATGCACAACAACTTTGACCCATTGATTATCCGTGGCAAATCACTGATTCCCGTCGTTCAAGGCGGTATGGGTGTAGGCGTTTCCGCATCAAAACTCTCCAGCGCGGTTGCGCGCGAAAACGGCGTGGGTACGATTGCCAGCGTCGATTTGCGCCACTTGCACGAAGATTTGCTGGCCGAATCAAAAATCGATTCCAGCGAAGAAAAATACACCCGCCTCAACTGCATCGCGCTTGACCGTGAAATCAAAAAAGCCAAAGCCGATTCAGAAGGCAAAGGCATGATTGCCGTCAACGTCATGAAAGCCGTCAAAGACCATGCCGCTTACGTCCGTCAGGCCTGCGAATCCGGTGCAGACGCGATTGTGATGGGCGCAGGCTTGCCTTTGGACTTGCCGGAAATGACCGAAGGCTACCACAAAGATGTCGCCCTTTTCCCTATTTTGTCCGAGTCACGCGGTATCAACATCGTTTTGAAACGTTGGATGAAAAAAGGCATCTTGCCCGATGCCATCGTTATCGAACACCCTGCCCACGCAGCCGGCCATTTGGGTGCGGCAACCGTTGACGGCGTGAATGATGCCAAATTCGAGTTCAAACGCGTTATTGAAGAAACATTTGAAGTATTCAAAAACTTGGGCTTGGAAAGCGAAAAAATCCCATTGGTACTCGCCGGCGGCATGGCAAACTTTGAAAAAATCAAAACAGCCTTGAAAAACTGGGGCGCGTCCGCTGTTCAAATCGGTACCGCGTTTGCCGTTACCGAAGAAGGCGATGCCCACATCAACTTCAAGAAAACGCTGGCCGGTGCGGAAACCGAAAAAGTGGTTGAATTCATGTCTGTTGCCGGTTTGCCTGCTCGCGGCGTGCGCACCAAATTCCTCGACAGCTACATCAAACGCGAAGCCAAATTGCAAGCCAATGCCAAAAACGATCCGCGCCGTTGCACCCAAGGCCTGAACTGCCTGACCAGCTGCGGTTTGCGTGACGGTTTGGCCAAAGCCGGTCAATTTTGTATCGACATCCAACTTTCCGCTGCATTCCGCGGCGAAGTCGATAAAGGCCTGTTTTTCCGCGGTAAAGACCCATTGCCGTTTGGCAACGCCATCCGTACGGTTCAAGAAACCATTCATTATCTCTTGAACGGTTCCCTGCCCGTCGTCTCTGCCAAATAAACGCATCAATATTCAAAAGGCCGTCTGAAAAACATTTAAACCCTGTTTTCAGACGGCCTTTTTGTCCCAATCCATCTAAAAAATGCTAAGATTATTGCCTTAATTTATCGGCAGAAACACCATGAACCCATTATTGAACCATCTCAAACCCTATCCTTTCGCCCGCCTGCGTGAAGCCATGCAAGGTATTGATGCACCTGAAGGCGTAACGCCCATTCATCTGCAAATCGGCGAGCCGAAACATCCGACGCCCAAAGTCATCACCGACGCGCTGACCGCCTCCCTGCACGAACTGGAAAAATATCCGCTGACCGCAGGCCTGCACGAACTGCGCCAAGCCTGCGCCGAATGGGTGGCCCGCCGTTATGATGGTTTGAGCCTCAATCCCGACAATGAAATCCTGCCCGTATTGGGCAGCCGGGAAGCTTTGTTTTCTTTTATCCAAACCGTTTTAAATCCGGCTTCAGACGACCCCAAACCGGTTGTTATCAGCCCCAATCCTTTCTATCAAATTTACGAAGGCGCGACTATTTTGGGCGGCGGCGAAATCCATTTTGCCAACTGTCCTGCACCCAGCTTCAATCCCGATTGGAGTAGTCTGCCCGAAGACGTATGGCAGCGCACCAAAGTCCTGATTGTCTGCTCGCCAAACAACCCGAGCGGCAGCGTCCTGCAATTAGAAGACTGGAAAGAAATTTTTGATTTGCAAGACAAATACGGCTTCGTTATTGCCTCTGACGAATGCTATTCCGAAATCTATTTTGACGGCAACAAACCAATCGGCGGTCTGCAGGCTGCGGCACAATTAGGACGCGGCACGCGCAACATCGTGATGTTTACCAGCCTGTCCAAACGCTCCAATGTCCCCGGTTTGCGCTCCGGCTTTGTCGCAGGCGATGCCGAGTTGCTCAAAAACTTCCTGCTCTACCGCACCTACCACGGCAGCGCGATGAGCATTCCCGTCCAACGCGCCAGCATTGCCGCTTGGAACGACGAAGAACACGTCATTGACAACCGCCGCCTCTACCAAGAAAAATTCGACCGCGTCATCCCTATTTTGCAACAGGCATTCGATGTCAAACTGCCTGACGCGTCGTTCTACATTTGGCTGAAAGTTCCCGATGGCGACGACTTGGCATTTACGCGCAACCTGTGGCAGAAAGCCGCTATCCAAGTGTTGCCCGGCCGCTTCCTCGCCCGCGATACCGAACAAGGCAATCCGGGCGAAGGCTACGTCCGCATCGCTTTGGTTGCCGATGTGGAAAGCTGCGTCAAAGCGGCTGAAACCATGGTTGCTTTATACCGCCGATAAAACAAAGGCCGAGACCTTTGCAAAATTCCCCAAAATCCCCTAAATCCCCACCAAGACATTTAGGGGATTTCTCATGACCACCTTCTTCCGGCAAACCGCCCAAGCCATGATTGCCAAACACATCGACCGCTTCCCGCTATTGAAGTTGGATCAAGTGATTGATTGGCAACCGATCGAACAATACCTGAATCGTCAAAGAACCTGTTACCTTAGAGACCACCGCGGCCGTCCCGCGTCCCAACAAAAAAACCATCCCAACAAACAAACCGCCCCAACAAAAAAAACAATCCGGAACGCGTCTGACCGTTCCGGATTGTTTTCAGGTGGCATCCGCGCATCAGAACATACTGCGCACGCCCATATTGACCTGCCAATTCTGGCGCATCGTGTGCATCGAAGACCTTTGCGCCTCAAAATAAAACTGCCGTCCGTTTTCGGCATTGCGGCGCACCACGCCCAAGCCGTATTCCAACCAGCCGCCCCGGTGTTTGAATTCCTCCACGGCAGAGCCGTTGAACCTGTGGCGGATCGTGCCGATAAACTCGCGTTTGTACATCAGCTTGCCGTAGATGTTCAGCCTGCCGCCGTCCAAACCGTCCACGCCCGCCCGAAAGCCGAACCGCCCCATCAGGCTGCGGAAATTGTCCGTCTCGGCAGACAAGCCGTTTGACAGCGAAAAGCCGTAGCCGCGCGTAAACCAGTAAGACAACTGCCCTTCCGGCTGCCACCAATAGGTTTTGCCGCCGTCCTGTTTTTCCATCCGCCTGCCGGTTTCGGCGGAAAGCATATAGGCATTCAGGCGCGCCTCGTCCGATTCGACCCGTTTGCCTGCGTAATTGGTCAGCCCGTAGCTGCCCTTATATCGGGCGATGTTGGCGACCAAATCATAATAAGCCCTGCTTTCCCGGTTGAGCCAGGTGGAATAAACGCCTGCCGACCTGCCGTAGATTTTGCCGCTGCCGGCGTAGTCTTCGGGGGTGTAGGACGATTGGAGGTGGCGGAGCATCAGCCCTTTGTAATGAATCCATTTATCGCCGAACCCCGTCCGGTTGAAGCCGCCGGCAAAGCCCCAATAGCGGTTGCCGTAACCGCCCACGCGGTAATCGCTGCTGCTGCCGACGAATTTTCCGCCGACGCTTGTTGTCTTCCTGCGGCGTTTCGTCGGCGTGGATTTCGCCCATACGCTGCACCAGCGTTTCATCGGAAACCGCGTTCAACTGATATAACGCCTCGCCGAAAAGGACGCTGCTCGATGCGCCCGTCGACAGGGTGGCCGGGTAGAGGTAGAAGTCCCGCTTGCCGTCTGCGGAAATATTGACCTTTTTGGAATCACCCGACTCGCCCAAGGCAAAACACCACCCTCCCTGTTCCGTACATTTGACGCGCAGTTCGTATGACGCTTTTGTGTTTTCGGCATCGCCTTTGTTTTCGACCAGCTTTAAAAACTCCCTGCCCGTCGTTTTTGCCTTGGCATTGTCTTCATATTCGATAATGTACGTCCCTTCGCTGCCTTTTCGGGTAATCAGCTTGTCCGATTCGCCTTTGACGATGTCGCCATACATTTTGAACACGCCGCCGTCGCCCTTGAGCTTGCTCACAGACACTTTGACGAATTTATTGCTGTCGCTAAATTCGACCTGCGCGTCTTCCGACAAATCCAACTCTTTCAGCATCGAATCATTGGTAACCATCCAGCGCGCGCCGTTGCTCATTTTGAGGTTGACGGTGTTTTTTGTTTTGTCGTCGATTGCGCTGTCTTTAATCCAACCGTTTTCATCGAAGAAATCTTCATATTCTTTGATTTTTGCTTCGTCTCTCTCAATGCTTTTTATGCTGCTTTCTTTTGATTTCTCTTTTGCTTTTATTTGTTTTTCTATTTTTTGTTTTTCTTTTTCTGACGAGCCATTTTCATTGAGTTTAGCCAATTCTTCCTTGAGTTTAGCCAATTCTTCATCCAGCTTAGGCAATTTTTCCTGTTTGCGAACTAGACGTTTCCTTGTACTGTCGATATCTTTTTCCGTGGGCGGTACATTCCCGTCCGCATCCACGGTTAAGGCAAACATATCTTTCCCTTTGGCAAAGCTCCTTTTCCCGATATGTGCTTCCCCTTCAAAATAAGAATCTTTGTTGGCGAGGTTCACGCTCACGCTGCCGCCGTTGTAGGCGAAAATATCGCCTTTGATTTTGACAACCTTGTCTTCCCCGCCGACAACCTCGACTTTGCTGTTTTTCCCGTCAATCGCAAACGCGCTGCCTATGCTTTTGGGTCTGCCTTGCCCGTCATAAACCGGCGTTGCAACGATATCGACATTCCCACGGAAAATCGCTTCCATTTTGGAGCCTTCCGGAATCTGCTTCTTATTGCCTAGTCTGCGGCTTGAATAGAAGCCAAAACCGTTTGCTTCCGCCTCTTCCTGTCCGTTCCTATCGATTTTAATGTTTACATCGCCCTTGAACTCCATCGTGGTGATGCTTGGAAAATCAGGGTTGGGTTTGGTGCTACTATAGTGGTTGGCGGTAATGCCTTGTCCTCTCTCTTTTCCTGATTTGATGTTGATATTCAGCGTCGAGCCTTCTTCGGAAACAAAATGATAGTTCCCCACTTTTTCACCATTATTAAACAATAGGATACCGTCGTTACTAGAGTCGGAATCCGCATCTATATTGATGGTGTTGCGCCCTTTAAAGGTAAGCGTCGCCGGCGCCAAGCTTTTGGCTACACTAGTATTGATTCCGTCATAAGACATAATGCCGACATTCGCTTTATGGGCGGCTATGGTTACGTTTTCAAAAGTAACGTTATTTTTGCCCTCATAGCTTTGATCCGCCAACATCACCGCGCCGCCTCTCTTCTCCCATCTAGCTTTGCTTAAGTCGTACAAATAACCTGAATGGTTTATCTTTGTTTCAATCGATTTATTGTCAATCGTCGGCGGGGCATCGGCAGAGCCGTCTGCCAATTTGCCTTTTATCGTAATGTTGTTCGTACCGCCGTTGGCGGCAATGATGAGGGAATTTAAGGGTTTGACTTCGGTTTCGCCATCGTAAGTGTAGTTGTTCTCTTGCCCTTGTTTTGCGAGGACGAGGGTGTAGTTGTCTTTCTTCTCTATCGTTCCACTGTTTGCAGCATCCGCCCCTTGAGCGTGCATAGAAGCGGCTGCAAAACCAAGTAAGATGCATTGAACTGTCTTTTTTTGTTTCATCGGTTTTCCATTTTGATGGTATGTGATTTTTACTATTATATGCTTAAATCATTGACACACCAAAAAAAAAAAAAAAAATGGATTGTTTGATACTCCAATGTTTTTTATATGTTTGAGCCCTTTGCAAAATTCCCTAAAATCCCCTAAAGTCCCACCAAGACATTTAGGGGATTTCTCATGAGAACCTTCTTCCGGCAAACCGCACAAGCCATGATTGCCAAACACATCGACCGCTTCCCTCTATTGAAGTTGGATCAGGTGATTGATTGGCAGCCGATCGAACAATACCTGAATCGTCAAAGAACCCGTTACCTTCGAGACCACTGCGGCCGTCCCGCCTATCCCCTGTTGTCCATGTTCAAAGCCGTCCTGCTCGGACAATGGCAGGCACAGCCTCTCCGATCCCGAACTCGAACAAAGCTTCGGTACGCTGCACCGTAAATTCCGCTATGCGTGGGTAGCCTATTTCGGGCTGATTAAAGTAAGTGCGCAAAGCCATCCGAAGGCGATGTGTTTAAACCTGTTGAAAGCGGCTAACAGGCCAAGTACGCCTGTTGCTGCCTAAAAGGTGGCCCGGATGCCTGATTATCGGGTATCCGGGGAGGATTAAGGGGGTATTTGGGTAGAATTAGGAGTGATTTGGGGCGAAAACAGCCGAAAACCTGTGTTTGGGTTTCGGCTGTTTGGAGAAGGACTTTTTTGCAAAGGTCTCAGGCCGTCTGAAATTTCAGACGGCCTTTTTAAATCAACCAAGTTATATCACGAAATCCAACAGATAAAAATCTTCTTTGCCTACGCCGCACTCAGGGCATTTCCAGTCGTCGGGAATATCCTCAAACTTGGTTCCGGCTGGCAAGCCGTGCTCTGGATCGCCGAGGTCTTCGTCGTAAATCCAGCCGCAAGGGCCGCACATATATTGAGCCATTGTGTGTTCCTTCTATTTTAAAAGGCCGTCTGAAACCGTATTTTCAGACGGCCTTTCGTGTGTTTTATTGTTGATATTTTGAATTTATTGCGCTGCTTCCAAAGTGGCGATTTCTTTACGCAGGTGTTTGATGGCCGGTGTTACGATGGCGACGAACATGGCCTCGCGGACGCGGCGTTGCGCCGGACTGCGCATCAGATAACCTTTCGCGCCTGCATGCAATGCGGCAGATTGAGTGGCGTTCAGTGCCAATACGGCAGCCGCTTCACGCAGTTTTAAGGTTGCCAGCGTGTCAGGTTTGTTGTTCCACGCATCATCGGCAAGGCGTTCGGTTTCCGCCCATGCGCCGTCCAACGCGGCTTTCAAATCATCGTAGCTGTGGTCGAGGTAAGCGTTCACTTCCGCGTTCACTACATTGGCTATGCGGATAATGTCGAGCGCACCGTCAATCACACCGGCGCCGATACCTATTTGCAGCAAGATGAAACCGGCTTTAATGGTCGGGATATAAGACTGGAACTGCTCAGGCGAAGCAATCACATCTTCATCGGGAATAAACACGTCTTTAAAATTCAGGCTGAACGTGCGCGTGCCTTCGAGGGCGCAAAATTCGGGGCAGGCTTGCAGGGTTACGCCTTCCCATTGGCCGCCGGTGATAAACATCACATAGCTGTCGCCGATTTGGGCGGTATTCGCCCAAATATGGTCTTCGCCGATATTGGATACCCAAGGCAGCGCGCCGTTGACTTTGTAGCCGCCCTCAACGCGCTCGGCTTGCAGGTTGTGTTTTTCAATGCCGGCGAGGTGTTTGACGGTATTGGACATGCCCGTACCGGCCAAAACTTTACCCTGCAGAATATCGGCTAAATATTTGTCTTTCACCGCTTGGTTGGGCGATTGGTGCAGATACCACGCGCAAGCCGCCTGACACCATGCGCTGAACGAAGTGGCGCCGCATTCTTTACCGATTTCGCGCAATACGGCGATTTGCGTTGCCAAACCCAAACCGTTGCCGCCTTCTTCAACCGTACCGGTCGCGGCAAAACCGCCGATTTTGCCCAATTCCAGCATAAATTCTTTCGGGTACAGGCCTTTGCGGTCGATGTCGTCCACCAATGGTTTCAGCTTGCTTTTAACAAGTGCGGCAACATTGTTCAGTAAAGCTTCGCGTGTCATGATTTTTTCCTCTGAATAAGGTTTGAAGCGTAGATGGTTCTACTCATGAATTTTCTTGACAACAAGGATATCCTTGCTTTTTACTAAAAGGCCGTCTGAATTTTCAGACGGCCTTTGATGAGATTAGGCAAATGCCTGCAATTCAGGGTTGATTTCAGTTTTGGCAAGGTTGTTGACGTAGTTGCACAAGGTTGCCAAAGCAACACCCATAACGACTTCAACGGCTTGCTGTTGGTTGTAGCCTGCATCGAAGAAAGCTTTCAGCTCGTCGTCGGATACCGCGCCTTTTTTCGCCATAATGGCTTGGGTGAATGTTGCCAAAGCACCCAGTTTGGCATCGTCAAACTCGCCTGCAGCCAATGCACGTGCGGCTTTGATGGATTGCTCGGACAGCAGTTTTTTCAAGGTAGCCAGTTTGGTGTGGCCGGCAACACAGAACCCGCATTCGTTGGTACGGGCGGCAATGATTTGGACAACTTCAACTTCGCCGTCAGTCAGGCTGTTGGCCGCATTCAGCTTGCCAACTTCTTGGTAAAACGCCAAAGCTTCAGGCGCATTGGCCAAAACGCCGATCAGGTTAGGAATAAAGCCGTTGTTTTTCAATACGGCTTCAATGCGTGGTTTAGCAGCTTCAGGAGCGGTTTCAACTGTGTGTATGGTCAAGCGGGACATGTGTATAACCTTCTTATCTGGTGAAATGAAGCGCCCATCATAAGCCATCCGCCTCCATCAGAAAAAGACTTATTGGTTATTTGCCGCGAACCAAAAGTTATAAGGCCGTCTGAACGGATTCAGACGGCCTTTATAATGAATAATGCTATTCTTCGCGGCCATTGAAATACTCTGCCGCGCCACCTTCAAAAAACCCTTGCAAAATCGCCTGCGCCGCTACTTGGTCAAGTACGGATTTTTGTTTTCGGCCAAACACTTGGGCTTCTGCAAGCAGGCTTTCCGCGTATAGGGAAGACATCCTTTCATCCACCCAATAAACCGGCAAGTTAAAACGTCCGTGCAAACGGCGGCCAAACTTGCGGCTCAAACGGGTCAGCTCATGCTCCGTGCCGTCGGTATGCGTCGGCAGGCCGACTACAAAATACTTGGGTTGCCATTCTTTGACCAGCTTGGCAATGGCCTCAAATTTTTCATCATTGCTGTTGCCGGTTACCGTCGCCAGCGGATGGGTCATGCCCAACTCGGCATCGCCCTGCGCCACGCCGATACGCGCCTCGCCGAAATCAAAGGCTAAAACCGTGCCTTTTGGTGCATCAGGCATGGCCGACTCCTGAAACCAAGGCATTCGGATTGACGCCCAATTTTTCAAAAGCGGCGGCATAACGGAGTTCGTAAGGCACATCAAAAAGAATATGCTCGTCCGCAGGAACGGTCAGCCAAACATTTTCTGCCAGCTCGCGTTCCAACTGCCCTTTACCCCATTTTGAATAACCAATGCTGATCAGAGCCTTGTCAACCGCACCTTCTTTAGACAAGTTTTCAATCACATCACGCGAAGAAGTCAGCGCGACGTTATCGGTTACCACCATGCTGTTTTGCCAGCGGCCGATCGGCGTATGCACGACATAGCCGCGCTCAATCTGAACCGGCCCGCCCATCATCACGTTTTCATGTTGCAGGCGCAGCGGGATATTGCGATCTGCGGCGGCGAAAATCATGTCCATGGTAATCGGCGAAGGCTTGTTGATGACGATGCCCAGCGCACCTTCTTCATCGTGTTCGCATACATAAATGACCGTATCCGTAAAAAACGGATCGTCCATATGAGGCATGGCAATCAGGAAATGGTTGGCTAAATTCATATTCTTTTAATCTATTAAGCTGATTTTATTATTTTTGTCCGTCGGCAACCGGCGCGTCCACCACGCATGCACCATAAACCGCGCCGCCTGCCGGTACCGGCGTATCGGTTTTCGCATGGGCAAAACACGATACCGCGCTCAAAGAGTTTTTCGGCGAGCCTTGAACGATTTTATCGCTGTAGACCAAATAAGCGAAAGACTTACGTTTCGGATCGTAATAACGGATAATCTGCTGGCTCTTAAATGCCATGCTGGCGCTACGTTTGAACACTTGTCGCGGTTTCAAAACCGCAGACTCGTTATAACGGATGACTTCCGCACTTTGTACACATGAAACCGATGCGTCGCTGGCATCTTCTTCCAAATTGACCGTTTCTTTCAAACCGCCTTTTTTCGCGTACGAAATATAACAGGCAACCCCTTGCACATCAGGATCGTCAAAACCTTCCACTTCAATACGGTCATTTTTACCCAGCATATGAAACACCGTACTGGCGCGTCCGATTTTATCGGTATCGTTACCGCAAGCCGCCAAAACCATGGCGCCCAGCACTACTAATAAATATTTTTTCATAATATCCTGTCGATGCAGACTGTCAGTTTCCAGGCAGACTTAAATCCCATCCGCCTACTCTATCGTTACTATATAAGACCGTTCGTCCATATTGCAACCCGATATTATTTTCAGACGGCCTGACAGACAGTATAATCCGTCCTATTGTTCCTACTTTGATAGCAAGATCGAACCATGCGTTACAAACCCCTCATTCTCGCCCTGTTGCTCAGTTTTTCCCTGCCAACCTATGCTGCCAAAGACGCGCCGAAAGAAAAAGCGGCCGCCGTCAAAAAAGCTGCGTCCGTGAAAAAAGAAAAAGAAGCCACTAAGGCAGATGTAAAAAAAGAAACCTCAAAAAAACAAGCGGTAAAAGAAAAAGAGGAAGACAAAAAAGCGGTTAAAGCCAAAGCCTCCAAAGAGAAGGAAACCGCCGACAAAAACGAACGCGCTTCAGCCAAAAACAAAACGGCTAAAACCGCCGAAGCAACTGCCGACAATAAAAAATCCAGCCGCAAAGCCGAAGAGCCTAAAGAAACGGCAAAAGACAAAAAAGCCGCAGCCGCAAAATCCGGCAAAACCAAAGAACAAGACAAGAAACCTGTTGAAGATAAAAAAAACAGCAAAGCCAAAGAACCCGTAAAAAAAGCAGACCCTAAGGAAACCAAAGCTAAAAAGCCTGCTAAAAAAGCGGCCGAGGATAAAAAAGACGGCAAAAAAGACACAAAAGCCAAAGAGCAAAACAAAAAAGCCGAGCCTAAAGCCGCTTCTTCAGCCGACAACGATTTCAAAGCAGCCGTAACTGCCGCCGCCAACGATATGGAAACCAAAAAATCCTTTGCCAAACGCAACGAGGGTTTCATTATCCATGTCAATACCACGCTCAAACAGCTGCAACAAACACGCAACAACCTCTCCGGCATCAACCGCAAACAACGCGACGCATGGGAAAAATTCCAAAAGCTCAATGCCGATGCCAACCAGTTGAAAGCCGAAGTTTCCAACACGCGCGCCCAAATTTCGCGCTTCGTGTCCGGCAACTATAAAAACAGCCAGCCCAACGCGGTCGCCCTCTTCCTGAAAAACGCCGATGCCGGTCAAAAAACCCGCTTCCTGCGTTACACGCGTTATATCAACAACGCCAACGACCAAGTCATGAGAGACTTGGAAAAACAACAGAAAGAGCTGGCGGCGCAAGAGCAAAAAATCAACAATGAATTGGCTTACCTGAAAAAACTGCAAGCCAATATCCAAGCTTCGTTGCGTCAACAAGGCGTAACCAATACCGCCGAACAAGCCGAAAGCCGCCGTCAAAACGCGCAAATGGCCAAAGAAGCGCAAAAGAAAATCAACCACAGAGAAAACGAGCAACGCCTCAACAATCTATTGAAAGATTTGGAAAAACGCAAAGCCGATCAACGCAAAGCCGAAGCTGAAGCACGTAAAAAAGCCGCCGAAGCCCGTCTAGCCGCCGCTGAAAAAGCCCGCAAAGAGCAGGCTGCCGCCCAACAAAAAGCCGAAGCCGAACGCGCCGCCATGTCTACGCTGACTGACGAAGACATGAAACTGCAAGCCCCGAATACCCAAGACTTGACCGTCAGCAACGCCAACAGCTTCAGCCGTATGCAAGGCCGTCTGAAAAAACCGGTCAACGGCACACTGGCGGGCCTGTTCGGTCAAGACCGCGGCGATGGCGAAGTTTGGAAAGGCGTGTTCTACAATACCGTTCCTGCTCCGGTCAGCAGCATTGCCTCAGGCACGGTTACTTTTGCCGGCGAGCTTGAAGGCTACGGCAAAGTGGTCGTCCTCAACCACGGCGACGGCTATGTCAGCATTTACTCCGGCCTGAACGAAATCGACATCGCCCAAAACTACGCCGTCAATGCCGGCAGCAAGATTGGCACCAGCGGCACTTTACCGTCGGGCGAAACCGGCCTTTACCTTGAAGTCCGCTATAACGGACAAGTCATGAATCCTCTTTCATGGATTAACTGATGTTTCAGACGGCCTGAGTGAATTTTCCCCTTCAGGCCGTCTGAATTTTCATCATAAACTACAATAAAACACGATTTTCACGCCTGTTCAGCACATTAAACAACAAACTTTTACCTTAAACTTATTGTTCCGAGCGTTTAAATCACATAAAGTCAACTGGCTCAGAGAAAACAAAAACCACTTTGCTTACCATACACAAAAAGAAAGTCAAACGAATGTCAACAAAATCCACTTTAAAAAAAGTTGCAATCTACACTCTCGGCGCATTTAGCGGCGTCGCCCTTAGTCTGAGTGTACAAAGTTTTGCCGCCGAAAAAGACAAAAAAGACAACGAGGCCCTGCCCGTGCAAACCATCCGCACCATGGCAGAAGTGTACGGCCAAATCAAAGCCAATTATTACCGAGACAAACCCGATGCCGAGCTCTTTGAAGGCGCAATGAAAGGCATGGTGTCCGATCTCGATCCGCATTCCGAGTATATGGACAAAAAAGGCTATGCCGAAATGAAAGAATCCACCAGCGGCGAATTCGGCGGCTTGGGCATGGAAATCGGACAAGAAGACGGCTTCGTCAAAGTCGTTGCCCCGATTGAAGACACACCTGCAGAACGCGCCGGCGTGAAAAGCGGCGACTTCATCGTCAAAATCGACAATACCTCTACCCGCGGCCTGACCGTCAGCGAAGCCGTCAAAAAAATGCGCGGCAAACCGGGTACCAAAATCACCCTGACGCTTTCACGCAAAAATGCCGACAAACCTATCGTCGTCAACCTGACCCGCGCCATCATCAAAGTCAAAAGCGTGCGCCATCACCTGCTTGAAAAAGACTACGGCTACATCCGCGTCTCCCAATTCCAAGAGCGCACCGTTGCCGCGCTTAACGAAGCCGCACAAGCCCTTGTCAAAGAAAACAAAGGCCTGCTCAAAGGCATCATCCTCGACTTGCGCGACGACCCGGGCGGCCTGCTCAACGGTGCAGTCGGCGTATCCGCAGCCTTCCTGCAACCTGACGTAACCGTTGTCAGCACCAAAGGCCGCAACAAAAAAGAAGGCATGGTTCTCAAAGCAACTGCCGAAGACTACATCACCACCAGTGGCAAAGACCCGTTGGCCGGATTGCCTGCCGAGCTGAAAACCATTCCGATGACCGTCCTGATTAACGCAGGCTCGGCCTCCGCTTCCGAAATCGTTGCCGGTGCATTGCAAGACCACAAACGCGCCGTCGTCGTCGGCACACAAAGTTTCGGCAAAGGCTCAGTGCAAACCCTGATTCCGCTTTCCGGCGGCAGCGCAGTCAAACTGACCACCGCGCTGTATTACACGCCGAACGACCGTTCGATTCAAGCGCAAGGCATTGTTCCCGATGTCGAAGTCAAAGACAAAGACCGCGCTTTTGAAAGCCGCGAAGCCGACCTCGCCGGACACATCGGCAACCCGCTCGGCGGCGAAGACGTCAACAGCAGCAACGAAATCAGCACGCCTGATTCAAACGAAGCAGCCAAAGCCGATGAAAACGCCAAGTCCAAAAAAGGCAAGGACAAAGAAAAAGACGAAGACATCTCCAGCCGTCGCATTCCTAATCCTGCCAAAGACGACCAACTCCGCAAAGCCTTGGATTTAGTGAAAAATCCAGCCGAATGGCAAAAATCTTTGGGTTTGGCAGCGAAAAAACCGGCCCCGAAAAAAGACAAGAAAGACGGTAAAGACGAAAGCAAATAAGCTCAGTCCGAATCCTTGAAAAGAGGTCGTCTGAAAACGATATAAAGTTTTCAGACGACCTTTGTATTTTACTTAACACCCCAATACACTAATCCCTTATGTGGTAACTTGATATTTGGCAACCAAAAATCTTTACCCTGCCAACCTTTATCTTTACTTCCCACTACTTGATAAAGTGTAAGGAATAAATCATCGGGATATTTTTCTCCTAATTTACGGTCGTCTTCCGAAAGCATTGTGCCTGTCGCTCGAGAAAGATTACGCTCTGTTTTAACCAAAACATAGATTTTGAAAGCTGGATGTTGCGTTTTTAATGCTTCTATGCCGGCAATAAATCTTTCCTTGTCCCAATCATCAGATACATAATTACCAAGTTTATCTAAAATCAAGAATAGCTCTTCTATGTCTATTTTATACAAATCAGATTGCACCTTATTTGTCAAAACAGAGGGAAGAAGGTTGTTGATAGTCAACAAGTTGTTTTCATTCGGACGAAGTGGGAAGTAATTTACTCCTCCGACCATTTGATTGATGCTGTCAGATTTTAATACATTTCTTCGTGTTGGGTTGATGCTTTTCGGGTAAATAACCTGAATATTGCCGTCTGAATTTTTTGCCTGCTCAATAATCAGATTATTTGCTTGATTGAGTTGTACAAAGAAGTAATAGACATCAAACGGAATATAAAGCCGTAATAATGATTTATCACGGTCATATCCAAAAATACGCGAATGTTGCCAGAAAGTATCTGCATTCGGTTTTTTGGCAGCGCGACTATAATAAACCGTTTGTAGTTTCGGAATAGTTAAGCCTCGTCCAATCACATTCCCACCAATAATAATGTTAAAGCCTCTTTCTAAATCAAAATCTGATTCTGTCTGCGAGTTAACGACGAGAGTATAAATTTGCTTATTTTCTAAAAGTTCTGTTAGTTTTTCATAAATTTCCTCAAAATGATGAATATCAGGCTTAGTCTTTTGTAAATCCAAATAGCCTTCTTTAAAACTGTCTGCAAAATTCTCCCCGCTATTAATTGCTTGTACCAAATCATTCAAAAAGGCTTGGATTTTTTGAGAAAAGGCTTGATGATCTTGGATTTTATAACTTGGATGTAAAGCAAAATTACAATTGGTTTTACCGCATAAAGCAAACTCTGCACAAGTAAGCAGAAAACTGTGCAATGCCTGTTTTACCCCTTCGGCAATTTCACCACTTGCATCTTTCATATCATCCAATTCACTGTCAATAAAGCGAACGATATAGCTTGGAGGATCAGAGAAGACAAAGTTACCACCGATGTATTTTTCACCAGCTTCAAAGAAATGGATAAATTCAGGTTGCCAATCAGATTCTTCATGTTGCAATAAAAGCGATTGAGGTGTGGCGGTCAACTGAATAAATAGGCTTTGACAACAGGAATTCTTAATGTCATTTAGCAGTTTATTGATAGTACTGGCATCTTTATCCAGCTTATCAGTATTAGTATTTAGGCTGGCAGCATCGGCTTCATCATCCACAATAACCAAAGGATAGCCTTTCAGGCTACTTTGACTGGCAAACAAATTACGCCAACGTTTCAATACACGGGCATTCTTTTTAATCACGACCAAGATGGGATTATTTGCCTTCATTACCTGCATAAAACTTCGGTCATCATTTTCAGACAAAACAATAAAATTTTTCAGATTGTCTTTGGCACGCTTGACTGTTTGTTCCTGCAAATCTACGCTGTCAGTAGTGAGATATAAGAAAACTTTGTGGTCACCATCATCAGCCAGCGCACTTAATACACCCAAAACCTGTGCTGTTTTGCCACTTTGAACATTGCCTAGCAATAAAACATTTTGAGCAATTTTTGGCTTGGTTTGTGATAATTTCCCCATAAAACCATCAACGGTATTTTTAACAGAATCAGCTAATTCGGACGGGGTTAATTGATTCAAGTAGGTTTGCAACATTTAGTTTTTCCCCTTAAATGAGAGTAGCCAAACATCAGGGTTGTCGGTTGAACGGAACTCAAAATGATCGTTACCGTATTTATGTAGAGTCTCTTCTGTGACAGGTTCCCCTGTTCTTAAACAATCAGCCGCCTCTAAACGTCCTTTAACCCATTTACCAAATATGGTTTGATCACCTTTTGAACTGAAATTTTTACCATTTTGTCCTGTGGTATTACATTCAAATTGCCAGCCATCATCCGTGATGACAGTAAACTCTTTTTGTTTTGGGTATCCTTCTGTACCTAAAAATTTTGTTGATACAATCAACTCTGCTTCATACCATGGCCTCGGTAAATAAAATCCACGTTTATTTTTACGGCCTTTGGCAAAAAATCGGTTTAAACTGCTTTCTGGGAAAGTTTTAACTGGTAAATCAAAGTGATAAGTCGATATTTGTGAAAAAAGTTGCTCAAGTATAGAATCCTTCACTTTTTCCACTCCCAGACAATTCTCTAAATGAACATTATGTTCTTTAAAATCAGTTGGTTTTGCTACTTGATTAATAATCACACCCAATTGCTGGATAACCTGATCTATATTTTTATGTAATTTAGATGCCGTCTGAACATCATTCAAATGAACCATCGTTTCATAGGTGCGCTCAGTATTATCCCAAAAGCAAGTAAGATTAGCAGAACCAATCAATCCATGAGTTTCATTCTGATTCTTAAACGAATACATTTTTCCATGAAATTTCACACGTGGAGAAACATATACTGCCCCACGTTGCTTATCTTGCAAAAAATAATTTAATTCACAAAGACTGTTGTATTGAGGACGACTAAACCCTTCTAAATAATGCATACCAACTAATAACTTGATTTTCTGGTTATGTTCGCTATCTTCTAAAATTTTATGTAACTCTTTGACTGCATCATTAGAAACATAGCCTGTTGCCATTAAAATTTCATTGGCGGACATAAATAAATCCATCCAAACTTTATTTAATGGCTTATCTGTAATTCGTGCATTAGCAATATTAGAAAAAACAGTATTCATCGTTTTCCCCCTCTAATTTTGCTTAGTCGGTCATGAAATAAAACGTCCTTCTCTGCTTTCAATTTCTTATGCAAATCTACTTTTTTATAGTTGCCTGAAAAAATTGGTAAGAGGGTTCTTGCCAATTCAACCACGCCTTGAGGCGGTACCGCATTGCCAATTTGACGACGAACTTCCGTCGTTGAGCCAACAAACTCAAAGTCATCAGGAAAGCTTTGTAATCTTGCACGTTCACGATTGGTAAAGGCTCTGGGTTCAGGAAAATGATAGCCCCAAGTACCACCGCCACCCGCAGCAATAATCGTTGTAGAAGGTCTATTACGGTGCATTCGGCGATAAACAAGGCTTAACATACTTTTTACATATAAAGGATGTTCTTTAGGAATATCACTATAGTTTCCTCCCTCTGGGATTAGTTCTAAACGTTTACGGGTTTGCTCACTAATTTTCAACAATTCATTATTACTGGCATTCTTGGGAATATTAGATATAGCTTGACCAGCAGTTACATATGGTTTTAAGCCATTTTCGCCAGTTTCATTGTGCGTCGGTTCTGGATGATGAAAATCAAATCCTGTATCCAACCTTACACCAACAATCAACACACGCTCACGAAATTGAGGTACACCAAATTCAGCAAAGTTATACAGCTTTGCCTGAACGTAATAACCGCAATTCTCAAAGTCGGTAATAATTTGCTGGATGGCTTTTTTCTTGTTGGCAGTCAACAAACCTTTTACGTTCTCAGCAACAAAGACTTTTGGTTTTTTTGCATTTACAAAACGTAAAAAGCTTTTATAAAGATTTCCACGCTCACCCTCTAGGCCCGGCTGTTTCCAAATCATGGAAAAATCTTGGCAAGGGAATCCGCCTAAAATGATGTCGCAATCGGGAATAGTTGGATCGTTAGGGTCTATTTGTTCAATATCGCCCTCTACGATGACATCGCCGATATTTTTACGGAAACTTTCGCAAGCCCAATGGGAAAAATCGTTCGCCCAAACAGTTTCATAACCAGCTTGGTGAAAACCCAAATCTAAACCTCCACATCCTGAAAATAGAGATAAAATTCTGGGTTTCTTGTCAGATGAATTAAACTTTGAGATTTTTTTAGATAACATAGGATTTCACTCCTATGTATAGATTTGATAAAAACCCTTGAAGGGATTTTAATAGAGAACTAGGCAAGGCAAGGCAAGGCAAGGCAAGGCAAGGCAAGGCAAGGCAAGGCAAGGCAAGCTTACCATCGTTATGTTGAAATAAAATCATTTTTCTAAAACTTCCATGTAAATTTTTCCTATTATGCCGCAAAAAAACAGCAAATGCCGCTGCATTAAACCAGTTATGAATACTTGAAATTATAAATAAAGTATTCATAATCCTAAGGTCGTCTGAAAACGATATGATTGTTTTCAGACGACCTTTTCACACATCAAATATTCCACAGGGAAAACACCATGGCAAAAGCCCCCAAAACCATCTACCAATGCACCGAATGCGGCGGCACCTCCCCGAAATGGCAGGGCAAATGCCCGCATTGCGGCGAGTGGAATACGCTTCAAGAAAGCCTTGCCGCGCCCGAACCGAAAAACGCCCGCTTCCAATCTTGGGCGGCGGACACTTCGACCGTCCAATCCCTCTCCGCCGTTACCGCTGCCGAAGTGCCGCGCAATCCGACCGGCATGGGCGAACTCGACCGCGTATTGGGCGGCGGTTTGGTCGATGGTGCGGTTATCCTGCTCGGCGGCGACCCCGGCATCGGCAAATCCACACTGCTGTTGCAAACCATCGCCAAAATGGCGCAAAGCCGCAAAGTGCTGTACGTTTCCGGCGAGGAATCCGCCCAACAGGTCGCCCTGCGCGCGCAACGTTTGGAACTGCCCACGGAAGGCGTGAACCTGCTTGCCGAAATCCGGATGGAAGCGATTCAAGCGGCGTTGAAACAACACCAGCCCGAAGTCGTCGTCATCGACTCCATTCAAACTATGTATTCCGACCAAATCACTTCCGCCCCCGGCTCCGTGTCGCAGGTGCGCGAATGCGCCGCCCAACTGACGCGCATGGCGAAACAAATGGGCATCGCCATGATTCTGGTCGGACATGTAACCAAAGACGGCGCGATTGCCGGCCCGCGCGTGCTGGAACACATGGTCGATACCGTGCTGTATTTCGAGGGCGACCAACATTCCAACTACCGCATGATACGCGCCATCAAAAACCGCTTCGGCGCGGCAAACGAATTGGGCGTATTCGCCATGACCGAAAACGGTTTGAAAGGCGTGTCCAACCCGTCCGCCATCTTCCTCGCCAGCTACCGCGACGACACGCCCGGCTCGTGTGTTTTGGTTACACAAGAAGGCAGCCGCCCGCTTCTGGTCGAGATTCAGGCATTGGTCGATGACGCGCACGGCTTCACCCCCAAACGCCTTACCGTCGGTCTCGAACAAAACCGCCTCGCGATGCTGCTCGCCGTCCTCAACCGCCACGGCGGCATCGCCTGCTTCGACCAAGACGTATTCCTTAATGCTGTTGGCGGCGTCAAAATCGGCGAACCTGCCGCCGACCTTGCTGTCATCCTCGCCATGCTCTCCAGCTTCCGCAACCGCCCCATGCCTGAAAAAACCGTTGTATTTGGCGAAATCGGCTTAAGCGGCGAAGTCCGCCCTGTCGCGCGCGGACAAGAGCGGCTCAAAGAAGCGGAAAAACTCGGCTTCAAACGCGCCATCGTTCCCAAAGCCAATATGCCGCGCAATGCCAAAGAATTTCCAAACCTGAAAATCTACGGCGTCAGCAGTTTGCAGGAAGCGATTGACGTTTGTCGTGACGGGGACTAAACCGTTTCAATAATCCGCCTCAAAAAACAATCATCTAAAAGGCCGTCTGAAAACTTTCAGACGGCCTCTCTTTAAATTTAAATAATTTTGTTATATTATAACGAACACTTTATTCTATCTTTTCTACACATTGAAAATCGGAGAGAAATCTTGAAAAAAACTGCTTTACTTATCGCATCCGCCTTCCTGTTCAGCACTGCCGCACACGCCCACCGGGTTTGGGTTGAAACCGCCCACACACATGGCGGCGAATACCTTGAAGCCGAATTGGGCTATGGCGAATTCCCAGAGCTTGAGCCGATCGCCAAAGACCGCCTGCACATTTTCAGCAAACCCATGCAACTGGTGACTGAAAAAGGCAAAGAAAACATGATTCAAAAAGGTACATACAATTACCAATACCGCAGCAAATTGCCGGTCAAAGACGGCAGCTACTTGGTAACCGCCGAATACCAACCGACCTTCTGGTCAAAAAACAGCGCGGGCTGGAAACAGGCAAGCATCAAAGAAATGCCTGATGCAAACTATTGCGAGCAAACCCGTATGTTCGGTAAAAACATCGTCAATGTCGGCCATGAAAGCGCAGACACCGCCATCATCACCAAGCAAGTCGGTCAACATTTGGAAATCGTTCCTTTGGACAACCCTGCCAATGTTCACGTCGGCGAACGCTTCAAAGTCCGCGTCCTCTTCAATGGCGAGCCGCTGCCCAACGCCACCGTTACCGCTACATTTGACGGCTTCGACACCAGCGACCGCAGCAAAACCCATAAAACCGAAGCCCAAGCCTTCTCCGATACTACGGACGATAAAGGCGAAGTCAGCATCATTCCATTGCGCCAAGGTTTCTGGAAAGCCAGCGTAGAACACAAAGCCGATTTCCCTGATCAAAGCGTGTGCCAAAAACAGGCGAACTACACCACACTGACTTTCCAAATCGGTCATTCACACCATTGATTCTTCCATGACAAAAGGCCGTCTGAAATTTCAGACGGCCTTTATTCATCCTATTTAAGGACGATGCGGCGCAAACTGCCATTGTCCCAATTCCAAATTCAAATCAAACAGATTCAGACGGCCTATCGCCACACGAACCAAGCGCAAACATGGAAAGCCTGCTTTCGCCGTCATCCTTCGCACTTGGCGGTTTTTCCCTTCCGAAATTTTGATTTCCACCCAAAAATCAGGCACGGACTTGCGCACGCGAATCGGTGGCACGCGCGGCCATAAAACATCCGCTTCGCCTTCTTCCAATACCCTTACCTCGGCCGGATGGGTGACAAAATCGCCCAAATCTACGCCACGGCGCAATAAATCCAATTTGGCTTCATCTGGAGAGCCCTCCACCTGCGCCCAATAAGTTTTAACCTGCTTAAATTTCGGGTCGGCAATCTGCGCCTGCAAACGGCCATTATTGGTCAGCAGCAGCAAGCCCTCGCTGTCCGTATCCAAACGTCCGGCCGGATAAAATCCCGGTTTCTCGACAAAATCCTTAAGGCACTGATGTTTTTCATGTGCAGAAAACTGGCAAATCACGCCATAAGGCTTGTTTAGAATAATCAAATCGTTCATTTCACACTTTCAGACGGCCTTGGATTTCAAGAAATTCCGGATAATAAAAAAGACACCGTATAAACGGTGTCTTTCATATTTGGCGGAGTAAGAGGGATTCGAACCCTCGATGCAGGTTGACCCCACATGCTTCCTTAGCAGGGAAGTGCCTTCAGCCTCTCAGCCATTACTCCTAAGGAAGACCGCAATATACGCTTTCTCCCTTCCCTCGTCAAGCATTACCGCCCCAAACTTTCTTAACACCATGAAATCATTTAAATAAAAATATAATATTTTTTGCATCATCCTATTTTTATACTTCTTTCATATATGTTAAAATGATTCTGTTTTCTGTGAACCTTTTTTCACACCCCTTATTACAAAGGAGTTCGTATGTTACGTTTTTCTGCTTTGGTTGCCGTATCCGCCCTGATGCTTGCCGCCTGCTCACAATCCGGCAATTCCCAACCATCTACTTCCTCCTCTCAAACTTCTACTCAAAAAACGACTGCCGCCGGTTCTGCCTGCCGCAGCATGGGTGAAGGCCATAAAGTCAATGGCAAAGGTCAAAACGATATCTATATGTGTAAAGTCGATGTAGCTTTGAACTCTACCGAAGCCAAATCCGCTTTGGATCCTAGCATCCGCGTTCACTACGGCAGCACATCCGGCGCGACTTTGACTTCCCGTCAAATCGCCAACTCAGTCGGCAAAACCCCTGATGAAACCTGCCAACGCGCATTCCTGAGCGCAGTTAAACGCTTCCAAAGCACTGCACTTCGTAAAAAAGCCAAATCCGTTCATCTGGTTAGCTACTTTGACAAAGTAACCAAAGGCGGTAACGAGTACGAATGCCACATCGCTACATTCAACAGCCGTGTGGTTTTGAAAGGCAGCTTCCACTAAGCAATGTCAAAAATGCCGGACTTCAATATGAAGTTTGGCATTTTTCTATTTTATGGATACGACACTCCTTCACTGCCTGCTGGCCGACCCATCTTTTGCCGCCTGCTACAACCATGCTTCTCTAAACGCAGCCGATTCACAACGTTTGGCTACTACGCCTCAACTGGCGCAGCGTCAAGACTGGCAAGTCAGCCGAGCGTTAAAACAGCAAACCGATTTACCGACTGTATCGCTGAGCCACAGCCAAGGCTTTGCCGCTTTATTGTGTGCGCCTCATCCCTTAACAGCCGGTGTCGATATCGAATTTATCCGCCCACGCAATTTCAAAGCGTTGTCGGCTTTGGTCTGCACGCAAGAAGAACAAGACTACTTAGAAACAGTAAACTGGCCGTCTGAAACGTTTTACCGATTGTGGTGTTTCAAAGAAGCATTGATTAAAGCGGCGAATTTGGATTTCCCATCAGATATGAAATCGGTCGGCTATGTTTTCGATTCAGGGCAACCCGTCGGTTTACGCGCTGGAAAGCAAACCGATTGGCGTGGCACAAGCGCGATTTTGGCGGATACGATGGCACTTGCCTGCGTTTGGAAGGAAAAAGCCGTCACTCTGCAATGGCAGTTTTTCGGTTCGATCAAGCCCAATGATTTAACCGACCGGCAAACTATCTAACAACTGACAAAATAATAATAATCTGATTTAATTTACTGCACTTTTACTTATTCCACACACCAACAGCAGCATTTTCAAAAGGCCGTCTGAACGATGAATCTTCGCCTCCTAAACCGCCTCTATACCGCCCTTATCCTGTTTCTTACCCTGTTTTTGATTTACGCCTTTGCTTCACAAGCGCGCATCCAAACCGATTTGACCGCGTTGTTGCCAAGCGAACAGCAACCCGATGCCTTACTGACGGCAGCAGATAAAGCCGCAGAAGCGCAGCTCAATTCGCAAGTCATTTTGCTTGCAGGCAGTACCGATGCCGAAACTGCTTTTCAGACGGCCGCACAAATTGCCGACACATGGCGCAAAAGCGGCGTATTTGAACAAGTCGACAGCAGCATGACGCCGAATTTGGACAAAGTGCGGGTGGATATGCAGAAACTGAGTTTGGCAGTTTTGCCGCAAGACGAAATACGCCTGCTGTTTGAGCAGCCGCAAGCCTATTTTCAAGCACGTGCAGAAGCCGCGGCCAATCCGTTTGCCGCCCCCTCACCTTTGTCTTTAGAACAAGACTGGCTGGGCTTCGGACGCTTTGTTGCCGACAAAGCCAATCCGCAAAGCCGTTTGCAGTGGGACATGGACAATGGCATGCTGTTTGCCGAAGACAAAGGCAAAACTTGGGTATTCTTGCGCGGACGGCTTGCCGGCGGCGATCAATTCTCCGGCAACGATGCCCTATTGCCGCTGATGTCGCAAAGCCGTCAAATCGCTTCGGAAAACGGCGCGGAAACCTTAAGCGCAGGTGGCGCATTGTTCGCCGCCGTATCCAAAGCAGCCGCAGAAAAAGAAAGTCGGCTGATGAGCATGGTCGGACTTGGGCTGACCTTTGCGCTGCTGTTGTGGGTCTTCCGCAGCGGCCGGGTATTTTTGCTGTCCCTGCCGCTGGCAGCCGGTATGTTGACCGGATTGGCGGTCGCTTTATTGGTATTGGGCGAAGTGCATATCCTGACCATCGTCATCGGCACCAGCCTGGTGGGTATGTTGGTGGATTTCCCGTTGCACTGGCTTGCTCCGTCGGTATTCGGGCCGTCTGAAAAGACCGTTTGGCAGGCTGAATCGGCAATGAAACATGTCTTGCCGAGCTTTGCCGTCAGCCTGACGATTACCGTCTTGGGCTACACGTTGCTGTGGTTTACTCCTTTACCTGTATTGCGCCAAACCGCGGTATTTTCAGGCTTTGCCTTATTTGGCGCGTTTGGTGCCACCGTTTTATGGCTGCCGCCGCTGTTTCGCCGCTATCGAGCCAAAACCGTGCCTTTTGCCGCATTAACCGAAAAGCTCTATTCCCTGTCAGGCCGTCTGAAAAACCGCCTGCACAAACGCGGCTGGTTAATCGTGGGCGGAATTTTGCTGGCAGTCGGACTGTGGCGCAGCGACTGGCGTGACGACATCCGTCAATGGGTCAATATGCCGACCGCGATGTTGACCGAGGTACAACAAATCGGCCGGTTGAGCGGCACGGATTTTGGCGGCAAATATTTGGTGGCCGAAGCACAAAGCGAAGATGCCCTGTTGAAGAAAACCGCCGAACTCGGCCGCTCCTTGCAGCCCTTAATCGCGCAAGGCAAACTGTCCGGCATCCAATCGCCCGACCAATTCATCCTGCCGACAACGGAACAGCAAAAACTGCAAAACCGCCTGCGCGAATTGACCAAATTGCCTGATAGCTGGAAACCGCTCACAGAAATCGGTATTCCGCGCAAAACCGTGCGCGATGCCCTGCTTCAAGCTGCCGACACGCAACCATTGTCGCTTTCAGACGGCCTGAATACCGATTTGGCAGAAGCTTGGCGTTCCTTGTATTTGGGCGAAGTGGAACCAGGCCGTTTTGCTGCCGTCGTGCGTTTGAACGGCATGACCGATGAAGCCGCCGTACGCGTCGTGGCACAACACGTCTCCGGCGTACATTGGGCAGACAAACGCGCCCACTTAAACGAGCTTTTCCACCACACGCGCAATCAGGCCGCATGGTTGAAACTGGCTTCCTATGCGTTGGCATGGCTGCTTTTATGGAAAATGTTTGGTTTCAAACGCGGCAGCAAAATCCTTGCCGTGCCGCTGGCCGCCGCCATCTGCACCGTTGCCGTACTCGGTTTGGCCGGCATTCCCGTCAGCCTGTTTGCCATGTTCGGCCTGCTTTTAGTGTCCGCCATCGGCGTGGACTATGCCGTCTATGCCGCCACCGCACACCACAGCGCACAGGCAAAATTAGGCGGAATGCTGCTTGCCGCCGCGACGACAGCCATTTCCTTTGCCCTGCTCGCCATCAGCAGCACGCCCGCCGTTGCCGCGTTCGGCATGACGGTTACCATCGGCGTGGCATTCAATATTTGGCTGGCAGGCACATTATTGAAAAATTAGACAAAAGATGAAGACGATTGAAGTTGAAACAATATTTTTTCAACTTCTATCGCCAAGTTGCAACAGGCCGTCTGAAAAATTTCAGGCGACAGATTAAACATTATTTATCATTAAAATCAAAGGTATTTTCAAATGTCCGTAGAATTTGACGTTGCCGTTATCGGCGCAGGCCCTTCAGGTTCGGTTGCTTCCGCTTTGCTGAACAAACAAGGCTTTAAAGTTTGCGTATTGGAAAAACAACATTTCCCGCGCTTTGTCATCGGCGAAAGCCTGTTGCCTCATTGCATGGAAATGTTGGAAGAAGCCGGTTTTGCCGATGCGGTACATGCCGAACCCAGCTTTCAATTTAAAGACGGCGCGGCGTTTTCATGGGGCAGCCGTTACACAGATTTCAACTTTACTGAAAAATTTTCAGACGGCCCCGGTACTATTTATCAAGTGCGCCGCGGCATCTTCGACAAAATCCTGATTGATGAGGCGGCAAAACAAGGCGTCGATGTCCGCTTCGGACACGGCGTAACCGCGTTTGACAACAACGGCGATGTGGCACGTTTGAGCGTTGCGACCGATACAGGCGAAAACTATGAACTGACTGCCAAATTCGTTTTGGATGCCAGCGGTTACGGTCGCGTCCTGCCCCGCCTTTTAGATTTGGAAAGCCCGTCCGAGCTGCCTCCGCGCCAAGCCCACTTCACGCATATCGACGACAACATCACCAGCCCGAAATTCGACCGCAACAAAATCCTGATCAACACGCATCCTGAACATCGCGATGTCTGGATTTGGCTGATTCCTTTCGGCGACAACCGCTGCTCCATCGGCGTTGTCGGCACGCCCGACAAACTGGCCGGCGAATCAGAAGCCGTGTTGAAAAAATTTGTGTACGAATGCCCGATGCTGGCGGAAATTTTGGATAAAGCCGTTTGGGAAAACGACTTCCCGTTCCGCTCTATCCAAGGCTACTCTGCCAACGTGAAAACCTTATACGGCAAACACTTCGCTCTTTTAGGCAACGCCGCCGAATTCCTCGACCCCGTTTTCTCCTCCGGCGTGACCATTGCCCTGCACTCTGCCAAACTGGCCGCCGATTTACTGGGCAAACAGCTCAAAGGCGAAGCCGCCGATTGGCAAACCGAATTTGCCGACCAGCTGATGATCGGCGTGAACGCGTTCCGCACTTATGTAACCGGCTGGTACGATTTCCGCTTCCAAAACGCCATCTATGCGCCCAACCGCAGCCCTGAAATCAGCCGCATGCTTTCGTCTATTCTGGCAGGCTATGCTTGGGATACGAACAATCCATTCGTAGAAAAATCCGAGCAACGCTTGTCCACACTTGCCGCATTGGTGGGCGATTTAAAGGTAGAATAAGGACGAATGTCTTTCAGACGACCGAGTCTGAGAACGGAACTGGCCGTCTGAAACTTCATCCACACCATTAAATATTTTGACCGATAGATAAAACCTTATGCGATTTATCCCTTTGCTTGCCGCACTGCTGCTTTCCGCATGTGCGACCTCGCTCCCCCATCCGCAAACGCTGCCGCCACTTTCCAAAGAAGGCCAATGGTTCAAACTCGAGCAGACCAATGCGGCGGGGCAAACCGTTCAAACCAATCTCTTGGCAGTCGAGCCTCATTCAGACGGCATCCGCTTTGTCCAAACCGATGCACTGGGTGCGCCGGTATCGCGTCAATCGGTCAGCACCAAAGGCTGGAAAAATGACGGTTTTGTGATGCCCAATGCCACTTCGCGCCGACTGTTTGCCGCCCTGTTGCCGCTTTTGGCCGCCGAACACGCCGCCATGCTTTACCCTGAAGCCCGCCAACAAAACGCCACCCATCAAGGCTTCTGCCCTGACGGCAAAGGCGCGGTGTTCAGCTACCGAGAGCGTGATTTGTGGTGTGTCGCCCACCATTCCGAACAATTCCTTATCGGCTTCCCCGACCAAACTTTCTGGACGATCAGTCCGATTGCAGAAGACTAATTCATGAATACTCCTGTTTATCTCAGCCGTCCGGCACTGACCAGCGCATTGGGCAGCGGCTTGCAAGTTCATACCGATGCCTTACTCACGCCGTCTGAAAACACGCCCCTGACTTTTTCAGACCAATGGGTAAAAGGCAAAACGCATGCTTTCGGTGCAGTCAAAGAAACCCTGATGCCTCTGCCCGACAACATCCCCGAATCGCATCGCAGCCGCAACAACCAGCTTATCCTGCACGCGCTTTCGCAAATAGACGGACTGATCCAGACGGCCATTGCCCGTTACGGCAAAGAAAGGGTTGCTGTCGTTACCGGTACGTCCACCAGTGGTGCAGACGAAAATATCCCCTTGTTCCAACACGTTGTCCAAGGTGGTGAGTGGACGGATGTTCCGTTCAAACAGCTGCAACACACCATGGCTTCGCCCTCCGAATTTATCGCCCAAGTTTACGGCTTGGACGGCTTGCGCTATACCGTCTCCACCGCCTGCACTTCCGGCGCACGCGCCCTCATCAGCGCAGCTCGACTGCTTCGTGCCGGATTGTGTGATGCCGTGATTTGCGGCGGCGCAGATACGCTTTCTCCGCTGACGATTAATGGTTTTGCCTCTTTGGAAGTGCTTTCAGACGGCATCGCCAAGCCCTTTTCTGCCAACCGCAACGGCATCAATATCGGCGAAGCGGCCGCATTTTTCGTAATGACGCGCGATGCCGATTTTGACGGCGAAATGCAGTTGCTGGGCTACGGCGCAAGCAGCGATGCCTACCATATGTCTTCGCCCCGCCCCGACGGTTTGGGTGCAGCCCAATCTTTTCAGGCCGCATTGGATAAAGCCGGTTTGAAAGCGGAAGACATCGGCTGGATCAACCTGCACGGCACCGGCACGCAACACAACGACAGCATGGAAAGCCGAGCCGTTGCCGAAGTATTTGGCTGCCACACCCTTTGCACGTCAACCAAGCCGTCCACCGGTCATACCTTGGGTGCAGCCGGCGCGATCGAAGCCGCGTTTGCCTGGTTAATGGCCAACCGCCAATACAATCCGGAAGGCAAACTGCCGCCCCAACAATGGGACAACGTACCCGATTCCGAGCTGCCCAACATCGCTTTGACCGACGAAAACAGCCGCTGGCCGTCTGAAAAACGCATTGCCGCCAGCTCGTCATTTGCCTTCGGCGGCAGCAATGCCGTTTTGATTATCGGATAAGTCCTTATATTTAGGCTGTCTTTTCAGACGGCCTTTTTCTTTTCCGCAACTTAAAAAACAATAACATCAAAACAACAACCAAATCCGCCGAAATATGCCATAATAGGCTTAGCACGTTTCTTCTCGCGATGTGCCCGAAAAGAAAAACTTAACCTACATAGAGAATAATCCCATGACTAAATCCACCATTATCTATACCTACACCGACGAAGCTCCTGCATTGGCCACTCAATCCCTGTTGCCAATCGTGCAGGCGTTTACCCGCCACGCCGATATTGATGTCAAAACCAGCGACATCTCTCTCTCCGGCCGTATTTTGGCGGCGTTTCCAGAATACCTGACTGAAGCGCAACGCGTACCTGATGCGCTTGCCGAATTGGGCGAACTGGTGAAACAACCCGATGCAAACGTAATCAAACTGCCGAACATCAGCGCGTCCGTACCGCAACTGACCGCCGCGATTAAAGAATTGCAGGCAAAAGGCTTTGCCGTCCCCGACTATCCCGCCGACCCGCAAACCGACGAAGAAAAAGCCGTACGCGAACGCTACGACCGCATCAAAGGCAGCGCGGTAAACCCTGTCCTGCGTGAAGGCAACTCCGACCGTCGCGCCCCTAAAGCAGTGAAAAACTTTGCGAAAAAAAATCCGCACAGCATGGGCACATGGACCAAAGACTCCAAAACCCACGTTGCCACTATGCAAAGCGGCGACTTTTTCCATAACGAACAATCTGTTACTGTACCCGATGCGACTTCCGTATCCATCGTGTTCATCGACAAACAAGGCAACAAAAAAGAGCTGCGCGAGCCTGTTGCCCTGAAAGCCGGCGAAATCATCGACGCGACCGTGATGAGCAAAAAAGCCCTGCTCGCCTTCCTTGCCGAACAAGTGCAAGACGCAAAAGCTAAAGGCGTATTGTTCTCGCTGCATATGAAAGCCACGATGATGAAAGTGTCCGACCCGATTATCTTCGGACACGCCGTCAAAGTGTTCTTCGCGCCTGTATTTGAAAAATTCGGCGACAAACTGGCTGCCGCAGGCGTCAACGTCAACAACGGCTTCGGCAACCTGCTTGCCAATTTGGACAAACTGGATGCGGACACCCGCGCTGCCGTTGAAGCTGAAATCGCCGCCGTTTACGCCGCCAACCCTGATTTGGCGATGGTTGATTCCGACAAAGGCATTACCAACCTGCACGTTCCCAGCGATGTCATCGTCGATGCCTCTATGCCTGCAATGATTCGTAACTCCGGCCGTATGTGGGATAAAGACGGCAAAGCGCAAGACACCAAAGCCGTGATTCCCGACAGTAGCTACGCAGGCGTTTATCAAGCAACCATCGACTTCTGCCGCGAACACGGTGCATTTGACCCGACAACCATGGGTACCGTTCCTAACGTCGGCCTGATGGCGCAGGCAGCCGAAGAATACGGTTCACACAACAAAACTTTCGAAATCGAAGCTGACGGCCGGGTTCAAGTCATTGATGCAGCAGGCAATGTCCTGATGCAACACGACGTTGAAGCCGGCGACATTTGGCGTATGTGCCAAACTAAAGACGCTCCGGTTAAAGACTGGGTACAACTCGCCGTCAACCGCGCCCGCCTGAGCAACACGCCCGCCGTATTCTGGCTCGACGAAAACCGTCCGCACGACAAGAGCCTGCTCGCCAAGGTTAAAGCCTACCTTGCCGAACTGGATACAAATGGTCTCGACATCCGCGTTCTTGCTCCTGAAGAAGCCGCTAAATTCAGCTTGGGTCGTCTGAAAAACGGCGAAGACACCATTTCCGTCACCGGCAACGTCCTGCGCGACTACCTGACCGACTTGTTCCCGATTTTGGAACTGGGTACCAGCGCGAAAATGCTGTCTATCGTCCCATTGATGAACGGCGGCGGTATGTTTGAAACCGGCGCGGGCGGTTCTGCACCGAAACATGTCCAACAATTCCTCGAAGAAAACCACTTGCGTTGGGACTCTTTGGGCGAATTCCTCGCGCTTGCCGTATCGTTTGAACATTTGGCGCAAAAAACCGGCAACGCCAAAGCCCAAGTCCTTGCCGACACTTTGGATGCCGCCACCGAAAAACTGCTGCTAAACGACAAATCGCCCAAACGCAAAGCCGGCGAACTCGACAACCGCGGCAGCCATTTCTACCTCACCCTCTACTGGGCGCAAGAATTGGCGGCGCAAGACAAAGATGCCGAACTGAAAGCCGCATTTGCGCCATTGGCAGCCGCTTTGACTGCCGACGAAGCCAAAATCGTTGAAGAACTCTCTGCCGTACAAGGCAAAGCGGTCGACATCGGCGGCTACTACGCAGCCAATCCTGAAAAAGCCGCGCAAGCGATGCGTCCAAGCGCAACCTTTAATCAGGCCTTGTCAGCCTTATAATTAAAGCAATAAAAGGCCGTCTGAACTTTCAGACGGCCTCAAACCTTATGGAAGCACAATGAAAAAAACCATTCTTTCTCTTACTCTCCTCATCAGCGCTCCGGCTTTATGGGCATTTTCCCCTGCCGAATTGGCACAAACCCTGCAAAAACCGCAAAACGTGCAAGGCAATTTTGTCCAACAACGCCAGCTAAAATCCCTCAGCAAACCCATGACCACCAGCGGCAGCTTTACCCTTGTCCCACAAAAAGGCCTGCTCTGGAAAATGCAAAAACCATTTGAAACCACCCTGCGCGTGCGTTCAGACGGCATCATGCAATGGAACGGCAGCCAATGGGTCAACCCAAACGCCAGCAAACTCAACGGCCAAAGCCGCCAAATCAAACTCTTCCTCGACCTCTTGGGCGGCAATACCCAAGGCTTGGAAAAACAATTTGATTTGAAATTAAACGGCAACGAGAAAAAATGGACGTTGACCTTAACTCCGAAAACCGCCATTACCCGTCAAATCTTCAACCGTATCGAAATCAACGGCGATACACTGGTGCGTAAAATCGAATTGGACGAAAAGCAAGGCGACAAAACCATCATGCAGTTCAACCAAATCCAAACCGATAAAACTCTAGACAACTTCAGCCGTACCGCCCTCTAAATTGCCTATTCCAACAAAAGGCCGTCTGAAAATAGATTTCAGACGGCCTTTTATATTAATCGGCTGAAGGCTGCTGCCCTTTTCTTTCCGCCTTTCTGGCTTCGCGAATGGCTTTAAGTTCGGCCTCTTTCTGTCTGGCTTTTTTCAGCCAAGTTTCCCATTGGTTTGGCGTTTCCAGCGTGATTCTGCCGATTTTGCCTTCGCGAAAATCGGTCAGGATATTTTCAGCGGCCTTTTGGTAGTTGACCCGTCCGCCGCTCAAAACCGCACCGCGTTTCTTGGCAATCCACTCCAGCCAAGAAGTATCGTCCCAATGGCTGCTTGGATCTTTGTCTGCTTGATAGCGCTCTTGCAACAGAGCCAGATAATGGCGGCGGAGGTAATCCAAAAGCTCAAGCGCCACTTCTTCTTCGTCCAGCGCGTTACGTCCGACTGCACCGCCGGCTGCAAGGTTGTAGCCGCCTTCTTCGACGATAATTTTTGGCCACAACATACCGGGGGTATCGTAAAGCCAGAAATCGTCGGCAAGGAAAAGGCGCTGTTCGGCTTTGGTAATACCGGGTTCATTACCGGTTTTGGCAGATTTTTTGCCGATCATGCCGTTAATCAAGGTGGATTTGCCGACGTTGGGAATACCGCAAATCAGGACACGCAGCGGCTTCTCGATACCTTGACGATGCGGAATCATGGCGCGGCAGGCTTGGGTAATTTTGCCATGCGCGCCGGTTTCGGAAGAATCAAGCGCAATGGCACGGGTATCTTGGCGGCTGTTGTAGTGTTCGAGCCAAACTTTGGTGCGATCGGGATCGGCAAGGTCTTGTTTATTTAAAATTTTAAGTTTGGGCTTACCTTTGGACAACTGGGCAAGCAAGGGGTTTTCGCTGGAAGCAGGCATACGCGCGTCCAGCATCTCAATCACCATATCAACGCTTTTAATGCGTTCGGCAATGGCTTTTTTTGCCTTGTTCATGTGGCCGGGAAACCATTGGATAGCCATGTCTTTTTCTTCTTTCTATTCGTATCTGAGGCCGTCTGAAAAATCATTGTTTTTCAGACGGCCTCGATATTTGGATAATCGGTCAATCAGGATTTAGAGGTTGCCATGCTCGTAGCTGTAATAACCTGCTTCATCCATACATTGCTCAAACGTCTTGGATGTATTGCCACGTTTGGCTTCATTTTGAACTTGTGATTTGCAGGTGTTGATTTGGCGGGAAACTTCGGCTTCGCTCGCGCCGGTACGGTGCCAACGGTAAGCAGTGACAGGCTCTGTTGCACAGGCGGTCAAGATAAGCAGGGATAATGCGGTCATACTGATTTTTTTCATGGTTTCTTCCTTTGAGGCCGTTTGAAACGGCAAGTCAGCGTCCTGCCAAGCTTTGAGCCTGACGGTGGCGGACAAGGAGTTCGTAACGGCCTTTGAGGCGCTCGGCCAGTTTTTCCACAACATAAACGGAGCGGTGCTGCCCGCCGGTACAACCGATGGCAATCGTCACATAACTGCGGCTCTCTTGTTGCAGGCGCGGCAGCCAGCGGCTAATAAAATGGTCGATGTCATCAACCATTTCTTGAGCCAACGGCTGCCGGCCCAAATAATCTTGAATAGGCTTGTCCATGCCGGTAAAGGGGCGTAATTCCGGATCGTAATACGGATTGGGCAGGCTGCGCATATCAAACATAAAGTCGGCATTATTGGGAACGCCGTATTTGAAACCAAAAGATTCAAGAATGACCAGCAAACCGACACGTTCAATATTGAGCCATTGTTGCACAGCATAACGCAGCTGCTGAGCGTTCATTTTGGACGTATCGATGCAATATGCGATGTCTCTAAGCGGGAAGAGCCACTCGCGTTCTTTTTGCAGGCTTTCCAACAAAGTCAGGTTTGGGCCGGACAAAGGGTGTCCGCGACGGGTTTCTGAGAAGCGGCGAACCAAAACGCCCTCTTCTGCTTCAACAAATAGGACTTCGACCTGATGTCCTTCGTCACGCAAATATTGGATTTGCTCTTGCGCCTCTTGGATATTGATACCGGAACGGATATCAACGCTGACACCAAGCTGGGTTTCTTCGCCGCGTTCAATATGGTACAACACCAGCGAAGGCAACATTTCCAAAGGCAGATTATCGACACAATAATAGCCTAAATCTTCGAGTTGTTTGAGGGCTACGGATTTTCCTGAGCCGGATAAGCCGCTAATCAGGACGATTTTCATGATTTTGTTCGTTTTCTTTGAGTTGTGTTTGATGGCGTTCGAGGAATTCTTTGGTGCTGTCTTTACCGCGCAATTGAAGGATGTAATTGCGCACTGCAGCTTCAACCAATACTGCTAAGTTTCGACCGATTGCAACAGGCAGGGTAACGGAACGGACGCTGACGTTGAGGATAGATTCTGTTTCGGTACGGATGCTCAATCGATCGAGTTGTTTCATGTATCCGTCGTCGGCCGGAACCAAATTGATAATCAGCTGGAGGATTTTTTTCGGACGGATAGAGGTTTCGCCAAAAATATGGCGGATATTGAGTATGCCCAAACCGCGTACTTCGAGGAAATCACGCAGCATAGGCGGGCAACGGCCTTCCAGCATTTCCGGGCCGGTACGGAAAAGTTCGACCGCATCATCGGCAATCAAGCTGTGGCCGCGCGAAATCAGCTCCAATGCCAATTCGCTCTTACCCAAGCCGGATTGCCCGGTAATGAGTACACCCACTTCAAATACATCCAAAAATACGCCGTGTTTGATGGTGGAAGTAGCCAATGTACGTTGCAGATAAATCCGCAAAACGTCCATCAGGTGCGGACTTTCCTGCTTGGAAGTCAGCAAAGGAATACTGTTGGTATGGCAATAATCGCGCAATTTGGGCGAAACAGGCAAGCCGTTGGCGACGATGACCAAAGACATGGGGATGTCGAAAAGCTCGCCGAAATCATAGTTGAGCTCGCCTGTTTCCAAGCGGCGCAAATATTCGGCTTCAGCTACGCCGACAACTTGAATTTGGTTGGGATGGATAAAGTTTAAATGGCCGACCAAGGCCAAGACGGGTTTATCGGCTTCGACACCGATACGGTTGTCCGCGCCGGAATTGCCGGCAGCCCAAGCAAGTTCGAGTTTGTGCTGATTATCGGAAAACAGGCGGCGGACGGATATACTGGGCATAAATTACTCTTCGCTCAGGAGTGTGCGTACTTCTTCGGCAGAAGTCGCGGCCATCAACGCTTCACGGATGGCTTTTTGAGAGAATCTGCCGGCCAGTTTGGACAAGACTTCCAAATGTTCGCCGGTAGCGTTTTCAGGCACAAGCAGGATGAAAATCAGGGAAACGGGTTTGCCGTCGGGCGCATCAAAGGCAACCGGCTCTTTGGTGCGGATAAACGCACCGGTGGCTTTTTTCACGCATGCGTGACGGCCATGAGGAATCGCCACCCCCTGCCCCAAACCGGTCGAACCAAGTTTTTCACGGGCAAACAGGCAGTCAAACACGTTGGTATTCGGTAATTCTGCTTCATTCTCCAGCAGCTGGGCGGCCTCTTCAAACAGACGCTTTTTGCTGCTGACTTCCAAATCCAAAACGATATGGGACAAAGGTAAAATTTCGCCGATCAGGCTCATGTGTATCTCTTTTAAATGTCGCAAAACAATGGGATTGTACCGATTGTCGGTGCAAATCTCAATCCTGAAGGCGCAATTTACACTCGCCCTGCTAACATTTTCCATGTTGTTTTTGATATTTTTTAACGAGCTAAAAATAAGCCAACTATTTGTTTATATAGAATTTAAAGTAAAAATCCTATGACTGGACAAACCATGATTCAAATGAAAAGGGGTATGTCTGGCATACCCCTTTTCCCTTTCTTTTCAGACGGCCTCAACCTAGTTTTTTAAAACAGTTTGGAAACCAAAAACAACCAGAAATAATGGCAGACCAATCCGCAAAACCACGCCAAACCGATGCGGTTGTTGGCCAAAAACGTTTGGAAGCACAACTGGCGGTCGCGCGTACGGATGGCGGCATACTGCTGATACTGCCAATAAACGGTTACCGGCAATACCAGCCAATACGGCCAAGTTGCGCCGATTTTGATACCCAACACCGCCATCAATACGGTAAACCAAAAATGGCAAAGCATAGAGGCGGCAATATCGTGATGGCCAAATGTGATTGCCGAAGTTTTAATACCTATTTTCAAATCGTCTTCTTTATCCGCCATGGCATAAATCGTGTCGTAAGCCAGCGTCCATAAGGCATTGGCGGTAAACATCAGCCATGCTTCAGGAGGCACTCGGCCTTGTACGGCGGCAAAGGCCATGGGAATGCCGAACGAAAATGCCAGCCCCAAATAAAACTGCGGCAAAGGGAAAAAGCGTTTGGTAAAGGGATATGTGACGGCCAAGAACAAGGCCGGAAGGCTCATCAGCCAAGTAAAACGGTTGAGCGGCACCAAGCATAAAGCCGCCATCAGACACAGCATGACGGTCAAAAGCAGTGCTTCGGTTTTGGAAACCAAACCTTTGGCAAACGGGCGGTTTTTAGTGCGCTCTACTGCGCCGTCAAAATTGCGGTCGGCAAAGTCATTCACGACGCAACCTGCGCTGCGCATTAGAAATGTACCTGCGGTAAAGGCAATAAAAATATCCGCGGCGGGAACGCCTTTAGACGCAATCCACAATGCCCAATAAGTCGGCCACAGCAAAAGCAGTGTGCCAATGGGTTTGTCGACGCGCATCAGCTTGGCGTATATCACCATCCGTCCGACAGCGTAACGCGGTAGAAATTGTAGAAAAAAGCGCCTTATGTTCATTGATGTAATGTGTCGTTGTTTATGTGTCGATTCGGAAGGAATGGCTTTTTAGAGCCTTAGCTCTTATTATAATTTATTGCCGTCTGAAATCAAACAGATCTTAACAATTTAATTTATTGTATTATAACAGAATTATGACAAACATCGGTAATTGGTTTTATTTTCAGACGGCCTTAGCGGTATAAATCTATTAATTTCAATAAGAAATATTCTGTTAATTCCAATGTTTCGCCGTTCCAATCGAAATACGAACGGCGCGCGGTAACAGGCCGTCTGAAAGATGGATGGTCGGAATCTTCAAAACGAAGAAACTTAAAATCCGAACGTTTCAACGGCAATGTGCCGTCAAACAGGCGCTCGCCCAAAGGCTGCGTTCCGCAATCTAATAATTCTGCCCATAGACTGCTATCCGGCCGGCACGCGCTTCTGGCTTGTATCACTGTTTCGCCGTCCAGTTTGAGCAAAACATCGCGCACAAAGATTTCATCGCTATTGTCCGCCCCCTTCGTCAAACCCAAATACACAGGCTCGACTGAAAAATCCTTACCAGAAGCGCGTAAAGCGGCGGTTAGCGAAGAAACGGTCAGTAGATGTCCGGCCTTAGACGGCAAAAGACTTGAAGCTTCGGCATGTGAACAAAGCGTGCCACGCGGTATATCAAGCTCCATCTGACACCTCTGTCTTGGCCAATTCCTGCCATTTGGCTTCGGGAAACTCATCTTTCAGACGGCCTCTAAGATATTCCAAGGTATCTCCGGCAACGGTTTCATCTTTGCTGTCGTGAATATGGTTGAAAATCAGGCTGTGCAACTGGATGCCGTATTGTTTGAGCGTGGTGAAGCTGAGCAGAGTGTGGTTAATGCTGCCGAGCCGTCCGCTGGTAACGAGGATGACGGGATAACCTTGCTGACGGATATAATCAATGGTCAACAAATCTTCCGTCAGCGGCACCATCAAACCACCCGCGCCTTCGACCAACACGATTTCGTATTGTGCCGCCAATTCTTGCGTGGCGGTACGGATTTTCTCCAAGTCCAAATCCCTGCCGTCCAGTCGGGCAGCAAGGTGGGGCGAAGCCGGATAGCTGAAGATTTCGGGCATGGTCAGCCCTTGTTTGTCGGCTTCCTGCATGGGTATGCCCATAATTTTACGGTGGACGGCGATGTCGTCGGCGATGTCTTGGCAACCGGTTTGCACGGGCTTTTGCGTGATCACGCTTTTGCCCTGCTGCAACAATTGTTTTGCCAATACGCCGGTGGCGATGGTTTTGCCGATGTCCGTGTCTATGCCGCTGACGAAGTAAACGCCTTTCATTTGCTGTGTTCCTTCAAGATTTGCACGGTTTTGTCGGCAAGTTTGGTCAAAACGCCGTCTGAAATGATGTAAGGCGGCATCAGATACACCAACCTGCCGAACGGGCGCACCCAAATGCCCTGCGCCACGCAATCCGCTTGAAAACGCGCCATATCCACGCCTTTTTCCAACTCGATCACGCCGATGGCGCCCAAAACGCGTACGTCTTTCACGCCGCGAATGTCCCACGCGGCTTTCAGACGGCATTTTAAGATGCTTTCGATGCGGCGGATATTTGCCTGCCAATCTTGGGATAAAAGCAGCTTGACCGAAGCGCAGGCAACGGCGCACGCCAGCGGGTTCGCCATAAACGTCGGGCCGTGCATGAACACGCCCGCTTCGCCGCGCGAAATCGTTTCGGTGACTTTTTGCGAAGTAACCGCCGCCGCCAGCGTCATATAGCCGCCGCTCAAGCCCTTGCCGATACACATAATATCCGGCACGACCTCCGCGTGTTCGCAGGCAAACATCTTGCCCGTGCGCCCGAATCCGGTAGCGATTTCGTCAAAAATCAACACGATGTCAAATTCGTCGCACAAATCGCGCAATCCGCAAAGATACTGCGGATGATAAAAATACATGCCGCCCGCGCCCTGCACGACCGGCTCCAAAATAAAGGCGGCAATATCCGCATGATGCGCTTCAAACAAGGCGCGGACAGGTTGCAAATCCGCCTCGTCCCATTCATCGTCGAAACGGCTTTTCGGATTACCGACAAAATAACGCTGCGGCAATGCGCTGCCGAAAATATGGTGCATCCCCGTTTCCGGATCGCAGACGGACATCGCGTTCCAAGTATCGCCGTGATAGCCGCGCCGCACCGTCGCCATATTTTGTTTTGCACGCAAACCCCGCGCCTGCTGGTATTGCACCGCCATCTTCAGCGCGACTTCTACCGAAACCGAGCCTGAATCCGCATAAAAAATACGGTCCAGCCCCTGCGGCAAAATCCCGACCAACAACTTGCCCAGTTCTACCGCAGGCTCATGCGTCAAACCGCCGAACATCACGTGCGCCATTTGTTTCATCTGCGCTTCAACCGCCTGATTCAAAACAGGATGATTGTAACCGTGTATCGCACACCACCAAGACGACATCCCATCAATCAGCCGCGTGCCGTCCGCCAATTCGATATGCACGCCCTCCGCACGGCGCACCGGATAAACAGGCAACGGGTCGGTCATGGATGTATAGGGATGGAGCAGATGGGCGCGGTCGAAATCGAGCAGGGAGGAAGTGTGTTCGGAAAACATATTTTCTTACAGGGTCAATGCTAAATTCCGCTATTTTAACCCATTCTGATGATTAGATGAGAACCTGAAAGTCTCTATCGGATAAGGAAAAGGTCGTCTGAAAACCTGTTTTCGGCGAAGCGGTTAATATCCAGCGCATTATTACGCGGACAAATTTTCGGCAGCTAAAAAACAAGCCGTTTGAAAGGCGGACTTTCAAACGGCGTTATTTTCGGAGTATCAGGCGATATAGCTAATCACGGCATGACCTTTTCGTGCCTGTTCAGCATAGAATTTTTGCAACGCATGGAAGTATTGCAGCAACCATTCCAACGTTTCTTCATCATCCTCTTGCCATTCACATGGGTAAATGTCTTCCATTTCACTAGGTTGGTATCGACTGAGCAATTCATCATCACTCAACGCCGTAATTTCTTTCGCCAACTGTGCCACTTGCTCTGCCGTCAGATAAAACGCAGGAGACATACCCATATCGTATTCTTCGTCTATGGCTTCCGAACCCAAAGCAGCTTGACTCAACAAAACCTCATCGTCAGGTATACCCGTATCATCGCCGCCCAACATGAACGTGAGCGCACCCCATGTTTTGTCAGTATCCAAAAAATCGGGATTATTTTCGGCATCGTCGGGATAGGACAATTCATCCAAACGCGAACTGTCGGCAAGGCAGGCTTCCAAAAATTCGGAAGGAACACCATGCAACATAGTGAACATACTCATGGTTTTTTCCTTGTTTCGATAAACAAAATTCAGGCAACCCAAAGGCTACCTGAAACCTTACAACTCAATCCCCTTCAACTTCGCCACGGTATTAATGTCTTTATCGCCGCGACCGGAGAGGTTGACCAAAATCACTTGGTCTTTGCTCATTTTCGGTGCATTTTTCACTGCCCAGGCAACGGCATGGCTGGACTCCAACGCAGGAATAATGCCCTCGAAACGGCAGAGCAAGTCAAAGGCTTCAAGTGCTTCGTCGTCTTTCGCAACAGTGTATTCCACGCGGTTGATGTCGTTCAAATGGCTGTGTTCCGGGCCGATGCCTGGGTAGTCCAAGCCTGCGGAAACAGAGTGCGTACCCAAAACTTGACCGTTTTCGTCTTGCATCAAATAGCTGCGGAAACCGTGCAATACGCCGATAGGGGCTTTGCCGGTAATCGGTGCGGCGTGGTCGGGCGTATCTACACCCAAACCGCCTGCTTCTACACCGACCAGACGTACGTTTTCTTCTTCGATATAGGGGTAGAACAAACCGATGGCGTTCGATCCGCCGCCGACGCAGGCAACGGCGACGTCGGGCTGTCTGCCGATGACTTCCTGCATCTGCGCTTTAGCTTCATTACCGATCACGCATTGGAAATCGCGTACCATTTCCGGATACGGCGCAGGGCCTGCGGCAGTACCGATGATGTAGAACGTATCGTCCACACGAGCCACCCATTCACGCATGGCTTCGTTCATCGCGTCTTTCAGCGTGCGGCTGCCGCTGTCAACACTGACCACGTTCGCACCCAACAATTTCATACGGAACACGTTGGGCATTTGTCGTTGGATGTCGTCCGCGCCCATGTACACGTCGCAAGTCATACCGAAGCGGGCGGCGACGGTGGCACTCGCCACGCCGTGCTGACCCGCGCCGGTTTCGGCGATGACGCGTTTTTTGCCCATACGGCGGGCGAGCAATGCCTGACCGATGGTGTTGTTCACTTTGTGCGCGCCGGTGTGGTTCAAATCTTCACGCTTCAGCCAGATTTGCGCGCCGCCCAAATGCTCGGACAAGCGCGCGGCATGGTAAACAGGGCTGGGACGGCCGACATAGTGTTTCAAATCATGGCGGAACTCTTCCCAAAATGAAGGATCTTCTTTCGCTGCTTGATAGGCTTCTGCCAATTCTTGCAAAGCCGGAATCAGGGTTTCGGAAACGTATAGGCCGCCGTGTTCGCCGAAAAAGCCGTTCTCGTCGGGAGCGTGATAATTTTTCATAGGATTTTTCCTTGTTTGTTTTATGGTTTCAGACGGCCTGATTCAGTACAAGGCCGTCTGAAAGTAAAAATTGTCAGCAATTATAGCTGTTTTCCATTCATCTTGTCGGCAACTAATTGAATAATAATATCAGCAGACAAAATAGGAACAACAGCGTACAGCTCGATGTTGCAATCAATGCCGTACCCAACGGCGGCGCGATATATTTTTCTTCGTTTTTGTTTCTCAGGCATAGTTTCAATGCCAACATCCCCAGCCACAACGCCAGCAACCAACAACCCAGAAAGTTAAGCACAAGCAAAGCAATAATCAACTCATTGGTATTTATGGTATTTGTGTTCAAAAATATCCAATTAAGGCCGTTAACAGACATAATGACTGCAGATATTTGTATCACATACAAAAGCGTTCCGCCCAACAATACCTTGATATGCCATTGTTTGGCCTTCAGCCACACTGAGACGACATTAAAAAGCCACCACAAAGCCATAAACGTCATTAAAGAGATTTCATAACGGTCCATCACCCTACTCCTGAAAAACAGTCAATCCGGCCATTTCAAAAAAAGCCCGATACGCCGCCGCTTTTTTCGCCAAACTCAAAGGATAGGCACGCGAAGTCGAAGGCAGACGTGTCAGGGTCAACTCACGTCCAGCATAGGGGAACGGTACTGTTTCGCCGGCCTTCGGCATTTTCATGCCGCTGCCTTGAATCTCCAACAAAACTTCGGTTGCCTTGCCGCCGGTGGTGCAAAGATGGCAGCACTCGGGCATTTGCGCCAATACTGCTGCCAAATCGACAGTTTCTATCACTTTTAAAAACTTATCCGAAGCATTGCCATGTTCGCGTATTGCCTTTAATACGGTCGGACAGGATGCAATTCCCTTTTCACTCAAAAACGCTTTGATTTTATCGGCATCAAACGCTTTTTCGCCCTGCTTTTGAAAATGCACCGCATCGCCGAAAAACACCAGCCCATACACACGCCACATATCGTTTTGAAAATTCGGATAATGAAACTGCATCGCGTGTTTTTCTTCTTTAGGCGGGAACGTCCCCATCATCATGACCGTTGCCTGCGGCGGCAACAAAGCTGCGAAGGGGTGGGACTCAACGATTGGCTCTTGCATATCTGTATTCCGGTTGTTTTTCATTCAAACAAAATTTCAGACGGCCTTTACTGCCTGAATAAACGCTGCCATTTTCTCCCTGCTCTTAACCCCGCCGGAGATTTCCACGCCGCCGGACACATCCACCGCCGCCGCGCCACTGATTTTTACCGCTTCGGCAACGTTTTCCGCAGTCAATCCGCCGGCAAGTATCCACGGTTTGCCGATATTGCCGTGCAACATGGTCCAGTCGAAACTTTGTCCCGTACCGCCGTATTCGGTCGGATGATAAGCATCAAACAGCAAAGCGCGGGCATTCGGAAATTTAGCACAGGCCGTCTGAATATCGGCAGCGGACTGTACGCGCACGGCCTTCAAATACGGGCGGTCAAACCGACGGCAAAAATCATCGTCTTCATCGCCGTGGAACTGAATCACATCTATCGGCATCTGACGCAAAATCTCGCGGATGGTTTGCTCGTTTTCATTCACAAACAAGGCCACCACCGATACAAACGGCGGCAGATTTTTCACAACCGCCTGAGCCTGCTCAATACTCACCGCCCGTTTACTCTTGGCGTAAAACACCAGCCCGATAGCATCCGCGCCCAATTCGGCCGCAGCCAGCGCGTCTTCAGGTCGGGTAATACCACAAATTTTGGTGCGTATGGTGTTCATGGGGATTGCCTTTTTAAACAGATAGGTCGGATATTATATAAGTTTAAGGCCGTCTGAACATGAAATATCAGGTTCAGACGGCCTTAAACTTTAAAACAACCATCAGCCGATAATTACTAATAACTTTGTAATTATTACCCTCTTTTTAAACTGCCTATTTTTTCATCACGATTAATTTATTCTTTATTATCAAATATCAAACCAAACTATCCACAATTGGATTCACACAAAATTTGGATAATGCCCGTCAATAAAAAATATTAAGGCCGTCTGAAAAAGTCTTTCAGACGGCCTTTTATCCTTTTTACTCAAACGGTTTCTTCTGCCAATAAAACTTATCCTTTTTCAGACGGCCTTGAAATATATCGCCCTGCCCCAAAGCAAACACCAACGCGCCTGACAAATCCGTTCTCAACAAAGTAATGCCGTGCGCGCGGACACGATTCTGTACGGCAACGGTCGGATGTTTGTAGGCATTGGCATAGCCGCTGGATGCCACGGCATATTGTGGCGAAACCGTATGCAAAAAGCTGCCCGACGAAGCCGTGCTGCTGCCGTGATGTCCCAATACCAACACTTGGCTATACAGCGCATTGCCGTATTTCTCAATCAAACCGGCCTCGCCCTTTACGCTCAAATCACCGGTTATCAACAAGGCTTTGCCGTTTGCCACGACACGCAATACGCAGCTTTGGTCATTATCTTCCTTGCCGGAATTTTCAGACGGCCTGAGCAACTCGAAATCTACGCCGTCCCATTGCCATTTGTCTTCTTGGCAAAACTCCGCATTCGGATAAAACTCAGGTTGTCCGGCAAGCAATTTATCGGTACCGACAGCCGCTACACTTTGAAAACCGCCGTCATGGTCAATATCATGGTGCGACAAAATCAGGCTGTCCAAACGGCGCACACCCATAGCGTTCAAACTCGGCACAATACCTGTTTGCGCCACTTGCTCCGTTCCCGTATCAAACAAAAGATTGCGGTTACGCGTTTGTATCAACACCGACAAACCTTGCCCTGCATCCATCACCGTAACTCTTGCCACCCCCTCCTCCAGCTTGGCAGGACGGTAAAACACAAAACCCAATAAAACCAGACATGCCCAAGGTTTCAAGCCCATTCCTTTAGGCAACAATAACAGCAAAGCCGCCATCATCGCCAACACCAGCAAAGGCACAGGCGCCGCTGCGACGGCAAATTCAGGTGATACCGTAGCCAGCCATACCAAACCGCGTAAAGTATATTCCGCCAAAAATGCCGCTACCAACTGAACAAGTTCAAACGGGAAAACCGAACCCAGCAAAGCCAACGGTGTCAACACCCAAGAAAACCAAGGAATAGCCAGCGCATTAACCAACGGACTGAGCAAAGGTAACGAAGCAAACAGATAGCCAAGCAATACCACCGACAATACAGTTGCCGCCCATTGCCCCCGTACAGCCAAATGCCAGCCCGACTCTTTCAGACGGCCTGATGAAGCCCAAATCAAAGCAGCAACCAAACCGAAAGACAACCAAGTGCCCACACCCAATACAGCCAACGGATCCAACAACAAAACAACAGCCAAAGCCTGCCACCACGCCGTCCAGCCCGAGCCGCCACTGCCGCGCCACCATGCCCACGCAAACGCAGCCAACATCAACACACTGCGTTGCGTCGGTACGGAAAAACCGGCCAAAAGCGCATAAAGCAAAGCACCGGCAACACCTCCGCCCAATACCCACACACGCGGTTTCGTCGGAATCCATGGCAAATAACGGAAAATTCGCTTAATCAGCCAAGCAAACAATACCGCCACCATCGTCACATGCAAGCCCGAAATACTGACCAAGTGCGTCAGCCCCAAAGGCCGAAATGCCTGCCACAAAGGCGGCCGCAACGCCGATTGCTCGCCAATACTCAAAGCACGCATCAGCCCTATGCCGTCTGAAAACTCAGGATATTTGTCCCCTGTTCTCTGCCAACTCCGGCTTACCGCATCACGCATATTAGCCAAACCGAAACCGCCACCTTGCCGCACGAGTTTCCTGTCGCGCCCCAAAGTACCCATGCCATCGATACCATTGGCCAAAGCCCATGTTTCACGGTTCAAACCGCGCACATTCACTTCACCAATCACTGGCTTTACCCGCGCCGATACAGACCACCTGCTGCCCACCGCCCAATCACGCCGCTGATAATCCGACAACATCAAATCAAAAGCCTGCCCACGATCATCCCAAGCCCTTGCCGCAAACTGCACACGCCGACCATCATCACGCGGCATATCCGCCACTTCAACCGTCAAAACTTTAGCCGATGCCTCCCCCGCAGGCCATTGACCGGCCAACACCAGCCCGGTCCGCCACACCCCAAACGCCATGCCCATGCAGACGGCCAGCACCAACCAAGCCACAGCAAATCTTCGACACAACGCAAGCGCGCCAATGATCACAGACAACCAAACCCACCATGGCGGTACAAACGGCAACGCAAATGAAAGCACTACACCCACCACCCAAGCAGGCAACACAAACTGCCACGCCATGAACGTTTTCCCTTAAATTATGATTATTAGATATGTAATAATAAATGCTTTTAGTAGATTATGACAAACTCCTCCTTGCATTAGCAGATAAAAAGAGAGGTTCAAATCATTTCAAAACTGACAGACGCAAAAAAGCACAATCTGAAACAGATTGCGCTTTTTTATAAACTGGCACGCCCACGGGGAATCGAACCCCGGTTACCGCCGTGAAAGGGCGATGTCCTAACCGCTAGACGATGGGCGCGGAGATTTTCTGTGGCGCACCCGGAGCGATTCGAACGCCCGACCCTCTGGTTCGTAGCCAGATACTCTATCCAACTGAGCTACGGGTGCATCAAGAAAGATTTGAATTATAAAGAGAGGGCTATTTACTGTCAAGCGTTTTATTTGGAAAACTTGTAGACAGCGTGTAAAATGCGCATTTGCTATTGAATTTACAGAGAATAAAATGTCAGATTTCGCACGCTGGCCGCTCTTATCCGAAGCATTTTCCCGTTTGGGACGGCCTGTGGTCGTGGTAGATTTGGAGACGACCGGTGGAAATTTCTATCAAGACAGGATAACGGAAGTTGCCCTTGTTCGTTTTGAGCAAGGACGCGCCACACATTACGAGCAATTGGTCAATCCTTGCCGCAGCATACCCGAATTTGTTGCCAGACTGACCGGGATTCATGATGAAACGGTGAAAAACGCACCTGTCTTTGCCGATATTGCAGCCGATTTGTTGCCGCTATTGCAAGGTGCTGTGGTTGTTGCCCACAACAGCCGCTTTGACTATACCTTCCTGCGTCACGAGTTTGCCCGTATCCATACTGACTTTGCCGCACCCTCGCTCTGTACGGTTCAACTGTCGCGCCGCCTCTATCCTGAGTTTTACAAACACAGTCTCGACAGCATTATCGAACGCACCGGCATTCAGACGGCCAACCGCCACCGCGCCATGACCGATGTTGCCGCATTGTGTGATTATCTCGAATTAAGTCTGGCAGAAAAAAATCATCAACAATGGGACGAACACGTCCGTGTATTGATGAATCCGAAAATGTTGCCCACTTGGCTGCCTGATTCGCTTGCCCAACAGCTCTATGCCCTGCCCGACAGTTACGGCGTATTGGTTTGGCTTGACCATTTCGGCAAAGCCCAAGCTATTGAAGCACACGAACGCGCATACAGTGAAACCGCCACCCTGCTGCACAGCAAAAAACTGCCGCCGCACATCAAAGCCGCAGCCTCCATCCGTTTTATTCCGGCAGTCGGACAGCTCCATACATTATGGCTCAAAGCCCAGACCATGCAAGAATACCAACTGATGCCGTCAGAAAAGTCCACATCGTTTTCTACCGTCCGCTTTATCGCTGACGAACACGGCAGCCTTCAAGCACGCATTGTCTTGTTAAACAGCGGCACCAGAAACTGGCGCCCTTACGGTTTGTTTGCCCACAAAAAAGCAGCCAAACGCGCTTTGACGCAATGGTCGCAAGAACACAAACTCTGTCCAGATTCACTCAATATTTTGCCGACCAGCTACGCAAAAGGCGAACCCTGCCCTGTCGAGGCCGTCGGAAAATGCAATGGCAACTGTCGCCAGCCAAACGGTATCAAACATCAAAACCAACGCATTACCGAGCTTGCCGCCCTACTCCCCGTAACCGATTGGGGCAAAGCGCACGAAATTGAAATTACCGAAACCGACCCCCTGACCGGAAACAGTATTACCCTGCTCTGCGCCGGCGGCGCGTTGGCATTGCCTGATGGAAGCTGGTATTTCGACAGCAGCCTGCCTCTCGTGATTAAAAACAAATTCAGGCAAGACAAAGAAAATATCCGTTTGATTGCTTAAAACAAGGCCGTCTGAAAACCAAATTTTCAGACGGCCTATTGTGAATAACTTTCCGCTTTATTCTCAAAACAAAAACTGCCTAAATTTTAATCAGAACTTATTTTTATAATAGCAATCAAATACTAAACCGATTTATACACAAGCTGTTCACACAATTTTCAATGAAAGCTGTGTATACCCAGCCCAACGAGTAAACCATGAACAACCCTGAAATCATCTTCTTTGACATCGACGACACCCTCTACCGCAAATACACGGATACCCTGCGTCCTTCGGTTGCCCAAGCCATGCGCGCATTGAAAGCCAAAGGCATTTTGACTGCCATTGCTACCGGCCGTCCGGAAATTGCCTTTCCCGCCAAAGTCAAAGCCTTGATTCAAGAATGCGGTATCGACATGCTCGTTACCATCAACGGCCAATATATTTCCTTTCGCGGCGAACCCCTGCAAAGTTACCCCTTGGACATTGCCGACATCGAAACCGCCATCAACCTGCTTGAACAACAAAAAATAGACTACGCATTCGTCAACAACCAAGAAATTGCCGTCTCGTCCAACTCTCCGCGCGTTGTCGAAGGCTTATCACATATCCTGCCCAACTTCCTGATGGATAAAGAATATTTCCGCAAACAACCTGTTTATCAAATGTTGGTCTTTGTGGACAAGGAAGAAGAAAAAATCCTGCAACCGCTGACCCGGCAACACGGCTTCAAATCCGTCCGCTGGCATGAATATGCTGTGGACCTGCTGCGTAAAGAAGGTTCAAAAGCACGGGGCATCGCCCACGCAGTGGAAAAACTGGGGATTGATATGAGCAAAGTGATGGCATTCGGCGACAGCTTCAACGACTTGGAAATGCTGTCAACCGTCGGCTTTGGTGTTGCCATGGGCAATGGCGAAGAAGCTGCCAAAGCTGCCGCACAATTCGTCTGCCCCAGCGTTGATGAAGACGGCGTATTGCGCGGCTTGCAAGAATTGGGCGTCATTTAAATTATCAAATTAAAAGGAAAAGGCCGTCTGAAAAAATGTTCAGACGGCCTTGTTCTATCTATAAACTTCCTGCTTACTTCGGCAATACCAAAAAGCTAATCAGCAACTCTTTAAATACGAATCCAAACACACCCAAGCCCAAAACCAAGAAGAGCATGGCAATGCCGAATTTGCCGGCTTTGGATTCTTTACCCAAGTTCCAAACGATAAAGCCCAAAAAGATAATCAGGCCGCTCAGTAGGATTTTCATTGCCCATGAGGCGAATTCTGCTTCAGTCATATTCTTTCCTTGTATGGTTCAGATGTGTGTCCGTAAATTTCAGACGGCCTTACCGCAACAGGCCGTCTGAAATATCTTTTTTGAACTTATTTGTTCAAGACTTGTTTCAAATCTTCAATCAAATCGTCAACGTATTCCAAGCCGACAGACAGGCGCACCAAGCCTGGGCGGATATTGGCGGCAAGTTTTTCTTCAGGCTGCATACGGCCGTGGGTCGTTGTCCACGGATGGGTGATGGTTGAGCGCACGTCGCCGAGGTTGGCAGTACGGGAAAAGAGTTCTACGCCATCCACGATTTTCCATGCAGTTTCTTGGTCTGCAACTTCAAAACCTATAACAATACCGCCGCCATTTTGCTGTTTGCGGATCAGTTCGGCTTGCGGATGGTCGGGCAATCCGGTGTAGTACACGGCTTGGACTTGTGGCTGCTCTTTCAACCATTGCGCAATTTTCAGTGCATTGTCGTATTGTTTTTCCATACGCAGTGACAGAGTTTCCACGCCGCTCAACAACTGCCATGCGTTAAACGGAGACATCGCCAAACCGCAAGAGTTGCAATACATGGCCACTTGCGTCATCAATTCTTCCGAACCGGCCAACACGCCGCCCATCACGCGGCCGTGACCGTCAATCGCTTTGGTTGCGGAAGACACGGAAATATCCGCACCGTATTTCAAAGGCTGCGAACCGGCTGGTGACAAGAGGCTGTTGTCCACCACCAAAAGCGCACCGATGCTGTGCGCCAGTTCGGCCAACGCTTCCAAGTCGGCAACTTCGCCCAAAGGATTGGACGGGGTTTCCAAAAACAGTAATTTGGTATTGTCTTTAACCGCGGCTTTCCACTCGTTCAAGTCGGTCGGCGACACATGGCTGACCTCGATGCCGAACTTAGTTACGATATTATTGATAAAACCGACAGTCGTACCAAACAGACTGCGGCTAGAAATAACATGATCGCCGGCTTGCAAGAAGGTAAAGAACGCAGCCTGAACCGCGGACATACCGGTCGAAGTAGCTACTGCGCGCTCTGCGCCTTCCAATGCGGCAATGCGTTTCTCAAAGGCGGCGATGGTCGGGTTGGCGGTACGGGTATAGGTAAAACCTTTGATTTTTTTGGAAAACAAATCGGAGGCGTGTTGGGCGTTGTCCCACATGAAACTGCTGGTGAGGAACAATGCCTGATTGTGTTCGCGGTATCCGGTTTGTTCTTTGCCACTACGGATGGCAAGCGTTTGAGGATGAAGTTTTTTGCTCATTTGTTTTTCAATCTACTGTATGTTGCGATGGGCGCAGTAAACAATGCGCCCGTTTAATTTGTTAACATTTTGCGCTTATTCCTGTCATCTTTCAAGCAGGAGGCCGTCTGAACGATTATTGATAAACCTGTCCGCCGTGCTTCAGCCAACCGTCTTCATGACGGCCTGCCGGATCATGATGCGTCCAATGGATAACGCCACCCTGCTCCGACCATTCATATTCACCGTAAAACGCGACTTTATCACCTTTTTTCAAGCCCTTGATTTTGTCGGCCAAATCGATATTATGCGCCACCAAAAGCGTTTGACCGCTGGAAAGTTTCAAGATAAAGCGTTGATGGCGCGTGCCTTTATTGTCATCCGGCAGGGTTTTCCATACCGTGCCCTCGCCTTCAACCTGAATATCGCTTTGCTCGTTTTCAAACGCCTGTTTCAAAACTGCTTCGGCTGATTCTTTGCCCGAACCGATTTGCTGCTGAGCCGTATCGGCATTCTTTTTGTCCGCATTATTTTGTTTTTGAACGGCTTCTATTTTCTGCTGATTCTGCGATTGTACCGGCTGCTTGTTTTGCATTTTGTTATAGGCAAATACGGCAACCAAAGCAATCAGCAATACAATGATTTTATTTTTATTCATAACAATCTCAAAAAAAATGCCCGATTCTGCATCGGGCATATCAACTATTTAGAAAGGATATTTATCACGAAAACGTGAGCCGCTATTATACACGCTTCGTAAAATTTTAAGGGAATTTTACGCCAAAGGCCGTCTGAAACTTTTCAGACGGCCCAGATACTCAACGGCGATATTTCATTTCAGTCTTCATATCGTCCAAAATACGTTTGACGTTGTGTTCCAACACATCCTCCACCAAGCCCGACGCCTGCTCGTTCAGCATTTGCTGCAACTGGTAAGTGAACAAGGCCATTTGTTTTTGCACGGCAATCCGAATCATGCCATTGACCGCATCGGCCACATGGGGGCGTAAACGCTTAATCAGACGCTCGGTCAAATCTTTTTCAGAAACGCAGAATACTTCCTGGCGGCCAATCACTTGCGGGTTCAATACATTGATATGGACATTGATGGCCGGTTCTTGTTCAAGGCCATCTGAAACCGCCTCTTCAGCCGCTTCCACATCATCATTTTCCGGTTTTTCAGTTTCTTCCACTTCAGGCACATCAAAATCTACTGCACCTGATTTCGGATTTAGCCTGACGGTACGCGTTGATTCGATATGACGCTCTGAAGCCGCGGCCTGCAATGCCGATTGCGCGCTCAACCAGTTGTCCTGCAAAACCACCATCGCATCGGTTTCCACTGCTTCGCCATCGTCGGCCAAAGCAGTATTGTGTTCCAACTGCCAACGGTACAAATACTCTTCCAGCACTTTTTCACGATTGCCCGCATCCAATTTATATTCTTTTTTAGGCGCGGTTTTGGGCGCAGCTTCGACAGCTTCGTCCGATTTTTTGACCAATGGCGCATGAGTCGGCGCGGTATTGAATTGTCGTACCTGACGCAATCTTTCCAGGCGTTTTTCCCAATTCAGGTCTTCTTCCTCGAAGGCTGTGGGGTCAAGACGGTTGTTTTCCATAATAATCTCGTTTTTCATTTTTATTGTGAACCGCATTCAAACCTAAAATCACTTGAAATACGGCCGATGGTTGGACATATCCGGCAAGCCGGCGCAAGCGTCACATTTTAATATTAATTCGCTATATAATCACTATTTTATTTAATACTCAAGGATACATCATGAGCAGCATCGAACAACGCCTCGAATATCTGGAAGAGGCCAACGACGCTTTGCGTATGCAAAACCACGTCCTCGCCACCGCACTCAAAGGCCTTATCCGCTCCCTGCCCTCCGACATGGCCAACGATGCCGTAGAATCCATCCAACTTGCCTTTGAAGACGCGTTGGCTGAATTGAGCTACGAAGACAGTCCGCACACCGACCTCTTCCATGACGTAACCTACGCATTTTTCCGAGAAAAAGACCACTGATTTCGGCTAGTATGTTCGCAAAATTATGCTAAACTAAGATTTTATCCGTTAACATTTTATTAAGAAAGCACATATCATGAACATGAAAAAATGGCTGGCCACTGCCCTCGCTTGCTCCGCCCTTGCCCTGACTGCCTGCGGCGGTCAAAGCAACAATGCCTCTACTCCTGCCGATAAAGTGTACCGTGTCGGCTCCAACGCCGAGTTTGCCCCATTTGAATCTTTGGATTCTGCCGGCAAAGTGGAAGGTTTTGACGTTGACCTGATGGACGCTATGGCTAAAGCCGGCAACTTCAAAGTCGAATTCAAACACCAGCCATGGGAAAGCCTCTTCCCTTCTCTGAACAACGGCGACGTGGACATCGTTATGTCCGGCGTAACCATCACTGACGACCGCAAACAAAGCATGCTCTTCAGCGATCCATACTTTGAAATCACCCAAGTTGTCCTCGTTCCAAAAGGCAAAAAAGTGGCCTCTTCCGAAGACCTGAAAAACATGGCCAAAGTCGGCGTTGTAACCGGCTACACCGGCGACTTCTCCGTTTCCAAACTCTTGGGCAACGACAATCCGAAAATCGCCCGCTTTGAAAGCGTTCCCCTGATTATCAAAGAATTGGAAAACGGCGGTCTGGATTCCGTAGTCAGCGACAGCGCGGTTATTGCCAACTATGTGAAAAACAACCCGACCAAAGGCTTGGATTTCATTTCCCTGCCTGACTTCACCATCGAAAACTACGGTATCGCTGCACGCAAAGGCGACGAAGCCACCATCAAAATGTTGAACGATGCGCTGAAAAAAGTACGCGAAAGTGGCGAATACGACAAAATTTACGCCAAATACTTTGCTAAAGAAGGTGAAAAAGCCGAAGCAGCCAAATAATCCGGTATGACTTCTTAAACTCAAGGCCGTCTGAAAACTTTTCAGACGGCCTTTAATTTGGTTAACTCAATTAAACGCAAGCACCCCCTATAATCCGCTTGTTTTTATCCTTCAAATAAACGATTCGCCATGATCAAACCCGTTATCCTCAGCCTCGCTGCCGCAACTGCTTTAGCTGCCTGCTCCGCTTCTGAAAAACAAGAATCTCCTAAGATCGGCATGGCCAATCCGGCCTCCGCATTCTGCGTCAAACAAGGCGGCAAATCCGAAATCAAAAAAGACAAAGACGGCAACGAATACGGCATGTGCCACTTGCCTAACGGTACCGTTGTTGAAGAATGGGAATATTTCCGTCAACACAATAAATAATTGCTCAATCATATAAAAGGCCGTCTGAACCCAAGTTTCAGACGGCCTTTCCTTTTAAGCAGCGATTATTTTACTTCCAATTTGGTCACGCCGCCCATATACGGTTGCAACGCGGCAGGAACATTAATGCTGCCGTCGGCATTTTGATGGTTTTCCAAAACCGCCACCAAAGTACGGCCGACAGCCAAGCCTGATCCATTCAAAGTATGTACCAAACGGTTTTTACCGTTTTCATCTTTGAAACGCGCTTTCATGCGGCGAGCTTGGAAATCTTCGCAGTTTGAACAGCTGGAAATTTCGCGGTAAGTATTTTGCGCAGGAACCCAAACTTCCAAGTCGTAGGTTTTGGTTGCACCGAAGCCCATATCGCCGGTACACAAAGTGATCACGCGGTATGGCAGTTCCAACGCTTTCAAAATATTTTCAGCATGGCCGACCATTTCTTCCAGCGCTTCGTATGATTTTTCCGGATGAACGATTTGCACCATTTCCACTTTGTCGAATTGGTGTTGGCGAATCAAACCGCGCACGTCTTTGCCGTATGCACCCGCTTCGGAGCGGAAACATGGGGAATGCGCAGTCAATTTCAATGGCAAATCACTGCCTGCCACGATGCTGTCGGCAACAGTATTGGTCAGCGTCACTTCTGCGGTCGGAATCAGATATTGCGTTTTCTTGCTCTCGTCGCCGCCGCGAGTAACGTGGAACAAATCTTCTGCAAATTTAGGCAGTTGGCCCGTACCTTGCAGGGTCAGATCGTCCACAATGTAAGGCGTGTAATGTTCGGTATAGCCGTGTTTCAGCGTATGCGTGTCCAGCATGAACTGAGCCAAAGCGCGATGCAGACGGGCGATTTGGCCTTTCATCACGGTAAAGCGCGCGCCAGACAGTTTCGCACCGCCTTCAAAATCCAAGCCCAAAGGCTCGCCCAAATCAACATGGTCTTTGATTTCAAAGTCAAATTCGCGCGGTGTGCCGACTTTGCGGACTTCGACGTTTTCAGTTTCATCTTTACCGGCAGGTACGCTTTCGTGCGGCAGGTTCGGAATGGTCAACAACCATGCGTCCAACTCTTTCTGAACGGCATCCAAGTCAGCGGCAGCCTGCTCCAAATCCACTTTGATTTGAGCAACCTGATCCATTGCAGCTTGAGCCTCTTCGTGTTTGCCCTGTCCTTTCAACGCGCCGATTTGTTTGGAAATACTGTTGCGCGAAGCCTGCAACTCTTCTGTTTTCACTTGAACGGCTTTGCGTTGCTCTTCCAAAGCGTTGAAACGCGCGGTATCAAACTCGTAACCGCGGGCGGCCAAACGTTCGGCAACTGCGGCGGTATTGCTGCGGAGCAATTGGATGTCTAACATTGTTTTCTCTCGTTAAGATTCAGAATGGCATTATTGTAAACTAATTTAAAGATATTTTCACAGCGACAGGCCGTCTGAAAACAAAAAACGCCCCTGCAAAAGCAAGAGCGTTTTTTAAGAATTTTGGCACGCCCACGGGGATTCGAACCCCGGTTGCCGCCGTGAAAGGGCAGTGTCCTAGGCCTCTAGACGATGGGCGCGTAACCGAAGCGCGAACTATACAGAAAGCCTTTTCTTCTGTCAACGCCTTTACTGCATTTTTAAAGATGCTGCCGATTTCCGTATGTTATTTTCCCTGTATAATGCCGGTTTTAATAAAAAGGAAAACTCGCCATGTGGTTTAAGCAAATCAGTTTTTATCCGCTCAACAAAGACAAGTTGCCCGAATTGGAAGTCCTTGCCGACAAATTGGTGCAATCCGAATTTGCCCATTGTCAGGGTTTGGACTGGTTTAGCGAAGGCTTTGCCACGCCGGTTTCCTTTTCGCCCGAGCTGGTTTTCCCTGCCGATTACACTTGGCGCGTTGCTTTGAAAAAAGAAGAAAAAGTCCTGCCTGCCGGCGTGATCCGCGATATTTTGGATGAAAAGGTTTTGGAAATCCAAAACAACGAAGCGCGCAATGTCGGCCGTAAGGAAAAACAAGAGCTGAAAGAACAGATTACTGACGACCTACTGCCCCGTGCCTTTACGCGCAGCAGCCGCACACAGGCGATTTTCGACACGCGCCATGGTTATCTTTTGGTCAACAATGCCGCATCTGCCAAAGCGGAAAATATCCTGACCAAACTGCGCGAAGCCTTAGGCGGTCTTGAAGCAGCCCTGCCCAACACCAAACAATCTCCCTCTTCCCTGATGACCAACTGGCTGCTGCAAGGTCACTGCGAAGGCGGTTTTGAATTGGACAGCGATTGCGAACTCAAAGGCGTAGGCGATGTTGTTCCGGTCGTCAAAGTTTCCAAACAAGACCTGACTGCCGATGAAGTGGTACAACACGTCAAAAACGGCAAAACCGTTACCCAGCTGGGCTTGGTATGGCGCGAACAAATTGCGTTCATCCTCACCCAAGACTTTACCCTCAAACGCATCCAGTATCTGGACGTTTTGCAAGAAGAAGCCGAAAGCAATGGCGACGATGCCGCCAGCCTCGCCTTTGCCTCGCAAATCCTGATGACCGAAGCCATCAGCACTATGTTGGAAGAACTGGTTTCTTATTTGGGCGGCTGGCAAGAATAATTTTTCAGACGGCCTTTTGATTGGGAAATATCAAAGGCCGTCTGAAATATAAAGAGAAGTATCAGAAAGGATGTCATGATGTTGGGCGCAGTCATTGGCGATATTGCCGGATCACGATTCGAGTTTGACAACTACCGTCATATCGATTTTGATATTTTCAGCCCCGACAGCGACTTTACCGATGATACGATTTGCACTGTTGCCATTGCCGATTGGGTTTTACAAGGCTGCAACGATAATTTGGCCTCTATTTTGCAAGGCTGGTGTAGGACATATCCCTGTCCGAAAGGCGCATATGGCGGCCGTTTCTCACAATGGATAGAATGGAAAGAACCGGAACCTTATAATAGCTGGGGCAACGGCTCGGCCATGCGTGTTTCTGCCGTTGGTTGGGCATTTGCCACATTGGAAGAAACCCTGCATTTTGCCGAACAATCCGCCATCGTGACGCACAACCACCCGGAAGGCATTAAAGGTGCGCAAGCCGTAGCTGCCGCCATCTTTTGGGCGCGTACCGGCATCGTCAAAGCGCAAATCAAAAAAACATTACACGGCAATTCGGCTACGACTTGAGCCAAAGTTGCGACCAAATCCGCCCTCATTATCATTTCAACGAAAGCTGTCAGGAAACCGTACCTCAAGCGATTACCGCCTTTCTTGAAAGCGATGATTTTGAACACGCCATCCGACTGGCAGTTTCCCTGGGTGGAGACAGCGACACCTTGGCAGCCATTACCGGCAGTATTGCCGAAGCCTACTACGGTATCCCTACCACTATGCGCGAACACGCTTTAGCCATATTGCCACGCCGTATTGCTGAAACCCTGCTGACTTTTGAATCCCAATATCAGGCCGTCTGAAACCGCCTGCAAAAAGGAATGAATGATGAAATACCTCGCCCTACTCCCTATCGCCTTAATACTGGGTACGCCTGCCATTGCCGAAACCATCAATCCTTATCAGGAAAAAGGTTGCGCTTATAATGGCAATGTCGGCAAAGACGGCAAACCGTCCGGCAAAGGTACATGGAAATGCCAAGACGGCCGCAGCTATGTCGGCTCATTTAAAAACGGCAAATTTGACGGCAAAGGCGCATATACCGTTTCCGGCAACGGCGAAACCTTTATCGAACCTTTCTCCTCCAACAGCGCCAAATTACGCAATATGACGCTGGAAGGCATGTTCAAAAAAGGCAGAGCACACGGAAATTTTACCGCTTCTCAAAACGGCACACCCGTCTTCATCATGAAATGCGAAGACGGTATGATTAAAGAAGTCAAACTGCCTAAGAAATCTGCTTCCAAAACCAAATAAACAGCCTTTCAGACGGCCTTATCCATATTTCAGGCCGTCTGAAACATCAATGAACAAGCCTGCCTAAAGGCTGTTGTATTGATTCTAAAGAATTTCCAAACAACCCTTACCCCAGGACAACCACCATGAGCATTAAATCCGACAAATGGATACGCCGCATGGCCGAAGAACACGGCATGATTGAGCCGTTCGAGCCCAACCAAATCAAAGAGGCCAACGGCCAACGCATCATTTCCTACGGCACATCCAGCTACGGCTACGACATCCGTTGCGCCAATGAATTTAAAATCTTTACCAATATTAACAGCACCATCGTCGATCCAAAAAACTTCGACCCGAAAAACTTCGTTACAGTCGAAGACGACTGCTGCATCATTCCGCCCAACTCCTTTGCACTGGCGCGCACAGTCGAATATTTCCGCATCCCGCGCAACGTCCTAACCGTCTGCCTAGGTAAATCCACTTACGCTCGCTGCGGTATCATCGTCAACGTTACCCCGTTCGAGCCTGAGTGGGAAGGCTACGTTACGCTTGAGTTTTCCAACACCACCCCCCTTCCTGCCAAAATCTATGCCGGCGAAGGCGTGGCTCAAGTTTTATTCTTTGAAAGCGATGAAGTCTGCGAAACTTCATACAAAGACCGCAACGGCAAATACATGGGGCAAACCGGTGTTACCCTGCCTAAGACTTAATATACAAAATAAAAAAAGGCCGTCTGAAGTTTCAGACGGCCTTTTATCATTTCATTTAGAAACGACGTTTCAGCTTGCAAGCCTGCAAGATATGAACGGCGAGCTCTTCCACTGATTTATCCGTTGTATTGGTAAACGGCACTCCGTGGCGTTTGAACATATTTTGCGCATCGGCAATCTCGCTGCGGCAAGTATCGATTTTTGCATAGGTCGAATTAGGACGGCGTTCATGACGGATGGCCTGCAGACGCTCAGGCTGAATGGTCAAGCCAAACAGCTTGTCTTTATAAGGTTTGACCATACGCGGCAAATCGGTTGATTCCAAATCATCGGGAATCAATGGATAGTTTGCGGCACGGATACCGTATTGCAGAGCCAGATAGAGACAGGTCGGCGTTTTACCCGAACGGGACACGCCCATCAAAATCACATCTGCTTCCTGCAGGTTTTTATCGCTGACGCCGTCATCATGGCTGAGCGAGAAGTTCACCGCTTCCATACGCGCATCGTAACGCTTGGTATTGCCAATACCATGATGGCCTCGTTCAGCAAACGTCGCTTCAACATTCAATTCTTTTTCCAGCAAACCCAAGAACGTTTCAAAGAAATTAATGTGAAACGCATTGGATTTTTTGATGATTTCACGGATTTCATCGTTTACCACGCTGAAAAAAGCAATCGGACGATCGCCAAACTGTTCGGCTGTCTTATTGACTTTATCCACTACGGCCAACGCTTTTTCAGTCGTATCGATAAATGGATAAACATGGCGCTCGAACTCGACATTGCCGAATTGGTTCAACAGGGCTTCACCGATATTTTCGGCGGTCAGACCGGTACGGTCGGAAATATAGAAGACTTGGCGTGGAGCAGTCATAATGAATCCTTCAGAGGGTAACGTTTCAGACGGCAATCATAGCAGTTACAGCCTTTGCAATAAAGCGATTCCCGGCAGATTACACAGGATTACAACAAATTTGAACAAATTTGAACAAATTTTAAATTGGAATAAAATTTTATTTTTATAGTTTTACTGGAATTTTATTCCAAGTTTGCAAAGTAAATTTCGATTCTTAAATTTATTAACTTATTTTGTTTTCCATATTTAACAAGAAGATAACACGTTAAAACATGAATCTGGTATTCACACTTCAGAAGGCTACACGCCTGAAAAGCACAATATCACAGACGAATTTGTGATTTTTAAAAAGATAAAACACATGACAGCCATCAAACGAATGGCTACAATAAGCAGGCGGATTTGTTTCTTTTTTAACATTTTTTGGATTGGATTGGACACACAAATGGCCGAAAACTACGTTATTTGGTTTGAAAACCTGCGTATGACTGACGTTGAGCGAGTGGGCGGTAAAAATGCCTCTTTGGGCGAAATGATCAGCCAACTGACTGAAAAAGGCGTGCGCGTTCCCGGCGGTTTTGCAACCACAGCCGAGGCTTATCGTGCTTTCCTGGCTCACAATGGTCTGAGCGAGCGTATTTCCGAAGCCCTGAAACAACTGGATGTTGAAGACGTTGCCGAATTGGCACGCGTGGGTAAAGAAATCCGTCAATGGATTTTGGATACCCCGTTCCCTGAACAGCTGGATGCTGAAATCGAAACAGCTTGGAATAAAATGGTTGCCGATGCCGGCGGTGCGGACATCTCCGTTGCCGTACGTTCTTCCGCAACCGCCGAAGACCTGCCGGACGCTTCATTTGCCGGCCAACAAGAAACTTTCTTGAACATCAACGGCTTGGAGAACGTTAAAGAAGCGATGCGCCATGTATTCGCCTCCCTGTACAACGACCGCGCCATTTCTTACCGCGTCCACAAAGGCTTCGAACACGACATCGTCGCCCTTTCCGCCGGCGTGCAGCGTATGGTGCGTTCCGACAGCGGCGCGTCCGGCGTGATGTTCACCCTCGATACCGAATCTGGTTACGACCAAGTCGTCTTTGTTACCTCCTCTTACGGCCTGGGCGAAAACGTCGTACAAGGTGCGGTCAACCCCGACGAATTCTATGTATTCAAACCTACTTTGAAAGCAGGCAAACCGGCTATCCTGCGCAAAACCATGGGTTCGAAACAAATCAAAATGATCTTTACCGACAAAGCCGAAGCCGGTAAATCTGTAACCAACGTTGATGTACCTGCAGAAGACCGTCAACGCTTCTCCATTACCGACGCCGAAGTAACCGAGTTGGCTCATTACGCGCTGACCATCGAAAAACACTACGGCCGCCCAATGGACATCGAATGGGGCCGCGACGGCTTGGACGGCAAACTCTACATCCTGCAAGCACGTCCTGAAACCGTGAAATCTCAAGAAGAAGGCAGCCGCAACCTGCGCCGCTTCTCTATCAACGGCGAAAAAGTTGTCTTGTGCGAAGGCCGCGCCATCGGTCAAAAAGTTGGTCAAGGTAAAGTTCGCTTGGTGAAAGATGCTTCCGAGATGGATTCCGTTGAAGCAGGCGACGTACTCGTTACCGACATGACCGATCCGGATTGGGAACCGGTAATGAAACGTGCTTCTGCCATCGTGACCAACCGTGGCGGCCGTACCTGCCACGCAGCGATTATCGCGCGTGAATTGGGTATTCCTGCCGTCGTCGGCTGCGGCGATGCGACCGAATTGCTGAAAAACGGTCAGGAAGTTACCGTATCCTGCGCCGAAGGCGATACCGGCTTCATCTATGCCGGCCTGTTGAACGTACAGATTACCGATGTCGCCTTGGACAATATGCCCAAAGCACCTGTAAAAGTAATGATGAACGTCGGCAATCCCGAACTCGCATTCAGCTTCGCCAACCTGCCGAGCGAAGGCATCGGCTTGGCGCGTATGGAATTCATCATCAACCGCCAAATCGGTATCCACCCCAAAGCCTTGTTGGAATTTGACAAACAAGACGACGAGTTGAAAGCTGAAATTACCCGCCGCATCGCCGGTTACGCGTCCCCTGTCGACTTCTATGTCGATAAAATCGCAGAAGGTGTGGCAACTTTGGCTGCTTCGGTTTATCCACGCAAAACCATCGTCCGTATGTCCGACTTCAAATCCAACGAGTACGCTAACTTGGTGGGTGGCAGCATCTACGAACCGCACGAAGAAAACCCAATGTTGGGCTTCCGTGGTGCAGCACGTTATGTAGCCGATAACTTCAAAGACTGCTTCGCCCTCGAGTGCAAAGCCTTGAAACGCGTCCGTGACGAAATGGGTCTGACCAACGTCGAAATCATGATTCCGTTCGTCCGCACTTTGGGCGAAGCCGAAGCCGTTGTTAAAGCCCTGAAAGAAAACGGTTTGGAACGCGGCAAAAACGGCCTGCGCCTGATCATGATGTGCGAACTGCCGAGCAACGCCGTATTGGCGGAACAATTCCTGCAATACTTCGACGGCTTCTCCATCGGCTCTAACGACATGACCCAGCTGACCCTCGGTCTCGACCGTGACAGCGGTTTGGTATCCGACTCCTTCGACGAGCGCAACCCTGCCGTTAAAGTAATGTTGCACTTGGCAATCTCTGCTTGCCGCAAACAAAACAAATACGTCGGTATTTGCGGTCAAGGTCCATCAGACCATCCGGATTTTGCCAAATGGCTGGTTGAAGAAGGTATCGAGAGCGTATCGCTCAACCCTGATACCGTCATTGAAACCTGGCTGTATCTGGCTAACGAATTGAACAAATAAGTTCGATGAGACAAAAATCCCCTGCCCGTTTATCCCGGCAGGGGATTTTTATTGCCCTATTCAATGCCGTCTGAAAAAACTTTCACTTTCTTTTACCTTATAAAAAAATCCTTTATCATCAAAAAATTATCATAGACAGCCTGAAAATGGAATTTAGTGTTTTCAGGCTGCCTTATGTTATTTAGCTTTTCAAGCTAAACCATTTGTTGCTAATACTTAGGCAACTCAGGCAACGGCAAAGTTAAAAACTGCCCCATGCCATATTCAAAATCAGCGTCTAATTTTTCCAAGTCAATCACTTCTTTTGCCTTAATGGCTTTTTCGCGCAGTAGAGAAAAACAATCACGTACACCTTTTGCCACATATTCACGTAATTGGGCATCTGTTTTTTCCTGCCAGTTTCTTTCGGGGATAACTAAATCTATAGTATAAATGGGTTTGCCACGCGATTTTTTTAAGAACTCGGGTCCTTCCCCACCGTCAAAATCCACCCAACCACCTGCCACCCTGAACACAATAGATAAAAAAAGCAGGGTGTGGAAATATTCACTGGGCTCTTTGGTTTCGCGTGGTCTTTTTGTGTAAAAGATGCTATTGAGCAGCGAGTGATACTGTTGAAATCGCTTATCTGTCTTGTAACCGATTTGTGCGCTAAATTCAATTAAATTCATGGTTATTTGCCTTTCTTGTTTCGCATATGTTTAGGAATATAGTTTGGGTCATAGTTGGGATGCCCAACTTTGCGCTTGCCTGCCCATGGTTCTTTATTCTCTGGACCCGGATTGCGTTCGGTTAAAAAACGTTCTATTTTTTCAGCCCTATGATAAAAAATATGCCACCATACCCACAATTTTTCAATGTTAATATACTGCCTTTCTGCATTTTACCCCATGCCTTTTGAGTGAACCTTTTTTCACTCTTCCTATCTATCATACACAGCATAACGATACCTTTAGAAACAACCCATGAATACAAACTTTATTTCCACCCTTCAGACGGCCTTGAAACATCTGGCACTCATCAGCACCATTGCCGTCTTAGCAGCCTGCGCCGGCAACAATACCTCTTCCAACCGCGCCGTACCTGACGGCTACCACAAAGTCCGCCCTGGCGATACCCTGACCCAAATCGCCAAACGCTACGGACAAAATGTCAACACACTGGTTGCATGGAATAACCTTCCCAATGCCTCACAAATCGAAGTCGGCCAAGTATTGCGCGTCCGCCGTCATGTCACCCCACGCAGCACTGCAACACAGCAACGCCAAACCACTGCCGTTACCCCAATCAACCGATTGAACCTGCAATGGCCAACCGATAACGCTTCATCCTCCATTATCCAACGCTACAACGGCACAACCAGCAAAGGCATAGATATTGCAGGCACACAAGGCCAACAAATCCGTTCTGCCGCAGCCGGTACAGTTATCTACGTTGGCGAAGAAGTCCGCGGCTACGGCAAGCTGATTTTGATCAGCCACAATGACTACACCATTACCGCCTACGCCCACAACGACACGCTTTTGGTACAAAAAGATCAAAAAGTCCAAGCAGGCCAAGTTATCGCTACCATGGGCAGAAGCGATTCAGACAGCGTCAAGCTGCATTTTGAAGTTCGTCTAAACGGCAAAGCAGTCGATCCCCTGCCTTATTTGACCAGAACAAATTAATACCTTAATCAAAAGGCCGTCTGAAATAAAGTTATTTCAGACGGCCTTTTGATTTGTCTTACCATAACACTCATTTCAATAAAGTATTTACCAACTTAACTTATGTTGATTGAGTGAAAACGCCGTTATACAATGACAACTCTTTTTAACATTCTATTTTAGGTGCCCTACTATGTCTCCTAACCGCATCCTTGCAACCGCACTCTTGTTTGCGTCTGCATTTGCCAGCGCAGATGTCCATATTGATGAAAGTATTCCTTACCGCGACAAAGAAGAAATCGATACCCGTATCGTTTCCGAATGTTTAGAAGTGGGCAGCATTATGTCCAAATCCTTGCAAGAAACTGCAGCCAAAAGTGATGTAACTGTTGTCCGTGACGGTAAAAAACAAGGCACATACGCAGATATCTCCATTACTTCCGCCATGAGTGCAGGCAATGCCTTTATCGGTCACGCCAAAGGTATGGCGGTTTCAGCCACTTTGTATGTTGACGGCAAACAAGTTAATAAAAAAACCTTCACCCGCAATTCTTCCGGCGGTATGTTTGGCGCCTATAAAAGCTCTTGTGCGGTCTTGAACCGTACTTCTAAAGTCTTGGGTTCAGATATTGCCCAATGGGTTATCCGCGAACAAAAAAACGCTCAAGATAAATAATTTATCGAACTAAAAAGGCCGTCTGAAAGTATTTTCAGACGGCCTTTTCTTCATGCCTTAATCAACAACAGCGTCCGCCGTTTGCTCCGCAGCGGCGTTTGCGGCAATAGTCTTGAAATTGCAGCTTGGTCATCACGGGGGCGTTGGGATTATGTTTGCGTTGTTGTGCAACGTAGTTTTCATAATCTGGCACGCCTGCCATCAAGTTTGCCGTCAGTTTGATGGTTTTCCACCAAGACGCGAGCTTATGCCTCACTTTGTGCCTCCGGTTGTTTGCCGTCGCGGTACACCGCCGGGATTTCTTTGGCGGTCGGCCAGCCGACTTTGCGTGCTTTGAGGGCGGTACGTACGCCGTAGATGGCAACGATGACGACGACTAAGAGGAACAATGCGGTCAGACCGGCATTGATTTTGTCGTTGAAGATGATTTGCGCCATTTCGCCGATGTCTTTAGCCGGTGCGAGGACTTCGTTTTTAGCCAATGCGTCGCTGTATTTGCCGGCGTGGGCAAGGAAGCTGACGCGCGGGTCGCTGTGGAACAGTTTTTGCAGGCCGGCATAGCAGGTTACAAACAGTACGCCGACGGCGGGGACGAGTGCCACCCAGACATAACGGTCGCGCTTCATCTTAATCAACACAACGGCACACATAATCAAGGCTACGCCTGCCAGCATTTGGTTGGCGATGCCGAACAAAGGCCAGAGCGAGTTGATGCCGCCCAACGGGTCGGTTACGCCGGTGTAGAGGAAGTAGCCCCACAATGCCACGGCGAAGAAGGTCGCAATCAGGTTGGCAGGAATGGAGTCGGTGTTACCGAAAGGTTTGTAGAAAATACTGCCCAAGTCTTGAATCATGAAGCGTGCGACGCGCGTACCGGCATCGACGGCGGTCAAAATGAACAAGGCCTCAAACAGCAGGGCGAAGTGATACCAGAACGCCATCATGGCTTCGCCCGGAATCAGGCGGCTCATAATGTGCGCCATACCGACTGCGAGAGTGGGTGCACCGCCCGCACGGGACAGGATGGTGTTTTCGCCGACTTCCTTAGCGGTGTGCAACAGGGTTGCGGCATCGACAGGGAAGTTCAGCTTGGTGGTAATCACTTCGGCGGCGGTATTGGCATCCGTACCGATCAGGGCGGCAGGGCTGTTCATCGCGAAGTACACGCCGGGATCAAGCGAAGCGGCGGCAGCAAGCGCCATAATGGCTACGAAACTTTCCATCAACATACCGCCGTAACCGATCATACGGACGTGGGTTTCGTTTTCCAGCATTTTCGGCGTAGTGCCGGAAGAAATCAGCGCGTGGAAGCCCGAAACCGCACCGCAGGCGATGGTGATGAACAAGAACGGGAACAATGCGCCTGAGAATACCGGGCCGGAACCGTCGATAAAGTGGGTAACCGCAGGCATTTGCAAAGCGGGATTGACAATGACGATGCCCAAAGCCAAGGCCGCGATCGTACCGATTTTCAGGAAGGTAGAGAGATAGTCGCGCGGGGTCAGCAAGAGCCAGACCGGCAATACTGAAGCCACGAAACCGTAAATCATAATCGCCCAAGTCAATTGGATGCCGTCAAGGTCGAACCAATGCCCAAAGGAACTTTTCGCCACATCTTCGCCGTAAACCACCGCCAACATCAGCAAAATAAAGCCGACGATGGAAATTTCGCCGATTTTGCCCGGACGGATATAACGCGTGTAGATACCCATAAACAGCGCAATCGGCATCGTTGCGGCAATGGTAAACGTACCCCAAGGGCTGTGAACCAGCGCTTTTACGACAATCAACGCCAACACCGCCATAATGATGACCATAATCATCAAAATACCGATGGACGCAATCACGCCGGGAACAGTGCCGAGTTCCTGTTTCACAATATCGCCCAAAGACTTACCGTCGCGGCGCATAGAGACGAACAAGACCATCATATCCTGTACCGCGCCGGCAAATACCACGCCGAAGATAATCCACAAAGTACCGGGCAGATAACCCATTTGCGCCGCCAAAACCGGACCGACCAAAGGGCCCGCGCCGGCAATCGCGGCAAAGTGGTGTCCGAACAATACGCCTTTGTGCGTCGGAACGTAGTCCAAACCGTCGTTGTGGCGTTCTGCCGGAGTCAGGCGGTCAGGATCGAGCCGCATCACGCGGTTGGCGATGTAGAGGCTGTAAAAACGGTAGGCGATGCAGTAAACGGATATGGCGGCGGTAACCATCCATACCGCGCTGACCTGTTCGCCGCGGCTGAGAGCTAAAGTGGTAAAGGATGCTACGCCGACCAGTACCACTATGCCCCAGATCAAAAATGATTTGAGCGATTTCATTGATTTATCCTTAAAACGTGATGCACAAAGGCTTGCTTTAGCGACAAACTGCCTTAATGCGCTTCAGAAAGACCAATCATTATAGTCTTCATGATTTCAGAGTGAAATGTCATTTCAACCCAAATTCGACTGAAAACAAAATGATTAGTTCGTCCGTAAGATTAACACAAACAGACAATACACCCTTTAGTTTTTACTTTAAAACTAAAAATTTCTTAACATATCGCAAGTGAAAGGCCGTCTGAAAATCCAAATCTTCAGTTTTCAGACGGCCTGACAAACGGTCAATGCTATAATCCGACATTCCCATTTCTCTATATTGCCATACCATGCAAAACAACGATTTCGAAACCATGCGCCTCTCCAAACGCATGGCGCAATTGGGCTTATGCTCGCGCCGCGAGGCAGACAGCTACATCGAGCAAGGCTGGGTCAAAGTCAACGGACAAACCGCCGTACTCGGTCAAAAAGTCACCGAGCTCGACCGCATCGACCTCAACAAACAAGCCCATGAAAAACAAGCTGCGCGCGTCACCATCATTCTGAACAAACCCGTCGGCTACGTCAGCGCGCAGGCAGAAAAAGGCTATAAATCCGCCGCCGAACTCATTACCGCCAACAACCATTGGGAAGACGATGACAGCCGTATCCCTTTCAGCGAAAAGCACAAATTCGGTTTGGCCCCCGCCGGCCGCCTGGATATCGACTCCGTCGGATTGTTGGTACTCACTCAGGACGGCCGCATTGCCAAACAACTGATTGGCGAAAACAGCAACAGCGAAAAAGAATACCTCGTCCGCGTCCGCGGCAAACTGGACGACAAAGGCCTCGCCCTGCTCAACCACGGCTTGAGTTTGGACGGAGAAAAATTGCGTCCCGCCAAAGTCGAATGGCAAAACGAAGACCAGTTGCGCTTTATTTTGCGACAAGGCAAAAAACGCCAAATCCGCCGCATGTGCGAACTGGTCGGTCTGCGTGTCGTCGGTTTGAAACGCATCCGTATGGGCAAAGTCAAACTCGGCAGACTGCCGCCGGGCAAATGGCGTTATTTACGTGCTGACGAATCGTTTTAATTGCAAATAACAAAAAGGCCGTCTGAAAACACATTTCAGACGGCCTGTTCTTTTATTGATTACTCGATATAAGTAAACTTCGCACGTTTGATATTGCAGAGGATTTCGTACGGAATCATACTGGCAACTTCGGAAACTTCATTAATATTAATCACATCGCCCCAAAGCTCGACTTCCGCGCCCAAGCCCTCTTTCGAGGCTTCCAACTCAACCGTAATCATATCCATAGATACCCTGCCGATAATACGGCTGCGTTTGCCATCCACCGCTACAGGAGAATTAGTGGAAGCGCGACGCGGATAACCGTCGGCATAGCCGCAGGCAATCAAACCGACACGGGTAGATTTGCTGGTGTAGAACGTTGCGCCGTAACCAATCGGAGAATGCGGTTGCAACACGCGCTCGCCGAAAACGCGGGAAGTCAGGCGCATAACAGGTTTCAAACGCTCATCTACGCCGCCGAAAGGCGAAATACCATATAAGGCCAGACCGGCACGTCCCCAATTGCGGCGTGCTTCAGGTACGTTCAAAATCGCGGCGGAATTGGCCAAGCTCTCTTCGCCTTCCAAACCCTCACACGCCAAATCAAACGCTTCAAGCTGCATTTCGGTCATACCGTTTTCCGGCTCGTCCGCGCAAGCAAAATGGCTGAATTTCACAATGTTTTCAACCGATTCGGATTGTTTCAATGCAGTATAGGCGGCGGCGTAGTTATGCGGAAAGAAACCGGCACGGTGCATACCTGAGTCCATTTTCAGCCATACGGTTGTCGGACGTTGCCACTCATGATGCACAAACGCCTCCAACTGCCATTGGCTGCCGATTGCCGGCCACAAATCATAACGGTCAACATCCGCATACTCGGCAGCATCAAACACGCCTTCCAACAAAACAATCGGATTTTTAATGCCGTTTTGACGCAATTCCACGCCTTCATCTACCGTTGCCACCGCAAAGCCGTCGGCAATATCCGCCAACGCGTGTGCGCATCTGACCGCACCATGCCCGTACGCATCGGCCTTAATCACAGCCAACAATTTATTGCCGTGCAACTCTTTGAGAAAACGATAATTTTGACGTAAATTATCCAAACGGATTTGCGCATTGAGCGGACGCATAATGTATTCCTCTTATCGGCATTCCGTTTCAGACGGCCTGCTCCATTACTTTGAAGTAAATATTATAGGTCAAAAACTACACAGGATTCTATGAAATAATCTATTCATAATTTAGACCTCATACACTACTTTAGGCATTTATGCTTCTTCTCAGCCTGTTTTAAGGTTATGATTCAATCCAAATGAAAACGACAGACATCAAGGCCATGAAAGAACTCGACAAAACCGACTTAAAAATTCTCAAGCTCCTACAACAAAACGCACGTATCCCCATGACCGAATTGGCTGAAAAAGTCGGCCTCTCCACCACGCCGGTAACCGAACGCGTCCGCCGCTTGGAACGCGACAACCTTATTACCGGCTATCACGCCCATTTGAATCCTCATGCTTTAGGTCAAAGCCTTTTGGTCTTTGTCGAACTGAAACTGCGCTCTAAATCCGGCAATATTTTTGAAGACTTCAAACGCGAAGTGCTGAAGATTCCGCAAATTCTAGAATGCCACTTGGTCTCCGGCGAATACGATTACCTCATCAAAGTCCGCCTGCCCAATATGTCCGCCTATCGCGATATGCTCGGCAATATCCTGCTGCAACTGCCGGCTGCGTCCGAAAGCCGCAGCTATGTTGTCATGGAAGAAGTCAAAGAAGAAGTAGTATTAGACATCTAATTCTATTCAACCAACAAAGGCCGTCTGAAAGATTACAACATTCAGACGGCCTTTATTTTAAATAGGCAAAAAAAATGCACACATTCGACAGAATGCGTGCCAAGTCTACAAAGGAGAAATAGAGGAGAAACTATTAACTGACTACTCGAACCAGCTAACGAAACGAATTATGCAATAAGAGGCTCAACCGTGCAAGTATTTTTCTTGTAAAGTTTCTTAATTATTCGATTTACAAATTTTAAATGTAATCATATTTCAATACAGATAAAAAAATGCGCATACCGTTTCGATATGCGCCAAGTCTACAAAGGAGAAATAGAGGAGAAAAATCAAGCTGCATCAAGCAACTCAACGGCGCGAATTATCCTAGCCTTCTACCCGTCTGTCAACTGTTTTCCTATCTATTTTCAAGTATTTTGCTAAAAAACAACAAATCCACTATCCTCCTCTTTTTCTTGCTATTTTCGCCCATATATAAAAAATTTAGGGCCGTCTGAAACATATATTGCCACTAAAGATAAACGGCTCCATACTCACACATTCATAGTCCATATCAACCCGACCCAAAGACCATGACCACCCCACTTTCCCTTGCCGTTGTCGGCCATACCAACACAGGCAAAACCTCGCTCTTACGTACGCTTTTGCGCGACAGTACCTTCGGCGAAGTGAAAAACGCGCCATCCACCACGCGCCATGTCGAAGAAGCCCTTATCAACGACGGCGACGACAGCTTGGTTTACCTCTACGACACACCCGGCCTTGAAGATGCAGGCGGCGTGTTAGACTGGCTGGAAACCCATACATCCGCACGCGATGACGGCATTGAACGCATCCAACAATTCCTTAGCAATCATGAAGCGCATCACGAGTTTAACCAAGAGGCAAAAGTGCTGCGCCAAGTCATGCAAAGCGATATGGCCATGTACGTCATCGACGCGCGGGAACCCGTTCTCGACAAATACAAAGACGAGCTGACCATTTTGTCTTGGTGCGCCAAGCCCATCATGCCCGTGTTCAACTTCACCCAAAATCAAGACCTGACCGCTTGGATCAATATGCTCGCCCGTCGAACCCTGCATGTTTACGCCGGTTTCGATACCGTTGCCTTCGACTTTGAAGGCGAAATCCGATTGTGGGACAACCTTGCCACCATGTTACCTAAGCGCGACATCCTCGACCGCCTCATCAATATGCGCCGTCGCGAGTGGCAACGGTTGGATACGGAAGCGCGTCGTGAAATTGCCGATTTTCTGCTGGATGCCGCTGCATTTACCCAAGAAATTGCCGAAAACGACGACCCTGCCCCGACTTTGGAAGTCATGCAATCGGAAATCCGCCAACTTGAGCGGCAAATGCAACAACGCCTGTTCACACTTTACCGCTTCTATCACGACGAAGTTGGCAGTGACAGCACATGGATGCCCAAAGCCTTCAAACAAGATCCGTTTGACAGCGAATTGCTCAAACATTACGGCATCCGTACCGGTACCGGCGCAACCGCAGGCGCACTCATCGGTCTAGGCTTGGACATTGCCACGCTTGGCGGCTCGCTTGGTTTGGGTACAGCCATCGGCGGACTGTTGGGCGGCATTTTGCCCAATGCCCAAGACATCACCGACAAAATCAACGGCCGACAAACCCTGCATACCGATCCGGAAACCCTTACCCTGCTCACCGCACGCGCACTGGATTTGTTGCACGTCTTGCAAACGCGCGGCCATGCGGCTCAATCTCATATCGAGCTAAAAGAACGCAAAGCGCCATGGAATGCGGCCAAATTGCCAAGCGAACTCAACAAAGCACGCAGCAACCGCAAATGGTCTTCGCTCAACACACACCAGCCCGAAGCCAGCCGTAACGAACGCGCAGCCTATGTCGCCACTTTAAGCGAGAAATTAAAAGCTTAGAATTGCCGCCTAACAAAAAGGCCGTCTGAAATCCAAATGTTTCAGACGGCCTTTTAATCTTAGCAGGCAAATACTTATTCGGCAGCTTTGGTTTCGCGTTTCAAACCACCGCCAAGTGCTTTATACAAGTCGGCAAGATTTTCCAACCGGGTCAGCTGATTGGCCAAAAGAGCAGTTTCTGCGCTGTAACTGCTGCGCTCTGCATCCAGCAAATCCAATGCGCTGGATACGCCATGTTTGTAGCGCAGGCTGATGAGGCGTAGGCTGTCGTTGTAGGCACGGCTTTGTTTGCTCAAAGCGGCATAGCTTTTATCCAGCTGTTCACGTGCAACCAACGCATTGGAAACGTCTTTGAATGCGGATTGAACAGCGGCTTCATAAGCAACGATTTGTGCCTGTTGGCGCAGTTTGGCTACGTCAAGATTGGCTTTGTTTGTGCCCCAGTCAAAGATAGGCAGAGTGATTGACGGTGCAAAAGCCCAAATACCCGTGCCGCTCTTAAACAGGCCGCTCAACTCGCCGGAAGCGGTACCGACCGAACCGGTCAGGCTGATGCGTGGGAAAAACGCCGCACGAGCCGCGCCGATATTGGCATTGGCTTGTTTGAGCGCGTGTTCGGCCGCACGGATATCCGGACGGTTGAGCAACACGTCCGAACTCAAACCGGCAGGCAGTTTGGTCATTTTGAACTGCTTGCTCAAAGGTAAACCGGCAGGCAAGTCTTCAGGCAAAGGTTGATTAATCAGCATAGCCAAGGAATTGCGTGCTTGCTCGCGATTTTTCACCGCGGATGCGTAATCGGCTTTGGCCGATTCAATCAGCGCTTCCTGTTGGCGCAAATCAACGGCAGAAATCACGCCGGCCTTATGGCGTAATTGCGAGAGCTTGTAAGTCGCTTCACGGGTTTGCAACACGCGTTGTGCCAATGCCATGGTTTCTTCGGCATAGCGTTCGTTAAAGTAGGCTTTGGCAACGGTAGAAATCAAGGTCAGATGGGCGGCATCGCGGTTAGCGGCCACATTGAAATAACCTTGCAACGCGGCTTCGCTGGTGCTGCGGACACGGCCGAAGAGGTCGAGTTCATAAGAGGCTGCGCCCAAACCCACGCTGTATTGGCTGCTGACGCTGCCGCCGCTCAAGCTGCCTTGACGCGAACCTGTACCGCTGGCATTGACGGTTGGCAACAAGTTATTACGCGCAATCATATATTGCTTGCGGTAGATTTCCGCATTCAGCGCGGCTGTACGCAAATCGGTATTGCGTTCCAATGCGATGTCGATCAGGCGGTGAAGGCGCGGATCGGCAAAGTAATCTTGCCAACCCAATTCGGCGGCACGGATACCGTCGTCAACGGTGTCGTATTTAAACGTATCGGCCACGGCAACTTGGGGCTGCTCATATTTCGGCATCATGGTACAGGCCGACAAAGCCACGGCGGCGGCAACAGCGGTCAGTACAGGTTTGAATGTAATCTTCTTCATTTTAGAATCCTTTAGCATTTTGAGGCCGTCTGAAAAGTTTTCAGACGGCCTTTGCTTTAGTGCTTGTCTGAATCGTGTTTACCGTCTTCAATCATGCCGGCTTCAGCGGCGTGTTTGGCGGCCATCTCATGCTCGTGTGCAGTTTCCTTGAAGAATTTGCGCACAACCACATAGAACAAAGGCACAAGGAACACAGACAGAATCGTACCGATCAACATACCCCAGAACACGGTCGTACCAATCGCACGTTGACTGGCGGAGCTTGCACCGCTGGCAACATAGAGCGGTACCACGCCCAAGATGAAGGCGAACGAAGTCATGATAATCGGACGGAAACGCAAGTGTGCGGCGGCAAGCGCAGCTTCAAGCGCGCTCTTGCCTTGCGCTTGCAGGTCTTTGGCAAACTCGATAATCAAAATCGCGTTTTTCGCACTCAAACCCATCACCGTAACGAAACCGACTTGGAAGTAGATATCGTTGGCGTATGCCGGAATACTGCCCAGCAAGGCTTCAAACATGTTACGGCCGGTCACGCCCAATGCCGCGCCAATCAAGCCCAACGGAATCACAAGGATAACCGCCAACGGGATAGACCAGCTTTCGTACAAAGCAGCCAATACCAAGAATACAGCGGCAGCGGCCAATGCGTACAACACGACAGTTTGCGAGCTACCCTTGGCCTCTTCACGAGACTGACCGCCCCATTCCAGACTGTAACCGCCGCCCATTTCATCAACCATTTGCTGTACCGCAGCCATGGCCTGACCGGAAGATACGCCATTAACAGGCGAGCCGGAAAGCTCCATTGCCGGATAACCATTGAAGCGGACGCTTTGTTCCATACCGTTTTCCCAAGAAACAGTAGCAATGGTAGAAAGCGGTACGGCAACGCCGGATTTGTTCGGCACGGTCAGGTTCAGAATATCGGCAGGCTGCATACGGGCACTCGCATCAGCTTGTACCATCACGCGTTGCAGACGGCCTTGATTCGGGAAGTCGTTTACATAAGACGAACCCAAAGCAGAAGCCAAAGCAGTACGGATATCAGAGAACGAAATACCTTGTGCGGCTGCGGCAGAGCGGTTGATGTCGATTTTTAACTGCGGCGCATCTTCCAAACCGCTCGCACGAACAGTCCTTGGGTTAAACAAACCGCTTTTGCGCATTTTGTCAATCAGCTCATTGCGCTTGGCCAATAATGCAGCATGGCCGCTGTTGTTACGGTCTTGCAGATAAATCGTCAAGCCGGAACCTGTACCCAATTCCATAATGGCAGGAGGCACAATTGCCAAACCGAAACCGTCTTTCAGCGTAGCCATCATCATGCCGGTCAACTTACCGGAAATAGAAGTCGCATCGCTGCCCGGAGCAGTACGTTCGCTCCAGTCTTTCAGAATGACAAAGCCCAAAGCCATGTTTTGACCTGAACCGCTAAAACTGAAGCCGGAAACGGTAATGATGTTCTCGATCTCAGGTACAGATTTTGCCAGTTGAGTGATTTGAGCCAAAGTTGCATCGGTACGCTCTTTGGTCGCACCGGCAGGCAGCTGTACGCTTAACATCAAGTTACCTTGGTCTTCAGTCGGCAAGAAGGAAGTCGGCAGACGCATAAACAGGAATACGCCCACAACAGTCAAACCAATATAGACAACCATCATGCGCAAAGTCTTGCGCAAGACTTTGGCAACCCAGCCTTCGTAGCCGTGTGTCCAGTTGTCGAATTTCTTGTTAAACCAACCGAAGAAACCTTTTTTCTCTTCGTGATGCCCCTTCTGAATCGGTTTGAGCATGGTGGCACACAATGCCGGAGTCAGCGTCAAGGCAAGGAATGCGGAGAATGCAATCGACGCCGCCATGGTTAAAGCGAACTGTTTGTAAATATTACCGGTTGCACCGCTAAACATTGCCAGTGGAACAAATACGGACATCAACACGGCAGTAATACCGATAACCGCGCCGGAAATCTGACCCATTGCTTTTTTGGTTGCAGCCTTAGGCGATAAACCTTCGCTCGCCATAATACGCTCAACGTTTTCAACGACCACAATCGCGTCATCGACCACAATACCGATCACCAATACCATCGCAAACATGGTCAATACGTTAATCGACATACCCATGTATGAGATGAAGGCAAAACCGCCCAACAGGGAAATCGGTACGACAATGGTCGGAATCAGCGTATAGCGGATGTTTTGCAGGAAGAGATACATCACCAAGAATACCAATACGATGGCTTCCAAAAGTGTATGGATCACTTTCTCAATCGAAATTTCCACAAATTTGGAAGTATCGTAAGGAACTTTCCAGCTCATGCCGTCTGGAAAATACTTCTGCAAAACCGCCATTTTTTCTTTCACGGCAGTCGCCGTTGCCAAAGCGTTACCGCTGTTAGACAGCATCACTGCCATACCGGTGGTATTCACGCCGTTCAAGCGGGTGGAAGAAGAATAGTCCTGCATACCCAAGCTGACTTTGGCAACGTCTTTCAGATAGACATTCGAGCCGTCGGTATTGGATACCAAAATGATATTGCCAAACTCTTCAGCAGTGCTCAGCTGACCTTGCGCCGTCACAGTTGCCGAAATGGTCTGACCTGCAGCCGCCGGCAAAGAACCGATAGAGCCTGCAGAAATTTGGATATTTTGAGTAGCCAGTGCATTGGTTACCGTTGCAAAAGACAGGTTGTAGTTTTGCAGTTTTTTCGGGTCAACCCAAATACGCATAGCGCGTTGCGCACCGAACAATCGAACCTGACCCACGCCGTCGATACGTTGCAACTCAGGCACGATATTGCGTTGCGCGTAGTCATTCATCTCCTCAATGGATTGCCTTTCGGAAGAAAGCATCACTATTTGCAAGAAGTTGGAACGCGCCTTAGATACGATTACACCATATTGTTGTACGGTAGAGGGCAATGTAGACAATACTTCCGACAGTTTGTTCTGTACGTCTACTTGTGCCAAATCTTCATTGGTTTCCGGTGTAAACGTCAGACTCACGCTGCCGCTGCCGCTGGAATTGGCAGAAGTCGTCATATAGTCCAAACCTTCCACACCGTACATATTACGTTCGATAACGGCAAGCACGCTGTCTTCCATTACCTGAGCAGAAGCACCCGGATAAGTAGCAGTCAAAGTAATGGTCGGCGCTGCAACGGACGGATATTGGGAAATCGGCAGTTTTTGAATACCGAAAATACCCGCTGCGATGATAAAAATCGCAATAACCCATGCAAAGATGGGGCGGTCAATAAAAAACTTAGACATTCACGCATTCCTTATTTGGCTTCAGATGCAGCTTTAGCTTCAGGCTTGGCCTCGGATGCAGCCTGGCCGTCTGAAACTGCCGGTGTTGCCGCCGCAGCGTTTGCAGGCGGTGTCCATTCTTTCGGCGTTACCTGTTTAGCACCCGACATAGCGGCAATGCTGATGCCTTCAACAATCACTTTGTCGCCATCTTTCAGGCCGTCTGTAATAACCCAGTTGGTACCTTGCTGTTGGGCAACGGTCACGACACGCGCTTCCATTTCATTCTTGTCATTCACCACCATTACCGTATCTTGCGAACCGCGGGTAACTGCTTGTTGTGGCACTACAAATGCATTATCTACTGCCACTTGTTCCATCAACACTCGCACATACAAGCCCGGCATCAAGATATTTCTGTCGTTAGGAATGGCGGCGCGCAAGGTAATTTGACCGGTTGTTTCGTTGACAGTCGGATCTGCAAACAGCAGACGGCCTTTTTCAGGGTAAACCGTACCGTCGTCAAATTTGATATCCACTGCAATCGCGCCGTTTGCCGCCAACAATTTGCCTTCGGCAACCTGTTGACGCAGCTTCATGACCTCACTCGCAGACTGGGTAACGTTGACATACATCGGATTGGTTTGTTGAATGGTGGCTAAAACAGTGGTATCGCCGGAATTCAACAGCGTACCTTCAGAAACTTTAGATTGACCGATAAAGCCGGAAATCGGCGCAGTAATGCGGGAGCGGTTCAGGCTGATACCGGCAGATTTGATAGCTGCTTGAGCGGATTTGACGCCTGCCTCTGCTGAACGCTTGGCCGTTACGGCTGCATCATATTCTTGTTGGCTGATGGCATCGGCGGCAACCAGCGGTTTATAGCGGGCTAAGTCGGCATTCGCTTTAGCCAAAGTAGCTTGCGCACTTGCCAACTGGGCGCGTGCGCTTTCTAAATTTGCTTCATAAGTTGAGCTGTCGATTTGGTACAAAGGCTGACCGGCTTGCACATAGCTTCCCTCTTGGAACAGGCGTTTTTGCAGAATACCGCCGACTTGGGCGCGAACTTCGGCAGTACGCAATGATTCCAGACGGCCCGGCAACTCGGTTGTCAATGCAACAGTTTCCGGATGCACAGTAACCACGCGGACTTCAGGCGCAGGTTGTTTTTGCTGTTGCTGACTGCCTTGCGCCTGTTGGCCGGCTGCTTTTTCATCGCCTTTGCCGCAAGCGGAAAGTGCCAGCGCAGTAGCTGCTGCAATTGCCGCGACACGCATCATTTTAGAAGCATAAAGAGCCATAATTTTCCTATCTCTATGATAAATAAGGGTTTGACTAATTAAAAATTGATTACTTTAATCTCATATTTCACAAACAGAAATTGCCTGTTTTTATGAAAAACAGGCCGATTATATAGTGTTGAGAAGCACTATCAAGTACTAAATTAAATTATACATACATTCTTGCATGTTCAGAAGTAATTTTTTATAATCCGAACCATAAATTTACATTTCCTACAAAAAAACCATGAGAAGAACCAAAACCGAAGCCTTAAAAACCAAAGAATATCTCATGCTTGCCGCATTAGATACGTTTTATCGGAAAGGCATTGCCCGCACCTCGCTCAACGAAATCGCCCAAGCTGCAGGCGTAACGCGCGGCGCGCTGTATTGGCATTTCAAAAATAAAGAAGATTTGTTTGACGCCTTGTTCCAACGGATTTGCGACGACATCGAAAGCTGCATGAAAGAAGACTCGAACAACAATAACGAACAGGCTTGGCCAAGCTTCCGCCTGACCCTGACCCGTTTTTTCGAGCGCCTGCAACACAACGAGCTTCACTACAAATTCCACAGCATTTTGTTTTTAAAATGCGAACACACCGAGCAAAACGAGGCGGTCATTGCCATCGCTAAAAAACACCAAGCGCTATGGCGTGAAAAAATTGTTGCCGTCCTGACTGATGCGGTACAACAAAAAGCGTTGGCGGATAATTTGGATATCGATATGGCGGTCATCTTCATCAAGTCTTCATTAGACGGCTTGATTTGGCGCTGGCTTTCTTCAGGTCAAGGCTTCGATTTAGAGCAAACCGCCCCCCGCATGATTGAAATCATCATTGATACATTGGAAAACCATCCGCAATTAAGAAAACAATCATAAACATCAAAAATAAAAGGCCGTCTGAAACATTAAAAGTTTCAGACGGCCTTTTGATTCAAACCTGCTTAACGTGTTACCGGTTTGTAACGGATACGTTTCGGTTTCGCGCCCTCTTCGCCGAGTCGGCGTTTCTTGTCGGCTTCGTATTCCTGATAGTTGCCGTCGAAGAACACCCATTTGGAGTCGCCTTCACACGCCAAGATATGCGTAGCGATGCGGTCGAGGAACCAGCGGTCATGCGAAATCACCATCACGCTGCCGGCAAATTCCAGCAATGCGTCTTCCAGCGCGCGCAGGGTTTCCACGTCGAGGTCGTTGGACGGTTCGTCCAGCAGCAACACATTGCCGCCGCCCAACAAGGTTTTCGCCAAGTGCAAACGACCGCGTTCGCCGCCGGAAAGGTTGCCGGCGATTTTGCTTTGGTCGCTACCTTTGAAATTGAAACGCCCCAAATACTGGCGGGCGGGGATTTCAAACTGTCCGACCTGCAAAATGTCGCGGCCTTCGGCAATGTTGTCGAATACGGTTTTATCGTTTTGCAAACCTTCACGGCTTTGGTCAATCAGGCTCATTTTCACGGTTTGCCCGATTTTCACTTCGCCGGAATCGGGCTGCTCTTTGCCCGAAATCATTTTGAACAGCGTCGATTTACCCGCGCCGTTCGGGCCGATGATGCCGACAATCGCGCCCGCAGGCACTTTGAAGCTCAAATCGTCAATCAGCACTTTATCGCCAAACGATTTGGAAACGTTCACAAATTCAATTACTTCGTTGCCCAAACGCTCGGCAACAGGGATAAAGATTTCTTGCGTTTCATTGCGTTTTTGGTATTCGTAGTTGCTCATTTCCTCGAAACGCGCCAAACGCGCTTTGGACTTGGCTTGGCGGCCTTTGGCATTTTGGCGTACCCATTCCAATTCCTGCTTCATCGCCTTCACGCGCGCGGCTTCGGATTTCGCCTCGTTTTCCAAGCGTTTTTCTTTCTGCTCCAGCCAAGACGAGTAATTGCCTTTCCACGGAATACCGTGTCCTCGGTCGAGTTCCAAAATCCATTCGGCGGCGTTGTCGAGGAAATAGCGATCGTGCGTTACCGCAACGACTGTGCCGGGGAAGCGCACCAGGAATTGCTCCAACCATTCCACCGATTCCGCATCCAAATGGTTGGTCGGTTCGTCCAGCAGCAGCATATCGGGTTTGCTCAACAAGAGTTTGCACAAAGCGACGCGGCGTTTTTCACCGCCGGACAGATTGCCGATTTTGGCATCCCATTCCGGCAGGCGCAGCGCATCGGCGGCGATTTCCAATTCGTGTTCCGCACCGCCGCCCGTGGACGAACCCGCCGCGATAATCGCTTCCAAGCGGCCCTGTTCTTCCGCCAGCGCGTCAAAATCCGCATCGGGATTGGCGTACTCGGCATACACTTCTTCCAAACGTTTCTGCGCCGCCGCCACTTCGCCCAAACCGCTTTCCACTTCCTCGCGCACGGTTTTCTCAGGATCAAGCTCCGGCTCTTGCGGCAGATAGCCGATTTTGATGCCGCCCATCGGCACGGCTTCGCCCTCAAATTCCTTATCCACACCCGCCATAATCCGCAGCACGGTGGACTTGCCCGCGCCGTTCAAACCGAGCAGGCCGATTTTCGCGCCGGGGAAAAATGAAAGGGAAATGTCTTTAATGATGGTTTTTTGCGGCGGCACAACCTTGCTCACGCGCAGCATAGAATAGACGTATTGTTGGGACATAGTTTTCTCGTTTCCGTCAAACAAATTTCAGACGACCCATTTTAACCTATTGCCCCAATACTTGCTTGTTCAAATGCCGTCTGAAAATAGAAATAAGCATCAAAATATACACCAAGCCGAACCGATACCCTCACTGCCCGACGGTATCAATGCCAAACCGCAGAAAATTTGATTTAAGCCAGTTTATCCTTGAACTGGCATTGCCAATATCCGGCGCGCTTCATAAAATGCACCTATATCCTTAAAAGTACGCACACAAACAATAACGATAGAAAACACCACACCAAGAACCATTTCTGGTTTTTCAATAAAAATACTTTTCAAAAAAGGATTTACCTTATGTCGGAAAATACGCAAAAAACAGCAAAACAAGGTTTGCCGTCACTGGCAAAAAGCACGATTTGGATGTTGAGCTTCGGCTATCTCGGCGTTCAGACGGCCTTTACCCTGCAAAGCTCGCAGATGAGCCGCATTTTTCAAACGCTAGGCGCAGACCCGCACAATTTGGGCTGGTTCTTTATCCTGCCGCCGCTGGCGGGGATGCTGGTGCAGCCGATAGTGGGCTACTACTCAGACCGCACTTGGAAGCCGCGCTTGGGCGGCCGCCGCCTGCCGTATCTGCTTTACGGCACGCTGATTGCGGTTATCGTGATGATTTTGATGCCGAACTCGGGCAGCTTCGGTTTCGGCTATGCGTCGTTGGCGGCCTTGTCGTTCGGCGCGCTGATGATTGCGCTGTTGGACGTGTCGTCGAATATGGCGATGCAGCCGTTTAAGATGATGGTCGGCGACATGGTCAACGAGGAGCAGAAAAGCTACGCCTACGGGATTCAGAGCTTTTTGGCGAATACGGGCGCGGTTGTGGCGGCGATTCTGCCGTTTGTGTTCGCGTATATCGGTTTGGCGAATACCGCCGAGAAAGGCGTTGTGCCACAAACCGTGGTCGTAGCATTCTATGTGGGCGCGGCGTTATTGATTATTACCAGTGCGTTCACAATCTTCAAAGTCAAAGAATACGATCCGGAAACCTACGCCCGTTACCACGGCATCGATGTCGCCGCGAATCAGGAAAAAGCCAACTGGTTCGAACTCTTAAAAACGGCACCTAAAGCGTTTTGGACGGTTACTCTGGTACAGTTTTTCTGCTGGTTCGCCTTCCAATATATGTGGACTTACTCGGCAGGCGCGATTGCGGAAAACGTCTGGCACACCACTGATGCGTCTTCCGTAGGTTATCAGGAGGCGGGCAACTGGTACGGCGTTTTGGCGGCGGTGCAGTCGGTTGCGGCGGTGATTTGTTCGTTTGTATTGGCGAAAGTGCCGAATCAATACCATAAGGCGGGTTATTTCGGCTGTTTGGCTTTGGGTGCGCTCGGTTTCTTCTCTATCTTCTTCATTCACAATCAATACGCACTGATTCTGTCTTATACCTTAATCGGCATCGCTTGGGCGGGCATCATCACTTATCCGCTGACGATTGTAACCAACGCCTTGTCGGGCAAACATATGGGCACTTACTTGGGATTGTTTAACGGCTCTATCTGTATGCCCCAAATCGTCGCTTCACTATTGAGCTTCGTGCTTTTCCCGATGCTGGGCAGCCATCAGGCAACCATGTTCTTGGTTGCAGGCGCGGTCTTGCTGCTGGGAGCCTTCTCAGTATGTCTGATTAAAGAGACCCACGGCGAATAATCCATCAATACCATCGGCAAAGGCCGTCTGAAACCTTTGCCGAACTTACAATTTTAATAACAGGAGCTTCATAAATGTATACAAGAATTATGGAAATCAGCCCTTGGACGCTGCGTTCGGCAAAGCTGGAAAAAGAACACAAACGGCTGCAAGAGAGCCTGACCAGCTTGGGCAACGGCTATATGGGTATGCGCGGCAGCTTTGAGGAAACCTACTCCGCCGACAGCCACTTGGGCACCTACATCGCCGGCGTGTGGTTCCCCGACAAAACCCGCGTCGGCTGGTGGAAAAACGGCTATCCCAAATATTTCGGCAAAGCCATCAACGCGCTCAATTTCAGCAAAGTCAAAATCTTTGTCGACGGGCAGGAAGTGGACTTGGCGAAAAACGGTGTTGCCGGCTTCTCCGTCGAACTCGATATGCAGCACGGCGTGTTGCGCCGCTCGTTCACCGTATTTGGCGTGCGTTTCGATGTGTGCAAATTCCTGTCCGTCGCGCAAAAAGAGCTGGCGGTTATCCGCTGGGAAGCCGTATCCGTTGACGGCAAAACCCACCAAGTCCGCATCGATTCCATCATCGATGCCGACGTGAAAAACGAAGATTCCAACTACGAAGAAAAATTCTGGCAGGTATTGGACAAAGGCGTTTCAGACGGCCTCTCCTACATTGCCGCCCAAACCGTCGCCAATCCTTTCGGCGTGGAACAATTCATCGTCAACGCCGAGCAAACCTTCGCCGGCAGCTTCAAAGCCCTCGGCGGCAGCCAAACCGACTGGCAGGTCTCCAATTCTTTTGAATCCGAAGTCGGCAGCACACCCGAAACCTTTGAAAAACGGGTTATTGTTACCACCAGCCGCGATTATCAGGGCTTGGAAGCAGTGAAAGCCGCAGGCTGCGCCTTGTCGGAAAAAATCGCAGGCGTTGCGTTTGAAACCTTGCTGGACGCGCACAAAGCAGGCTGGCTGCACCGTTGGGAAATCGCCGACGTGGTCATCGAAGGCAGCGACGAAGCACAGCAGGGCATCCGCTTCAACCTGTTCCAACTGTTCTCCACCTACTACGGCCTACGGCGAAGACGCGCGCCTGAACATCGGCCCCAAAGGCTTTACCGGAGAAAAATACGGCGGCGCAACCTATTGGGATACTGAAGCCTACGCCGTACCGCTCTACCTCGCACTGGCAGAACCCGAAGTTACCCGCAACCTGCTGCAATACCGCCGCAACCAACTGCCGCAGGCGCAGCACAACGCGCACGAACAGGGCTTGGCGGGCGCACTCTATCCGATGGTAACGTTTACGGGCATCGAGTGCCACAACGAATGGGAAATCACCTTCGAGGAAATCCACCGCAACGGCGCGATTCCCTACGCCATCTACAACTACACCAACTACACCGGCAATGAAAGCTATCTTGCCAAAGAAGGCTTGGAAGTCTTGGTCGAAGTGTCCCGCTTCTGGGCGGACCGCGTCCACTTCTCCAAACGCAACGGCAAATACATGATTCACGGCGTAACCGGCCCGAACGAATACGAAAACAACATCAACAACAACTGGTACACCAACACCCTCGCCGCATGGGTATTGGACTACACCCGCGAAGCCCTAGCGAAATACCCGCGTCCGGATTTAAACGTGCGTGCCGCCGAGTTGGAAAAATGGGCGGACATCAGCGCGAATATGTACCGTCCGCATGACGAAGAACTCGGCGTATTCGTGCAGCACGACGGCTTCCTCGACAAAGACATCCGCCCCGTGTCCGCGCTTTCGCCCGACGATTTGCCGCTCAACCAGAAATGGTCGTGGGACAAAATCCTGCGTTCGCCCTTCATCAAACAGGCGGACGTCTTGCAAGGCATCTACTTCTTCGGCGACCGTTTCAATATCGACGAAAAACGCCGCAATTTCGACTTCTACGAACCGATGACCGTGCACGAAAGCTCGTTGTCGCCGTGTATTCATGCCATCCTTGCCGCCGAACTGGGCAAGGAAGAAAAAGCCGTGGAAATGTACCGGCGCACCGCCCGTCTGGACTTGGACAACTACAACAACGACACCGAAGACGGCCTGCACATTACTTCTATGACCGGCTCGTGGCTCGCCATCGTCCAAGGTTTCGCCCAAATGAAAACTTGGGGCGGCAAACTCAGCTTCGCACCGTTCCTGCCGGGCGCGTGGACAGGCTACGCCTTCCATATCAACTACCGAGGCCGTCTGATTAAAGTCGCCGTCGGCAAAGAAAACGTCGTCTTCACCCTGCTCAAAGGCGAGCCGCTCGATTTGCAGGTGTACGGCAAAGACATCACGCTCAACGGCAGCCACACTGTCGCGTTGGAAAAATAAGGAGGGCGCAAAATGACGTTTACCGCTGTGCTCTTCGATCTCGACGGTGTCATCACCGATACCGCCGAATACCATTACCGCGCATGGAAAAAGCTCGCCGAAGAACTGGGCATCGGCATAGACCGCAAGTTTAACGAGCAGCTCAAAGGCGTGTCGCGCGACGATTCGCTCAAACGCATCCTCGCGCACGGCGGCAAAACCGTCGGCGAAGCCGAGTTCGCCGAACTGACCCGCCGCAAAAACGACAACTACGTCGAGATGATTCAGGCAGTCAAACCCGAAGACGTGTATCCCGGCATTTTGCCGCTGCTGGAAGCATTAAAAGCAAACGGCAAAAAAATCGCCCTCGCATCCGCCAGTAAAAACGGCCCGTTCCTGCTCGAACGCATGGGGCTGACCCACTTCTTCGACACCGTCGCCGACCCTGCCGCCGTCGCGCATTCCAAACCCGCCCCCGACATCTTCCTCGCCGCCGCCGAGGGCGCGGGCGCGGACATCCGCCAATGCATCGGCATCGAAGACGCAGCGGCAGGCGTTGCCGCCATCAAAGCCGCCGGCGCCTTGCCCATCGGCGTGGGCAAAGCCGAAGACTTGGGCAGCGACATCGCGCTGGTGTCCGGCACCGCCGGGCTGACCTACGCCTACCTGCAAAACGTGTGGGCACAGTCGGGCAGATAAAATACTCAGGAAGTAAACAGGCCGTCTGAAAACCTGAATCAGGTTTTCAGACGGCCTTTAATATTTCCAATCAACCCAACGTTACCATCTCAATCTGTTCCATACTCCTACCCAAGAAGCGTTCGCCGATGGTGCGGAAACGCAGTGGGATGTCGCTGACGTAGAAGCGGTAATCCGGGTTGTCGTTTTCTGTATTCAACAAACCTGCTTGTGCTAAGGCTTTGGCGGTGGCTTCGGCGGTAGTGATGGCAGAATCGACCAAGGTGACGTTTTGCGCTTCACGGCCGATAAGCGGCTTGAGAAGTGGGAAGTGGGTACAACCCAACACTAGCGTGTCTATGTCGTCGGCCAAGAGTGGCTTCAGGTATTCGCGTACGGTCAGGCGGGTGACTTCGTGATCGAGCCAGCCTTCTTCCACCAATGGCACAAGCAGTGGCGCGGCTTGCGTGCGCACCAGCGTGTCGTTGTTTTTCGAATGGATGGCGCGCGCGTAGGCATTGCTGTTGACGGTGGTATTGGTTGCGATAATGCCGATTCGGTTGTTTTTGGTGGTTTGCAAAGCGGCTTCCGCACCGGCGGAGATGACGTCCAATACGGGCATATTGCCTGCTTTTTGGCGGATTCTCTGTCCGGCAACGGCGGCGATGGTGTTGCACGCAATGACGAGTGCTTTGACATCGTTTTCCAGCAGAAAATCGACAATCTGCATGGCGAAGGTTTCGATGGTGGCGCGGGATTTGGTGCCGTAGGGAACGCGTGCGGTATCGCCGAAATAGATGATGTTTTCCATCGGTAGTCGTTCCATCAGGGCGCGGACGTTGGTCAAGCCGCCGACGCCGGAATCGAATACGCCGATGGGGCGTTGTTTGCTGGTACTCATGGTTAATTTCTTCAATATAGTGTTGAGGCCGTCTGAAACCGTTTTTCAGACGGCCTGAAGGTTAAACATATTCTTTTTTATCGTTTTCCATCCAAGCCTGATGCGAGCAAATCCACAACAGCACGATACCGCACACGGTCGAACTCAACATCATACCGGCCATTACCAAGGCAGAACCATTATGCAGCCAAGTCGTTGCCATGCCGACCGATGCACCGATAAGGGATTGGAACACGCCCAATACGGCATTTGCGCTGCCACCCTCTGCGCTGAAATAGCTCATAAAGCAGGCCTGAGTGTTAGCACCGACCAAGCCTTGTGTACCGACTGAAAACATCACGCATGGCACTAAAGCCCACAAAGGCGGCAAAGACAGCGACAACACCAAAACCGTCATCAGCAGATTGGCGGCAAATTGGACGATAATGCCCCATTTGAGGATGTTTTGCGGATGCGTACCGGTTTTTAAACGCCATGCAGTAACGCGGTTAAACGACATCATGGTAATGATATTGAGCGCAAATATCCAAGCATATTGGTTTGGGGAAACATGATACAGGTGTTGGTACACGAACGATGATTCAGTCAAAAAGGCAAACATCGAACCAAAACTGAAAGCTTGGAAAAACAGATAGCCCATCGCGGCGCGCGTTCTCAAAACACGTTTAAACCTGCCTGCCACCACGCCAAACACGTCCATGCTGATTTTGCCTTTTTGGTGCGGCTTGGGCAGGAAATACCACATCAAACCCCAAAGCAGCAGCGAATAGCAGGCCAGAAAGCCGAAAATCATGCGCCAGCCGCCCAAGTTCTGCAAGCCTGCACCAATCATCGGCGCCATCAGCGGCACAATCATCAGAATAATGCCGATTAAGGCAAACATCTGAGCGGCTTTGCGTCCGGAATAATAATCGCGCACCATCGCGCCGGAAATCACCACGGTCATCCCTGCGCCAAACGCCTGCACGGCACGCAAGTTCAGCAGCTGCTCGACATTATTCACCATCGTCAAACCGATGACGGCGGCAAAGTAAATGCTCAAGCCCACTAAGGCCACCAGTTTGCGGCCTTTAATATCCGAAATCGAACCACCGACCACCTGACCAAACGCCACGCCAAACATAAAAAAGCTCAGGCTTTGCTCAATGCGGTGGATGTCCGAACCCAGCGACTTCGCCATTTCGGGAATCGCAGGCAGATAGGCATCGACAGAAAACGGCATCAGCGCGACCAACATCGCCATCAGCACGGCCATGGTTTTTTCGCCCAAAGGGGCTTGTTGTGCAGTCATTCCGACTTTCGCTTTCGTAAAAAATATTCAAAAAACAAAGAAAACAACCGCCTTGTCAGACGGTTGCGGATTGGATGAAATTATAGCAGATTTCAACCTTGTCCAATCACTGCAAAAAAACCTTTGCAAAACTTAAGGCCGTCTGAAACTTTGCTTGGTGGAATCCCCTCGCCGCAAACGTTAAAATGCTTGTTTTTTAAGACAGCAAATTATTTCACATCACGGATTCTAAGGAATAATCATGACTACATTTCAAATTGCGCGTGCCGACGGGAAAACGCTCGAAATCCAAGGCAAAATGGCCAACCGCCACGGCTTGATCGCCGGTGCGACCGGTACAGGTAAAACCGTTACCCTGCGCCGCATAGCGGAAGCCTTCAGCAGCGAAGGTGTCCCTGTATTCTTGGTCGATGTCAAAGGCGATTTGTCGGGCATCGCGCAAGCCGGTGCCAACAGCGGAAAAGTGGGCGAACGCATCGCCGAGTTTGATTTGGGCGAACAATGGCTGCAAAATTTCCCCGTGCGCTTTTGGGATGTTTACGGCGAAACCGGTATTCCCGTACGCGTCACCGTTTCAGAAATGGGCCCTATGCTTTTGGCCCGCCTAATGAATCTGAACGACACGCAAGAAGGCCTGCTCAACCTCGTGTTCAAAGTTGCAGACGACAGAGGCTGGCACATTTTGGACTTGAAAGACCTGCGCAGCATGTTGAAACACGTTTCCGACCACGCTTCAGAATACCGCACGCAATACGGCAACGTTTCTGCCGCCAGTATCGGCGCGATTCAACGCCAACTGCTGACTTTGGAAAACGAAGGCGCAGAAAAATTCTTCGGCGAACCTTCCCTCAACCTGCAAGACTGGATGCAAACCGACAACGGCAAAGGCATCATAAACATCCTTAACTCCGAAAAACTGATGCGCTCGCCGCGTATGTACAGCGCGTTTTTGCTGTGGATGCTGGCAGAATTGTTTGAAACCCTGCCCGAAGTCGGCGATTTGGACAAACCAAAATTCGTGATGTTCTTCGACGAAGCGCATTTGATGTTCGACAATGCCGCCAATGCGCTGGTCGAACAAATCGAACAAGTCGTGCGCCTGATCCGTTCCAAAGGCGTGGGCGTATATTTCGTCACCCAAAACCCGCTCGACTTGCCCGATACCATCCTCGGACAATTGGGTAACCGCGTACAACACGCCCTGCGCGCCTTCACACCGCGCGACCAAAAAGCAGTCAAAGCCGCTGCCGAAACCTTCCGCAGCAACCCAAACATCAAAGTTGCCGAAGCGATTGCCGAACTCGGCGTCGGCGAAGCCCTTGTTTCCTTCCTTGATGAAAAAGGTATGCCTGAGCCGGTAGAACGCGCCCTCATCCTACCGCCTCAATCCGCCCTGACCCCGCTTGCCGCAGAAGAACGCAACCACTTGTTCCAAAACGATAATTTGTATCCAACTTATAAAGACATGGTGGACAACTACTCCGCTTTTGAAGCATTGGCCGAAGCAGACAGCCAAGCTGCCGCTGAAAAAGAAGCCGCAAATGCCGCCAAAGAGCAGGAAAAAGCGCAAAAAGCTGCAGAAAAAGAAGCTGCCAATGCCGATCCCGGCATCCTCGGCGGACTAATCGGTGGTTTGAGCGGTGGACGTAAAAAATCCGGCCAAGGTTTGGGCTACAACGTTGCCGACGCCATCGGCAGCCAAATCAACCGCCAAGTGACCAACGCCATTTCCCGCAGTATAATGGGCATTATTAAAAATATGTTTAAATAATCAGCCTGCGAAAATAAAAGGCCGTCTGAAAATCAATTTCAGACGGCCTTTTTTTTTATTCATCAATCCAATCAGTTTTTCATTGACTGAACCGGAGCTGGGATTCTGCCGCCCCGGTTGACGAACACTTCGCATGAGCCTTCTTTAACCGGCATTACAGGCGCGTAGCCCAACAGGCCGCCAAACTCAACGCTGTCGCCGACGGTTTTACCGGTTACCGGAATAATGCGCACGGCAGTCGTTTTGCTGTTGATCATGCCGATGGCGGCTTCGTCGGCGATGATGCCGGAAATCGTGTGCGCGGGCGTGTCTCCGGGAACGGCAATCATGTCCAGTCCGACCGAACAGACGGCTGTCATCGCTTCGAGTTTGTCCAGTGTCAGCACACCTGCTTCGGCAGCGGCAATCATGCCTTCGTCTTCGGAAACAGGGATAAACGCGCCGCTCAAACCGCCGACCGCGCTGGAAGCCATCATGCCGCCTTTTTTCACGGCATCGTTCAGCAATGCCAAGGCAGCCGTCGTGCCGTGCGTACCGCAGACGCTCAAGCCCATTTCTTCAAGGATGCGTGCCACCGAGTCGCCGACGGCAGGGGTCGGCGCCAGCGACAAATCGAGAATGCCGAACGGAATACCCAGCATTTTTGAGGCTTCACGACCGATGAGTTCGCCCACGCGGGTGATTTTGAAGGCGGTTTTCTTCACGACTTCGGCAACTTCGGTCAAGCTGACCGCGTCCGAATTTTCCAACGCGGCTTTGACCACGCCCGGCCCTGATACGCCGACGTTGATAACGGCGTCCGCTTCACCCGAACCGTGAAACGCGCCCGCCATAAACGGATTGTCTTCCACCGCGTTACAGAACACGACGATTTTAGCGCAGCCGAAACCTTCGGGCGTGATTTCAGCCGTGCGTTTGATGGTTTCGCCTGCCAGCTTGACCGCATCCATATTAATACCGGCGCGCGTGCTGCCGATATTGATGGAACTGCACACGATATCAGTAGTCTTCATCGCTTCGGGAATGGAACGAATCAGCACCTCATCCGAAGGCGACATGCCTTTTTGTACCAGCGCAGAAAAGCCGCCGATAAAGGACACGCCGATGGCTTTGGCAGCCTTATCCAAGGTTTGCGCCACGCTGACATAGGAATCGGCATGGGTGGCCGCGGCAATTTGGGCAATCGGCGTAACGGAAATGCGCTGATTCACAATCGGTACGCCGTATTTGGCGGAGAGGTGTTTCGCCGTAGCGACCAAATCTTTACCGACGGTGGTGATTTTGTTGTAAATGTTTTGGTTCAGTACATCGATGTCGGTGCTGATACAGTCGTGCAAATCAATGCCGATGGTAATGGTGCGCACGTCAAAGTTCTGGTCGGCCACCATTTTGACGGTTTCTAAAATCTCGCCGGATTGAATACTCATGACTCTCCCTCCGACTTAAATACGGTGCATGGCTTGGAAAATTTCTTCGTTTTGCATACGGATATCAAGCGCGAGTTTCTTACTCTCTTCCGCAAACAAATCCAAAACCTCTTGACGCGATTTGGTGCATTTTGAAGTATCCACCAAAATAATCATGGTAAAAAAATCGTCCATCAGCTGCTGGCTGATATTAAGGATGTTGATTTGGTTTTCCGCCAAAATTTTGGAAACGTCGTACACAATGCCTACACGGTCTTTTCCGATGACGGTGATGACTGAATTGTTCATAACGCTGTTTCTCCTGATAGGATATTTGAAAAGTGTTGACAATTATAACACTCAGGCCGTCTGAAAAACTGTTTCAGACGGCCTGAGTATTCAAATTTCAATTTTGATTATTGCCCTGCTTTCAAAGCCTGCCACAGGCGAACGCTGAGTTTGCTCGCATCGGTTGACTTAGGGGAAACGATGAAACTTTTTTCCATCAGTTCTTTGGTCGGGAAAATCGATGGGTCGTTTGTGTATTTGGCTTCCATCAAATCACGCGCGGGGCGGCTGGCGGGCGCGTAGGTGACGAAGCTGCCGTTTTTCGCCGCCACCTCGGGCCGGAGCGTGTAGTCGATATAGCGGTGGGCGTTGGCAACGTTTTGCGCGTCGCGCGGAATCATAAAGGAATCCACCCACACGCCCACGCCGGTTTTCGGGGTCAATACTTTGATTTCCACGCCGTTTGCGGCTTCTTCGGCACGGGTTTTGGCAATATTCAAATCGCCGCCGTAACCAATGGCGGCACACAGGTTGCCCGCCGCCATATCGTCGATATAGCCGGAAGAGCTGAAGCGTTTCACGTCGCCCCGGACGGCTTTCATCATATCGACGGCGGCTTTGATGTCTTCGGGATTCTCACTGTTGGGGTCTTTGCCCAAATAGTGCAACGCCAAGGGAATCTGTTCGATTGCGCTGTCGAAATAGCTGATGCCGCAGGATTTGAGTTTGGCGGTGTATTCGGGGTTGAACACCAAATCCCATTCGTTTTCGGGCAGCTTGTCCGTACCCAATGCCTTTTTCACCTGCTGCGTATTGATTGCCAAGGTATTAATGCCCCAGAAATAAGGGACGGCATATTCGTTGCCCGGATCGACGGCTTCCATCATTTTCAGCAAATCTTTATCGATGTTGCCGTAATGGGGGATTTGCGCCTTGTCGATTTTCTGATACGCGCCCGCTTTGATTTGCCGGCCGACGTTGGCGATGGACGGCGCGGTCAGGTCGTAGCCGGATTTGCCGGTCAGGACTTTTGCCTCCAGTGTTTCGTTGCTGTCGTAATAATCGGAACGCGTCTTGATGCCGGTTTCTTGTTCAAAGGCGGCAACGGTTTCGGGATCGACATAATCCGACCAGTTGTAGATATTGAGTTTGCCCGATTGTTCGGCTTCGGGCTTGGCGGAGGGGGGGTGGGCGGCGGTATCGTTTCCGCCGCCGCACGCAGTCAAGGCGAGGCTCAGGATTGCCGCCGCCACCAGTGTTTTTTTCATGGTTTTCGACCTTTCGTTCAAAAATAAAAAACATTGCAGGGACGGCAGGACCGCCTGCATCGGAAGCTGTGGGGGCGGCCGGTCGGCTTTCTTGGCCCTTGGTGCAGCAAGGTTTGCATTAAACGGCAAAAAGCTTTTGAATGCAAGACCTTAAATCAGAAAAAATGTTCATTTTTCAGACGGCCTGAAGCTATGGTTTTATTCATAAACAACATTTTTTCAGAAACGGTTTCATGCCGTCTGGAAAAAACTGTGGGCTTATTCAGACGTCCTCAAGATTTGTCAAAACCGCCCAATTTGTGGGAAAATTGCACGATTGAATTTAATGAAGGGCGACACCGTGTTAGACAGAGAAGGCTATCGCCCCAATGTCGGTATTATCCTGATTAACGAGAGTAACGAAGTCTTTTGGGGCAAACGCGTACGCGAACATTCCTGGCAGTTTCCGCAAGGCGGCATCAAGCCGGGCGAAAGTCCTGAGACTGCCATGTACCGTGAATTGTACGAAGAAGTCGGCCTGTTGCCGCAACACATCAAAATCATCGGGCGGACGCGCGACTGGTTGCGTTATGACGTGCCGAACAACTGGGTGCGCCGCGAATGGCGCGGATCCTATCGCGGGCAGAAGCAGATTTGGTATCTCCTGCGCCTGACCGGCCGGGATTGCGATGTCAACCTGCGCGCCACCCGCCACCCCGAATTTGACGGCTGGCGTTGGCACCAATATTGGGCGCCGATTGACGAAGTCATCGACTTCAAGCGCGGCGTGTATTTGGACGCATTGACCGAACTCTCCCGTTTCCTGCGCGGCATAGAAAGCTATGAAGACTTTATCCGGCGCAATCCAATAGAAAACCTATAACCCAAACGCTTTCAGGCCGTCTGAAAGCGTTGTTTTTCATCCTTTCAGACGACATAGGCAGTTTATGGACAGACTGACGCCCGAACAACGCAAAAAAGTCATGCAAGCGAATAAAAGTAAAGGCACGAAACCTGAGCTTTTGTTAGCAAAGACGTTGTGGCATAGAGGGTTAAGATATAGAAAAAACGATAAAACTGTTTTTGGAAAACCTGATTTTATTTTTAAAAAATATAAAATAGCAATTTTTGTGGATGGGGAATTTTGGCATGGTAAAGATTGGGAAAAGCGGAAAACTGATATCAAAAGCAATAGGAAGTTTTGGATAAACAAAATCGAGCGCAATATCAAACGCGATACTTCGGTCAATATTCTTCTTGAGCAGGAAGGCTGGATTGTACTGCGTTTTTGGGGTAAGGATATATTGAAAAATCCTGATGATTGTGCAGCAAGGATAGAAAATGCAATATATGAAAGAAAAAAAATCGGAAAGCGGTAAATTAAAAGAAAAAGCAAAACAATATAGGCTTTTTAACGATAATCTGTTTTCGCATTCTGATATGGCAGAGTCTGAAAAATTTACTTTTATCGATTTGTTTGCGGGTATAGGTGGATTCCGTATTGCTATGCAAAGTTTAGGTGGAAAATGTCTTTTTTCCAGTGAATGGGATGACAAAGCACAACAGACCTATGCGGCAAATTTTGGAGAAATCCCATTTGGCGATATTACGACAGAAGAAACCAAAAGCCATATTCCTAAAGAATTCGATATTTTATGTGCAGGGTTCCCATGTCAGGCATTTTCTATTGCCGGTAAACGGGGGGGGTTTGAAGATACGCGTGGGACATTGTTTTTCGATGTTGCCGAAATTATCAAGAGACATCAACCGAAAGCATTTCTTTTGGAAAATGTAAAGGGTCTGATAAGCCATGATAAAGGTAAAACACTGCAAACCATTTTAAATACCTTGCGTGAGGATTTGGGGTATTTTGTTCCAGATCCAGAAATCATCAATGCAAAAGATTTTGGAGTACCTCAAAACAGGGAACGTATTTTTATAGTCGGTTTTCATCCGGATACTAAAGTAAATGATTTTGAATATCCCAAACCGATAGGTTTGAAAACGTCGTTTTCAGATATTCGTGAGAAAGAAACTGTCCCTACAAAATATTATCTTTCTACTGTGTATATCGATACTTTGAGAAAGCACAAGGAAAGACACGAAGCCAAGGGAAATGGATTCGGGTATGAAATTATTCCTGACGATGGCATTGCCAATGCCATCGTTGTCGGAGGAATGGGAAGGGAAAGAAATCTTGTTATCGATAACAGGATTACAGATTTTACTCCCACAACCAATATTAAAGGTGAGGTAAACAGAGAGGGAATCCGTAAGATGACCCCAAGAGAATGGGCGCGTCTTCAGGGTTTTCCGGAAAATTTTGTCATTCCTGTTGCAGACGCTTCCGCATATAAGCAATTTGGAAATTCAGTTGCTGTACCTGCTATTCAAGCGATAGCAGAAAAAATTTTGGAGAAATTGAAATGACTCATTTCTCAGGAAACAAAGGCGAATGGAGTGAGCTTTATGTGCTCTTGAAACTGCTTTCGGACAGAGCGCTCGCTTTAGGAGGAAACGGCAAGGCAAATATTGCCAGCATCCTGCTTCCGATTATTGAGGTAATCCGTAATGAGCAAAACGGAAAAAATCAATATTGTTACGATCCTAATAATAGAAACAATATACAAATCTCAATTGCAGGAAAAAATAAAAGTTTTATTGTTCCTATCGTAGAATTTACAGGAAATGCCAAAAAGCTGTTAAAGAATATTCTTGATGGCAAAGTAAAAGGAACGTTTACTGTAGATAATGATTTGGAAATTTTCCTTAGAAAAATCGGCTGTACCAGGGTAAGAGAAGATTCAAAATCAAAAAGTGATATTTATGTTAAAGTCCATGATTCACGAAGCGGCTTCTCCCCTTTGCTCGGATTTAGCGTCAAATCAGAATTGGCTGGTGCGCCGACACTATTTAATGCCTCAGGTGCAACCAACTTTACTTTTAAAATTGAAAATTGGGATTCTTCCAACACCGAAAAAGTAAACAATATTTTTTCCAAAAGAAAGAAAAAAGACGGTACTTTTGCGGCAGACGTAAAAGGAAGGGTAAGAGAGATTCTTAGGCTTGGTGGAGATTTGGAGTTTGTGAAAACCGATAACAGGATATTTCTTGGAAATTTGGTTTTAATAGATAGCAAACTTCCAGAAATATTAGCCTGTTTGATCAAAACTTATTATTCCGATTCAGAAAACAGAGTTGCTTTAATTGATTTGATTGAAACTGTTTCAACTGAGAATCCCTGCAACTTTGTAATGGATTTTAATCATCAGTTTTACAATTACAAAATCAAAAAATTATTATGTGAATCGGCATTGGGAATGAGACCTGCAGAAGTTTGGCATGGTACATATGATGCAACAGGCGGCTATATTGTTGTAAAAGAAGATGGAAATCTAGTTTGTTACCACATTTATAATAGAAATGATTTCGAAGAATATCTACTGATCAATAATAAGATGGAAACACCAAGCTCAGAAAAACATGGATTTGGAAAAATTTATGAAAATAATGGTGGTTATTTCATAAAATTAAATTTACAAATCCGTTTTATCAAATAATTTCACATGACTAAAAACAACCAATACAGCGAATCCAGCATTACCGTCCTCAAAGGCTTGGAGCCGGTCAAAGAACGTCCAGGCATGTACACCCGCACCGACAGCCCGACCCACATCTGCCAAGAAGTCATCGACAACGCGGCGGACGAGGCGTTGGGCGGTTTCGCCACTGAAATCGACGTGCGCATCCACGACGACGGTTCGCTTTCCGTACACGACAATGGGCGTGGCATTCCCGTCGGGCTGCACCCTGTCGAAGGCGTGCCCGTGGTCGAACTTGTGTTTACCCGTCTGCACGCGGGCGGCAAGTTCAACAAAAAAGACGGCGGCAGCGCGTATGCCTTTTCAGGCGGCCTGCACGGCGTGGGCGTGTCTGTTACCAACGCTCTCTCCACCCGCCTCGAAGTAACCGTCAAACGCGAAGGCAAAGTCCACCGCATCGTGTTTGCCGGCGGCGACGTGGTCGAACCGTTGGCGGAAGTAGGCAAATGCGCCGTCAAAGACAGCGGCACCGAAGTGCGCGTCTGGCCGGACGGCAAATATTTTGAAAGCCCGAATTACAGCATTCCCGAACTCGAACGCCTGCTGCGCGCCAAAGCTGTTTTACTGCCGGGCGTACGCGTTTCCCTGACCCGTCCGGTCAAAGGCGAAGACGAAGCACACACCCAAACTTGGCACTATCCAGACGGCCTGAAAAGCTATCTGACCGACCTCATTGCCGACGCTCAGGAAGCCGTGCCTATCTTCTCTTGCGAAAACTACATTTCAGACGGCCACAACGGCGATTTCAGCATCGGCGAAGGCGCCGCGTTTGCCCTGACCTGGCTGGAAGAAGGCTCGTGCGCCAACGAAAGCTACGTCAACCTCATCCCCACACCATTGGGCGGCACGCACGAAGCAGGCTTGAAACAAGCCGTGTTCAACGCCGTCAACAATTTCATCAATCTGCACAACCTCCTACCGCGCGGCGTGAAAGTACAAAGCGACGACGTGTTCGGCAAAACCGCCTTCGTCCTCTCTGCCCGTGTCCTCGACCCGCAATTTCAAGGTCAGACCAAAGACAAACTGACCAACCGCGACGCGTTGAAACTCGTCGCCGCCGTATCGGGCGACCCTTTGGAATTGTGGCTGAACCAAAACGTGGACTTCGGCAAAAAAATCGCCGAACTCGCCATCCGTCAGGCACAAGCGCGGATGCGTTCGGTTAAGAAAATCGAAAAGAAAAAAGGCAGCGGCGTCGCCGTCCTGCCCGGTAAGCTGACCGACTGCGAAAGCGAAGACATCCGCGAAAACGAACTCTTCCTCGTCGAAGGCGATTCCGCCGGCGGTTCCGCCAAACTCGCCCGCGACAAAGCCACCCAAGCCATCCTGCCCCTGCGCGGCAAAGTGCTCAACAGCTTTGAAGTCCACCCCGACCAACTTTTCGGCAATGCCGAAATCCACGACATTTCCGTCGCCATCGGCGTTGATCCGCACGGCATCAACGACAATCCCGATTTAAGCGGTCTGCGCTACGGCAAAATCGCCATACTGTCCGATGCCGACGTGGACGGCTCGCATATTCAAGTTTTGCTGCTGACCCTGTTCTACCGCCACTTCCCGAAACTGGTCGCCAACGGACACATATACGTCGCCCAGCCGCCGCTGTTCCGCGTCGATGTCAACGCACAAGGCAAAAGCAAACCCGCCCGCAAATTCTACGCCCTCGACCAAAACGAACTCGACAGCATTTTGGAGCGGCTGCAAAAAGAAGGCGTGAAAGAAACCGCCTATTCCATCAGCCGTTTCAAAGGCTTGGGCGAGATGAACCCCGACCAGCTCAAAGACACCACCATGCACCCCGACACCCGCCGCCTGTTGCAGGTACAAATCCCAGAAGGTGCTGATGACGAAACACGCGACATCTTCGTCAAACTGATGGGCAAAGGCGAAGCCGCCGCCCGCCGCGCATGGATGGAAAAAGAAGGCGATACGGCAGAATTGGATATTTAATCCATTGTTTCAATAGCCTAAAGGCCGTCTGAAACTTTAAAAGTTTCAGACGGCCTTTTCTAAATCATAAGAAACTAAGGTTAAACAGTATTTAATTTTCAATACTCTGTACTTACCTATTCCTATTTTTGTAGCTTAATTGAGTTGTTAAGACAAATAAAAAAGCACTGATATAATCAGTGCTTTTTAAATAATGGCGCGGCGGACGGGGCTCGAACCCGCGACCCCCGGCGTGACAGGCCGGTACTCTAACCAACTGAGCTACCACCGCGCATCCACTGTCAAAGACAATGAAAGGAAACTTGGTGGGTGATGACGGAGTCGAACCGCCGACATTCTGCTTGTAAGGCAGACGCTCTACCAACTGAGCTAATCACCCGATAAGCCGACATTAAATCAAAAAATCAGGCCATGCGCAAGGTTTTTATTTAAATAAAAATATATCCCATTGAAAGAATATAGAATATTTTATTTAACCGCAAAAATTACTGTTATGCCTATCTATCAATCGAAAATCAAATGCCCCAATTTATCCGCTTTAGTATGCAGATAACGTTCATTTTCCACATTTTCGCCGACATGTAATGCAATCCGTTCGACCACATTAATACCGGAATTTTTCAACGTTTGGATTTTTTCAGGGTTATTGGTCAACAACCTGACTTCACGAATATGCAGATAATCATAAATCTGCTTGGCCAAAGTGAAATCGCGTGCATCAACAGGAAGTCCGAGCGCTACATTGGCCTCAACCGTATCCAAGCCCTGATCTTGCAGACGATAAGCACGGATTTTGTTTATCAAACCAATGCCCCTGCCTTCTTGGCGCAAATATACGATAACGCCACGCCCTTCTTTTTGAACGGCCTGCATCGCCGCTTGCAACTGAGGGCCGCAATCACATTTCACCGAAAATAAAGCATCACCGGTCAAGCACTCGGAATGAATACGCGACAACACAGGCAGGCCGTCTGAAACATCGCCCATCGTCAATGCGACATGCTCCTGACCACCCTCTTCTTCAAAGCCGTGCATGGTAAACTCGCCCCATTCCGTAGGCAAACGGCATGACGCAACAAACTTCAAGGCGTTACTCATTTTCCGCTTCCTCGTTTTCAGCCACGCCCAACAGATTTTTCAAAGAATCCGACAGGGCCAAGGCAAGGGCAATCCAAGCCACCAATACTTCATCAGGTGCGCCGTCTTTGACATCAAACTCAGCATGTACTACACCCAAAACCGCACCGCTGGGCATACAGACAGGAACTGAAATCTGGCTCAAACCGGGATGATTGCGTTCGGCTGACAATTCACCAATTTCCTGCCAATACGCCACATTCTGACAAACATTCATCCAACCGCTTTGCGCCGTACGCACAGCCAAAAAAGCCTGCCCGGCCTGCTCGTCGATTGGAATCACATTTTCCAACGGCACGCCCCAACGGCTCAGACGGACCAGCGACAACACGCCATCTTTCGGAAATGCTGTATAAACCGCTGCGCTTTTCAAATGCTCGGTGCGCTCAGCAACCGAATCCAAAGCCATAAAAATCTGTTTCAACAACAATTCATGTTCGGCATCAACATAATCCGCCAACTGCCAACCGTCTTCAGACGGCCACAAAATCGAACGCTCAACCGAAGCATTGCCCATTTTAATCACAGTCTGGGCAGTCAAATAAGCAACATGTATCTCATCCGCAGGCAACTTCAAACCTTGCGTCTGCAAAAAATCTTTAATCAATAAAGCAGGCATCTGCCCTTCCTCACCAATAGTAAAGTTGAGGCCGCCTGAAAACAAACCCTGCTTTCAGACGGCTGGAATAAACCATTATATTAAGGGATAAACCGAAAAATTCAAGCAAACAAGACTTTGCGCCCCCATTAATCTTGTGTATAATCCACGATTCAAATTAGTGCGGACGTGGCGAAATTGGTAGACGCACCAGATTTAGGTTCTGGCGCCGAGAGGTGTGAGAGTTCGAGTCTCTCCGTCCGCACCATTAACAATAAATAAATCAACAATTTAAAACACACTGGGACAATTCAGGGACACAAAATACAGGCTATCTGCTTTGAGTAGATGGCTTTTTTTATTGAGCATGAGCATATCAAGGCACAGCTTGCCCATGCCAAAGACAATCAGACAGACGCGGCATATTTCCACGCCAAATACATCACGCAACGCCGACAAATGCTTCAAGATTGGGCTGATTTTATAGATTCGCTTTAAGTTTATTCTGTTAGAAATCAGAGCATTTGTTGGAATATTTGAAGAATAAATGAGAAGAGGCCGTCTGAATCTAGACGGCATTTTTATTGGAAGGCTTTTCTTCAACCGCTTTACACAAAGGCGGTTTTTTTGTATAAAACGCTTGATAATTATGTCTATACATAATATAATGCATTCATTCGATAAAGCAAAGCCCCGAAGCTGCAACTTCGGGGGCTTATCGGATAGAAAGGAGGCTTGTGGAAATGATAAAACTGGCGAAAGTCGTTTTTTTCATCATTCTGCTTTTAAGCTGTAGCCCGGCTTACTAAGCAAGTTGATTAAACACAAGGGGTAGCAGGACACCGCGCCCCTTTCGCCAACCTTTCTGCGAGTCATTTTACTACAACGGTTTTAAAAATCAAGGATTCCCTATGGTTGACGAAAAACTGGTCGAATACCGCAAACGGGCGGCAGCCAAGCGGACGATAAAAAATGTCTCTTTTAACAACGAAGCCGAGAAAGATTTACTTGAGTTTGCAAATAAAGTTGATTTTTCCCAATGGGTTAAAGAGAAAATCCGCGAAGAGATGCAAAAATAGCCCGACCGCCGCCAAGCCGCAAACTTGGCGGCTTCTTTATGCCGTCTGAAAGGTTTAGACGGCATTTTTCTTTGATTTTGTTGGGGGAAAGGGTTGACTTTTTATCGTGTTACGATATAATTCATCTCATGGATTAGGAAATAAGAAACCCGCCGTTGGAGGCGGCGGGAATCGAAAAAGAAAGGAGGTGATGAAAAATGATTAAGTTCTTAATCCTGTTGATTTTGTTACTAATCGCTCGCAACGCTTGGTAATAAAACCTAACTAGCAAAAGGGGCGGCAGAACACCGCTGCCCCTTCCTCCAAACTTTCGAACAATATACCGCCAGCCGTTTAAAAAATCAAGGAGTTTGCCTATGGATGACGAAAAAGCCAAAAAGGCAGCCGAGTATCGGAAAAAATACGAGCAAAAAAGGCTTGTCAAGCACGTTTCATTCAATCTGGAAAAAGAGAAAGAGCTTGTAGAGTTTGTTCAAAACGAAGCAGAAGACTTCTCAAATTGGGTTAAAGAGAAAATCCGCGAAGAGATGCAAAAATAGCCCATCCGCTGCCAAGCCGCAAACTTGGCGGCTTTTTTTGGAAAACCCCTTGCATATGCAGGGGGTTTTGTTTTATAATCTTTCTCATGGTGCTTGAAAACACCTGACAAACAGCGTATATCCAACACGAAAGAGTGGATTTTTTTACGTCTATACGTATCAAATTGATTTACTCCTATGTGGGGGTGCGCCTACCCGTAAGGCTGGCGGCACGTCTGTTTGCGTGTTTTCAACACCCCCGCGCCCGCGCTTGAAATCGCGGTTTTAAAGCTCTCAAACAGGAGTAAATTATGTCTATCCAAACTATCTCTTTCAACCAATTTTCTGTTTCTTTCCAAGAAAACGGCTATTTGAACGCCACTGCGATTGCCGAACAATATGACAAACGTGTCGGCAACTATCTTCGCAACGAACGCACACAGGAATATATTGCCGCTTTAAACGAAAGACTGTTTAATCCCGAAACGCGAAATCGCGTAACGGCAGAAAATCAATTAGTTATTATTAGAAAAGGCGGGAACGACAAAAAATCACAAGGCACGTGGCTGCATCCGAAACTTGCCGTAGATTTCGCCCGTTGGCTTAATCCGAAATTTGCAGTTTGGTGCGATGAGCAAATTGAAGCTTTATTAAATAAAGTTTCAGACGGCATAAAAACAGTTACCCCAAAGCCCCCCCGCGCCCTACCTAACGGTTTGACCGGCGAACAAATCGAAGCCGTCAAAAAACTGCACAACGCCCTGACCAAATCCGCACCCAAAGAAGCGCAGGCACGTATCGCCATTACCCTTTGGTCTGCCGTTAAAAGCAAGTTCGGATGCAGCTACAAAGAAGTGCCTGCCGAACAGTTCCCCGAAGTGTTAAGCGTGATGAGCCGCGTAGCAGTTGAAAACGGCGTGCTGTACGGCGAAGTCCTCGACCGCGAACCACTGCCCGCACCGCAACCCGCCCTGCTCGACGGCCTCGACATCGAACGCTTCGCTGTAACCGTCTACTACGGCACGTGGGCACTCGAAATGCTCAAAGAAGTCGCCCTACCCCTCAGACAACTCGGCCACCCCAAAGCCGCCACTATGTACACCCTGTGGAATGAAAGCCGCAGCTTCCTGCGCTACAACATCCAAGCCCTGCAGCGCGTCCTACCGGCATTGGAACCCGACCACGCCGCCCACGTCCGCGGCACGCTCGACAGACTGAAAAGGCTCAACGCCCGCTTCATCTGACTACGTCCGCAACCTGTCGGCGGTTTGACGCGGGGGTAACAATAATGCCGTCTGAAGATTCAGAGCTCGAAGCCTGCCCTTCAGACGGCCTTTTACTGTTTCGGTTGGCGCCTATTCGTTGTCCATTGCCTGCAACATTTCGGCAAGCTGCCTAAAGTCGATTTTGCCCGCCGCCAAATCGACCATCAAATCATCCAGCCCCTGATCGGGAACAATGCCGATACCCTGCAAATCGAGGTAGGTCAGCATAGTCAGTAGGGCGGTGCGCTTGTTGCCGTCGGGAAAGGCATGGGCTTTGGCGATGGCTTGGGCATAGAGGGCGGCAATTTCGTAGATGTTTTGCAGGTCTTCATATTGCTGCCAGTTGGCGATACGCGACAGTGCGCCTTCCGGCCGCGCCATATCCGCATATCCTTTCAGTCCTGCTTCATCCGCCAGTACGGTTTGGTGAATGAGTGCGACCAGTCCGCTGTCTATCATTTGTCGGCCAGTGCCTTAATGGCTTTTTGGTGGGTTTTGGCAATGCGGCGGGCGGCGGCCAGCAGGACGCGTTTGCCTGCCTCGCCTTTGAGTTCCATTTTTACGGGACGGGTGTTTTTGTTTTGCATACCTGCTCCTTGTTTCGGATTGGAATATTCTATCTTTTTTTTGTATTGGGGGGAATGCCGTCTGAACCTTCAGGCGGCATTTTCATTCCCACCCGATTATTGATGCGCTTAATAATTTTGTATCAAGCTGTTGCGCCGTGTAATAGATGTTGTCCATTTCGGCAGATGATGGCTTGTTTTCAATACCGGCACGGCGTACAGATTCGCTGCGTGTCAACTCTTTTAAACTAAAATGTTCAGTGATTTGCCTTTTTAGTGGAGAAGTAAAAAGGCCGTCTGATTTCAGACGGCCTGACCGTTAAGTAAATTTGAAATCACGTTTCATCTGTTTCAAAAGCTTCGCCAAATCCTTTTTGTGGATAAAGTCGCCGCCTGTCGAATTGATGATAATGGTGCTGTCGTCTCCTCCTGACTGGCCTGCCATTTCGCGGATGGTTTGAGCGTGTTCAGCAGGCAAAACCATCTCGTTTTCATGCAACTGGGTGAGAGGGTTGATGCCTGCCGGAATATCCCAACCGCCTGCCGCCGACGGAATCCGTGTTGTGGTCGTTGAGGTTGAAGAACCGCCGCCGCCCATTCCGCTCATCAATCCATAGACTGCCGCCATCGCTGCTGCCGCCGCGCCAACGGCAAGAACAGGACCGACGTATGGAATACCCGCCATCGCCTTAAATGCCTCGGCCGCCGCTTGAATGGCGTTCATGCCGACGTTTGTCGTCGTTTCAGTCTGTTTAATACCGGTTACGGTAGCCGATGTAGCAGATTGCGTGGCAATTTGGCGTGCGCCGTTAGCCAGCCACATCGCGCCTTCCTTGGCGAAACGCCCCATCAGCGCGGCCAGCGGCTTACTGACCATCTCTTGAACGAAGGTTTGACGCATGAAGGAGAACACGCCGTTCATCGCCTGCCTGAAGCTCTTCGCCCTTGTCAGCATGGCAGTGAACGCCTGCCCCATCTGCTGCTGCGCTTCCTGCCAAACGTTCTTGCCGCCGTCCTGAAGCATTTCCATGATGTTGGGCGCATCTTTGCGGCGTTGGTTTTCGCGTTTGCCTTCGTTCTTCGCCTGTGTGCGTTCATGGCCTTGCCCAAGTTCCGCCATTTGTGCTTTAAGCTTATCAATGGCCGTCTGACTGTATGTCGGGTCTTGTTCGGCAAGGGCGATCCGTTCTTGCAATGCGTCATAGGCAATCTGATAACGGCGGTTTTCAAACTCGATTTCCAAGTCCAGGCGTTCGAGTTGTGAAATTCGTCCGTCTGCAAGGGCTTGGTCTGCCGCGTCCTTTTCCATCTCCAGCTTGTGTTTGTCCAATTTCTCCCATTCGGCCACCTGATTCATTTTCGCTTCAGTTGACTGCTTCGATAACTGGTCTTCAAGAGTCAGGATTTTTTCACGCAGCTTCAAGCCTGTTTTACTGCCTGCGTCAACCGTTGCCAGTTTCTCGCGCCAGTAGGCGGCCTCACGCGCCAAATCCCATTCTTGATGCGTGAGCGTTTCGCGCTGCATTTCACGGTGTGCAAGTTTTTGGGCTTTGATTTCCTCTTCCCAGTCTTGCATTGGGTCTTGAGCCGCTCCTGAGCCACCTGCATGACCCTTACCACCGCCTTTACGTCCGCCGCCTTTACGACCTGTGCCGCCACCGCCGCCGGTAGGCGCGTGAGTTTTGGTAGAACCGCCGCCACCTCCTGCGCCTTTCATTGCCTTGTCTTCGTGGATATTGGCCGCGCGTTCCTTGATGTTATTCACCATCGCCCCGACGCGGTCTTGCGTCATGCTGTCGCCAATACGCTTGCCCATCCCGCCGTCGTCCATCCGTCCAATCTTGACATTGTTCAGCTTTTCAATGCCCGAAATGCCGACCATTGACGCGGCTTTGTTGGCAAAGTCAATCATGCTGTTAATCATGCCGATGGCCTTGTTTACCATCCACTCAATCGCAGAAATAAACACGTTGACGATAGCCTTGCCAAGATTGGCAAAGAATTGTGGCATATTGTTGGCGGCTTCTTTAATCAACATCCAGCCGGTTGCAAAGGTGTTGATATAGACGTTGATATACGCCCCGATGGTGCTTGAGATGACCCCCATCACGCGCTCGAACAACGACGACCAGCCGCCGACCTCCTCATCAACCCATGCCGTCAAATCGCCAAACCATGATTTGACGGTATCGACAGCATCGCCGATGGTCTCCGTGATGACTTGCCAGACGGCCTGAACCACGTCAGAAAGATTTGACCAGCCGCCGCCGAAAACATCGATTTCATCACCGAATCTCGCAATCAGCCCGATCACCGTACCGATTGAGACGGCAATAATTCCGAATGGGTTTGCCAGCATGGCAACATTTAAGCCGATGACCTGCGCCGTCGCAGCGGCAACAGCAACCGCAAAGCCTGCCACAATCGGCACAACCAAGGTCAAGTTATCCGCAATAAGCTTGATGATTGACGCGATGCCTGACATCGTGCCGCTGTCGTTCATCAGCTTTGAAACCATGCTTTGCCAGTTGTTCGAGAACACCGTCAACGCCTTACCCATCGTCATGGGAATCTTCGCCGCCTGCTTCCCTAATTTTTCCGATGCGCCCGATATGGCTTTAAAAATCACATCCGCCGTCAATTGCCCTTCACTGCCCAGCTTTTTAATCTCAGTGCGGGATTTGCCCATATATTCCGCAATCGTATCAAGCAGAATCGGTGCGGCATCCGCAATGGATTTAAACTCGTCGCCCTGCAACACACCGCTACCCAACGCCTGCGATAACTGCATTAACGCGGCGGCCTGTTGTTGCGCACCAACGTTGCCGATGGTCATCGCGTTGTTGGTTGCCTCGGTAAACTGCAAAATTTCCTGCTGCGTGTAGCCGTAGTCTTTTAAGGCGCGGCTCGTGGAAACGTACAGGCTGGCAGTTGATTCCAAAGAAGCACCGGTATTGTTTGCCACATCCAAAAGCTGACGCTGCACGGACAAATACTCCGTTTCAGACGACGTGACCATTCGGACTTGGCTGTTTATCAACTGCATTGCATCGGCAGTATCGAGTATCGATTTTGCGAAGCCTACGCTTGCCAATCCTGCCAAAAGCGTCCCGATTTTGCCCAGCCCACCAGCAGCAGCCGAAGCCTTGCCGTCTGTCTGTTCAAGCTCGCTGTTCAGTTGCTCAACCTTGCGCCCGTAGGTTTCTACGTCAATCGCGCCAAGATTCAGCAGTTGGTTGACTTCTGCCAGTTTCGCCTTAAACTGCTCCATCGGCGTACGCGTTTCTTCGTACACTTTCCGCGCTGAAGAAGAGATTTTATTGAACATCCCCTCTTGCGCATCGCCAAGGTTTTTAAAAGTCGACGGATTGACGTGAAATGCCTGTTCCATCGACTTTTGCATATCGTCAAAATGGGTTTTCAATCTCGCTTTGACGTTATTGATGGCGTTTTCAATGGTCTTTGAAGCCGATTCGGCAGAATTTGCCGCCTGGTTGAACCCTGCCGCCGTGCCGTTTTCGACGGTTATTTTGATTTTTGCTTCTAAATCGCTCATACGGCCACCCATAAAAAAAGCCCGTGAATCATCACGGGCGTTGTTTCAAATTTAAATCAGGCTTCAACCAGTTCAGCACCGGAAAATACGCTTTGCCCATTTTCCTGTTCAACAGCTTTACCGTACAGCCAAGCGCGTGATACTTCGCCATCTTCCGGCAAGGCGTTTACGGTAACGGAATGGGAACAAAGCGGATTGCGGCCTGCTTCGTACGTCTTTTTAGACACATAACCGTTCAAGGTTGCCGTCGCGCTGCCGTATTTGTAATCAATACTGACATATTCGATCACATGATAGGCCGCCACTGCGCCGGTGCTTTCGTCTTCGATTTCATGTTTGATTGCAATTGCTTGTTTTGCCATGATTCTTCCTTTCAATAGGCATTAAAAAACCCGCTTTCGCGGATATGAAAAAGCCGTCTTTTCAGACGGCATCAACTTCAAGGCCTCCGGCCTTGTGGGACTCAGGCATGGAAGCGTTTCAAACATTCGGCTTGACACAACAAAGCCAGTTCTCAGGGAGCGAGGTTGTTGTTTCAGGCAATGCCTCTCTTGCAGCGCAGTACAACTCCAATTTATCGCTATGCCTATAAGCCCACGCCCCCCAAAATGGATCTTTCCAGCTTTAGGACGTGTTTTCATTGACGATTTTTGACAACTGCTCCAGCATTCCCATTTTGGCTTTAAGCTCATTGATTTCGGCATCCCACCTGTCTGCCTCCATTTGGGTTTCCCACATTGCCGCTTCATGCTCCAGCCTGGCTTCAGCCTGCAACCGGGTCTGCATTGCACGCCGCTCGGCATTGCGGATTTCCCCGTCATAGTAATTCGTTTCCGAAACAGGGTTTTTAGAACCCGTATTCACAAAAATGATAAAATATCTTTATGACTGGAAAATCCTACCCAACAGACTTAACAGATGCCCAATGGCAAGCGATTGAGCCACATTTTAACCGGCTACGCCACTACAAATGGGATAAACGTAAATTAGTGAATGCCGTTTTGTACATTACCAAAACAGGTTGCCAATGGCGTATGCTGCCCAATGATTTTCCACCTTATCCAACCGTATGGAGTTTCTATTGCAGAGCCAACCAATCAGGCTTATGGGATAGGATTCTTTTGGCATTGGTTCAAAAAAACGTTTAATCCATCAAAAACAAGCAATGCCGACTTATGCCATTATTGATTCACAAAGTGTCAAAACAGCTTCCGGCGCACATGATAAAGGTTTTGACGGAGGTAAAAAAATCAAAGGCCGTAAGCGACATATAGCTGTTGATACGTTGGGTAACCTATTGTCTGTTGTGGTTCATGCAGCCAATATTCATGACACAAAAGCAGGTATTTTTGTAGCAAAAAAAGCGTTTGAGACCTATCCGGGTTTAAAAGGTTTCTGTGCAGACGCAGGTTATCGGAATACATTTGAGCGCGAAGTATCGGAGCAATTGGGTTTAACTGTTGAGATTTCAAAGAAAATTCAAGATATTTCTTGGCATATTCTGCCCAAACGTTGGATTGTAGAACGAACGCTTGCATGGTTAGGTTGGTCTCAACGTTTGGCAAAAGATTTTGAGCAGATGAATTTATCTGCTGAAAATTTTGTCAAACTAGGGTATATTTCACAAATATTAAAATTTATCAAATAGTTGTTTGTGAATACAGGTTCTTATTTCCCGGCTAATCGCAAAAGGGCGGCATCATTGCCGCCCTTCCTTTCAGATTTTCCGCCTATCCCAAACAGCCGATAGGGAAAAACCCCTTACCATTGGTAACCGACAGATGTGGAGGCACCGAAATGACCGCGCGAATTGCCGGAAGCCGTGCCCTTGACAACCCAATTCCCAGTGTCAGAAATGCTCGAATAGCCGATGGCGTAACCGGCTTCGCCGCGATAAGTACCGCCGCCGATCGCCATCATACTCTTGCCGGGCAGATACGCCTGAGCCAAACCTGCGGTTGCAATCGCTTGGGCGATACCCGCGCGCGCGTTGCCGTCCACATTGTCGATGCGGTTGTTCAAGTTTTGCAGCGAACCTTTAAGCTGTGCAACGTTGGCAACGTCACCGTCTTTAACGCCCGGGGCGACATTGGTGATGCGGACGGGTTTGTTGGCATCCTTGCTGCCGACCTTCAACGCACCCTCATTATCCACGCTCAAAGTGGGCGCATCCGCCCCGGATCCGAGCGAAACGCTGGAAAACTGCGGGGTCATTGAAGTAGCGATGCCGATATTTTTACCGTTGCGGGTAATCTCGATGTTGTTGCCGGCATCAATGTTGACGGTTTCATCCATCTTTACCTTGCTCGGCGAAACATTGCCGCTGATGACTTTTCCGGAAGAACCGGCGACCACCTTAGCGTCCAAATACCAACCGCTGTTTTGCAGCTGATCGACGTTTACGGCATCGCCCGGCGCAGTACCACGCCCCAAATTGGAAATGACCGTGCCGCCCATACCCTTATCCAAACCCTTCTCTTTCAGATATTGCGCCTTCGCCTCGTCCTGCGCTGCTTTTACAGCGGCATCGGAGGCGGCATCAATGACATCTTTCGGCTGATTTTTCAGCAGGTTTTCGATTTTGAGCTTCGCTGCTTCGGTGGCGGCGGCCTGTTTGCCGGCAAGTTCGCCCATTTGTACCGTTGTCAGACCTTTTTCGACCTGATTGGCAGATTTATACTTGCCGCCCTTTTCAGGATCTATTGCCGCCACATTACCCGTTACAACCTTTTCCACCTCTTCGTCGGAAAGCGCAGTCGCCGGATTTTTCAACGTGCCGTCCTCATTAACCTGATCGGCGGGATACCATTTATCGCCGACTTTTTTCACTGCGTTACCTTCCGCATCGCGGGAAACGTTTTCAATCTGACCGATGGGCAGTTCGACATCGAATTTCACATAAGTATTGGTGATTTTCCTGCCATCTTTATTGATTTCATCCACAGTCGCCGCCTTGACCTTGGTGTTTTTACCGTTGGCGAAGCGGAGGTTATCGTCCGGATTGACTTTTTCAAGATTACTGTCGGACAAGGCTTTGTCCTTGTCTGCGAATGCGGCTTTTGCCTTTTCCCCGTCTGCCAAACCCACGTTCCATCCCGAATCGTTGATTGCATTGGCGACCGTGTTGCCGGTGACAAAACCCGAGCCGCTATTGTCCGCCGCTTTAATATCATTAGCGGAAATTTCCGTATTCATCTTCGGTTTCCCGTTTTCATCGCGCTCATAGTATTTGCCGTCAACAATGACCGCATCAACTTTCGAGCCGTCGGTTTTGGTTATCTCGACTTTGTTGGTAACCTTGCCTCCTTTGGCAGACACGGTAATCACGCGCGTGCCGTCGGCGGCGGTGCTTCCGCGCACCTCGATACCGTTGCCGCCTTGGAAGTCCACTTTGTTCGCGTTCTTCACAACATCGGTATAACCGTTGCCGTCTTTGGTCGATACCACCCAGCCCATATTTTGCAAATCGCCTACGGTTGCGGCGGCGTTTTTCTTGACCGGCGCCTTGTCCGTACCTGCCAAGTCGATCAATTTTTCCGTTTTCGACTCTGCCGGCGTACCGTCCGCCTTTTTATCGCCATCCGGTTTGGTGATGACTTTGCTTGTATTCAACACCGATGCCACGCCGACAAGTTGGGTCGGTTTGCCGTCTGAAGAAGAGATATTCAACGCGGTCGTCAGTTTATCTGCCTCATCGTTGTTAGAGGCATTTTTTGCTTTCTCTGTTGTGAAGTTAACCGGTTTTTTGCCGCCTTCATCTTTCCCGATTTTCACAGTTGCAAACTCAACATCGTCTTTAATTGCATAAGTTACTTTACCGCCCTCGTCCTGTTTCACGGTCAGATTTTTACCCGCAACCATTTCAACGGTTTTACCCGGGTTGATGAGTTCCCCCTTGTTCTTCAGTGCATCAGCAGTCAGATTGTCGTCGGCGGCAGTGGCGGAAGTTTTCAGCGTAAAGCCCGACTTGTTAATGGCTTCTACCACATCACCGGTTTTTGCCACTTTATCCTTTGCTCCAGGGTCGGTGCTTGCCTGCCCGTTTGTGCCGACAACAACCTTGCCTCCCTCCGTCGTCGTAATGCTGCCTACGTCGTTTTTGGCAGTAATGGTAACGACTGTGCGTTTGCCACCGTCTTTTGCTTCAACGGTAACATCCGTCGTCGCCGTATTGCCGCTAACGAACTCCACGGTGTCGTAAGTACGGACGAAATCGACGTCTTCGGTATTGCCGCCCGCAGTAGTAGCACCCCTGATATTCCAACCCGCACTCAACACATCTTTCACGCTTGCTGCAAGGTTATGATTTGCAACAGCCACACCATTTTCAGCCTTTGTCGTTGTCCCCGTGATAGTGTCGGTTAAAGTTGAACCAATCCCTCGTAATTGAATATCAGCAGCACCTTTCGCCAACTTCAATCCGCCATTTTCATTCGTAATATCAACTGCATTCGCACCCGAACCAATCGACAACTTATCACTAAAGGTCGCGGTTTTTGCTTCAAGGTTTTTCGCCAAGTCAAAGGTAATTTCTTTACCACTACGTTTAACTTTCAGATTTTTACCCGCTTTAAAGGTCAAAGTATCGCCGGCTTTAAGAGCATCATCTGAACCGTCATCTGTAGGATTATCTTCATCAAGTGCGGTAGTTAAATTCTCTGTTTTCACAAAAGTCGCCGCACTGTTAATTGCGGTTGCAACATCAATCACCGTGGCGACTTTTTTCTTGTCAGTTTCAGTCGCTTTTGTAAGGTCTGTCACACCATTTACAGTAACCTTACCGCGATTAGCTTTAGTTTCAGTAGTTGCATTTTCAGCAGGAACTGAAGTATCCACTGTATTAAACTCGCCTTTAGTTACTGCAGTGCCACTGTCACTAACAGTTAAAACATTATTAGTGTTTTTATCCACTTTTAGCTTAATAGTATCGCTATCTTTTTCAAGACCGCTATTCGCTTTGGTTTCAGCCACACTAACGGTAATCGTATGTTTACCGTCTTTAGAGCTGGAACTAACCGTTGCAGCACCGGCTCCGGTAAAGAGAACTTCATCCGCCTGTTTGACTTGATAGCTTTTCTCGTTATTTCCGTTTTTGGTTGATACTACCCAACCCAATTTACGCAAATCGCCTACGGTCGCCGCCGTACCGTCAGCCACCAACAACTGTTTATTCGCACCTGTTTTTTCATTCAGATTTAATAAACCGTTATAAGCACTATTAGCATCAAACTGTCTGTTTAAATCGGCTGCAGAATTAGCTGTAGCATCGAAATTAGCATTTGTACCACCATAAGCATTCAAACCGCTTGCAACATTAGTAATCGCTTTATTACCCGCTTTAATGCCATCTTTGGTTACGCTGATGGTGTTTACATCATTCGTACCTGTTGCACCCGCACCAGCCGCTGGCGTGATGGTTAAGCCGTCATTGGTAATCTTAGTAGTTGCACCGTTTGTTGCACCATCTGACGCTTTATTCAACGTAATATCTTTCAAGCCAGTTAAGCTATCTTTCAGTGAATAAGTAAAGTTCGCACCATCTTGTTTCACTTTCAAGTTATCGCCTGCTTTAAAGGTTACCTTGTCGCCCGCTTTGACTTCTTTTTCCTCTGCAGCTCCATCAAGCGTACCGTTATCGCCCGCAGCAGCCGTTGCAGTCCAGCTTAGTTTATTTAACGCTTCAACTAAACCACCTGCATTAACAAGTTTATTTTTGTTATCTTCTGTAAGATCAGCCACTTTACCTTTCGGTTTATTAGTGTCAGCACCATTATTCACAGTAAGCGTGACTGTATCTGCAACGATTTTTTTGTTGTCATCACTAAGCTTCAAGCCATCGCCAACATTTGCGTTGTACTTAACAGTGATACTGCCATCAGTATTATTTTTAGTCACTTCAGCAGTTGTACCGCTACCATTATCAAAGGTTACATTTGTGCCTGATGCGACAGTTGCGAAGTCGCCACCTTGACCATTAGCACCTGTTGTTTTAACTCTCCAACCAGCCTTGTTCACTGCATCAATCACAGTGTTTGCAGTCACTAAGCCTTTGCCTTCATCTGCATTATCAGCCTCATTGGCATTTGTACCACCTGCCTCTTTATTACCTTTACCAGTAACTAGCTTACCGTCTTTTTCAGCAATAACAGAAGTCTTCGCACCGATTTTAACGTCAGCACCTTTGCCATTGTCTTTTCGGGTTACAGTTACCGTCGTTGTACCTTTGTTATCATCAGTAAAGTTTACTGTGTCATACGTTGCTACATAATCAACATTATTACCATTACCTTGAATATTCCAACCACTGTTTAATACATCGCCAACAGTTGCTGCACGATTACGATGCGTATTTTCAACCTCTTTATCTAGATGCGTTGTATTCCCACCTACACGATGGTCATCTAAAGTCGAAGCGATATTATTTAAATGAACTTTAGTATCAGTTGTACCTCCCGCTACAGACGTTCCTTTTTCTTTTGCAAAAGTTAAACCATCAGCTGTACTGGTAACATCAACTTTATTCGCATCTTTACCAATAGACAACTTATCGCTAACGGTTGCAGTTTTAACATTAAGGTCGTTCGCAAGGGCAAAAGTAATATTTTTACCATCACGTTTAACTTTTAAGTTTTTACCCGCTTTTAAGGTTAAGGTGTTGCCTGCTTTGAGGGCGTCATCTTGACCATTATCTACTGCATCAGTATCACTAATTTCATCGTTCGTGTCTTCCGCTTTCACGAAAGTTGCCGCGTCGTTAATTGCCTTAGCTACATCGCCAACAGTTGCCGCTTTCTTCTTATCGTCCTCGCTTGGTTGCCCGCCATTCGCAGTAGTATCAGAAGCCTTAACAACTACTTTACCGCGGTTGTTGTTAGCACCTTGACCTGCAGCAGTTACAGCGGTATCTACATCAGCAAAACCACCTTTAGTAACTTCAACGGTACCGTCGGTATTAACTTTTAATAAGTTATCATCGCCTGTTTTTGTATTTAGCTTGATTGTGCCATCAGCATCCTTTTTAAGACCACTATCAACCTTTGTTTCTGCTACATCTACGGTTACTACGTGCTTATTGCCTTCAGTTTTCGCAGACACGGTTGCAGAGCCTGTTCCAACAAACTCAACTTCATTGGCGTTCTTAACCGCTGCGTGGAATGCTTTATCCTTATCAACACCACCATTATTCTCTTTCGTGGTTTTATCAGATGAAAGCACCCAGCCCAAGCCCGCTAAATCGCCTACAGTGGCAGCTTTGTTTTTCAAACCATTATCTGTTGTTGTAGCACCACCTACTGTAGGTGTTGTAACACTACTTAAATCAACTAACTGGTTCTTAGCATCATTACCATTAGTGTATTTAGATAAACCACTCTTAACATTGGTAATTTCTTTATTACCCGCTTTAATGCCATCTTTGGTTACGCTGATTTTGTCTTCATCTTTAACGGTCGTACCCGCACCCACTGCTGGCGTGATGGTTAAGCCGTCTTTGTTGATTACAGTAGTTCCGCCATTTGCAGTATTACCTAAAGTAATGCTCGTTAAGCCTGTTAAAGCATCTTTCAGTGAATAAGTAAAGTCTTTTCCAGACTGTTTCACTTTTAAGTTGTTACCAGCATTAAAGGTTACTTTATCGCCTGCTTTTACAGTCTCTTCGGTTGCTGTATTTTCAAGCTCGCCACCGTCTTCTTGACCGGCGGTGATTTTCCAAGAGCCGCCTTTGCTTGTGCTTGGGGCGGCTTTGATGGTAACGGTGTGTTTTGTTCCCGCGCTTGTCGTGGTTACTTCAACGCCTTCGCCTTTGAACTCGACTTCGTCGCCGCTTTTGACGGTCGAGGTCGTGTTAGTGCCGGCTGTGGCAGTACCGTTGGTGGTTTTAAGCTGCCAGCCTAAGCCGTTTAATGTGGTTGCCAAATTGCCGGAGTTGACGAGTTTTTTGTCGTCGTTAGTAGGGGTGCTTACTTTGCCGTTGGTAACGGTAAGGTTAACGGTATCGGCAACGAGTTTGTCGGTGGCATCGTCAATCTTCAAGCCGTCGCCTGCTTTTACTTTGAATTTGGCGGAACGCCCTTCTTGGTCGATTTCAATCCCGCCGTTTTCGCGGAGGTAGAGGTAGCTGCTTTTCTTCTCAGGGGCAGCATTCGATCCTTGAGACTTCTCTACCGAAATGGTACGTTGCCCTTTCTCATCATCAGTACCATTTTTTAACTTTTCATCTTTTAGCCCCCCATTTTTATCAACAACAGCCAATCCAAACTTATAAGTCTCTTCAGAAGAGCTATCTTCTGTTTGAAAGTCATCATTAAAAGTCGGATTGTTAGGGTCAAACTCTGTAGGTACCTCACCAGGCTCCGATCCAGTCGTACTCGCCTGAACCGTTGCGGACAACAGGGTTGCCAATACAGCGGTTGCCACGGTTGCGGAGGCGCGTTTGGTGTGGTTGCGTGTGAGCTCGGATACGACGACCCAGGCGTTGAGGGCGCTATTCCAAATGATGCGGTATATTTTGTTCATTTTGTTTTCTCTTTCGGTTTGTTTGAATGGTTAAATCGGGGTTTGGGCGGATGGTGCGGTATCCGCCCGGTTTTTTGGGGGTTCGGTTTTTCCGATGGATTCCTGTTGCGTTGTGTTTCTGGATTCCCGCTTTTGCGGGAATGACGCGGTTGGGCGCGTATGACGTGGGCTTTAAGGGGCTTCGCTTGGAATATATCATTTTTTGCGGGGGGGGGGGATTTTACATTATTGGATGGGTTTGAGGGAGAGGTTATTGTGGGGGACTGTTAGAACCTGTATTCACAAACAAAATGTGAGTGAGCCGACAAAACAAAATGGCTGTCCAAACAAATGGAGTAGCCCTTTGATTTTGAAATCAAGGTCGTGAAGGATGCGGATTTAAGCGGACAGGCGGCAAATTAGGTTTACCGTATTGGGAAACGGCTTGCCTGCCTGAAGCCGCTTTTCCTGATTGCATGACGCCGCTATCGTTGCGTATTGGATGTGCGGCATACTCGTCTTGATTTAATTGTGAAACTTCTTCATTGATTCCATGCTCTGCCACAAGTTCATACTCATTATTATATGCCTTACTCTTGCCAAGCCGAACTTCCCCTCCCGCCATAGCGGATACGGAAAACGCGGACAACATGATGATTATGCTGATTTTTATATGTATAATATTCTCCTTTTCTCAAAATATTGCTTCTTTATCATTTATTTAATTTATGCCACAAAAGCAAGTTCCAAAGAAACCAGTTTCTTTGGTCGTTTGAAGAATCTATTTAAGCACAAAACCTGCATCAACATATCCGTTATTAGAAGTTTATTTTCCATATAAACATAAACAAGGCCGTCTGAAAAAATCCTAAAAACCGAGTACAATCCGCCGCATGAAAAAACGTACCAATCCCCTCCCCCTTTTAGACGGTGTCAAACCCAGCTACTTGGTTTTGCCGCATGAAAAGCAGTTTTACGGCTTACCGCTGCTGCATTTTTTATGCGCTCATTTTCCCTTTGTCGGCGAAGAAAACTGGCGGCGGCGGCTGAACAGCGGTTTTGTGGTGGGCGCGGATGGCATGCCGTTTGATGAGAATACCTTGTTCGAACCCGGCAAGACGATGTTTTATTACCGTGAAACCAGCCGTGAGAGCGAGCCGCGTATTCCGTTTAAAGAAAAGATTTTGCATATTGATGAGCATTTGATTGTGGTGGACAAACCGCATTTTCTACCCGTCATCCCCAGCGGCAGGTTTTTGCGGGAAACCCTGCTCACGCGCCTGCGTTTGCGGCCTGAATTGCAGCATTTGAATGTTGAAGACATTACGCCGATTCATCGCTTGGACAAGGATACGGCAGGCGTTATGCTGCTTTCGCTCAACCCTGCTACGCGTCGCGATTATCAGACCATGTTCCAAGAAAAAACCGTCCAAAAAACCTATGAAGCGGTGGCGCCGACGCGGACGGATTTGAACTATCCGCTGGATATTTCGTCACGAATGGAACGCGGCGAAAAATTCTTTCTCACGCGTGAAACAGAAGGCGAACCCAACGCCCACACAACCATCGAACTTATCGAAAACCGCGGTGCATTCAGCCTCTACCGCCTCACGCCGCATACCGGAAAGAAACACCAGCTCCGCGTGCATATGATGAGTTTGAATATGCCGCTGATGAACGATGCGCTTTACCCTACTCCATTGGCTGCCGGTGATGAAGACTATGATAAACCTTTAAAACTTCTGGCCAAAAGAATAGAGTTTACTGATCCTGTCAGCGGAGAAATCCGCGTATTTGAAAGCGGTTTTGCGCTTTAAGTTATCTAATCCAATAAAAAGGCCGTCTGAAATTGTTCAGACGGCCTTTTTGTCACCAAATTATTTGATTAGTGATGAATGCAGCTGCACTCTTTATTCATATCAATCACCATGCGGCCGGTAATTTTACCTTCGCGCATTTCTTGGAAGATGGCAGGCGCTTCATCCAAAGCACGCAATTCGACTTTAGGTACAACCAAGCCTTCTGCGCCGAATTGGAATGCTTCTTCCAAATCTTTGCGGGTACCGACCAGAGAGCCGACCACTTCGATGCCGTCCAATACCAAGCGTGGGATAGACAAGTCCATAGACTCAGGTGGCAAGCCAACTGCAACGACACGGCCGCCGGCGCGGACGCAGTTAACGCCTGAATTGAAGGCAGCAGCGGATACGGCTGTTACCACGGCTGCGTGTGCGCCGCCGGTTTTCTCTTGGATGACTTGAGCCGCATCTTCTTTGGCGGCATTGATTACCAAATCAGCGCCGGTTTCTTTGGCAAAGGCCAGTTTGTCATCGTTGACGTCAATGGCAACAACGTGCGCGCCAAATACTTTTTTCGCGTATTGAACCGCCAAGTTGCCCAAACCGCCTGCGCCGTAAATCGCAATCCATTGGCCCGGACGAACGCCGGAAACTTTAATCGCTTTATAAGTGGTCACACCGGCACAAGTAATGCTCGAAGCTTGCGCAGGATCCAAGCCTTCAGGGACTTTGACCGCATAATCGGCACTCACAATACAGTGTGTCGCCATGCCGCCGTCGGCAGTATAGCCTGCGTTCAATACGGAGCGGCACAAGGTTTCGCGGCCGGTATTACAGTATTCGCAAGAACCGCAGCTTTGGAACAGCCATGCGATGCTGACGCGGTCGCCGACTTTCAGATTTTTCACACCGTCGGCAACTTCTTTAACCAAACCGATGCCTTCGTGTCCCAACACGCGACCCGGTTTGTCGCCGTAATCGCCTGCCGCAACGTGCAAGTCGGTGTGGCACACGCCGCAATACTCGACTTCCACCAACGCCTCGCCGTATTCCAGCGGACGCAGTTCACGTTCAACAACTTCTACATCACCTGCTACATCTTTATTTACTACCACAGCATGCATTTTCATGAGAGAGTCTCCTAGGGTGTTGAAAAACTGTTTAGCTATGAATGAGAATACTCCCCATATCCGAAGCCGTCAACCCATAATCTTTTTTAAAACAATAAGTTATGATGTTATACCATAACAAAATCTATTTAGCCCGTATAAATTTTTAAATACATTAACAAATGCAATTTCATTTCAATCAAATCCTTTATTTTTCAGACGGCCTGCTACATGAAACAACATTGCAAATGTAAATTTTGAGAATATTCTCATTTTTAGTACTTGAACTTAAAAAGAAAAAAGCATAAGCTGTTTTTCATGGTGTGAAACACCTATTCCCATTCATTAAGGAGACAGCATTATGGCAAAAGATTTAAATGTGTTTGATAAAGAATACGGCCTTTTGATCAACGGCGAATGGACAAAAGGCAGCGAAGGCAAACTTTTATCCTCTTACAACCCTGCCAATGGCGATGAATTGGCCAAGTTCACAGACGCAACCGACGCCGATGTCGATGCTGCCGTAGCCGCTGCGCAAGAAGCGTTCAAAACATGGCGCAAAACCACGACTGCCGAACGTGCGGCCATTTTAAACAAAATCGCCAACGTGATTGACGAAAACGCCGAATTGTTCGCCCTGCAGGAAACCTTGGACAACGGCAAACCGATCCGCGAAACCCGCGCAGCCGACGTGCCTTTGGCTTCCGACCATTTCCGCTATTTCGCCAGCGTTATCCGCGGCGAAGAAGGCACTGCGACCCAGCTTGATGCCGAAGACCTGTCTATCGTCTTGCGCGAACCGATCGGCGTTGTCGGCCAAATCATTCCTTGGAACTTCCCATTCTTGATGGCTGCATGGAAAATCGCTCCGGCATTGGCCGCAGGTTGTACCATCGTCATCCACCCTTCTTCCAGCACTTCATTGAGCCTGTTGTCCCTCGCTCAAAAAATCAACCACTTGCTGCCTAAAGGCGTGTTGAACGTGATTACCGGACGCGGTTCCAAATCCGGCGAATACATGCTGCACCACAAAGGCTTCAACAAACTGGCCTTTACCGGCTCAACCGAAGTCGGCCGCCGCGTCGGCATCGCTGCCGCCGAATTGCTGATTCCGTCCACTTTGGAATTGGGCGGCAAATCTGCCAACATCTTCTTCGACGATATGCCTTTCGACAAAGCCCTCGAAGGCGCGCAAAAAGGTATTTTGTTCAACCAAGGCCAAGTGTGCTGCGCCGGTTCGCGCATTTTTGTACAAGAAGGCATTTACGACAAATTCGTCAATGCTTTGGCTGAAGAATTCAAAAAAATCAAAGTCGGCCTGCCTTGGGAAGATGACACCCAAATGGGTTCGCAAGTCAATGCCGGACAACTCGAGACCATTTTGAAATACGTCAAAATCGGCGAACAAGAAGGCTGTCGCATCATTACCGGCGGTAAAAAAATCGAAGGCGAATTGGGCAAAGGCGAATTTGTCGAACCTACTTTGATTGAAGCCAGCAGCAACGAAGCCCGTGTTGCCCAAGAAGAAATCTTCGGCCCGGTTGCCACCGTGATTAAATTCAAAACCGAAGAAGAAGTCATCAAAATGGCCAACGACAGCGAATACGGCTTGGGCGGCGCAGTGTGGAGTACCGACATCAACCGCTGCCTGCGCGTTTCCAATGCACTGGAAACCGGCCGCGTTTGGGTAAACTGCTACAACCGCCTGCCTGCCGGCGCGCCGTTTGGCGGCTACAAAACTTCAGGTATCGGCCGCGAAACCCACAAAATGATGCTCGCCGCCTACACCCAAGTGAAGAACATCTACATCAGCACCCGTGAAGAACGCGAAGGCTTCTATTGATTCGGTGATTCACATTAATCTGATTTAGAAAATATAAAGGCCGTCTGAAACCTGTTGCAGACGGCCTTGCTTTATTCTGTTTCGCAATAAATGCTTTATATCTTCCTCAAAAAAAGCCCCATCACTTTCTCTCCGGCCACTGCCAGCAAGGCTCCGGTCACAACTACCATAGCGCCTACATAGCTGACGATATTCATATCCGAAGCGGCAAAATAATCGGGGGCGAGATGATGGCCGATGGTGGAAAATATCATGGTAAACACAGGAATCAGCGTGGTGACGATACTGACTTTTGAAGCGTCCCAATGGTTGAGCGCTTCGCCGAATGAACCATAGCCGATCAGCGTGTTCAGGCAGCAATAGATAAAGCAGCCCCATAAAAACGGATTGCCGATATGGGCGATTTGCGACGGTTCGGCAAACGGCAGGAAAACAAAGCTGCTACAAAAATAAATCATGAGCAGGATTTGTTGCGAATTGAAATGTTTGGACAAAAGTTTTTGCGCCACACCGTAGCACACCCAAATCATGCTGCCCGAAGCCGCCATCATCACGCCAACCGCGTAGCTGCCCAAGCTGAAAAGTTCGCCGAATTTATCGTTGAAAAACATGACCAAACCCGTCAGCAAAAGCATCAAGCCAATTTTTTGCCAGTGCGTAAAGGCTTCTTTAAACACGCCTACGCCGACCAAAATCATGGTAAAGGGCGAGAGTTGCCACAACACCTGCGTGGTTGTCGGCGAAATATAATGCAACCCCATAGCAACGAGAACGAAGTTGGCAGAAATGCCGATAATGCCCAACAACAATAAAAATAAGGTTTGCTTGGAAAATTCAGACGGCCTCGGCAGCTTGCCGGTCAGCCCCAACAACGCAAACAACACCAGCGAAGCCACTAAAAAGCGTATCCACACCAGCGTGGGTGCATCAACGGCTTTTAATGCCTGTTGGGCGATGACCGGCAGCGAGCCCCAAGTCATGGTGGCAAGCAGCGCCAATGAAAAGCCGAGCCAAGGTTTTTGTTTCTTCATTTTTCAGACGGCCTTTGTTTACGCGGCTTCCCAGTAGTCGATATAAAGCTGCAATTCGAGATTATTCCGCCATTCGTTGGCAACGGGGCGGTACACCGTGCGGATGTATTCGGGGATGTCTTCGCTGCAACGCCAAAACATGGCTTCAAATTCGCAACCGTCTTTTTGCAGCCAGACTTTTTTGTGTTTGCCTTCCGCGCCCAAAGGCTGCTGGCGGACAACATGAAATTCGTCGGTAAAACTCGGCGGCGCGAAGCCCTGCCCCCAAACGTGTCGGGCAAGGTTCTGCGCCTGTTCCAGCGTAATGTCGCGGGCAGGCAGGCTGCCGTCGGTGATGAATGTTTGCGACAAATCGTCTTCGCACACCATCTCGCGCACGGCTTCTTCAAATGCCGTCTGAAACGCGGGGATATTGTGTTCGAGTATGCTCAAACCTGCCGCCATCGCGTGTCCGCCGAATTTCAAAATCAAATCGGGATGGCGTTTGGACACCAAGTCCAAAGCATCGCGCAGGTGCAGATTGGGAATGGAGCGTCCCGAACCGCGCACTTCGCCGTTGTCGGCAGGCGCAAACACGATGGTCGGACGATAAAAACGGTCTTTGAGGCGGCTGGCGACGATGCCGACCACGCCTTGATGGAAGTCGTCGCGATACGCCACCAAAGTCGTCTGACCTGGAGGCAGGGTTTCAGGAAAAGCATTCAGCGCGTCTTGCAGCATAGACTGCTCGATTTCGCGACGTTCGATGTTGAGGTTGTTTAACTGAGCCGCCAGTTCCTGCGCTTCCACATCATCTCGCGCCAACAGGCAGGCAATACCGACCGACATATCGTCCAGCCGTCCGGCCGCGTTAATGCGCGGGCCCAACGCAAAGCCCATATCAAACGGCTGCGCCTTGCGCCAGTCGCGCCGTGCCACTTCAAACAAGGCGCGGATACCGGGGCGCATTTTGCCCGAACGCATCCGTTTCAAACCTTGCGACACGAGGATACGGTTGTTGTGATCGAGGGAGACGACGTCGGCAACGGTACCGAGTGCGACCAAATCCAAAAGGTCGCCCAGATTCGGCTCTTTCATGCCGTCTGAAAAATAATTGCGGCGGCGCAGTTCGGCACGCAAAGCCATTAGTACATAAAAAATCACGCCCACACCCGCCAAGCTTTTGCTTTGAAAACCACAGCCTTTTTGGTTCGGATTGACGATGATGCAGTCAGGAACGGTCTCGGCAGGCAGATGGTGGTCGGTCACAATCACATCCAAACCCAATTCCTGCGCACGCGCCACGCCTGCGATACTGGCGATACCGTTATCGACCGTAATCAGCAAATCCACACCTTGCTCTGCCGCGATTTCAGCCAGCTCGGGCGTTAAGCCGTAACCGTGTTCAAAGCGGTTGGGCACGAGAAAATCCACTTTAGCCCCCATCGCCGCCAAACCGCTCATACCGACGGAACACGCCGTCGCACCGTCGGCATCGTAGTCGGCGACAATCAGGATTTTTTCCTGACGCTCAACCGCATCCGCCAAACGGCCGGCGGCGGCTTCGCAGTTTGTCAGCGATTGATAAGGCAGGAGGGAAGCGAGTTTGTCGTCCAATTCGGCAGGACTTTGCACACCGCGCGAGGCACAAAGCCGGGCGATTAAAGGATCGGCGCCGGCGGTGAGCAAATGATTAAAAACGTCGGTATTGACGGATCGGGTTTGGATTTTGGCTGACATGACGAAGTTTTTTCAAGATATGATGAGGCTGAAATGCCGTCTGAAAGCTTTTCAGACGGCATTGCCGTTCATTTGTCTGAGGAATTCGAGACTGCAATCAACGCTGCGATAGGCAAGGCCAGCACCGCGCCCACCGCATCCAGTATCAACGTGGTGGGCGTATATGCAATATTTTCAAACAACTTGGATTTGTCGGTATATTTTTCCGTAACCGTGTAATAAATATCGACAGGCACACTTTGCTCAAAATGATAATCGGCGTTCAATTTTTGCGGTGTGGCGTAGTATTTGCCTTTGGCGGATACGCAGCGCGTGTAAATGGTCCGATTGTCGAGTTTGACCGCTTTAAACTCAAGCTGTTTCAGCTTGGCGATGTCGGCAGGTCTGTCAGTATCGTAGCGCAGGCAAAGACCTCCGGTACTGAAATTCTGGCTGCCGGGTGCTTCGAGTTTGACCGGCAGGGCTTGGTGGCGGGCATAGCTCGGGGTATCCTCAACTATTTGGAAGGGCTTGTCCAGCCCGGCCTTCAAAATGCCCGTCAGCTTCGCCGAATCTTCAGGATTGACGACGAACCAGTATTTCCCGCCCATCATCACCAGGCTGCCCTTTTCTAATTGGGCATTGTCTTCGGCAACCACACCGAAGGCGCGGATTTGGTCTTTGTCAACGTGTTTGCGGGCGGTCGTTTCGCTGAACGGGCTGTTCACACCCCACATCATTACCGTACAGCCGTTCAACATCAAGGCTGCCGCCAAAACGGCGGCGGTCGTTTTACGGAACAACATTTTATCCTCCAATCTAAATAACGGCGGATGCCGTCTGAAAATATGCCTAAATTTCCCCGCCCCCATTTTCCATAACGGTTTTCAATTCCTGAAACAGCGCGCGGAAGTTTTTCGGCGGTTTGTTTTGTTCCTGCTCTTTTTTGGTGTTGCGGATCAAGGTGCGCAATTTTCCGGCGTCGGCTTGCGGAAAATCGGCCATAAATTGTGTAATCGCACCATCGTCTGCCAACAGTCGGCTACGCGCCTGCTCGACACGTTGCAAAAAGGCATTGTGCGCCGTATTGTCGCCGCGCAGTTTGGCCAAATAAGCTTCGATGGGCGCAGGGTCGGTATCGCGCATCAGGCGGCCGATAAACTGGGCTTGGCGTTTGAGTGCGCTGTTGGACGTGATTTTTTTATAGGTGGCGATGGCCTCGAACAGCTCTTCGTCCAAGCCGATTTTTTTCAGCGTATCGCTGGAGAGCTTGGTCAATTCCATACCCAAAGCCTGCAAATCGTTCATCTGCTTTTTCATTTGGGTTTTGCTGACCCATTCGTCTTCTTGTTCAAACATTGTGTTTCCCTGATTTTCTGAATCCGCCTATTTTATCAGTTTTCAGACGGCCTTTCCGTGCGATTTTTGCAGAGGCCGTCTGAAACGGTTAAAATGCCGCAAAACCCTGTCAGGAAACCTTTTTATGCTGTTTAACCACACACCGGACGAGCTGTTGCGCTTGTGCGGACACACGCTGGATTTTGCCAAACAATCCGGCGCCACCTCGGCCGAAGCCGATTTCAGCGAGTCGCTCGGTCAAAGCGTCAGCGTGCGCTTGGGCGAAATCGAACAAATCGAGTTCCAACAAGACAAATCTTTAGACATTACGGTCTATGTCGGCCAATGCAAAGGCCGCGCCAGCACTGCCGACTTCTCCGAACGCGCCCTACAAGATACGGTCAAAGCCGCCATCGATATTGCACGCTATACCGCCGAAGACGATTGCGCCGGCCTTGCCGACGCTGCCTTGATGGCAACCCATATCGGCGACCTCGACCGTTACCACGAATGGGATTTGAGTACCGAATCCGCCATTGATTTGGCCGAGCAATGCGAACAGGCCGCGCTGTCAACGGACGAACGCATTGAAAATTCCGAAGGCGCATCGGTTCATACCGGCCATTACCAATATGTTTACGGCAACACCCACGGCTTTGCCGCACACCAGCAAAGCACGCACCACAGCATTTCCTGCAGCGTCGTCGCCAGCGACGAACACGGCATGCAGCGCGACTATTGGTACGATTCTTCCTGCCGTCACGAAGACATGGATGCGCCCGAACTCATCGGCAAAACCGCAGCCGAACGGACTTTACGCCGTCTGAACAGCCGCAGCGTTCCGACCGGCAGCTATCCCATACTGTTTGACACCACCGTCGCCGTCGGCTTAATCGGCCACCTTATCGGCGCACTCAGCGGCGGCGCACTCTACCGTCAAAGCAGCTTCCTGATTGACAGCATCGGCAAACAGGTGCTGCCCGAGTTTCTCAGCCTTCGTGAAGAACCGCATATCCTGCGCTCGTTCCGCAGCACTTATTTCGATGCCGAAGGCGTCGCCACGCAGCCGCGTTTTGTGGTGAAAGACGGCATAGTCGAAGGCTATTTCCTCAGCAGTTACAGCGCGAAAAAGCTCGGCATGCAGACAACGGGCAATGCCGGTGGCGCGCACAATCTGTATCTGAACCACACCCACGCCACGCAGGCCGACCTGTTGAAAGAAATGGGAACAGGTTTGCTGGTTACAGAATTGATGGGACAAGGCGTCAACGGCATTACCGGCGACTACTCGCGCGGCGCGGCCGGTTTTTGGGTGGAAAACGGCGTCATTGCCTATCCGGTTCAGGAAATCACCATTGCCGGACGTTTGCAGGACATGTACCGCGACATCATCGGCGTGGCAGACGACGCATTACGCCGTTCGTCCAACCAAATCGGCTCCATCTTGGTTTCCAAAATGACGGTTGCCGGCAACTGATTGAACTAAATATACAAAAGGCCGTCTGAAAGATATCTTTTCTTTTCAGACGGCCTCGCCGTTATCTACTTCCATAAAAAACACATCATGCATATTGTCGTTATCCCCTCTTGGTATCCTTCTTCCGAAACCGATGTAGACGGAATCTTTTTCCGCCTACAAGCCCAAGCCCTGCAACGCGAAGGCATGAAAATCGGCATGGTCGTGCCCATGTTCCGCTACTTGAGAAGCCATCCGAAAACCATCTTCTCGCGCTTCTACGGCCTGCGCCGCCATCAGCAAGGCGGACTCAACACTTACGCCTACGACAGCATGTATTTCTTCCCGCGCTGTCCGGTTGTCGATATCGACCGCATCCGCTGGGTCAACGCAGGCATGAAAGCTTTTGAAGCCTATATCGCCGACAACGGCAAACCCGACGTAATTCACGCCCATTGCGTCAACTACGCCGCCATTTTGGCCTGTGCCATCTTCAAAAAATACGGCATTCCCTATGTGATTACCGAACACAGCAGCGCCATTTCACGCGGCCTTGTCCGCAAAAACCAATGGCCGTCCATGCACGAAGCCGTGCGCCACAGCGCGGCACGGTTCGCCGTCAGCCGTGATTTCTGCCGCATTCTCGAAAAAACCTACGCCGGTACAGACTGGCAATACCTGCCCAATATGCTGGGCGGCAATTTTGAACAGGATTTCGAGTTCCCCGAAAAAGACAATCAAGACTTCACCTTCTGCAGCGTCTCCCATCTGCGTCACCTCAAAGGCCACGACCTGCTCCTGCCTGCCTTTGCCGAAGCACTCAAAACCTATCCGCAGCTCAAACTCAAAATCGGCGGCGGCGGCGCAGAAGAAGGCCGTCTGAAACAGCTGGCAAGCGACTTGGGCATCAACCACGCCGTTACCTTTACCGGCGCATTAACCACCGACCAAACCCTAGACCTCATGCGCCACAGCAACGCCTTCGTCCTCGCCAGCCGTACCGAGACCTTCGGCGTCGTCTATATCGAAGCACTGTCGCAAGGTTTGCCCGTTATCGCCACACGTTGCGGCGGCCCCGAGTCCATCGTCACATCCGACAACGGCCTGCTGGTACCAATCGAAAACATACCGGAACTGACCAAAGCATTGTTCACCCTCTACGAAAACCATGCACAATACGATCCCGTCCGCTTGCGCCAAGATTGCCTGCAACAATTCGGCAGCCGTGCCATTGCGCAACACCTGATCGAAACCTTCCAAAAAGTGCTTAATAAGTAGGCATAAACCATACAGGCCGTCTGAAATCCTTCAGACGGCCTGCCTGCTTCCAACAAGATAAATCTAGTTTAAAATTAAGACAATAACTAAACTTTTTGATTTAAAATCAGTCCAAGGAAAAACTGTTACCCATAATAATATCCCCACATACATTATGCGCTATTACGGAACGATTACTCGCTGGAACAGCAAGCGCGGCTTCGGCGCCGCTACCATAGAAGACACAGGCCAAGAAATCTTTCTTGCCCTTGCCGCCTTCACCACCCTTACCCGCCTTCCGGCCGAAGGGCAACACATCTCCTTCAACATCACAGAAGGCCGACGGGGCCGCAAAGAAGCCGAAAACGTCTGCTTCGCCCTCGATTGCGCCGACTGCTTCGATGTCCTCGTCCCTCCCCCCGAAAAACCCCTCGCCGGCAAACAGGCCATCGTCGGCCTGATTGCCGTTATCTTCGTCTGCAGCATTTTTGCTGTCTTGTGACACACCGGAAGAGCCGGCCGTCAAAAAACAAGAAACCATGGTTCATGAAGTAGCTGCCAAAATCGAAGCCGAACGCAAAGCATGGCGCGATGCCGTCAACCGCAGCAACCGACGCCCGGGGCAGCCTCAACGCGCCAAAGATGATGCGTCGAAAGAATAACGCTGTATCCAATACAAAAAGGCCGTCTGAAAAAATGGGAAGATGAAATTATAGATTTCTTCCTCATTCTTTCAGACGGCCTTTGTTCTTACCTCAATTCGGCTCAGCCATTTCCAACGCTTGTTTGATGTCCACGGCGACGACGCGCGATACGCCTTTTTCCTGCATGGTTACGCCGACGAGCTGTTCCGCCATTTCCATGGTCAGGCGGTTGTGGGAGATGTAGAGAAACTGGGTTTGCGCCGACATTTCTTTGACCAGCTTGCAGAAACGCGAGGTGTTGGCGTCGTCCAGCGGGGCGTCGACCTCGTCCAAAAGGCAGAACGGAGCGGGGTTGAGGCTGAACAGGGCGAACACGAGGCTCATCGCGGTGAGGGCTTTTTCGCCGCCGGAGAGGAGGTGGATGGTGCTGTTTTTCTTGCCGGGCGGACGCGCCATAATGGACACGCCGGCGGTCAGGAGGTCGTCGCCTATCATTTTGAGGGTAGCTTCGCCGCCGCCGAACAGGGTCGGGAAGAAGGTTTGGACTTTGCCGTTGACGGCATCGAAGGTTTCTTTGAAACGCGCTTTGGTTTTGTCGTCGATTTGGGCGATGGCTTCTTCCAAAAGGGTGATGGCGGCCTGCACGTCTTCGCTTTGGCTGCGGTAGTAGCCGTCGCGTTCACGCGCTTCTTCGAGTTCTTGCAGGGCGGCGAGGTTGACCGCGCCGAGTGCTTCGATTTGTTGCGAAAGGCTGCCGATGCTGGTGTTCAATACTTTCGGCGATTCTTTCGCCAACGCTTCGAGCGCGTCCAAATCGGCGGCGCGTTCGGTCAGGTTTTGATGGTAGCGTTTGGCGTTGATCAGGGCTTCCTGCTGCTGCAACAAGGCGGTTTGGGTAGCGGCCTGAAGCTGCGGCAGCTTGGTTTGCAGGGTTTGCACTTTAGCGTATTGCTCCCTGCCCTGTTCCTGAATCTGCGCGAGTTTCTCTTGCACAACAATATATTCTTCGTCCAAGGTCTGTACGGCTTCGCTTAATTCTTCAAGCTTGATGTGCTGCTCGTCGTTTTGGAACTCGGTTTCATAGGCGAGGGCAAGCTCTTGCTGGCGTTCCTGCCAGTCCAGGGTTTGCTGTTCAAGCTGGGCAATTTGCTGTTGGTAGTTTTGTTTTTGCTGGTTGAGCTTGTGGACGGCGACTTCGGCCAGCCCGTATTGGCGGTTGGCTTCCAGCAGGGCAAGCTGCGCCTGTTTCAGACGGCCTTGCTGCTCTTGGCGGCTGTGCGCGGTGGTTTGCTGTTGGTGTTCGAGTTCGGCGGCGGCTTCCTGCAAAGTAGAGATGTCGTCTAAAAGGCCGTCGGACGTGTGTTGCAACACGGTCTGTTCTTCCGCCAACTGCGCCAGTTCGCGCTCGATGTGTTCGCGGCGGATTTGCCCTTGGTTGGTGCGCGCCAGAAGTTCGGCGGCGCGTTGCTGCGCTTGGCTGTATTGGCGCGTGTGCTGCTGTTGCTGCTGCATCAGATTTTTATGTTGCACTTCGGACGAGCGCGCGGCGGCATCCGCCTGTTTGAACGCGGCTTCGGCGGCGGAGAGTTCGGGGGCGAGGTTTTCCAGTTCGGACGCGATGCCGTCGAGGTGCGCTTTTTGGGCAATCAGGCTTTCCTGCGCGGGTTTGGCATAGAGCAGGACGCTGACTTTATCGACCTGATGGCCTTCGGGCGTGAGCCAGATTTGGTGTGCGCCCAAATCGCTTTGATGCGCGAGGGCGTAGCTCAAATCAGGCGCACACAATACGCCGTCGAGCCAGTGGTGCAATGCCGTCTGAAACGGCGGCTGCGCTTGGATTTGGTTCAACAATGCCTGTACGGGCAGGGATTTTTTGATGCCGCCGGAGAGGCCGTCTGAAAGCCACGCCGCCTGCCCTTGCGGCAAAGGCTCGGGCGGTACGAAACCTTGCGGCACGGCGCGGGCGTGCAGGCGTTCGGCAAGGATGACGGACAAGGCGTGTTGCCACTCGGCAGGGGCGGTGATGTGTTGCCACAGCTGCGGCGCGGCGGCGTGGTCGGTTGCCTGCCAGAAGTCGGCGGCTTCCTGCTGTTGCGACAGGATTTGCGACAACGCCTGCTGCTGCGCCTGCAAGGTGATGTGTTGCTGCTTCAGGCTTTGAAAACGGCTTGAGGCCGTCTGAAACGCCTCGCGGGCGGCGTGTAAGGCTTCTTCGGCGGCAATGATTTGTTCTTCGTAATGCTCTTGCCGGTTTTGCAACAGGGCGGCGGCTTCCTGCGCGGCGGCGGTTTCCGCTTCGTCGGGCAGGTTCAGGGCTTGGTTTTCCTGTTTCAGACGGCCTTTGCGCTCTTCGTGCTTGGCAACGGTTTGTTCGGCATGGGCAAGCTGCTGCTGCTTCAACGCCAGTTCGCGGCGGATGCGGTTTGCCTCGTCCTGCCGGGTTTGGAAGGCGGCGTTGAGCGTGGCTTGGGCTTCTTCCAATTCGGGCAGACGCTCTTCGTGTTCGGCAACCTGCATCGCCCATTCCGCCAATTCGGTTTGCTTTTCTTCCGCCTGCAACTCGTTTTCTTCAAGCTGCACGCGGATTTGCTGCTGCTCCTGATGGATGCGCTGCATCTGCGCCTGCGCCGCCTGCTTGTCGCGTTCGATGCGTTGATGCAGGTTTTGCTGATGGCGGATTTGTTCTTCCAAACGGGCAATCTGCTCGCGCAACACGCCGCGTTTGTTGCCCAGTTCGTGTACCGCCTGCTGCTGCGACTGTTCGGCGGTCTGCAAGGCATGTACTTCGTCGTTTAACGCCTGAACCTGCGCGGCGGTTTCGTCCTGCTGCGCCTGCAAAGACTGATGCTGCGCGGTCGCCTTGTCGGCGGCGGCAAGCGATTGCTGCCATTGGGCGTAATCGAGCAAATCCTGTTGTTGGTTCAACTGCGCGGTCAGGGATTTGTAGCGTTCGGCAGTTTCGGCTTGTTTTTCCAGCTTTTCCACCTGACGCGCCAACTCGTTCTGCAAATCACCCAAACGCTGCAAATGCTCGCGCGTGTCTTTCAGACGGCCTTCCGTCTCCTTGCGGCGTTCCTTATATTTGGACACGCCCGCAGCCTCCTCGATATAGGCGCGCAACTCCTCCGGCCGCGCTTCGATGATGCGCGAAATCATCCCCTGCTCGATAACGGCATAACCGCGCGCGCCCACGCCCGTACCCAGAAACAAATCAGTAATATCGCGGCGGCGCACGGTCTGATTGTTGATGAAATAAGTCGATTCGCCCTGCCGCGTCAGCTGCCGCTTGATGCTCACCTCGGCATACTGCCCCCACGCGCCCTGCAAACTGTGGTCGCTGTTGTCAAACACCAGCTCCACCGAAGCCCTCGGCGCAGGACGGCGCGTCGCCGCACCATTAAAAATCACGTCCTGCATACTCTCGCCGCGAAGCTGCTTCGCCGAAGCCTCGCCCAACACCCAGCGCACCGCGTCAATCACATTCGACTTGCCGCAGCCGTTGGGCCCGATAACCGCGACAAGCTGCCCCGGCACATGAATCGTGGTCGGGGCGGTAAAAGATTTGAAGCCGGAGAGTTTGATGTGGGTCAGGCGCATGGCAATGTTTCGAATCGGAAAAGAAGGCGTATTTTAACGGAAATACGCTTATCCGTTGAGAGAAAAGCATCCATAAAGTCCGACTGCTTTTTTATCCTCAAAAGGCCGTCTGAAAAGTTTGTTAAAAAGAAACAGACCGGCTATCGAACTCACTAAAATATTTAAAATAAATTCATATAAAACAATTAACTAAAAAAAAAAAAAAATATATCTACCCGACCACCTTCAAACTGTTTATTTTTTTATGATTTACGGTTATTATCGGGATTTGAAGGTTTAAAAATCAGATAAACGATCTCTCCAACCTTTTCATCAAGCGAATAACTATACAGGGAATCTCATGTCAAACATCCAAACCAAACTTAAAACCATCGTTTTTACAGCCGTCAGCGCGGCCATCTTGTCCGCATGCGGTGGCGGGGGCGGCGGTTCTGCTGCTTTAAGAACCGGCTCGACTCCTACCAATAATACCGGCAACTCTGCCGGCAATAATGGCAAGAAAGCGCCGTCTACTAAGCTTACCAACCGTGCCAACAACCTTGCCGGACTGACCGATGAAGCCCCAATCGATCCGGCCAACGTTCCCCAGCCTTTGCCCACACATTTCATCTCCTCCGAAAGTGCGCAGCAATCCAACCCTAACGTACAACTCCGCAAAGATGACGCAGGCAAAATGTTCCAAACGGACAATCAAGACGACAACCAAAATGGCCTGATCGGTTCTATTGACTTTAAGAAAAATGATGAAGTCAAAATAGACGGCGGTATGTTATTTAACAAGACCCCTGATGGCAACGCAAGCCAACCTACATGGTCAAGCCCTAGCTCCCTTACCACCAAAGTAAGAACCTGTATTCACAAAAATGATAAAATATCTTTATGACTAAAAAATCCTACCCAACAGACTTAACAGATGCCCAATGGCAAGCGATTGAGCCGCATTTTAACCGGCTACGCCACTACAAATGGGATAAACGTGAATTAGTGAATGCCGTTTTGTACATTACCAAAACAGGTTGCCAATGGCGTATGCTGCCCAATGATTTTCCACCTTATCCGACCGTATGGAGTTTCTATCGCAGAGCCAACCAATCAGGCTTATGGGATAGGATTCTTTTGGCATTGGTTCAAAAAAACGTTTAATCCATCAAAAACAAGCGATGCCGACTTATGCCATTATTGATTCGCAAAGTGTCAAAACAGCTTCCGGCGCACATGATAAAGGTTTTGACGGAGGTAAAAAAATCAAAGGCCGTAAGCGACATATAGCTGTTGATACGTTGGGTAACCTATTGTCTGTTGTGGTTCATGCAGCCAATATCCATGACACAAAAGCAGGTATTTTTGTAGCAAAAAAAGCGTTTGAGACCTATCCGGGTTTAAAAGGTTTCTGTGCAGACGCAGGTTATCGGAATACATTTGAGCGCGAAGTATCGGAGCAATTGGGTTTAACTGTTGAGATTTCAAAGAAAATTCAAGATATTTCTTGGCATATTCTGCCCAAGCGTTGGATTGTAGAACGAACGTTTGCATGGTTAGGTTGGTCTCGACGTTTGGCAAAAGATTTTGAGCAGACGAATTTATCTGCTGAAAATTTTGTCAAACTAGGGTATATTTCACAAATATTAAAATTTATCAAATAGTTGTTTGTGAATACAGGTTCTAAATTCAAAAGGCAATACTCAAACTGGGGAAGGTCAACTAGCAGAAAAGAATAAAACAGCCAGCGAGAAGCTAGCCTATTTCCGTCAAGACCAAAAAGGCTTAGTTTTTGACACACAATTCGACGGTGTCTATGTCATCAGTTTTGATGACAACACCCAGATTGTGCTGCATGATCCTTCTGCGGCCGGCTGGACATATCAAACCTTCGCGCATTACACCGTCCCTGACAAAACACCACACAAAGGCTACCAAGGCTACCAAAGCCTGGGCGATGAAACTACCTTCGCTACCCTGCCTGCTCAAGGTACAGCCACCTACACAGGTATTTCCACTGCCTATGTGGTTAGCAATAATAACAATCGTCAGTTGACTTCCAATGTCATGGCTATCGTTGATTTCGGCCTCAAAGGTGTCCGTTTTGAAACATCAAACTCATACTTCCATACTTTGGAAAGTGGTAAGCGCGTATCCACAGCAGATGAAAACTACAATTTCAAAGGTACGGCAAGCTGGAAAGACGGCAACCTCTTCTCCGGTAAAGTCATCACGGCCGATGGCAAATTAAGCGGCAACCTGAACGGCAAATTCTACGGCCCAAAAGCTGAAGAAATTGGCGGTACTTATGGCTTGAAAAACAATGATGCAACCGAACACTTAATCGGTGGCTATGGCGCGAAACGTAAATAACCCTGTCTAAACAAAAGGCCGTCTGAAGTTTCAGACGGCCTTTTTATTTTTAATTTGGATTATACCGATACGGCTGCTTTGATATGCGGATGAGGGTCGTAACCTTCCAACTCAAAATCTTCAAATTTGAAGGCAAACAAATCTTTGACTTCAGGATTGATTTTCATGGTCGGCAGGCTTCTGAAATCGCGGCTTAATTGCAGCTGGGCCTGCTCGATATGGTTGCTGTACAAATGCGCATCGCCAAACGTATGGATAAACTCACCGGCTTCCAGGCCGCATACTTGCGCCATCATCATGGTCAACAATGCGTAGCTGGCGATATTAAAGGGAACGCCGAGGAAAATATCCGCACTACGCTGGTAAAGCTGGCAGGACAGTTTGCCGTTGGCAACGTAAAACTGAAACAGCGCGTGGCAAGGCGGCAAGGCCATTTCGTCGACCAAAGCCGGATTCCATGCCGATACAATCAGACGGCGCGAGTCGGGATTTTTTTTGATTTGTTCCACCACATTGGCAATTTGGTCGATATGGCGGCCGTCGGGTGCAGGCCAGCTGCGCCATTGGTAGCCGTAAACCGGGCCCAAGTCGCCGTTTTCGTCCGCCCACTCGTCCCAAATGGAAACATTATTGTCTTTCAGGTATTTGATATTGGTATCGCCTTTGAGAAACCAAAGCAGCTCGTGGATAATCGAGCGCAAATGCAGCTTTTTGGTCGTCAGCAGCGGAAAGCCCCTGCCCAAGTCAAAACGCATCTGATAACCGAATACGGAGCGCGTACCCGTACCGGTGCGGTCTGATTTGTCCGTACCGTTGTCGAGGACGTGGCGCATCAAGTCCAAATAGGCCTTCATCATCATCTTTCATCAAATTAAACGGCGCATATTATAACATTTCCGGATAATGCCCAAAACACAGATTCAGGCAGGCAGGATTGTTGACAATCTCAATCCTTTTCCACAGTAAAAGCAGGCGTGAAAACAAAATTACCTTGATTGGAATCAAAAAATCCAGTTTAATTACTTGAAATAAAATTCCAATAATATTTTTATTTTCAAAATTAATTTATGATTATTGATTAATTATTGGCAATAAACATCAAATATCAAAAATATGGAAAAAATAATGTCAACAATTTGTGCAAAATCGGACTTGGCATCAGAAAAAAATAGGTTTATATTGCCAACTACAAATTCGTTTTCCCATTAGTACAACATCAATCAAAAGGAGTATCCGAATGACTGACTTGAACACCCTGTTTGCCAACCTCAAACAACGCAACCCCAATCAAGAGCCGTTCCATCAGGCGGTTGAAGAAGTCTTCATGAGCCTCGATCCGTTTTTGGCACAAAATCCGAAATACACCCAGCAAAGCCTGTTGGAACGCATCGTCGAACCCGAACGCGTCGTGATGTTCCGCGTAACCTGGCAGGACGATAAAGGTCAGGTTCAAGTCAACCGCGGCTACCGCGTGCAAATGAGCTCCGCCATCGGCCCTTACAAAGGCGGCCTGCGCTTCCATCCGACCGTCGATTTGGGCGTGTTGAAATTCCTCGCTTTTGAACAAGTCTTCAAAAACGCGCTGACCACCCTGCCTATGGGCGGCGGCAAAGGCGGTTCGGACTTCGACCCCAAAGGCAAATCCGATGCCGAAGTGATGCGCTTCTGCCAAGCCTTTATGACCGAACTCTACCGCCACATCGGCGCGGACACCGATGTTCCGGCCGGCGACATCGGCGTAGGCGGGCGCGAAATCGGCTATCTGTTCGGACAATACAAAAAAATCCGCAACGAGTTTTCTTCCGTCCTGACCGGCAAAGGTTTGGAATGGGGCGGCAGCCTCATCCGCCCCGAAGCAACCGGCTACGGCTGCGTCTATTTCGCCCAAGCCATGCTGCAAACCCGCAACGATAGTTTTGAAGGCAAACGCGTCCTGATTTCCGGCTCCGGCAACGTGGCGCAATACGCTGCCGAAAAAGCCATCCAACTGGGCGCGAAAGTGCTGACCGTTTCCGACTCCAACGGCTTCGTCCTCTTCCCCGACAGCGGCATGACCGAAGCGCAACTCGCCGCGCTTATCGAACTGAAAGAAGTCCGCCGCGAACGGGTTGCCACTTATGCCAAAGAGCAAGGTTTGCAATACTTTGAAAACCAAAAACCGTGGAACGTTGCCGCCGAAATCGCCCTGCCCTGCGCGACCCAAAACGAATTGGACGAAGAAGCCGCCAAAACCCTGTTGGCAAACGGCTGCTACGTTGTTGCGGAAGGTGCGAATATGCCGTCGACTTTGGGCGCGGTCGAGCAATTTATCAAAGCCGGCATCCTCTACGCCCCGGGCAAAGCCTCCAACGCCGGCGGCGTAGCGACTTCAGGTTTGGAAATGAGTCAAAACGCCATCCGCCTGTCTTGGACGCGCGAAGAAGTGGACAGCCGCTTATTTGAGATTATGCAAAGCATCCACGAATCCTGCCTGAAATACGGCAAAGTCGGCGACAAAGTAAACTATGTTAATGGTGCGAACATTGCCGGTTTCGTCAAAGTTGCCGATGCAATGTTGGCGCAAGGTTTCTAAACCCCTATCCAGCCAAATCAAAAGGCCGTCTGAAAGATTTCAGACGGCCTTTTTCTTTTAAAGCAAACCTTATACGCCCAAATAACCTTCCCTGCTGGAAAGCCATCTTGCCAAATGCGCTTCGACGATTTCAGGGTTTTGTTCAATCAGCAAAGGGGCGATTTCGCGCGCTTGTTCCAAAAGGTGTAAGTCTTCTTCAAGGTTGGCAAAGCGCAGCATGGGAACGCCGCTTTGACGTGCGCCAAGAAATTCACCGGGACCGCGTATGTTGAGGTCTTGACGGGCGATTTCAAAGCCGTCGGTGTGTTCGTAGATGACTTTCAACCGCGCTTTGGCGAGTTCGCTCAAGGGCTCGGCAAACAGGAGGACGCACACGCTTTCTGCCGCTCCGCGCCCTACCCGACCGCGTAATTGGTGCAGCTGCGCCAAGCCCATGCGCTCGGCGTGTTCGATGACCATCAGGGCGGCATTGGGCACATCTACGCCGACTTCAATGACGGTGGTGGCGACCAAGACGTTCAGACAGCCTGCCGCAAATTCCGCCATAACTTCGGCTTTTTCGGCGGCCTTCATGCGCCCGTGTACCAAGCCGATGTTGAGTTCGGGCAATGCCGCCTGAAGCTGCTCTAGGGTTTCGGTAGCAGTTTGCAGTTGCAGGGTTTCGCTCTCTTCAATCAGCGGGCAGACCCAGTATGCCTGCTGCCCTTTGCGACAAATATTAAGGACAAAGCCTTCGACTTCGGCGCGGCGGACGTTGTTGACGAGACGGGTTTTAATCGGCGTACGTCCGGGCGGCAATTCGTCGATGACGGACACGTCCAAGTCGGCGAAGAAACTCATGGCGAGCGTGCGCGGGATGGGCGTGGCGGACATCATCAGCTGGTGGACGTCGCGCCCTTTGTTTTTAAGGGCAAGGCGTTGGGCAACGCCGAAACGGTGTTGCTCGTCCACAATTACCAAACCCAGATTTTGAAACTCGACGTCGTCTGAAAACAGAGCGTGCGTGCCGACGGCGATTTTGACGGTACCGTCGGCGAGTTTGGTTTTGGCTTCGTCTTTGGCTTTTTTGCGCTGGCTGCCGGAAAGCCAAACAACTTCAAGGCCTAAAGGCTCCAGCCATTGTTTGAACTTAATGAAGTGCTGTTCGGCAAGGATTTCGGTCGGCGCCATTACAGCCACCTGCGCGCCGGATTCGATAGCCGTCAACGCAGACAAAGCAGCCACAATGGTTTTGCCGCTGCCGACATCGCCTTGCAGCAGGCGGTGCATGGGGTGGGTTTGCGCCATATCTCGGCAGATTTCAGACACGACCCTTTCTTGCGCATCGGTCAGGGCAAACGGCAAAGCGTGGCGCAGGGCTTGAGTCAATGTGCCGTCGCCGCCCAATGCCGTGGCCGAGCCGCTGACGCGCTTCTGCCGCGCCAAGCGCATGGAAAGCTGTTGCGCCAAAAGTTCGTCAAATTTGAGCCGTTGCCATGCGGGCAGCGTGCCGTCTGAAAGTTGATGAATAGTGAAACTCGGCGGCGGCGAATGCAAAAGGCGCAGGCTTTCGGCAAGGTGCGGCAATTTCAGACGGCCTAATAAAGCATCGGGTAAAGTATCGTGCAACGGCGTAACGTCCAAGGCCGTCTGAATGATGCGGCGCAAAGTGGGCTGGTTCAAACCGTTTACGGTTGGATAAATCGGTGTGAGGCTTTCTGCCAAACCGCTGCTCTCTGCATCGCGGATTTTAGGGTGAATCATCTCGTCGCCGTGAAACCCGTGTTTGATTTCGCCCACGGCGCGGATGCGTTTGCCGATCGCCATCTGTTTCTGGTTGCTGGCGTAAAAGTGGATGAAGCGCAGAAAAAGGACGCTACCGGAACCGTCGGCGATTTGGACAATCAGCTGCTTGCGCGGTTTGAACGTTACTTCCTGATGGATGACTTCGCCCTCGACCTGACACGGCACGCCGATTGGCGCATCCTTAATCGGCATGATGTGCGTCTCGTCCTCGTAACGCAACGGCAGGTGCAACACCAAATCCCATGCGGTATGGAGGTTGAGTTTTTCGAGTTTCTTGGCGGAAACATCGGTAATTTTGAGCTGTTTTTGGGTTTCGGGCGTCATCTTAAAAGGCAGCTGATTTAAAGTTTGCTGTATTTTATCCGAAAACAAAAAGGCCGTCTGAACGCAATGTTTCAGACGGCCTTCAAAGCTGAATACTTGAAACAAATTAATATTTGAAAATACGCCGGCTATCGAATCAACTTCAGCCATTGTTAGAACCTGTATTCACAAAAATGATAAAATATCTTTATGACTGGAAAATCCTACCCGACAGACTTAACAGATGCCCAATGGCAAGCGATTGAGCCACATTTTAACCGGCTACGCCACTACAAATGGGATAAACGTGAATTAGTGAATGCCGTTTTGTACATTACCAAAACAGGTTGCCAATGGCGTATGCTGCCCAATGATTTTCCACCTTATCCAACCGTATGGAGTTTCTATCGCAGAGCCAACCAATCAGGCTTATGGGATAGGATTCTTTCGGCATTGGTTCAAAAAAACGTTTAATCCATCAAAAACAAGCAATGCCGACTTATGCCATTATTGATTCACAAAGTGTCAAAACAGCTTCCGGCGCACATGATAAAGGTTTTGACGGAGGTAAAAAAATCAAAGGCCGTAAGCGACATATAGCTGTTGATACGTTGGGTAACCTATTGTCTGTTGTGGTTCATGCAGCCAATATTCATGACACAAAAGCAGGTATTTTTGCAGCAAAAAAAGCGTTTGAGACCTATCCTGGTTTAAAAGGTTTCTGTGCAGACGCAGGTTATCGGAATACATTTGAGCGCGAAGTATCGGAGCAATTGGGTTTAACTGTTGAGATTTCAAAGAAAATTCAAGATATTTCTTGGCATATTCTGCCCAAACGTTGGATTGTAGAACGAACGTTTGCATGGTTAGGTTGGTCTCGACGTTTGGCAAAAGATTTTGAGCAGACGAATTTATCTGCTGAAAATTTTGTCAAACTAGGGTATATTTCACAAATATTAAAATTTATCAAATCGTTGTTTGTGAATACAGGTTCTAAGAAAACGTTTGCCCGACGGGGCGTTTAGAGTAGTTTATGTGGCTAAGTTTGAAAAAGCCGTCTATGTATTGCACAGCTTCCAAAAGAAGAGCCAAAAAACCGCTCCGAAAGACATAGCAATCATCAAGGGCCGATATAGGGCATTGGTACAGGAGATAGAAAAATGACATCAAAAACCACGCATATTACACCGGTAGGCGGTAATGTTTTTGCCGATTTGGGTTTTCAGCCTGACGAAGCCGCCAAACTCAAGGCCCATAGCGATATGATTATCAGAACCAAGTTACAGCTTGCCGAAAGCGTCAGCGCATGGATAAAAGAGCAGAGCTTGAAACAGGAACAGGCGGCAGAAATCTTTAACACCAGCCGCCCTCGTGTTTCCGATTTGATAAACGGCAAAATCAGCAAGTTCACGATAGATGCGTTATTAACCATGCTTGCTAAGACCGGCAAAACGGCGGAACTGAATATCATCCGCTAATCTGATGGCGAATAGCTAAAGTGGAGTAATGCTTACCCCCTGAAAAATTTTGACTTTGACAAAATGGGGGTGTATTTGGGGGTATTTTTCCAAATTCATGAAATTATATGTATAAATATCAATATATTAATTATTTAATTCAAGTCTCTCCGTCCGCACCACACTCAAAATGAGCAGCTTTCGGGCTGCTTTTTTTACATCTATTCCACTATACACCCCATTCGAAATCGAAACTGCTTTTACAGACGTTTCCATTGTATCTTTCAGACGGCCTATCATTTATGTTGAATCCATCGCAAAAACTTGTCGAATTGGTCCGTATCCTTGAAGAACGTGCCTATATTTTTCCGGGAGATCCTGTGCAGGCGACGGAAGCGTTGCGGCATATTGATGGTGGCAACGAGGAAAAACTGATACGCCGCGCCCAAATTATTGACCGCGACCAGCATTTGAAATATGTGTTGCAACAGGTGGAGACAGGCTCGTTTTGGCTTTGGATTGTTGCGGCGACGTTGTTGTTTACATTCGGTTTTTCCAGCACTTATCTTTTGATGGACAATCAGGGGCTGAACTTTTTTCTGGTCTTGGCCGGGATTTTGGGCATGAATACGGTCATGCTGCTGGTGTGGCTGGCGACTTTATTCTTGCGTTTGAAAAATGTGCACTTTATCAGCAGTCCGGCAACTTGGTTCCGAGGAAAAGATCCTGTAAATCAGGCAATTTTGCGGCTTTATGTGGATGAATGGCGCAAACCGCAAACGCGTTGGCTGATTGGTGCAACTTCGCACAGCCTATGGCTTTGCACGCTGTCGGGAATGTTGGTTTCTGTCTTGCTGTTGCTCTTGGTGCGTCAATATACGTTCAACTGGGAAAGTACGCTTTTAAGCAATACGGCATTGGTGAAAACGGTTGAGGCTTTGTCATGGCTGCCGGAACGTTTGGGCTTTCCTGTTCCCGACAGTCAGGCCGTAATTGCAGGCCGTCTGAACAATCATATCGAAGATGCACGCGCTTGGGCAGGCTTACTCATCGGCAGCATCATCTGCTATGGCATTCTGCCGCGCTTGCTTGCTTGGCTTGCTTGCAAGATTACTTTAAAAACCCTTCGCAAACGTTTGGATTTGAATCAGCCCTACTATCAAAACATCCTCCGCGCATGGCAAACGAAAATTGTTGATGCCGATGATTTTCAGGAAAACATCGTTCCCGTTTCATCTAAAATTACGCTGAATAATGCGCCCAAATGGGCCGTTACACTGGAAACGGAATGGCCTGAGCCGCTTTGGTTTTCCGGCGTTTTGGCGCAAGAATGGATAGACAAAGGCGTTGCCGCCGGCAGAAAAGATTTGGAACAATTAGAAGCCGAATTGAAACAAACTCCGGCACAACTTCTCATCGGCGTACGCACGCAAACTGTTCCCGACCGCGGCATTTTGCGTCAAATCAGCCGTTTGGCCGAAGCTACGGACGGCGGCGTTATCATTCAACTTTTGAATCAAGACAGTTTCTCTGAAGATTTGGATACCAAACTGGATTATTGGCGCGATGCACTGGCAGAAAGAAACATTGCCTGGCTGGAGCCGACCCGTTTGGCACAAGAAAAACGGCAAAGCTCTATTTGACAGATAAACCAAAGGCCGTCTGAAACCTAATGTTTGAGTTTCAGACGGCCTTATTTATTGTTGAGGATTCATCTTAATGATGGTCGTGGCGATGCTCTTGATGATGTTTAGGCTTGGCTTGCGTGGTGTTTGGCTTTAGGTGCAGTTTTTTTCATTTTTTGCGGTTTGGCTTTTTTGTGCATAAGCTCTTGTTTCGGATACTTTTCGTGTTTGCCGTGTGCAGAAGCAACTGGAGCCAATACCAAACCGGCAGCTGCAACCATCAAAAGCGATGGACAAATATTAATGGCTTTGACTGTCAGCTACTGTCAGCATTCGGCGAAATCTGTTCAAAATTCGGCAATAGAAGTATGGCAACACGATAATGTAGCAAGGTTTTGAAAGTTTACCATCAATTTTGACAAAGCGTCTTTAGACATTTTCCAAACGACAAAAAGCGCGAACCTTTCGATTCGCGCTTTTTTCAGACGGCATCAATTATTTTTTGTCGTCTTTTACTTCTTCAAAGTCGGCATCTACGATGTCGTCGTCTTTCTTAGCAGAAGACTCGGTTTGTGCGCCCTCGCCTGCTTGTGCTTCGGCTTGCGCTTGAGCGTAAACCATTTCGCCCAATTTTTGGCTGGCTGCACCCAAAGCTTCGGCTTTGGCATCGATAGCTGCTTTGTCGTCGCCTTTAACCGCTTCTTCGGCTTCTTTCAGCGCGGCTTCGATTTTTTCTTTCTCGGCTGCGTCGAGTTTGTCGCCGTAGTCTGCCAAAGATTTTTTCACGGAGTGGATCAGGGCTTCGGCTTGGTTGCGGGAAGCGACCAATTCAGTCAGTTTTTTATCTTCCTCGGCATTGGCTTCGGCATCTTTCACCATGCGTTCGATTTCTTCTTCGCTCAAACCTGAAGAACCTTGGATGGTGATGTTGGCGGCTTTGCCTGTGCCTTTGTCTTTGGCGGAAACGTGCAGGATACCGTTGGCGTCGATGTCGAAAGTAACTTCGATTTGCGGCATACCGCGCGGTGCGGGTGCGATGTCGCCCAAGTTGAACTGACCCAAAGATTTGTTGGCAGAAGCGCGTTCGCGTTCGCCTTGCAGTACGTGGATGGTCACTGCGCTTTGGTTGTCTTCGGCAGTTGAGAACACTTGAGACGCTTTAGTCGGAATAGTAGTGTTCTTTTGAATCAGCTTGGTCATCACGCCGCCCATGGTTTCGATACCCAAAGACAGAGGGGTTACGTCCAGCAGCAATACGTCGCTGCGGCCGCCGCCCAATACTTCGCCTTGAATCGCTGCACCTACGGCAACGGCTTCATCAGGGTTCACGTCTTTGCGCGGTTCTTTGCCGAAGAAGTCTCTAACGGCTTCTTGTACTTTCGGCATACGGGACTGACCGCCGACCAAAATCACGTCGTCGATGTCGCCGGTGCTCAAGCCGGCATCTTTCAATGCGGTGCGGCAAGGCTCGATAGAACGTTGGATCAAATCTTCAACCAAGCTTTCGAATTTGGCACGGGTAATTTTCATTGCCAGGTGTTTCGGGCCGGTTGCATCCATAGTGATGTACGGCAGGTTGATTTCGGTTTGCTGACCGCTGGACAATTCGATTTTGGCTTTTTCAGCGGCTTCTTTCAGACGTTGCAAAGCCATTACGTCTTGTTTCAAATCAATGCCTTGTTCTTTTTTGAACTCGTCAATGATGTAGTCGATCAAGCGTTGGTCGAAGTCTTCGCCGCCCAAGAAGGTATCTCCGTTGGTTGCCAATACTTCGAATTGTTTGTCGCCGTCGAGGTTGGCGATTTCGATGATGGAAATATCGAAGGTACCGCCGCCCAAGTCATATACGGCTACTTTGCGGTCTTTGTTGTCGCCTTTGTCCATACCGAATGCCAAAGCGGCTGCGGTCGGTTCGTTGATGATACGTTTTACTTCCAAACCTGCGATGCGGCCTGCATCTTTAGTCGCTTGACGTTGGCTGTCGTTGAAGTAGGCAGGAACGGTAATCACGGCTTCGGTTACTTTCTCGCCCAAGTAAGCTTCAGCGGCTTCTTTCATTTTGCGCAGGACTTCTGCGGAAATTTGAGGAGGAGACAGCTCTTTGCCTTGCGCTTTCACCCATGCGTCGCCGTTGTTGGCTTTAATGATTTCGAAAGGCATAGATTCGATGTCGCGTTGAACTTCTTTGTCTTCAAATTTATGGCCAATCAAACGTTTGGCGGCGTAAATAGTGTTTTTAGCGTTGGTTACCGCTTGGCGTTTTGCAGGCGCGCCGACAAGGATTTCGCCGCCGTCCAAATAAGCGATAACGGAAGGAGTGGTGCGTGCACCTTCTGCATTTTCGATCACTTTGGTTTGACCGTTTTCAGAAATGGCCAAACAAGAGTTGGTTGTACCTAAGTCAATACCGATTACTTTTGCCATATTATGTTGCTCCTAATAAACTTTTCTAAATTAATAATCCTGTGGAACATTTCGTTCCGATGGCTTGTAAATAAGGTTGCTTCATTTTTTTTCAAGGCTTAATTTGAATTTTTTTTCAAATTAAATTCAAGTACTTGATTTATTTATCCACAAGCCGTTTATTCTTTTTTTCAGACGGCCGGTTTTAATTTTCCGATTCCGGTTTATCGGAATGATTTTCCAATAGCGGAACATCGGGCTTTGAAACCGGATAAGGCCGTCTGAAGATTTTATGCTTGATAAACTTTATCAAGCGGTGCTTTCAATCTTCTTTTTTCGCCACGACAACCATCGCAGGACGCAGCACGCGGTCGGATAATGTGTAGCCTTTTTTCATCACGCTGACGATGGTGTTTGGCTCTTGCTCGCTGACTACCGTCTGCATGGCTTGGTGGTAATGCGGATCAAGTTTCTCGCCTGCCTGAGGATTGACTTCTTTAATATGGGTGGCATCAAACGCTTTTTGCAACTCGTTCAAAGTCATTTGCACACCCATTTTCAGGGCATCGAAATTACCGCTTTGGTCGAGCAGCGCCATTTCAAGGTAGTCTTTAACAGGCAGCATTTCTGCCGCAAATTTTTGTCCGGCGAATTTATGGGTATCGGCAATTTCTTGCTGATGGCGGCGGCGCAGGTTTTGCTCGTTTGCCAGCCCGCGCAGCTCGCTGTCTTTGAGCTGGCCTTCCAACTCGACAATACGCGCCTGCAGATCTTCGTAAGTCGGCTCGGCTTGTACTTCGGCTTGTTCGGTTTCAACTGCTTCAGCAGTTTCTACGGCTGCCGCTTCTTCGGCTTCGTTTTGGTGTTGTTCGTTACGATCCGTCATTTCTGACATCCTTTTAGAGTGTTGGCATTCAATGACCCATATATAAGGCCGTCTGAAAAAACTTCAAGCATTTGAACGTCGATTATCAAATGCCTTGTTAAAAGACGTTGGAAAACGGTAAGATAGCCATCTGATTTTATTCTTCAGACGGCCTCGAATATGAAAAAAGACCATTTGAATTCAAGCGATTTTAATCTGTGGCACACCATCCGCGAAGAAACCGAAGCAGCAGTCGCGGCCGAACCTATGCTGGCGAGCTTCCTGCATCAAACTGTGTTACACCACGATTCGCTCGATTCGGTACTTGCCTACCATCTTTCCAGCAAGCTTGGCAGTCCGATTATGAACGTGCGCGCGCTGTTTGAAATTTATCAGCAGGCTTTGAGCGTGGACACCCGTATCAGCAAATGCGTCGAGGCCGACTTGAAAGCCATTTACGAGCGCGACCCGGCTTGTGATGAATATTCGCTGCCGCTGTTGTATTTCAAAGGCTTCCACGCCGTACAGGCACACCGCATCAACCACTGGCTCTATCAAAACGGCCGTAAAACGCTGGCGTATTTCCTGCAAAACCGCATGTCGGAAGTCTTCGGTGTCGATATCCACCCGGCCGCCCGTTTCGGTCACGGCCTGATGCTCGACCATGCCACCGGTTTTGTGGCCGGCGAAACGGCCGTCTTGGGCAACAATATTTCCATCCTCCACGGCGTAACGCTGGGCGGTTCGGGCAAAGAAAGCGGCGACCGCCACCCGAAAATCGGCGATGGCGTGATGATTGGTGCGAATGCCTCAATTTTGGGCAATATCCGCATCGGCGAAAATGCTAAAATCGGCGCAGGCAGCGTGGTGGTTGCCGATGTACCGTCTTCGATTACCGTTGTCGGCGTACCGGCCAAACCGGTTGGCCGCTCGTCCAAAACCCCGTCTGCCGATATGGATCAAAACATTCAATTATCGACTACGGATTTTGTGATTTAAGCAATCTGCCATTCAAAAGGCCGTCTGAAAGATTTGTTCTTTCAGACGGCCTTTTATGATTTAAATCTTAGTGTTAACCGCGTTTGCGCAAGGCTTCCAAGTGCGTTTTAACCTGCTTGACTTTCTCTTCGGTAAACAGGTTGGCAATGTTTTTCCAAATGCTGTGATAACCATAAGGCCCATGTTGCATTTCGGCTTTTGCTTCTTCCACCGGCCAGCCTTGATAAATAATGCGGTACATTCCGGCAATCAAACCGGTACGGTCTGCGCCGTGATAACAATGGATAAGCACTGCGCCGTTTTGCTGTTGTTTTTCAATCAGGTATAGGATTTCCGTAATCTCTTTCGGCTTAATGCTCCATGACAGCAACGGACGGTTTAGCAAGGTCAAACCATATGCTTTCAAATGGTCGTCATCGTTGCGGTCGAAAAAGCGCAAGTTGATCACGCTTTGAATGCCCAGCTTGACGATGGCTTCACCATCTTCGGCAACAGGCTGCTCGCTGCGATAAAGCTTGTCGTCGATGCGATAAAGGTTGGCATCGTGTTTGACGGGGGGTGCCCAGCGTTCGGACCGAACGGCTTTGTTGCCGTTATCCTGCGGCGCGGACGAGCAAGCGATGGGCAAGCCGGAAGCGAGAAGACACAACAAAAGACGGCGCATAAAATTCCTGTATAAAAATCAATTGGAAATCAAAATATCATGCGATTCTATCAAAACCCGTTCGGATATTCTATCCGCGCAAACCGCGTTACAATAAAGCCTCTTTTTTCAGACGGCCTTTCATCATGACCTGCCTTGCTTGGAACACCACGCCTTCCCTTGCTACCCTTTGCCGCGCAATCGAACAACATACCGCGCCGCTTTATTTGATTGTCTGCCTGCCTGAAAACCGTATTCCCGATTTTCCGCTGTCCAATCATCCCTCCGAGCTTGAAGGCCGTCTGAACAACCGTCTTGCTCAAGCCATGAAATGTCTTCAGTTCAACAGCGTCAATGTTTTAGAAAACCTATTGCCTGATGTGCATCTCTGGCTGGTTCCGCCACACCGCGCCGACCGCTTACACGAACATTTCCATCATATCGAATGGCAAACCGAAGCCATACCCCAATCCTCCCCTGTTCCTCTGAAACCTTGGTTCAGACGGCCTGAACATCAAGCCGCGCCCGAACACGTCCTGATTATCGGCGCAGGCATTGCCGGCGCGGCAACCGCGCGTAAACTGGCTGAACACGGCGTACGCGTTACGGTTTTGGAAGCAGGCAAAGCGGCGCAGGCAGGCAGCGGCAACCGCCAAGGCTTGCTCTACGCCAAAATCTCGCCACACGATACCGAACAAACCGAGCTGCTGTTGACAGGCTACGGCTACACGCGTCGATTGTTGGAAGACTTGCTGCCCGACTCCGACGCATGGGGCGGCGACGGCGTATTGCATTTGAATTTTGACGACAGCGAACGCAAACGCAATCAGGCCTTGGGTTTGCAACACCAGCATAAACACCTTTACCGCAGCGTATCTGCCGAAGAGGCTGCGTCCATAGCAGGCATAGACGTATTTTCAGACGGCCTTTACTGGCCGCAAGGCGTATGGCTGAATCCGCCCGCCGTCGTGCATACCTTATTGAACCATCCGCTGATTGAGTTGCACGAACACTCGCCGCTGACCGCCGTATCGCATGACGGCACACAATGGACGGCACACACGCCGGACGCGCATTTCAACGCCAGCCATATTGTTTACTGTATGGGTGCACACAGCCCGACTGCCGCCGACACCAACGTCTCCGCCCTGCCTTTCCGCCAAATCCGCGGACAAACCGGCGTTGTATCCACCAGCCCGTTTTCACAAAAACTGCGTTGCGCCATTTCCGGCGAAAGCTACATCAGCCCGAGCTGGCAAGGCCGCCACTGCTACGGCGCGACATTTATCCTCAACAGCAACGATGAAACTTGGTATCCGCACGAAGAAACCGAAAACCGCGCCGCCCTGCAACAGCTCAATCCGCCATTGGCACAATCCCTGTTTGAGCAAGATTCGTTTTCAGACGGCCTTCAAGACACACAAGGCCATGCCGCCCTACGTTGCGACAGCCTCGACCACTTGCCCGTTGTCGGCGCACTCGGCGACATCGCCACCATGCAGTCCGCCTACGCCAAGCTGGCATTGGACAAGAACTACCGCCTCGACAATATCCCCTGCCCTTACCTGCCCAATGCCTACATCAATACGGCACACGGCACGCGCGGACTGGCGACAGCCCCCATCTGCGCCGCCGCCGTTGCGGCCGAAATACTCGGCTTGCCGCATCCGCTATCACAAAGGCTGAGAACCGCGCTACACCCCAACCGCGCCATCATCCGCGCAATTGTTCGACAGCAGCCGTTGTTATCCGTTTAAAAATTTCGTTTTAAATAAAAAAGGCCGTCTGAAAGTCATCAAAACTTTCAGACGGCCTTTAGCTATCCGTTAACTGCTTAGAATTTCCATTCCAGCGATACAGCGTAATTGCGGCTTGGGGCGCGGTAGCGGTCTAAACCTTTACCATTGCGGTCAACGCCGTTGGTGGTGCTGTAGCTGTACAGACCTTCCTTTCTGTTCTCATTACCTTAGAACTTGGCTTCAAGTGTAAAGTTGTAACTTCTTCCTGGTGAAGAGAATCGCTCTATACCTGCATGTGTCTTATTATCAACACGATTAACTGTACCAAATTCACGGATACTACGTAGAGATTCCCAAGTGTAATATTTTTTGTTACCGATGTTATAGGCACCGGCGCGCAGGGTGAAGTATTTGCCCAAGTTGACGTAACCAGTCAGATCGAAAAGCGTATAGGCTTTGCTGTGTTTGGCAAACGGCCACGGGTTGTTCAAATCATCACTGCTGTGAACGGTGTCGGACGGTTTTTTAGCTGCAGTGTGTGTCAGGTACGCATTGATGCCCCAGCGTTTGGAAGGAGCGTCGTAGCCCAAATTGTAAACGGCAGACCACGGGGAAAGGGCGTTAATCGGGGTTTCTTGTCCGTTGGTCTGTTTGGCTTTGCCTTTGATATAGCTGACATTGACACCGGCGTGCGTGCCTTGCGGCAAACCGATGCTGTCAAGGTTCCATGTGCCGTTAAATTCCAAACCTTTCACCCATGCGGAGGAGCGGTTTTGGTTTTGCCAAACGGGCGAGCTGACCAATGCAGTACCGTCGGAAATCGGCGCATAATTAGGGCTGTTGGGCTTGTCTGAGGATACGCCCATGTAGGTCAGCTCGATAAAGTTGCGGTAGCGGGTTTGGAAGCCGGAGAATTTAAAGTTTCCTGCTTTGCCGCTGCCGGCAAGTCCCAGCTCGAAGTTTTTGGCGGTTTCTGCCTTCAGGTTGGGGTTGGCTTTAAGGTAGAAGTCAGGATGCGGGAACAAGAGCCAGGTTTCATCCGAGGTCGGCGCGCGGAAGCCTGTACTGTATTTCGCCAGAAGATTCAAATGTGGAGTGAATTTCCAGTCTAGTCCTAAGCCGTAGCTGAAACCGCTGTGTTTACGCTCGCTGCCAAGATAGGGGATTTGACCGCGAATGGCAGGGGTATAGTTGGGGTTGTCCTTGGCTTTGCTGCTGCTCTTATCGTAACGAACCCCTGCATTGAAGCGGTATTGACTGTTGCCGCCAAATTGGAAGGTGTTGTTCCAGTAGGCAAAACGGTTTTTGGAGGAGCTTTCGACCAGCATAGTCAATTCTTGGTTGTTGGACGTTTGATATTTCGGGTCGTATAGGCGTACCCAATAGCTATGATCGCTATTGTCGTTGTCGTTTTTGGAACCACCCAATCCGTATTGCATTGCCCATACCGATTTGGAGAAGTCGATTTGTTTTTCGGCATCGGCACCAATATTGGATATTTTTTTGACGGATATTGCGGAACATATGATATACGTCGCTATTGATACCATTTTTGGCGTAATCCGTCGGCAAGTCCCAGGTCCAAGTGCTCATGTCAATGGTTTGACGGTCGTAACGCAGGTTGAGGCTGTCCCATGGTCCTTTTTCAAGTTGGTTTTTATATTCAAAACCGATGCGTTTGCGGTAGGAAATATCTTGACGGGAACGGGTATCGCCCAATGGCTCGCCTTTCCAGTTTGCTGCCCACATATTGGATAATTCGGTCGTCGTGCGGTCGGTGCGCGAGTCTTCGTAAATCCAGCCTATACGGTTTTGATCATTGAAGTTATAGCCTAGCTTGAACAGGGTGCTTATGTTTTCCCAATTTTGAGGGTCAGGTTTGCTGCGCGCTATGCCGAGGCTGCCGTAGTTGGTACTGCCGGCATTCGGGCTCCAGCTTTGTTTATCTCTGTCGGTAATTTTGGTATCGGCAGCGTCGCTGTTGTTTTTGGTTTCTTTACCGAAGCGGCGGGTGTAGACCATCAATGCGTCCAGACCCAACCAAGTTCCTGCGGCGGTAATGCTGCTGAATTTTTGGCTGTTTTTGCCGACGCTGCCGCCCTTTATCCCCAAATGGTAGGGCTTGTCTTCGGAAACATAGTCGCTTGCGGATTTGGTTTTGTAGTTGACGGCACCGCCCAATGCGCCGCTACCGGATTTGAGCGAGTCTGCGCCTTTGTTGATGGTTACTTCCGAGAAGTTTTCGGGTTCGGAAGTATTGCGGTTGGCATTGAAGTTGCCGTATGCGCCGAACAATTCTTGGAAGGCTTCGGAAGAGCGGCTTTCTGCTTGTGCCAGTCCGTCCACATTGATGGCGACGCGGTCTTTATCGACGCCGCGTATGGCAAAACCATTGGAACCGGAACGTCCGCCTTCGACGACGGAAATGCCGGGGTCGTAGCGCACCAGGTCGTGTTCGTCGTTGACCAAGAGCTTGTCTAAGGTTTTGCGGCGGATTTTTTCTTCGCCGAGTTTTTGGACTTTGCGGCCGCCGATGACTTTGACTTCATTCAAGTCCTGATAGGCTTGTGGTACGGGGTCGGCAGCGAAGGCAGGGAAAGTTTGGCTGACAATGGCTGCCAGCAGTACGGGTTTAAAATGGAAGGACATGTTTTGCCTCTTGAATATATTGATTATCTATTATTGGAATGCTTGATGTGCAGTTACTGGCTGACAGGTTCCAAGCTTGTATCTTGCGTATCGCGGTTTGATGAATTTTTCACGCCGCCGAATACGGTATCCAACGATTTATCGGCATCGAAGGTTACTTTGCCGCCTATGCTGACTTCAGATTGATCAGCGTTAAACTGACCGAAGAATTTTCCTTCAACTGTGCCGGTTTTGCCATTGGAGGTGGCAGTGCCCGAGAAATTAACGCCGCTGATGCCAACATCTTTCATCACAACATCCGGACCGTAATCCGCATTACCCAAGATCGTGCCGCCGAGTTTGTGGGTGTTGAAATTGGCTGTCAGCAGTGAAAGCTTGGGAGCAGTTTTTTCAGACAACACAGAGGATTTTTTGGGCTCGTAGGTAGAGGTAACGATATTGCCGTTGCGGACGCGAACCGCCCAAACTTCGTATGTGGTCTTGCCTTTTGCCTCTTTACTGTCTGACGGAGTGTAATAAGACGGTTTCGCCGTTCCGACGGGTTTGCCGCCGACAAACAGGTATGCTGTGCCGTCTGCATTTATCCATGCGCCGAATTTGAGGTGGTCCTGTTTGGTTGCCGGGGCATAGGTGAACTGCCCAGAACTACTGCAACAGACAAACAGCTTGCCGCCTTCAGATAAAGGCTGGCCTTCGTGGCGGGTACGCAGGGCATAAGACGGGCTGAAAGAGTCGGGGACAATCGGATCGGAATATGAGCTGATGTTGTAATAGTTGCCTGAAGGGGTTTGATAGACATATTGCTTCTCGGGATAGCTGTAGCCCCATGATGTTGTCACTTCGACTTCCGCTTCACGCAGGCTGCCGCCTTTTCCGGAAAGGGTATTGATGGTCTGTACCGCACTGTTTTCATCGCTCAGCTTAACATTGGCGATAGGTTGAGCTGTCGGAATAGCAACGGGGACTTTGGGTTCAGATGCACCTCCACCTGCACATGCAGTCAAAATAAAGGCAGTTGCAATAGGCACTATAAATACATTAATTTTCATAACCAATCTCTCTAAAATACAAGCTTCTCAGATGCAATAATGATAAGTATTACCAATAATATGAAATATTGTGTAACAAATATTTTATTTTAGCAATACCAATATTTTTTCTATCAGTAGTTAAAGTGAGTATTTATGCAAACCTCACTCTGTTAAATATATTTACGTAATTTATAATCCTATAAAAATAAATAAGTTATATTCATTTCGTAAATTTGCCGTTATAATGATAAATCTAAATAAGAATCTGTATTTTTTATACAACAATAAGATTACCTTAAGATACTTCAGGCAGTTTTATGGCAAACGCAAATCCCTTATTAGGAACTGTTTGCCCTGCAATATATACATATATTTCGGATGACTTTAAATGCTAAAAATAAAACAAAAACTTGTCTCGGCTTCTTTATGCTGCCTATTGCCGTCAGCAGCCTTTGCTGAATTTCCCGAAGGTGTTGTCCGGCTGGATGCGCCTTCTCAGGATGCTGCCGTACAAGTGCAGCAAAAACAATGGCTGGATATTTTGTCCGAAGAAGAAAGGTCGTCTGAAAAGAATGAGAATGTCGGCGAACCGACTGTGGTCGGCGATGATTTTTTAGCGGCAAACCCGCGTATTCTTGAGGACGCGCTGATTCAAGCACTCAACGGCAATAGCGCAGATCTGGTTTCCTCGCTTGTCGCCCTTTACCGCAAACAGCCCAACCACAATCCCAAACTGATTGCGCGTGCCGATGCTTTGCTGGCAAAGTTGAAAGGACGGACTTCCGAAGCGGTCGAACGTTATCGTACCCTTTATGAATCCGACGTTTCAGACGACCGCATATTGTTGGATTTGGCGGCAACAGAGTTTCAGGATTATCGTTTGGGCGAGGCGGCGGCGCATTTCCGCCATGCCGCGCAACGCGATATACCTGCCCCCGTTTTGGAGAATGTCAAACGTTTTCAAGAAGCCGTCAAACGGCAGACAGAATGGAAATGGTCTGGCGGAATCAGCCCCGTGCATAACAATAATGCCAACAACGCTGCTCCGCGTTATTGCATCGAAACAAGGGGGCAAACCGCATGCAGCGTTACTTTGCCCGTCAGTGCCAACGGCTTGAATTACGAATTGAACACCGAAAAACTCACCCCACTGTACGGGCATCACGCCGTCAAATTCCGCGCCAACCTTAGCGGAACGAGCTATTTTTTCGACCGTCAATCGGCTTACGACGATGCGTTCGGCAGGGCTTATTTGGGATGGCAGCGCAAGGATGGCAAACAAACCATCAGCGTTTTACCGTTTTATCAGGCACAGTTGGCAGGCAGCAGCGAGTTTGACAGCAAAAAAGAAAATAACCGTCGCGCCGCGCCGTATATGCTGGCACACGGGGTTGGCGTACAGCTTTCGCATATGGTCCATCTCGGCAACGCGACACAACTTTATTACTCGCTGGAACGATATCGCCAAAACTATCGGGAAACTGATCGTGCACTGCGCAACGATGGGTGGCACGACAGTGCTTATCTTTCCCTAGCGCGCCGTTTCGGCAGTACGACCCTGTTCGGCGGTTGGCAATACAACCGCTTTGTTCCTGAAAACAAAAACATACGCAATGCCGTCAACAATGCGGCCTACCACCGCAACGGTTTCAATATAGGTTGGATACAGCAATGGCAGGTTTTAGGCGGGCTTAACAGCAGACTTACCGCTTCATTTGCCAACCGTCGCTATAAAGGCATTATGGCATTCGGTACGGAGTCGCAACGCAACCGGGAGCGCTCCCTCTCTATCAGCCTTAGTCACAACAAATTATCTTATAAAGGCATTACCCCTACTTTGAATTATAGTTATAGTCACATCCGTAGCAATGCACCCTATGCAATGCGTAATACTCATCAATGGTCATTAGGTGGTGAATGGAATTTTTAAAGGAGAATCAAACGTTGACATATCGGCAACCAAAAAATGCCGTCTGAAACATTTTTCAGACGGCATAGTCCATAAATCAAATCAGTAATACAGATGATGGTTCAATTAGGATTGCTTCTGCAGGCAGGTCAACACATCAAAGTGTTGACCGATACCCTGTCCGAAGGAAACCCGAACTGTTCCCGACTGTGAAACATAGGATAAATATCAACGGGCATCTGCTTCTTTTTTGCCTGCAAATACGCCGAAGCCGTCTTTTCTATTATCTTGATTTTTATAGTCGTATCTGCCTGCCATTTCCGCGCCATCTTGACCATAAAATTTCCCGGAAATATCGCCTTGATCATTATCCGATTTCCACTTACCTTGAAATCCACTTCCATCGATACTTGCAGTAAATTCTTGCATCCCCATACCTGAAGGATCTTTGGTATCAATTTTTCCTGTTAAGGTTTTCCGTGAGAAATCAACATCTGCCGTAAATGTTCCTGCGGCTCTATACGCACTATTATTAAACCAATTATCCTTATATTTTCCAACAAAATGCAGCACCTTACCTTGATATTTAGCCATCATTCCTGTCGGCAAATTTTCTGTCGGCTTACCTTGTACAAAAAGGGTGTATGTACCGTCTTGTAATTTAGCCGCCCCATAAATCAGATGCTGATATTGCCCTTGAGAAACCATTACCTTCTCAAAATCACTATCACTCATCAAACCGGGGTGATTTTTACGTGATACTGGCTCATCAGCTTTTGTCAAATCAATAGTTTCCCCACCAATCACCAACGCCGTGATTTCTCCCGTACTGTCAAAATATTTCTCGCCAAACACGCCTGTTTTAGGTTGAGTATCGGCAGCACTTTGGGCTGGTTGGTCTTGGGGAGGATGGGTGGCCGGGTTGTCGCCATCCGCCCGTCTGGCATCACTGCCGGGCATACGGTTGTTTTCAGGCTGCGTCTCGGGTGTGCCGGCTGCCGGCGCATTATCATTATGTTCATGTCCGGTTTCTTCAGAAGAAGGAGCTGCCTTCATCTCCGGATTTTCGCTTACAGCGTTTTCTTCCGTACCATCTTGAGATTTCGCATCTTTCGGCGCATCGGTATCTTGATTGCCGCCATCCGCCCCTACGGCATCACTGCCGGGCATACGGTTGTGTTCAGGCTGCGTCTCGGGTGTGCCGGTTGCCGGCGCATTATCATTATGTTCATGTCCGGTTTCTTCAGAAGAAGGAGCTGCCTTCATCTCCGCATCTTCGCTTACAGCGTTTTCTTCCGTACCATCTTGAGATTCCGCATTTTTCGGCGCATCGGTATCTTGATTGCTGCCATCCGTCCCTCCGGCATCACTGTCGGGCATACGTTCTTTTTCAGGCTGCTTGCCGGATGTGCCGGTTGCCGGAGCATTATCATTTCTGAAACCTGTAGTTTCCTTAGTGAAAGTTACTACGTAGTTAAAGTTTTTCACATCAGTATCTTGCTCAAATACTATTTCTTCTTTTACCTTATATCCATGTTTAGCTAATTCATTTGCTTTAGCTTGAATTTTTGCTTTAACTAATTCTTTTACTTTATCTTCAGTTGTTGAATTTGTGACAGTTACTGTATTATTCTCTCCGGGATCAGCGAAAAATCCATGAATATCTGGCATTCCATCATAATTATAACTTATGTTTATTGTTCCTTCAGGTTCATTTACAGAACGTGCTACTCTTCTAGCTGTTGCTCGATATTCTCCTGCTCTTCTAAAACTTGAAGTCCCTTCTGAAGTTGAAGAAGGTGGTGTTGATTCTGTTGAAGTTTCCACATGTTGGGGCGCATCATTTTGCACTCCGCCATCAGCGCCTGCCTGCGCGGTTTCCCCTTCTCCCTGCGTATCTTTAGGCGGTATTTCTGTTTTGGATTCTCTTCCATCCCCGCCCGAAGCAGTGCCTGCCGTATCAGCACCCGTGGCAGGGCTTACCGTATCAGCGGGGGGGGGTAACTTTATTTGACGGCGTTTCTGAGGATTTGACTACAGGTGTACCCCCTCCCCCTGAAATACAGGCGGAAAGGGCGAGGATGGATGCCATTGCAAGCAGGCTCGGTTTGAAAGGAATCGTCATAATTATCTCCTATGGCATATTTTTAATGAAAAATATGATAATTATTTACATTTGATGGTTTGAAAAATGCCGCCATACGCGGCAGGAAATACGGCTCTGCTTCACAAACCGGGGCAGGGTCGTAAAATACATTAGTGCCTGTGCGGCATCATTCCTTCCGGCGCTTCGGCATCTGCTGCCAAGCCGAAAGTTTCGCGCAACACGACTTTGTAGAAGGCAAATGCTTCGCGTGCACCTTGGATGGCTTCCGCTTCGGCTTCGGGGCTTAAGCCCAATGCGTTTAGATGCTCGACAAAGGCACGCCAGTGTTTGCCGCGACCGTCCGGATGCGGAGCCAGGTGGCGTGCGCCGAATTCACCGGTGTATTCGAGTTTTTGAGCGTGTTTGAACAAAAATGCCGCGCCCAAATTAGAACCTTCGGCACAATACAGCCAGCCGATGGCTTTATTGCCGGTTTCGTATGGCAATTCTTTGTCAAATTTGTAAGGTTCTTCGCCCAAATCTTTCAAGTCTTGAGTCACGGCATCGTAACGCGCCATGTATTCAAGCTCTGGGATGGCTTTGTTTAATTCGGCATCTTTATAGATGTGGTCGACAGCCTTGTGGAAAACAGATTGAAGTTTCAAGAATTTGATGTAGTTTTCTTTGCTGGAAAAAGGTTGAACGGACATAACCAAGTTATCAACACTGTCGTGTGTTGTCGTGGTTTGCTCTTTCAAGCGTTTGGCGAAAGTCAGCTCTTGGGTCTCACTCATGATATTTCCTTCGAATAAGGGACAAATGGTTTCAGACGGCCTTTATGGTTAAAAATACCGTCTGATTTGAAAAGAATCGTTTTAAAAACAAAGAAGATAACTTTTAACCTGCTTCAGGTTTATTGACCGCGCACCTTCCACAAATCTACAAGGCTCATCGTGTTTTCAAAAAATGAGAATATATCTTATTTTTATCCTAATAGCAATAATCTTCTGAACCCTTTTCAAACTTTTCAGACGGCCCAAACCCTATTAAGCAGCCGCCATGCAATCCAATATCGACCTAAATTTGGGCTATCCTGCTGTTTTCCCTTATAATGCGACACTCTTTGCTCCTTCTTTACCCCCTGCCGAACCATGAAACGGATTCCTGCCTACCATCGCTGGTGGCGCTACAAGTCTTATCTTCCTGATGCGACGCTGCCTGCACATACGGTGGAATGCCCCGATTGCGGCTGCCGTATGGATATTCCGCACTTGCGTCAGGGGCAGGAAGCGCATTGTCCGGTGTGCAACCACGAAATCGTGGAGGTGGAAAACAATCCGTATATCGCGCCGATTGCCTATGCGCTGACAACCTTGATTCTGATGGCGTTCGCGTACAATATGGTATATATCCGCGTCGATTTGTTCGGCGTGACATCGATTTTGTCGCTGCCGCAAATGATGCGCCTTCTAATTTCGCTGGATTACGGTTTTCTGGCGGAAGTGATGTTTATCCTCACCTTCGGCGCGCCTTTACTGTTTTTGCTGCTCTGTCTTTATGTTTATACGGCTTTGATACGCGAAAAGGCCTACCCTGCGCTGCGCTTTGCAACGCGTGTATTGGTGCGGCTGCGCCATTGGATTATGGTGGATGTGTTTTTTATTTCCACTTTGGTGGCGTATATCAAGCTCTCATCCGTTGCTACAGTGGAATTCGGATCGGCGTTTTATCTGATGTTTCCGCTGTCGGTCATGCTGATTCGGACTTCGGTATCGATTCCGCAGCATTGGGTTTATTATAAGATTCACCGTTTAACCGGCGGCCATGCGGTTCAGACGGCCACCGAAGACAAAATCTGTTGCAGCCGCTGCCTGTATTTCCGCGATAAAGACGAGCAACCTTGCGGCGTATGCGGTGCGGACTTATACCGTCGCCGCCCGAAAAGCCTGAGCATTTCGCTGGCGTTTTTAGTTGCGGCGTTTATCCTGTATTTCCCTGCCAACATCCTGCCGATTATGATTTCGTCCAACCCGACGGCTTTGGAGATCAATACGATTTTCAACGGCATTGTTTATATGTGGGACGACGGCGACCGATTGATTGCTGTGATTATCTTTAGTGCCAGTATTATGGTGCCGGTTTTGAAGATTATTGCGATGGCGGTTTTGATTTATTCCGCATACTTCAAACCCGTGATGAGCGCGGACAAGATGTCGGTTTTGTATCGGATTACCGAATCCATCGGCCGCTGGTCGATGATTGATATTTTTGTGATTATTATTTTAATGAGTTCGTTCCACACCAATATGGCGCGCGTCGTGCCGGGTGGTGCGGCGATTTACTTCTGCCTGGTCGTTATTTTGACCATGCTTTCGGCCTATTATTTCGATCCCCGTCTGATTTGGGACAAGCAACAGCAGCTTTCAGACGGCCTTGATTCTGACCAGACCTTAACACAATGAAAAAACACGATTCTTCACCCAATTATCACGCCCCGGCGCGTGTCAAGAAAACCAATGTCTTCACGTCTATCGTGTGGCTGATTCCGCTGATTGCGCTGATTGCCGGCGGCTGGCTTTTGGTTAAAGACATCCGCAACCGCGGCCCTGTCGTTACGCTGTTGATGGACAGTGCCGAAGGCATCGAAGTCAACAACACCATCATCAAAGTGTTGAACGTCGATGTCGGACGCGTTACCCGCATCAAATTACGCGACGACCAAAAAGGCGTGGAAGTCACTGCACAGCTCAGCGCCGATGCCAAAGACCTTATCCGCAGCGACACCCAATTTTGGGTGGTCAAACCGCGTATCGACCAAAGCGGCGTTACCGGCTTGGGAACCTTGCTTTCCGGCTCATATATTGCATTCACACCGGGTAAAAGCCAAGAAACCAAAGATGTATTTGTCGTCCAAGACATTCCACCGATTGCCGCCATCGGTCAAAGCGGCCTGCGCCTGAATTTGATCGGCAAAAACGACCGTATCCTCAACGTCAGCAGCCCGGTTTTGTATGAAAACTTTATGGTCGGCCAAGTAGAAAGCGCGCATTTTGACCCGTCCGACCAAAGCGTGCATTACACCATCTTCATCCAAAGCCCCAACGACAAACTGATTCATTCCGCCAGCCGTTTCTGGCTGGAAAGCGGCATCAATATCGAAACCACAGGCAGCGGTGTCAAACTCGATTCCGCCCCTCTAGCTGCCCTACTATCCGGCGCGATTTCCTTTGACTCGCCTAAAACAAGTGACAGCAAAAATGTTAAAAGCGAAGACAGCTTCACGCTTTACGACAGCCGCAGCGAAGTGGCAAATCTGCCTGACGACCGTTCGCTATACTACACCGCGTTTTTCAAACAATCCGTACGCGGCCTGTCTGCCGGTTCGCCTGTCGAATACAAAGGCCTGAATATCGGTGTGGTTTCCGATGTCCCTTATTTCGACCGCAACGACAGCCTGCATTTGTTTGAAAACGGTTGGATTCCCGTACGCATCCGCATCGAACCTTCCCGTTTGGAAATCAATGCCGACGAGCAAAGTAAAGAGCATTGGAAACAACAATTTCAGACGGCCTTAAACAAAGGCCTGACTGCCACCATCTCCAGCAACAATCTGCTGACCGGCAGCAAAATGATTGAGTTGAACGATCAGCCTTCCGCCTCGCCTAAGCTGCGACCGCACACCGTTTATGCAGGCGATACCGTTATCGCGACCCAAGGCGGCGGTTTGGATGATTTGCAAGCCAAAGTGGCTGATTTGCTAGACAAATTCAACAATCTGCCATTGGATAAAACCGTTGCCGGCTTAAACGGTTCGCTTGCCGAGCTCAAGTCCACACTTAAATCTGCCAATGCCGCCCTAAGCTCCATCGACAAACTGGTCGGCAAACCGCAGACACAAAACATCCCTAACGAGTTGAACCAAACCCTGAAAGAATTGCGTCAAACCCTGCAAGGCGTATCGCCTCAATCGCCTATCTACGGCGACGTACAAAATACGCTGCAAAGTTTGGACAAAACCTTAAAAGACGTCCAACCCGTGATTAATACTTTAAAAGAAAAACCCAACGCGCTGATTTTCAACAGCAGCAGCAAAGACCCTATCCCGAAAGGAAGCCGATAATGCGCCTCTTCCCGATTGCCGCCGCCCTGACGCTTGCCGCCTGCGGTACTGCGCAAAGCACACAATATTTCGTCCTGCCCGACAGCCAGTACATCCGACCTGCGGCGCATAGCAACGAAATCGCGGTCAAAGTCAACCTTGCCGAACCGCTTGCCAACGGCGGCCTTGTTTACCAAACCGATGCCTATCATGTGAATCTGGCGAAAAACCACCTTTGGGCGGCACCGCTCGATGGCGCATTGGCGGCCAACCTCAGCAACAAGCTCAACCGCCTCAATCCGCATCGCACCTTTGTGCCTGCTTCACGCAGCCAAAGCAGCCAAACCCTGAAAGTCTATATCGAAGCCTTCCAAGGCAGCTATCAGGGGCAGACCACCATCAGCGGTTATGCACAATGGCCGGACGGACGCAGCAAACCGTTTAATGCCGTCACACCGCAACAAAGCGACGGCTATACCGCCATGCTCGAATCGTTGGAAAACGGTTTGTCACAAGTTGCCGATACGATTGTCTATTAAACCAAAAGGCCGTCTGAAAAACTTTCAGACGGCCTTTTTCATGTTTCAAACATTCATTACAATGCGCGGTCAAAATACAAAGCCACGCCGGAACGCTCGCTCATCGCCAACAAATAATCCATCAACTTTTGCGGCCATTGAATACCGCGCACAACGGTCAGGTTGCGCAAAATAGGGAACGTCAGGATATCTTCCAAACTGATTTCACCGCCCAAGCCCTCGCCTTCGCACACCAGTGCTTCCAGTTCAGCCAAATCTTGATGCAGCCGCTCCAGATATTGCGCTGTTTTGTTCAGATTAGTCTCGAAATTGCCGATACTTTTCTCTTTTTTGTCGATAAAGTATTTTTTCGCTTCATCGGTCTCAAATTCGGGCAGGTCGATTTTGACCATGCGCGGCTGTACCAATTTGTTATTGTATTCGCCCACTTTGTCCAACCAAGCCTGAACCTCGGGACGAACCTCTTCTTTCAGACGGCCTTGATCGATGTAACGGACAATATCCAAACTCTCGCCCATAAACGAACCGTCTTCTTTTTGCAAAATCGGCACTTGTTTTGAGCCAATCATGCCAATTGGCGTAGCTTCGTCATCGTTTGCCAAGACAACTTCTTCCACCGCCACATCGCGCAAGCCGAAAATCATCCGTGCACGGACGCAAAATGGACAATGGTCGTAAATATACAGTTTCATCGAAATGCTCCTTAAAATTTCAAAACAGTTAACCATAACACCCAAGGCCGTCTGAAACAAGGTTTCCTGAAACATAGTGCCACATTCGCATACAAATCTAGGGCTGTCGGCAATAAACTGTTACAATGGCAACGTTTTTATCAAAAAGAAAAAACGCACGCCATGACCACTATTCGCCAAACGCCCCAAACATCGAGTGAAACGCTGGAAGGCCTCCTCGCTTGGTTCGACGGCTATGTTGCCGCGCTGCCCGATTCCGATAAAAACCTGATTCAGACGGCCTTTGACTTAGCTAAAGAACATTATCCTGCCGATGCCCTAACGACTTACAGCGAGCCATTGCTGGAACATTTCCTCGGCTCGATGCAAATCGTCAGCGAACTCGACCTCTTGCCCGATGCCGTTGCCGCTACGATTTTGTCCGACATCGGCAAATACGTTCCCACTTGGCACGAATTGGTTTCCGAACGCTGCAACAGCACCGTCGCCGAGCTGGTCAAAGGTGTGGACGAAGTGCAGAAACTGACCCAATTCGCACGCGTGGACAGCCTTGCCACGCCGGAAGAACGCGCCAGGCAAGCCGAAATTATGCGGAAAATGCTGCTGGCGATGGTTACCGACATCCGCGTCGTCCTGATCAAACTGGCGATGCGTACGCGCACCCTCCAATTCTTAAGCAACGTTCCCGACAATCCCGAAAAACGCGCCGTCGCCAAGGAAACCCTCGACATCTTCGCCCCGCTCGCCAACCGTTTGGGCGTGTGGCAACTCAAATGGCAGCTCGAAGATTTGGGCTTCCGTCATCAAGAGCCGGAAAAATACCGCGAAATCGCCCTGCTTTTGGACGAAAAACGCACCGAACGCCTCGAATACATCGAAAACTTCCTCAATATCCTGCGTACGGAACTGAAAAAATACAATATTCATTTTGAAGTTGCCGGAAGACCGAAACACATCTACTCCATTTACAAAAAAATGGTGAAGAAAAAACTCAGCTTCGACGGCTTGTTCGACATCCGCGCCGTGCGGATTCTGGTCGATACCGTTCCCGAGTGTTACACCACGCTGGGCATCGTCCACAGCCTCTGGCAGCCCATCCCCGGCGAGTTCGACGACTATATCGCCAACCCCAAAGGCAACGGCTATAAAAGTTTGCACACCGTCATCGTCGGTCCGGAAGACAAAGGCGTGGAAGTGCAAATCCGCACCTTCGATATGCACCAATTCAACGAATTCGGTGTCGCCGCCCACTGGCGTTACAAAGAAGGCGGCAAAGGCGATTCCGCCTACGAGCAAAAAATCGCCTGGTTGCGCCAACTTTTGGACTGGCGCGAAAATATGGCGGAAAGCGGCAAGGAAGACCTCGCCGCCGCCTTCAAAACCGAGCTGTTCAACGACACGATTTACGTCCTGACCCCGCACGGCAAAGTCCTCTCCCTGCCCACGGGTGCCACCCCCATCGACTTCGCCTACGCCCTGCACAGCAGCATCGGCGACCGTTGCCGCGGTGCGAAAGTCGAAGGGCAAATCGTGCCGCTGTCCACCCCGCTCGAAAACGGACAGCGCATCGAAATCATTACCGCCAAAGAAGGGCATCCTTCCGTCAACTGGCTCTACGAAGGCTGGGTCAAATCCAGCAAGGCCATCGGCAAAATCCGCGCCTACATCCGTCAGCAAAACGCCGACACCGTGCGCGAAGAAGGCCGCGTCCAGCTCGACAAACAGCTTGTCAAACTCACGCCCAAACCCAACCTGCAAGAGCTTGCCGAAAACCTCGGCTACAAAAAACTCGACGACCTCTACACCGCCGTCGGACAAGGCGAAATTTCCAACCGTGCCATCCAGAAAGCCTGCGGCACGCTGAACGAACCGCCGCCCGTACCTGTCAGCGAAACCACCATCGTCAAACAGTCCAAAATCAAAAAAGGCGGCAAAACAGGTGTGCTCATCGATGGCGAAGACGGCTTGATGACTACGCTTGCCAAATGCTGCAAACCCGCGCCGCCCGACGACATTGTTGGCTTCGTTACCCGCGAACGCGGCATTTCCGTCCACCGCAAAACCTGCCCCTCTTTCCGCCATCTCGCCGAACAAGCGCCTGAAAAAGTGCTGGACGCAAGCTGGGCGGCATTGCAGGAAGGACAAGTATTCGCCGTCGATGTCGAAATCCGCGCCCAAGACCGCTCAGGACTTTTACGCGACGTATCCGACGCGCTTGCCCGCCACAAACTCAACGTTACCGCCGTACAAACCCAGTCCCGCGACTTGGAAGCCAGTATGAGGTTCACGCTCGAAGTCAAACAAGTCAACGACCTCCCGCGCGTCCTCGCCAGCCTCGGCGACGTCAAAGGCGTATTGAGCGTTACCCGGCTTTAAATACAAAAATGCCGTCTGAAGGTCGGATAACGCTTCAGACGGCATTTTGATTGCCGGTTTTTTATCCTGACCAACATTTTCCATCAGTTCCCATACGAACCAAAACCTTCGTAACTACAATCATTTTTTTGTGCAATATCAAATAACGTAGTTTCAATAGCTAAAATGTTTTCAAGAGAAGGGACGATATTGACGGAACAATAGCAAGTCCACATCCCTCCGAATTCATTTTGCTCAATACTGATTTGAACATCCTGCCGATAAGAAATGATTTGACTTTCTATTGATTGCAGATTCTTTTGAGAACCCTCTATAAAAAACTCTATTATCATAGGTTTTGCCAAATCAAATCCTAGTTCTTGATATTGTTTCAGTACATCTGAAGTAGATTTTTCGTCAATTATCATTTAATAGCAACTCATCAAACCATACATCTTCATAACCGTTTTCCCCAATTAAAAAACGGTAACCGGGCGGAAGTGTCAAAAAGGGGATGATTTCGGGTCGCCATATTTGCAAATGGAACGTATGCAGGGGCAGGAAAAAATTTTTATCATGGGAGAAGTTTTCACCGGTCCAGATATACCAACCGTTAGTATCACCTTTGGGACGGTGCCTTAACCCGTTAATCGGATACAGGTTTGCCTGTTTGACATTTTCAGCAACACCGATTTTTGAAACATCGGAAACAGGATATATTTCTGTATTATATTTTTTACAAATTATTATTTGTTCATTTTTTATTCCCATTACTCAGTTTCCTTTTCTGTTCTTTTGAATATTGGCTTAATCTCCCTCCTTGTTTTACAGAACAAGTCGGACATTACGCTTGTACCGATTCAATTGCCACGGTTTCATCTTGCTTCGTCTTTGGCAAGGATACGGGCAATAATTTTTCATCCGTCTGCCGTTTTGACTAAAGCACCGACGTATAAGGGACGGAGATAGGATTTTTGAAGAACTCAGCTCCCAGTATCCTGTTCCATTCATCAGAATGCCGTCTGAAAAGCCCAAACTTGTTTCAGACGGCATCGGATTGCCGAATTTTCATCCGGCCTGTCAGACAGTACTCGCACGATTTATATCTAAATAATCAATACCCGCTTCATCGAATTTCGTTTCCAATTCTTCTATCAAATGAGTATCTAGAAAAAGCCTCTCTTGATGAGTAATCGGCAATAACCAGAAAAATCGGACATTATCCATATATTCCAACTCTTGCCCATAAGGATAAGGCAGAGAAATCAGAAAATGCCAGAAGGATGATTGTCCAACCCGCGGTCTGCCGATATTGACAATTTTCCCTAATTGAAATCGATCGGGATAATGCATACTTGCCGATGCCAGCATTGCCAAGGTCTCAATATGTTCGGGCGTTTCAAACGGGCTGACGATAAAAAACTCCTGCCCTAAAAATGGACCTATTCCAGAGCTGACATAAACCCAGGGCTCATCTTCATGATTAGGAATCACTTGGAAAACTTGGAAATCGGGAAGTTCTTCAACAACCCTTCCTAAAGTCCAAGTAAATCCTTTAATATCATGATGTTTCCAAAATTTTTGCAAGTGAGATAAAACAGTTTGGTTATAGTCCATGCTTTTTAGCCTGTTTTCAAAGGTCGCCTGAAGAAGGTATTTACCAAACAAACGGTTTCCTATTCATATCCGAAAGGTTGCCAACTTCATTATCCAACAAGAACTGCTCAAAAGCATTCCAACCTTTCTTTTCTACCAATTCGGCTTCCTGTTTATACAACGGGACAAGCAAAGGGAAAACGATATTGTAGTGTTCGCCATAACAGACCTGAAAATCATCGTCGAAATAAAATGGGGCGGAAACATACAGTGCATCCATTTTGCTACCTTCGATAATTACCCTGGGTAATTGAATAATTTCACCTCTTAAAATAGGTTGTCTATTGTCAATCAAATATTCAGCCACTCCTGATAGAAAAGCTGCAATATTTTCTTTATTCCATTCTTCAGAACAGGTAAAAATTAATTCAAACCTACTCTTATAGTTCAAGTCATATCGATTCAAGCCTAAAGTAGAAAAAGTAGTTACCCCTTTATATGGTTGTGATGGGAAGACGGAAACGCTGAGATGATAACGTCGATCCAAGCATTTTATACCGCTTTCGATTTCACCCAAATAATGCTCTAAATGTTCAACTACAATCACTTTTCTTAAACCTTTCATCCCTATTCCGGCAAGGCATAGGCTGTTTTGGGCTCCAATACCGACTTTTTTATTGACGGAAATGCCGTCTGAAAAATAAAGCGGCATCTTGATTTTGCCGTCTAAGGACTTTGCATCCATTCCTCTTTGCTGATTCCAAATTCAAACTCCGCCTGCTCAAATGCCGAATCTAATGTGTCATGATAAGTATCCGTTTGTTCTTGACCGGTTTCATCCAAATAAAACAAATAAAATCCCGGGTCATTTTCATATTGAACAATACTTAAAGCAACAGGTTTGGGAAGTATCCCCATCGGGGTACGATGAATCGTTCTAATAGGAAAATCTTTATTTTCATCTAAGATGACTTTGAATAATTCTTTTACACTCATCATTCTTCAATCCCGAATAATTGTTACCGCACTATTTTCTATTACACGCCCATTAGGTTTGTCATATGATTCAAAATGACCGTGATGCGTAGATGAATTTGTTTCATGATAACCATATCGTACCTGCCGCATTCCATCTTGTGATACATATCGACTATTTGGATATGACTGATAGTTTTTCCCTAGCCATTTCTCAGCCGAATTTAAAAAAGCAGATTCAGATACAGTTCCTGCATGGTATTCGGGAGCTCTTTTGGGAGGACAAGAATTATGAACCCAAACCCCTTCCGTTTCCGCCTGATTACCCTTGACGAAGTAGGTATGCCAGTCGGCAACGGTCAAATTGTAGGCTTTGAGCGGTTTTGGTTTGACAACGGTGTTGCGGACGGTTTGGGTTCTGCCGCTTTCGGAATGCAGCCTGCTTCCCGCTTTCAAATCTTCCGCTTTAATCCATTTTCCGTCTGAATAAAACGGGTGGATTTTATTGGAAATCAGGGTTTGGCTGTTGCCGATGCCGTCTGAAACTTTAATGTAAACGGTTTCCTGATACGGATTGCCGTATCGGGCGGTAACGTGTTTGTATCCCATCGCCCCGCTTGCCTCGTCCTTGGCAAAGACGCGGTCGCCGACTCGGATATGGGCAATGGCTTTGTAACCGTCTGCCGTTTTAACCAAGGTGCTGCCGTGGAAGGAGCAGGTGTAGGATTTTTAAAGAACTTAGATCTCAATATCCTGTTTTAAATGAAGGAAAAGCCATCTGAAAATTAAAAGCAGTTTCAGACGACTTTTTAATTGTTGAACTTTTCAATTAAATCATTATTGTGATTGGTTTGTTTTTTATAATAAATTTAGAAATTATATCTTGAATTATAGAAATATTTTTAGAGATATGCTCAATAGGGTAGACTTCTCCCAAAATTTCCATTGTATTTCCACTATAATTTTCTGTTTTAAGATTTTTTACTTCAATATCTCCATCTTCTAAAATTGTTTGAATTATTGGTAAATAATATCCTTTTTCAAAATAGATAGTTAATTCAGTATTGCCAAATTCAGGCTCAGGAATAATTCTGAAAACAAGGACTCCGGCTTTTTTTTCAAAATTTGATACAGAAAAAAAGTTATTTATTTCTTTAATGTTAGGATTTTCTAAAATAGGGATTTGGATTCGTTCTCCATTATCTGTAATAAAAAATCCACCAAAAACAATTGTTGATGTTTTCATTTTCTCTCCTTAATTGATTTCATACCAGGCGTCCAATAGTAAGTTTTATTTTTTCCTGTTACATCATCTGTCGCATTAACGGTCAGTGATTTCAGTCCAGAAGCTTGAGCAGCAGCTGCAATATCTCCTTTACAATAACCACAAACATCTTTTCCTGAAACTGTCATTGTCATAGATCCCCCTTTCGTTTTACCTGCATTATAGGCCTGCTGGATAACATCAATTTCAGCATGTGAATTAGCAACGGTTGCATTCGGACGAGGTTTACCGTCGGCTTGGATTTTTGCATTAACTCGTTGGGCTATTAATGTAGGTGAATCAGGCGATCCAATTTTTGCACTTTGATTAACATCTCTAAAAGTCTTTCCATTAATCGTTCCTTTGGCAATTACTTTTGGTTTGACAGTAGAAAAGTTTTTATAACCAATCGAAAAATCTCCACTAACCGCAGCCTTCCCTGCTTTTTCCGCCTTTGCCAGCTTCGCGACTTTGGCTGCGGCGGCAACGTTGAAGACGGCTTCGACGGTTTCGGCGGCATTGGGGTTTTCCTGTATCCACCGGTCAACGGCTTCGCGCGTATTTTTTTCAAAGCCCGCCACACCGCCCAAGCCGCCGATGGCGGTCAGTCTGCATCGCTTTCGGCAAACAACCTGCTTCCCGCTTTCAAATCTTCCGCTAATCCATTTTCCGTCCGAATAAAACGGATGGATGCGGTTGGAAATCAGGGTTTGGCTGTTGCCGATGCCGTCTGAAAGCCGAATACCGCTTCAGACGGCATTTTGACTGTTTAAAGCGGGGGCAGTTTTACAAATGGAAAGAAATGCTGAAACTTCTGATAAATTTCAGGATATTTCTCTAAGGCTTTTAATGCTTTTTCTTTTGAAACGGGAGGATCATAGACATCTATACCCCTTAAGAAGGCAATGCCCGTCAAGGCATTTTTTTGATCATTTGAAATGTAACCATAATTAACTACTCCAATCACATCATAAATTTTCCCTATACTCTTCTCAAAATTAATCAAATCAAAAACATACAATGGAATTTTATCAATAGGAGTGTCTCTAATAACTATATCCAACCATAATTTAAATTCAGAAAGATTAATAGCATCATAGAATATACAGACTATTGCAAATCCTAAATCTTCACAATTTTCTTTACTAATTTTCCACATAATTATCTTCCTTTGCCGTCAAACCTTCTTTTAGTTACCTGCTTTGTATCAAAAAATGCCGTCTGAAAGCCGAATATCGTTTCAGACGGCATTTTGACTGTTTAAAGCGGAGGCAGTTCTACAAATGGGAAGAAATGCTGAAACCTCTGATAAATTTCAGGATGTTTTTCTAAGGTTTTTAATGCTTTTTTTTTTGAAATGGGAGGGTCATAGACATCTACCCCCCTTAAGAAGGCAATGCCGGTTAATGCGTCATCTTGATCTTTAGATAAGTCTGAATTCGGAACAAAATCCAAAATATTATAAATATCTCCTACTCCTTCAAGATCAATTAAATCAAAAATATAAAAAGGTATATTATCAATAGGCATATCTAAGACAACCTTATCCAACCATAATTTAAATTCTTGCAAATTAATTGCTGCCGATAATAAGCAATATGTTGCAAAACTTAAATCTTGACCTTGCTCTTTCGTAATTTTCCACATAATTATCTTCCTTTGCCGTCAAACCTTCTTTTAGTTACCTGCTTTGTATCAAAAAATACCGTCTGAAAGCCGAATATCGTTTCAGACGACCTTATTACCGCTCTAAAGCGGGGGCAGTTCTACAAACGGGAAAAAATGCTGAAACTTCTGATAAATTTCAGGATATTTCTCTAAGGCTTTTAATGCTTTTTCTTTTGAAACGGGAGGGTCATAGACATCTATACCCCTTAAGAAGGCAATGCCCGTCAAGGCATTTTTCTTCGATTTCGGCAGGCTGGAACTCGAAACAAAACCTACAATATTGTCAATGTCTCCAATTCCCCCATCGAAATCCGCCAAGTCAAAAATATAAAAAGGGATGTCCTCGATGGGCATATCTCGTATTACTTGTTCAATCCATAATTTGAATTCATTTAAATCAATAGATTGAGAGAATAAGCATTTAATTGCAAATCCTAAATCATTACTATCCTCTTTTATGATTTTCCACATAATTATCTTCCTTTGCCGTCAAACACTCTTTTGGTTACCTGCTTTGTATCAAAAAATGCCGTCTGAAAGCCGAATATCGTTTCAGACGGCATTTTGACTGTTTAAAGCGGGGGTAGTTCTACAAATGGAAAGAAATGCTGAAATTTCTGATAAATTTCAGGATATTTCTCTAAGGCTTTTAATGCTTTTTCTTTTGAAACGGGAGGGTCATAGACATCTATACCCCTTAAGAAGGCAATGCCCGTCAAGGCATTTTTCTTCGATTTCGGCAGGCTGGAACTCGAAACAAAACCTACAATATTGTCAATGTCTCCAATTCCCCCATCGAAATCCGCCAAGTCAAAAATATAAAAAGGGATGTCCTCGATGGGCATATCTCGTATTACTTGTTCAATCCATAATTTGAATTCATTTAAATCAATAGATTGAGAGAATAAGCATTTAATTGCAAATCCTAAATCACCACTATCCTCTTTTATGATTTTCCACATAATTATCTTCCTTTATTCATTGCTTCCCAACCAATATGACCAGTATCATGGTGCAATTTTTCAGCAAGCGTAAATTGGGTCAAGACCCAACAATACGTTTGGATTGACAGAAAGGTCGTCTGAAAAATCGATTACAGTTTCAGACGACCTTTTGTTGTTGAGTTTTCAACCCAACCTATGCTTGCCATTAATGTTATTCATCGTAGTAAGGTTCTGTTGAATAATTGTCTTTGCCTCCAGCAATGATAGTAACAACTTTCCCTTTTGCTTCCCATGCTTGTACTCCTATTTCATCAAACTCATAGACATATGTCGGATAAGATTCATTTGATAAATAATATTCATCAATACCGTATGATTTAGGGTGATGGAAAAGTTGTTTAAAATCTTCAAAATTTAGACCTATTAAATTAACGCCCATAAAATATAGCTCCTGATAACAAAATATCGAAATAATTTTGTTTTTTTTGACGGCAATGAGTAAATTTGAGTCGGGAGATTCATAATATTCTGTTCTAAACTTATCAGGAGGTTCATACATAAAAGTTTCCAGTATGTTTTTGTACTGTGTTATATCCGCACCAAAACGGAATATTCCTACAGAAGTAAAAGGTACAAATTCGGGAGTTTTAACGACCGCGTCGACCATGCTCTTCTCCTTTTGCTTTTCGATTGGCATTTTTTGTAATATTTCTGATTTTTCGCTCAATCTTTAAGCGTTCATTTTTGGACATTCCGGGAATAATTTTATTTTCTAATTCAGCAATTCGTGATTCCGCTGATATTTGACTTCGACCGCCATCTCCATGTTTTTCATTCTTGGAGCTTCCTGTTCTTTTTGGCGGACACGCATTATGAACCCAAACCCCTTCCGTTTCCGCCTTATCGCCTTTGACAAAGTAAGTATGCCAGTCGGCAACGGTCAGATTGTAGGCTTTGAGCGGTTTTGGTTTGACAACGATGTTGCGGACGGTTTGGGTTCTGCCGCTTTCGGATAACAGCCTGATTCCCGCTTTTAAATCTTCCGCCTTAATCCATTTGCCGTCCGAATAAAACGGGTGGATGCGGTTGGAAATCAGGGTTTGGCTGTTACCGATGCCGTCTGAAACTTTAATGTAAACGGTTTCCCGATACGGATTGCCGTATCGGGCGGTAACGGGTTTGTATCCCGTTTTTCCGCTTGCTTCATCTTTGGCAAAGACGTACTCCCCAGTTTGGATATGTGCGATGGCTTTGTAGCCGTCCGCCGTTTTGACCAAAGTGCTGCCGTGGAAGGAGCAGGTGTAGGATTTTTGAAAAACTCAGTTCTCAATATCCTGTTTCAAATGAAGGAAAGGTTGTCTGAAAGTTAAACACGGTTTCAGACGACCTTTAATCAAATTTAAGAAAGCCCTTACCAAACAAACGGTTTCCTATTCATATCCGAAAGGTTGCCAACTTCATTATCCAGCAAGAACTGCTCAAAAGCATTCCAACCCTTTTTTTCCACCAATTCTGCTTCCTGTTTATACAAGGGGACAAGCAAAGGGAAAACAATATTGTAGTGTTCGCCATAACAGACCTGAAAATCATCGTTGAAATAAAATGGGGCGGAAACATACAGTGCGTCCATTTTTGTTGAATCAGCAATGCTTCTAGGCAAATAAATAACCTGCCCTCGAAGAAGAATTTTTTTGTTCTCAATGATGGTTTCCGCCAACCATCTTAAAAATGGAAAAATCTGATTTTCATCATATTTTAAAGAACATACAAAAAGTATTTCAAATCTGCTTTTATAATTCAGATCATGTTTGCTTAACCCTAAAGTAATATAAGTTTTTAAATCCCTGTTAGGGGAAGAGGGAATAGCTGCGATATTTAATTTGTACTGACTTCCCGAATCGCTTTTCGAGCCATGAGAAATAGTGCCTATATATTTTTCAATATGATTAATCATATTTTTCTTAGCTTCCCATCACTGTATCGAATAATCATAGACCAGATTGAGACAAAACGCCTTGTTCCCATTGATAGAAAGTCCGTCTGAAAAGTAAAAGTGTTTCAGACGGACTACGTTTGCCGACTATCCGACCCACTTTATTATCCAATGAGATTCTTGCAGGTATTCTTTTAATATTTCTAAGTTTTCGACCCAGTCATCGTAACTGTCAAATGATGAGAATTTGTCATTTGAAGATAACAGTATCAGAAATCCACCGGTATTTTCCTGGTCATCAATAATTTTTATGAATTTTTCTTCAGGATTGACCCCATTCAGGATAACCCCCAAAGTATTGAATTTTATTTCCATAGACATCCCCTAATCTTTAATGGGAATATGGTTATTTGTTAGTGGTTTTTTCTTATTCGAGTCTATCCTTTCCAAATGGATATGCGGTACATTTGGCGCATGATTCCCCTCTAAAGAGTTGTTATCAATTCTAAATTGCCTTGTGCCTGCTTTGTTCCGATAAACGCCGCTACCTGATTTACCAATTTCTTTATATTCGGAGCCTAAGTATTTAATTCCAGCATCTAAGGCTTCATCAGAAGATAAAGTATGCTTACTTGTTATATTACCTCTTTGAGTATTGGTTTCATTGATAACAGCATTAATTTTTCTTGGAGATTTTCCATACGGACAATCATTATGAACCCAAACTCCTTCCGTTTCCGCCTTATCGCCTTTGACAAAGTAAGTATGCCAATCGGCGACGGTCAGGTTGTAGGCTTTGAGCGGCTGCTGTTTGACGGTAATGCTTTGAACCGTCTGTTCCGCGCCGCTTTCAGACGACAACCTGTTTCCCGCTTTCAAATCCTCTGCTTTAACCCATTTGCCGTCCGAATAAAATGGGTGGATGCGGTTGGAAATCAGGGTTTGGCTGTTGCCGATGTCGTCTGAAACTTTAATGTAAATGGTTTCCTGATACGGATTGCCGTATTGGGCGGTAACGGGTTTGTATCCAGTTTCTCCGCTTGCCTCGTCCTTGGAGAAGACGCGGTCGCCGACCCGGATACGGGCAATAGCTTTGTAGCCGTCTGCCGTTTTAACCAAGGTGTTGCCGTGGAAGGAGCAGGTGTAGGATTTTGAAAAATCCCCACTAACCGCAGCCTTCCCCGGTTTTGCCGCCTTTGCCAGCTTCGCAACTTTGGCTGCGGCGGCAACGTTGAAGACGGCTTCAACGGTTTCGGCGGCATTGGGGTTTTCCCATATCCACCGGTCAACGGCTTCGCGCGTATTTTTTTCAAAGCCCGCCGCGCTGCCCAAGCCGCCGATGGCGGTCAGTTTGCTGTTCGCCGACAGGGGGGAGATGCCGTACATCGTTGTTTTGTCTACGGCATAGCCTGCTCCGTACAGTATGTCACCTATGCCCAAGGCTTCGCTTGCGCTGATAAAGGGGTTGAGCGCACCGGCGGCAACGCCGTTGATAAACTCCATGCTGTTGCCCCAGCGGTCGAGCTTGGCATTGTGCTCGAACATTTTTCTGTTGGCTTCATAGGCGCGGTCGGAGAAATTGCTGCCGAGGTTGCTGTAATTGTCGGATATGCGTTGTCTGACGTCGCGGGTGTCGGTCGGATTGAGTTTGATGCTGCGGGCTACGCCGTTAACGTTATAGGTGTATTCGTCGCGTGCCCCCGTAGGTTTGGGGTAATTGCCGCCCTTCGGGCCGTCGTAGGCATCGGCGGGATGATGTTCGTGTCCTTCCCAGTTGAGCCGGTATACGGTAAAGCCGTCGTCAACGCTGCCTTGTTCTTTGCTTGCGCTGTCGGCGGCGTGGTTGTCGAAGGGGGCGTGTTCTTCGTATCCGTGTCCGGAAAAGCGGACGGTGTAACCAAGATTGCCTTGGATTGCCGCCTGTTGGATGAGCAGGTTGCCCATCTGGTGAGTATAGTCTTGGATGACGTTGATTTGACCGGTGCGGTCGGAAACACTGCCGCGCGGGTCGCCGAAGAGGTGGTATTTGCCGCCGGGTTCGTAGTGCTGCCGTTGGGCGTTATCGGTAATGAACGGGTCTTGCGCCAAGTCCGCCGCGAGGGCGGGCTGTATGAGTGCGGCCGCCGCGAGGGCGCAGGCGGCAAGGAGGTTTGTCAGTCTTCGCAGCGGTTTCACGGTTTATCCTCCTTTGCGGCGGCGGATGACTTCGTTGCCGACATCGGGGTTTTTGCCGTTGTTTTGTTTGAAGTCGGGACGGTTTTGGGCGGTCGTGTCGCCGTAGGGGGTGATGTCGGAGAAATCGACCATCAGGCGGTCTGAAGCTTTGACGGTTTTGCTGACTTTGTAAGGGCCGGTCCAAAGGGCGTATTGTTCTTGGTATTGGGATTCGTAGGCGGCGGTTTTAGGGGCAATCAGCAGTTTCCGGCTGTCGCGGTCAACGGCGAAATATTCGAGCTTGGTCTGGGCTTTAAGGGTTTCGGCGTTGTAGAGGTGCAGTTCGGTACGGCTGCGGACGGTACCGAATACGTCGACGGTTACGAATACGTCGGTGTCGGCGTATTCGGGCGGTACGACCTCGATGCCGCGCAGGTAGAAGACGGTTTGAATGAGGTTGGTCAGGAAAGAAACGTCGCGGGGATTGGTAATCAGGGTTTCGTTGCGGTAGTCGCCCGTACCGTTGACGGACAGTCCGGCGGAGCGTTCGCCTTTGCGTCCGCTGTTTCTAGTCAGGGCGGCGGCGGGGGCGTTTAAGACCGATGTGGAAGTGGTAACGCTGGAGAGCGCGTCGGCTTTGGTAGTGGCAGTAGTATCGTAGGTGGGATAGCTGTATCGGGTAGCGCTGTCGGGGTTGTTTTGGTAGCCGCCGCGAATCAGTGCGTCGATGGAATAGCGTCCGCCGCTTATGTTGCCCGAACCTTGGTCGCCCATAACGGAGACGTAAAGGGCGGCTTTGCGTCCTTTCAGGGCGGACAAGTCCATTTCTTTGACGGCGGCGCGGGACGATGCGGCGACGAGTTCTTGTTCGACGGCAAAGCGTTTGCCGCCGCCGTGGGCGGGAATGCCGGTCAGTGTGCCGCAGGCGGTGAGGATGAGGGGGATGAGGAGGAACAGGATTTTCATAGCAGGGTTTGTTTTATTTTGAACAGGTGTGAGTGTAAAGGGATTTTAAGGATTTGTAAACGAAAGGGGCAAAAATGCCGTCTGAAAAGCGGAACGGGCTTTCAGACGGCATTGTTTTTTTCTGTTTGACAGCCTCAATCCAAAATTTTGCCGATGATTTCACCCACGTCTTTTGACAATCCTTACGGATTTTGGTGGACACCATTCCCGAGTGTTAGAACCTGTATTCACAAAAATAATAAAATATCTTTATGACTGGAAAATCCTACCCAACAGACTTAACAGATGCCCAATGGCAAGCGATTGAGCCGCATTTTAACCGGCTACGCCACTACAAATGGGATAAACGTGAATTAGTGAATGCCGTTTTGTACATTACCAAAACAGGTTGCCAATGGCGTATGCTGCCCAATGATTTTCCACCTTATCCAACCGTATGGAGTTTCTATCGCAGAGCCAACCAATCAGGCTTATGGGATAGGATTCTTTCGGCATTGGTTCAAAAAAACGTTTAATCCATCAAAAACAAGCGATGCCGACTTATGCCATTATTGATTCGCAAAGTGTCAAAACAGCTTCCGGCGCACATGATAAAGGTTTTGACGGAGGTAAAAAAATCAAAGGCCGTAAGCGACATATAGCTGTTGATACGTTGGGTAACCTATTGTCTGTTGTGGTTCATGCAGCCAATATCCATGACACAAAAGCAGGTATTTTTGTAGCAAAAAAAGCGTTTGAGACCTATCCGGGTTTAAAAGGTTTCTGTGCAGACGCAGGTTATCGGAATACATTTGAGCGCGAAGTATCGGAGCAATTGGGTTTAACTGTTGAGATTTCAAAGAAAATTCAAGATATTTCTTGGCATATTCTGCCCAAACGTTGGATTGTAGAACGAACGTTTGCATGGTTGGGTTGGTCTCAACGTTTGGCAAAAGATTTTGAGCAGACGAATTTATCTGCTGAAAATTTTGTCAAACTAGGGTATATTTCACAAATATTAAAATTTATCAAATAGTTGTTTGTGAATACAGGTTCTTAATATGGACTTTGGCCATGCATTCGTTTCCGCTATCGCATGTAACTGGATGGTGTGTATGGGTATTTGGTTCTATTTCGGCTCACGCCATACTTCAGGCCGCATTTTGGCAACTTGGTTTCCGGTCATGATCTTCGTGTTAATCGGTTTCCAACACTTTGTTGCCAATATGTTCATCATTCCGGCCGGTATTTGGGCGGGCGCAAATGTCAGCTGGGGTCAATTTTTCTACAATATGATTCCCGTCTTCTTAGGCAATGTCCTCGGCGGATCGTCTTTTGTTGCCGCTTTCTATCTCTTCGCTTATAAGCATTTGTTAAAAGATGATTTTTCTATTTAGTTCAAGCTGACTCGCTACCTCGTATTCATCAGAAATATGGGGTAGTTCCGTTATCAGGCCGTCTGAACAGCTCGTTTCGTGTCGTATAATTACGCTTTTTCTCTGCGTAACGTTTCATTTATAGGAAAGATAGTTTCATTGTCTTTCCTTTTCTCCAATTTAAGATAATTTTTGCAATCTTTTGTTTTCAAATGACTCCCCCTCAAAAGCACTACGATTTTTCATAAAGCCCGTGTTCCGTGCTTTGCAAAACAAAAAATTTACTGTATTCTGAATTCAATTATTTACAATTTAATAGGGATTGGTTACATATCCTATTGTATTTGAAAATAATTTATCCTGACTCTCTCGTGAAAAACAGGATTTTTAAGCTGTATTTTTATTAGAAAAAAGTTTGGGTACGAATTGTTTGCAATTTCAAAACCCGTATTTATAAGTTAGATGAGGAATAAGTACATGAATCCCATGTATATCACTTTCGCGATCTATTTGGTCGCCGTATTACTGATCGGCCTCGCCGCCTATTTTTCAACACGAAACTTCGACGACTACATTCTTGGCGGCCGCAGCTTGGGTCCGTTCGTGACCGCGATGTCTGCCGGTGCTTCCGATATGTCAGGTTGGCTTTTGATGGGCTTGCCAGGTGCTATCTACCTGAGCGGTTTGAATGAAGCTTGGATCGCCATTGGTCTGATTGTGGGTGCATACCTCAACTGGCTTTTGGTTGCAGGCCGTCTGCGCGTACATACCGAATACGCCAACAACGCGCTGACGCTTCCCGATTACTTCTTCCACCGCTTCGGTGCCGGCGGTCACTTGATGAAAGTGGTTTCTGCACTGATTATCTTGTTCTTCTTCACTATTTACTGTGCTTCAGGCATCGTAGCCGGTGCTACCCTGTTCCAAAGCCTGTTCCACGGTATGTCTTACACTCAAGCCATGTGGCTGGGTGCCGGCGCGACCATCGCCTACACTTTCTTGGGCGGTTTCTTGGCAGTAAGCTGGACCGATACCCTGCAAGCTTCTTTGATGATTTTTGCATTGGTACTGACTCCTGTAATGGTGTACTTGGGTTTGGGCGGCGCAGATCAAATGAATGCTGCCATCCAACAAGTTGCCGCTTCTACCGGTAAAGAATACGGCAGCCTGTTTGCCGGTACTACTTTCATCGGCATTATCTCTACTGCCGCTTGGGGCTTGGGCTATTTCGGCCAACCACACATTTTGGCCCGTTTCATGGCTGCTGAAAGCGCTAAATCTTTGGTTTCTGCACGCCGTATCGGTATGACTTGGATGGTTCTGTGTATGGCCGGTGCTGTGGCTGTCGGTTATTTTGGCATTGCATATTTTGGAGCAAACCCTGACCAAGTCGCTTCAATGAACGGCAACCACGAACGTATCTTCATCGCTTTGGCTACCCTGCTTTTCAACCCTTGGATTGCCGGTATCATCTTGAGCGCGATTCTTGCTGCCGTAATGTCTACCCTGTCTTGCCAATTGTTGGTTTGCTCCAGCGCGATTACCGAAGACTTCTACAAAGGCTTCCTGCGTAAAAACGCCCAACAAGCTGAATTGGTATGGATTGGCCGTCTGATGGTATTGGCGATTGCCGTGATTTCTATCCTGATTGCTTCTGACCCTAACAGTAAAGTATTGGGCTTGGTAGCTTACGCATGGGCCGGCTTTGGTGCCGCATTCGGTCCGGTTGTTATCCTGTCTGTTTTGTGGAAACGCATTACTGCCTACGGTGCACTCTCCGGCATGATTGTTGGTGCGCTGACTGTGGTTGTTTGGGCTGAGTGGATCAAAAAACCTGCTCTGGCTGCACAAGAAACAGGCTTCACTACCGTATATGAAATCGTTCCCGGCTTCATCGCTTGTACCCTCGTGATTGTTTTGGTCTCCCTGATCGACAAAAAACCTTCACGCGAATTGCAAGAACGTTTCGAAAAAGCAGACGCAGAATACCGCTCCTCTAAATAAGACGTTTTCAGACGGCCTGCATGATTCCGTGCAGGCCGTCTTTACGAAATAAACTGTTTCAAAATAATCTGAGCCTTATCAGAAAAAACAGCAATTTATGCGGATACATCTTGTATCCGCATCATAATTTTATTACGATATTACTATCCTTCAGAATGCCTGTTTTAGCAGTCTTAATTCAGGCCGTCTGAAACCATGAAAAAAACCTTTGGAGAACATAAATAATGTTTAACTTCGCTTTTCCAACACAAACTCCTCTGCGTCAAGCTGTAACTGATGCCTACCGCCGCGATGAAATCGAGGCCGTTCAGGATATGTTGCAACGTGCACAGATGACCGACGAAGAGCGCAATGCCGCCTCCGAGCTTGCCCGTCGTTTGGTTACTCAAGTCCGCTCCAGCCGCACCAAAGCAAGCGGCGTAGATGCCTTGATGCACGAATTCTCTCTCTCCAGTGAAGAAGGTGTTGCACTGATGTGTCTGGCCGAAGCCCTGCTGCGTATTCCGGACAATGCAACCCGCGACCGCCTGATTGCCGACAAAATCTCCGAAGGCAACTGGAAAAGCCACTTGAACAACAGCCCTTCCCTCTTCGTTAATGCGGCTGCATGGGGTTTGTTGATTACCGGCAAACTGACCACCAACACTTCTGAAAAAAACATGGGTTCTGCCCTGAGCCGCATAATCAGCAAAGGTGGCGCGCCTCTGATCCGTCAAGGGGTGAACTATGCAATGCGCCTGCTGGGCAAACAGTTCGTAACCGGCCAAACCATTGAAGAAGCGCTGCAAAACGGTAAAGAGCGCGAGAAAATGGGCTACCGCTTCTCTTTCGATATGTTGGGTGAAGCCGCATACACCGAAGAAGATGCCAACCGCTACTACAACGACTACGTTCAAGCCATTCACGCCATCGGTAAAGATGCCGCAGGCCAAGGCGTTTACGAAGGCAACGGTATTTCCGTTAAACTTTCCGCCATCCATCCTCGCTACTCACGCGCCCAACACGAACGCGTTATGAGCGAACTGTTGCCACGCCTGAAAGAATTGTTCCTTTTGGGTAAAAAATACGATATCGGTATCAACATCGACGCCGAAGAAGCCAACCGTCTCGAATTGTCTTTGGACTTGATGGAAGCTTTGGTTTCCGACCCTGACTTGGCCGGCTACAAAGGTATCGGTTTCGTTGTTCAGGCCTACCAAAAACGTTGCCCATTCGTTATCGACTATCTGATCGACCTGGCACGCCGCAACAACCAAAAACTGATGATCCGTTTGGTTAAAGGCGCATACTGGGACAGCGAAGTAAAATGGGCCCAAGTAGACGGCATGGAAGGCTATCCGACTTACACCCGTAAAGTCCACACTGACATCTCCTACCTCGCCTGCGCACGCAAACTCTTGGATGCGCAAGATGCCGTGTTCCCACAATTTGCTACCCACAATGCTTATACTTTGGGCGCAATCTACCAAATGGGTAAAGGCAAAGACTTTGAACACCAATGTCTGCACGGCATGGGCGAAACCCTATATGACCAAGTAGTCGGCCCGCAAAACTTAGGCCGCCGCGTACGCGTGTATGCCCCAGTCGGCACACACGAAACCCTGCTTGCCTACTTGGTACGCCGCCTGTTGGAAAACGGTGCGAACTCTTCTTTCGTGAACCAAATCGTTGACGAAAACATCAGCATCGACCGCCTGATTAAGAGCCCATTCGACACCATCGCCGAACAAGGCATCCACCTGCATCCGGCATTGCCTCTGCCGCGCGATTTGTATGGCAAAGACCGCCTGAACTCTCAAGGCGTAGATTTCAGCAACGAAACCGTATTGCAAAACCTGCAAGAAAAACTCAACCAAGCTTCTTCCGAAGACTTCCACGCCGCTTCCATCGTCAATGGCGAAGCGCGTAACGTAGTCGAAGCGCAACCTGTCCGCAACCCTGCAGACCACAACGATGTTGTCGGTACCGTCAGCTTTGCCGATGCAGCATTGGCTCAAGAAGCGATTGGTGCAGCCGTTGCCGCCCTGCCTGAGTGGAGCGCCAAACCTGCTTCAGAACGCGCCGACTGCCTGCGCCGTTTTGCCGACCTGTTGGAACAACACACGCCTGCATTGATGATGCTGGCCGTCCGCGAAGCCGGTAAAACCTTGAACAACGCTGTTGCCGAAGTACGCGAAGCCGTTGACTTCTGTCGCTACTATGCCAACGAATCTGAAAACACCCTGCCTAAAGATGCCAAAGCTGTCGGCGCAATCGTTGCCATCAGCCCATGGAACTTCCCATTGGCCATCTTTACCGGCGAAGTGGTTTCTGCATTGGCTGCCGGTAACACCGTTATCGCCAAACCTGCCGAACAAACCAGCCTGATTGCTACTTACGCCGTTTCCCTGATGCATCAAGCCGGTATTCCGACTTCTGCGCTGCAACTCGTACTCGGCGCAGGTAATGTCGGCTCTGCCCTGACCGGCGATGCCCGCATCGGCGGCGTGATCTTCACCGGTTCTACCGAAGTAGCGCGTCTGATTAACAAAGCACTGTCCAAACGCGACGACAACCCTGTCCTGATTGCCGAGACCGGTGGTCAAAACGCGATGATTGTGGACTCTACCGCCCTGCCGGAACAAGTCTGCCTCGACGTTTTGAACTCTGCCTTCGACAGCGCAGGCCAACGTTGTTCCGCTCTGCGTATCTTATGCGTTCAAGAAGATGTTGCCGATAAAATGGTCAACATCATCAAAGGCGCAATGGACGAATTGGTTGTCGGCAAACCGACCCAATTGACCACAGACATCGGCCCTGTCATCGATGCTGAAGCCCAACAAAACCTGTTGGCCCACATCAACCGAATGAAAGGCGTAGCGAAGGCTTACCACGAAGTCAAAACTGCTGCCGACGTTGATAGCAACAACTCTACTTTCGTTCGTCCAATCCTGTTTGAATTGAACAACTTGAACGAGTTGCAACGCGAAGTGTTCGGCCCTGTATTGCACGTTGTCCGCTACCGCGCCAGCGAATTGGATCAACTCATCGACCAAATCAACGCTAAAGGCTATGCTTTGACCAGCGGTGTACACAGCCGTATCGAAGGTACTGTCGAACACATCCGCGACCGCATCGAAGCCGGTAACATCTACGTCAACCGCAACATCGTCGGTGCTGTTGTCGGCGTACAACCTTTCGGCGGTCACGGCTTGTCCGGTACCGGTCCTAAAGCGGGCGGTCCATTCTATCTGCAACGTTTGGTTCGTACTCCTGAATGGGTTGCACCAACCCTCAGCCGTATTGGCCAAGCAGACGAAGACGCGCTCAAACGTTTGGAAACTTTGGTTCACAAACTGCCGTTTAATGCAGAAGAGAAGAAAACTGCAGCCGCAGCTTTGGGTCACGCACGAGTTCGCACGCTGCGCAAAGCCGAAACCGTATTGGTCGGCCCGACCGGCGAACGCAACTCATTGAGCTGGCGCTCTCCGAAACACGTTTGGGTACACGGCGGTACTCTGTTGCAAGCCTTCTCTGCTCTGACCGAGCTGGCTGCCGCAGGCATTCAAACCGTTGTTGAGCCAAACAGCCCACTGGCTGCCTACTCTGCCGATTTAGACGGTTTGCTGCAAGTCAACAGCAAACCTGAAAAAGCAGGCATCAGCCATGTTGCCGCCATCGAGCCTTTGAGCAGCGAGCGCAAACAAGAGTTAGCCGGCCGCGACGGTGCGCTCATCCGCATTCTGCCTTCCGAACAAGGTCTGGACATCCTGCAAGTATTTGAAGAAATCTCTTGCAGTATCAATACTACCGCTGCCGGTGGTAATGCCAGCCTGATGGCAGTTGCCGACTAATCGTAGCCAAATCAAAGGCCGTCTGAAATTCAGACGGCCTTTTTCTTATGTTTTTATTTACATTTTTGCCGGATATTCGCACAAATCGTTAATCAAACATTTGCTGCATTGCGGTTTTAAAGCCTTGCACGTATAGCGGCCATGCAAAATCAACCAGTGATGGGCATCCATCAAAAATTCTTTGGGAATAAAGCGCATCAATTTGTCTTCGACCTCGCGCACATCCTTGCCCGGAGCGATTTTAGTACGGTTGGAAACACGGAAAATATGGGTATCGACCGCCATAACAGGTTGCCCGAATGCAGTATTCAGCACCACATTGGCGGTTTTACGGCCAACGCCGGGCAAAGATTCCAAAGCCTCTCGGTCGGCAGGTACTTCGCCGTTGTATTTCTCCAGCAGAATACGGCAAGTCTGCATGATGTGCTTGGACTTGGTTTTGTAAAGGCCTATGGTTTTGGTGTATTCCATTACGCCGTCCAGCCCCAAATCCAACATGGCTTGCGGCGTATTGGCAATGGGAAAGAGTTTGGCAGTCGCTTTGTTCACACCGACATCAGTCGCTTGTGCAGACAATAACACGGCAATCAGCAGCTCAAACGGCGAGCTGAAATTCAACTCGGTAGTCGGATGAGGATTGGCAGCGCGGAAACGCTCGAAAATTTCTTGGCGGATTTGTTTGTTCATTGTTTAGATTATTTTTTTATTGGCGCAGCAATTATAGTGAAATCATGTTAATACGGCTACTTCAAGTAAAACAAGGCCGTCTGAAATTGTTTTCAGACGGCCTTGTTTCATAAAAGCATTGCTATTTTAATGCGGTTTACTTCTTACTCAAAGTCAGCCCTGTCCAGCCGAACACCAGCGTCAGAGCCAAGCTCAAGTAGCAGAAGAAGGCATAAGGCAGGTATTCCCAAACAGGCACGCCCAAGGCATGGCTGATAAATACGCCGCAGACGCTCCAAGGCACCAATGGGTTGATGACCGTACCCGCATCTTCAAGCGTACGGGCAAGATTGCGCGAATGCAGACCAAGCTTGTCATAAACCGGCTTAAAGGTTTCGCCGGAAAGCAGGATACTCAAATATTGCTCACCAATCAGGAAGTTGACACCGACCGATGTCATGGCCACGCTGAAAGTAGCGCGTCCGGCATTGGTCAGGAACGCATGAATGGCTTCCAGCAAAGACGGAATCACACCTATGCTGAACAACAGACCGCCCAAGCTCATGCCGAGTATCACGATGGTTTGCGTAAAGAACATGCTTTCCAAGCCGCCGCGAGAAATCAAACGGGCAATGTCTTTAAATGCTTCGCCTTCAAGTTTGTATCCGCTGTAAAACCACGCGCCCAGCTGTTTCAAATCAGGCGTACTGTGGAAGTAAGTCACAATCAGCGCCACTATAACGGTAAACAACATGGCCACAATAGCATTCACGCGCATCAGGGCAAGGACAACCAACAAGGCAAACGGAATCAGTGAGTAAGCATGAACCAAACCGGTTGCTTCCAATTGCGCGCGGAAAGCTTCGACACTGTTCATGTCATGCGCGGCAACATTGGGCAAGAGCCACAACATCAACGCCGCACTGATCAACCATGCAGGCACAGTGGTGTACATCATGTTTTTGATGTGCTCGAACAAATCAATGCCGACAATCGAAGCGGAAATACCGGTCGTATCGGAAAGTGGCGACATTTTATCGCCAAAGAACGCCCCCGACACAATCGCACCTGCCGTCATCGCCATATTGGCATGAAACGCAGCCGCCATACCCATAAATGCCACCCCGACAGTCGCACAAGTCGTCAAACTGCTGCCGATGGAAATACCGATGATCGAGCAGAGCGCAAACGCCGAGAGATAAAAATAAGTCGGCGAAATCAATCCGAAACCGTAATACATCAGCGTCGGAATCGCACCGCTCATCATCAGCGCGCTGACCATCAGGCCGATAAAGAAAAACAGATAAATCGCGCCCATGCCCTGCCCGACCGCGCCTATCATACCGTTTTGCATGTCTTGATATTTCAAGCCGCGCATCAAACCGTACAACAGCAAGACCACAATCGCCGTCACAATCGACATATGCGGTAGCCATTCAAGCGAAATAATCGTATAACCCATTGCCGCCACCAAAGCCAAGGCCACAGCGATGGCCTCAAAGCGCGGCATATTCAGTAAGGATTTGAAAGCAAACATTGTTCTTTGCCTTTTTAATAAGTATTTAACAGATTTTAGCATAACAGGCCGTCTGAAACCCGATTTTCAGACGGCCTGCCTGTTATTTTATAAAAACAGCTTCAGTGAAACTGCGACACTTTCTTTAAAATATATCGAATTATTAAAATTAAATATTTTTAAATGAAAATAAATGGAATTTTATTGCTTTTTAAAACGTCCATCATGCAAAAATGCCCCCACCTGCTTGACCGTTTTACGGTTAAACAGCATACCGCTATGGCTGACAGGCAAAACGACATGATCGCGCATATTCGGACAATGCGTTTCGCTGACCAAAACCGTACCATCATGTTCACCATGCAAACCTAAAACACGGCCCAGCCCATACGGTTTATTGCCGGCAATACTGCCCAACTCAACACCCTTTGGCAATTCCGGCATACCGCCGTCCAATGCGCCTTTATACGAGCCGCCCAATACCGGTTTTTGCAAACCCATATTGAACACACGTTGCGCGGCACGGCTACCTTGGTGCGGCGTACCCATGGTAACGATACGGCCGCTGACTTTATCCGGATATGCCGCCGCAAAATTGCGTAAGACCAACCCGCCCAAACTATGGCCGACAAAGTGCAGCGTTTCATCAGCATGGTTCTCATCAATCCATCGCGCCAAATCTTCAACATGTCGGTTCATCGAATGCAAAACACTGTAATAATCGAACAGCGCCACTTCAAAACCTTCTTGTTCCAGCAAATACGCCAGCGGTTTCATTACCCATGAATGCATGTGCAAGCCATGCAGCAAAATGATTTTGGCCATTTTTTCCTCCTGTCATTTAAATCATTATGCCACAAAGTAAAAAGGCCGCCTGAAACTTAGAGTTTCAGACGGCCTTTCATCATGATGAATTATTCGTCAGCTTTATAGCCTTTTATAGCAAAGAAGACAATGTATACGTAACAAATCGCTGATACAACGAAAGAAATCATCAGACCGTAAGTATCCGCAGCCCAACCTTGTACCACAGGCACAATCGCACCGCCGACAATCGCAGTACACAATACGCCGGAAGCGCTGCTGGTGAATCGGCCCAGACCTTTGGTTGCCAAAGAGAAAATCGTTGGGAACATGATGGAATTGAAGAAGCCGATGGCCAACAATGCCCACATCGCAATATCTGCACTGGCTTTACCTGCCAACATAGCAACGCCCAACAGGGCAACAGCAGCGGTAGCGTTAAATGCCAAATAGCGGTTAGGCGCAATTTTTGCCATGATGGCAGAGCCTAAGAAGCGGCCAACCATCGCGCCGCCCCAGTAGAACGACAGATATTTTGCGGCAGACGAGTGGTCCATACCTTTCAGGTAACCCAACACGCTGACCAACAAAGAACCGATAGATACTTCAGCACCAACGTAACAGAAAATACCGGCCGCACCCAAAACCAAATGACGGTATTGCCATACGCTGTGTTTGCCATCATGGTTGTGTTCGCTCTCTTCTTCAGCAATTTTGTTTGCATCAGGCAGACGAATCATTTTGACAAACACAGCCAAAATAATCAGCAAACCGGCCAAACCCAAATATGGAATTTGAACAGAAGAAATTTGCTCGGCTTTGCTGACAGTTTGTGTCGCATCAGCCAAAATCAGGAATGCACCGATTTTCGGAGCAATAGTCGTACCCAATGAATTGAATGCCTGCACCAAAGTCAGCGTTGCAGATTCTTTGCCCGGTTTCGCCAACAGGGTTACATACGGATTACCCGCAACCTGCAACAGGGTGACGCCCGAAGCAAGAATGAAGAGCGCGCCCAAGAAAGTCGGGTAAGATTGGCTGCCCGCAGCAGGATAAAACAACAAGCATCCGACGGCGGTCAGCAAGAAGCCGCCGATGACGCCATTTTTATAGCCGATTTTACCGACGAGATGCCCCATCGGAATCGACATGATGGCATAGGCGGTAAAGAAGCAGAACTGAACCAGCATCGCCTGAACATTGGTTAGCGTGAAAATTTTCTGCAGATGCGGAATCAAAATATCGTTCATGCAGGTAATGAAACCCATCATGAAGAAGAGTGTGGTCAGGACGACCAGTGCAGGAGTATGATTTTGTTATGAATGCGCAGACATGATTTGTCTTTCGTTTTGTTAAGACTCGCTAAAAAATGAGCTTGAAGCAGTTCATTAAGCTTAACACCCATTAACAGCCGACGGTATCATACTGATATTTCATCACTTTGAAAACTATTTTCTGACATCTGACTATATTGCCTTTTCGCCGTTTAATTTTAAAAAACCCAATAATATTAGTTTTATATTCTAATAATTTTGAAATATGGGCATAATCCACTTTCAAATCCTACTATTTATTTTTTACAATATCACTTGATGTAACTCAAAACATGCCCCTTCTTTACGCTTACCTTGCCCTGATTGCTTCTGCCTTCACTTCAGCTACACTTCTTCCGGGTACATCCGAGGCGGCATACGCCGCATTTGTGTACCAATATCCGCAACATGCCCTTGGTGGATGTTTGTGCGCCGGTTTGGCAAATGGCTTGGGCAGTATGGTTTCGTATTACATGGGCAGAATGTTTCCGGCCAAGAAAAGGCCGTCTGAAAAAGTATTGGCACGTATAAAACGATGGGGAATTTGGCCGCTATTATTTGCATGGCTGCCGATTATCGGTGATGCCCTCCCCCTTGCCGCAGGCTGGCTCAGGCTCAATGCTTTGCATTGCGCCATCATTCTGATTGCAGGCAAACTGCTGCGCTATGCCATGATTTATTGGGGAATGAGCGCAGTTGCCGGATAAGCACAACCAAAAAATAAAAGCCGTCTGAATGATTCAGACGGCCTTTTGCCTTTAATTCGACAATTACAAGACTTTCACAATGCTCTCGCACAGGTAGTCGATGTTATCATCGGTAATGCCTGCAACATTAATGCGGCCGGAGCGGACGGCATAAATGGCAAACTCGTTTTTCAAACGGTCAACTTGTTCGGGAGTCAAGCCGCTGAAAGAGAACATACCGTTTTGTTCGATAATGAAATCAAAGTCTTGGGTTGCGCCTTTGGCTTTGAGCAACTCAACAAATTTTTGGCGCATGGCTTTGATGCGGCCGCGCATTTCATCGAGTTCGGCAATCCATTGTGCTTTCAAATCATCATTTTTCAACACCAGCGCAATGGTGTTTGCGCCGTGTGAAGCCGGGTTGGAATACAAGGTGCGGATGATGGTTTTGACTTGGCTGTGGGCGCGGGCGGCGGTTTCTTCATCTTCGGCCACCAAAGTGAACGCGCCGACGCGCTCGTTGTACATACCGAAGTTTTTGGAATAAGAGCTGGCAATCAGCAATTCTGTATTGTGTTTCAAGAACACGCGCAAGCCGTAGGCATCTTCTTCCAAACCGTTACCGAAGCCTTGGTAGGCAAAGTCAAACAGCGGCAGCCAGCCTTTTTCGGCAGAAAGTTTTGCCAAAGTTTCCCATTGTTCGGGCGTAGGGTCGATGCCGGTAGGGTTGTGGCAGCAGCCGTGCAGCAGGACGATGTCGCCTTTTTGCGCCCGGCCCAAGTCTTCAATCATACCGTCCCAATCCAAACCGTGTTTGGCGGCATCATAGTAGCGGTAAGGTTTGTCTTGGATGCCGACCGCTTTGGCGATGGCGTTGTGGTTAGGCCAGGTCGGATTGGAAATCCAGATGGTTTGTGCGTCCAACTGACGTTTGGCAAACTCGACGGCAATACGCAATGCGCCTGTACCGCCAAGGCTTTGCGCTGTTTTGGCGCGACGGCTGGCGATGATTTCGTGGTCTTTGCCGAACAGCAGGATTTGGGTTTGCTCGTTGTAGTCGGCAACGCCGTCGATAGTCAGGTAATTTTTGGTTGTTTCGCTTTCCAACAGGCGTTTTTCAGCCTCTTTGACGGCTTTGACAATAGGCGTCGCGCCGGATGCGTCTTTATAAATGCCGATACCGAGATTGACTTTCTCCGGACGGGTTTCGGCTTTAAACGCCTCGCCCAAACCTAAAATCGGATCAGCAGGAGCAGCTTCGATATGCTTGAAGAACATGATTTTTCTCTTTACAAGTAGTAAAACGGTTGAAAAAATACAAACTTAGTACGATTTTACGCCGTTTCAGGCCGTCTGAAAACGGATTATTACAGGGTTTTAACGCAAGATTGCCAACAAATCCAAAGGCGTGACAATACGAAAATCGGCAAGCCAGTTTTCGGTTTGGTCTTCGGCAGAAATATAGCCCCAATCAGCAAGCACGGTCGTCATGCCTGCATTTTTTCCTGCCTGCATATCGCGCTCGGCATCGCCGACATAAAAACATCGCTGCGCCTCAACGCCAATCTGTTCGCACGCATAAAACATAGGCTTCACGCTGGGCTTGGGTTCATCGCAAGTATCGCCGCTGACAATCACGGCGGGAGGCACGGTAAACCCGAGCTTAGGCACGAGGACATCGGTAAAACGCATAGGCTTGTTGGTAATAATGCCCCATCGGATACCGCGTTGAACTAAGGCTTCCAACATTTCGTTTACGCCGTCGAACAAGATGGTTTGGTCGGCATAGCAGCGGCTGTATTCGTCCAAAAACTCTTTGCGCCATTGCATATAGTCCGGATGATCGGAAGTAATGCCTGCACCCAGTTTGAGCAAACCGCTCGCACCGTGGCTGGCCTGCGGACGGATTTCATCCATGCTTTTTTCCGGCAAACCGTGTCGGCGCAATACCATGTTGAGTGCGCCACCCAAATCAAGTGCGGTATCGGCAAGCGTGCCGTCAAGGTCGAATAATACGGCTTGGGTCATAAGTGTTCCTTTGATGATTTTAGAAGGCCGTCTGAACAATCCAACAAGTTTCAGACGGCCTGAATATGGTTAATGGTGATGGTGTTCGTGCATTTCCTGCGAACACAAAACTTCATCTTTATGCGGATGCTGTTCGCTTTCAATCTGAATCGTACAATGCCCGATGTTGTGATGCGCCAATTCATGTTCGATGCGGTAGGCGATTTGTTCGGACTCTGCAACCGTCATGTCGCCATCTACAACAATATGGCAGGACAAAACGTGGATATTGCTGGTAATCGTCCAAACATGCAAGTCGTGAACGGATTTTACGCCTTCCATATTGCGGATAACGCTGAGCAACTCATCGGTATGGATGTTTTCCGGCGCGCCTTCCATCAAAATGTGCAAAGTCTGTTTAAACAGCTTCCAGCCGCTGCGCCCTACCAAAGCCGCCACCAATACGCTGGCAACCGTATCCGCCCATTGCCAGCCATACGCCATCATCAGTACCGCTGCGACAATCGCCCCTATCGAGCCGAATAAATCGCTGATTACATGCAGATACGCGCCGCGCATATTGACGTTTTCTTCAGTATCGCCATTTTTCAACATATAAACGGCGACACCGATGTTGACCAACAAACCGATAATACTGACCACCAACATGCCGCCCGTCAAAATTTCCGGCGGATAAAACAATCGTTTGACTGCTTCATAAAAAATCATCGCCGCAATCAACACCAGCGACAATCCGTTAAACATCGCCGTCAAAATTTCAAAACGCTTATAGCCAAATGTTTTTTGCAGCGTGGTCTGTTTCTCGCCAAGTTTAAATGCCCACAATGCCACACCCAGCGAAAACGCATCGCTGAACATATGTCCCGCATCGGAAAGCAGGGCCAAAGAGTTGGTCAGCCAACCGCCGACCGCCTCAACCAGCATAAATCCGGCAATGACGAAAAAGGAAATACGCAATACCTGCTTATTGGCGGTATGCGTATGCGCGTGCGAATGATCGTGATGATGTGCCATGATGATTTTACCGTTTCAGACGGCCTTTTTATCCTGTTTCAAACTTTTCTCAAAATCTTCCAACATATCCAGCTCGAAACGGCTGAATCCTGCGCGTTCCCGTGCTTCGATATTGACGTAGCCGCGGAAGATAAACATATCGTAACGCGCAATCAGGCTGCGGAACAAGGCAACCGGTTCCAAACCGCGTTCACGGCAAAGATGCTGATACCAATGATTGCCGATGGCGACATGCCCCACTTCATCGCGATAAATAATATCCAACACATCGCAGGTTTCCATATCGCCACGCTGCGCCACTTTTGCACGAATACCCGGCGTAACATCCAAACCGCGCGCTTCCAATACCCGCGGCACCAAAGCCATGCGCAACAAGGGATCGTAAGCGGTTTTATACGCCATATCCCACAAATGCCCATGCGCTTCAAAATCACCGTAATCGTAGCCCAAGCTGTTCAGACGGCCACGCATCAAGCCGAAGTGAAACACTTCTTCTTTCGCCACCCTTACCCAATCGCGTACAAACTGAAACGGCATATTGCGAAAACGATACGCCGCATCCAAAGCCAGATTAATCGCATTAAACTCAATGTGTGCAATCGCGTGCAACATGGCCGCATAGCCTTCGACCGTATTCATCTTACGCGGCGTAACTTCCGAAGGCACAACCAAACGAGGACACAGCGGATGGCCTGCAAAACGGCAATCCACAGGTTTTGACTCCTCAATAGTCAAACCTTCCGCCTCGCCCAACTGCGCAAACAAGGCCTGCGTCAACCTTCCCTTTTCATCCGGATTGTCCGACAGCAAAGCCTGTTCCAATAAAGGATAAGGATTCAGATACATACAAAACCATTGTTTTAAAAAGACAAATATTATAACCGTTTTAAAAAGCAAACAGAAAGACTATAATTTCACGCTTTCCGTAAAATGACATTAAATACCACACCAAACCATTGTGTGCTTCATTAAAAAAACGTCAAAACTAAATACAGGCCGTCTGAAGAAATGAAATTATTTCAGTCACTTGATTGGATTTTTCATATTTACACAAATTAAACCCTCCATTCAGCCCCTTGCCTGTTACACCATAACGTCTATACTGAACCCATCTCTCCGAACAAGGAACCAAAACATGAAAACTACCCGACTGTTCACTCTAACCGCTGCCGCGCTGCTTTCTTCAGCCATCGGCTTTGCACAAGCCGGCGCAGTGGACGCCCTGAAAAAATTCAATAATGACGCTGACGGTATCAGCGGCAACTTCAGCCAAACCGTTCACAGCAAAAAGAAAACCCAAACCACACACGGTACATTCAAAATCCTGCGCCCGGGCTTGTTCAAATGGGAATACACCAAACCCTACAAACAAACTATTGTTGGCGACGGCAAAACCATTTGGCTCTATGACGTAGATTTGGCACAAGTAACTAAGTCCTCACAAGACCAAACCATCGGCGACAGCCCTGCTGCCATTCTCTCCAACAAAACCGCATTGGACAGCAGCTACACGCTGAAAGAAGACGGTTCTGCCAACGGTATCGACTACGTTTTGGCTACGCCTAAGAAAAACAACGCCGGCTACCAATACATCCGCATCGGCTTTAAAGGCGACAACCTCGCCGCCATGCAGCTGAAAGACAGCTTCGGCAACCAAACCAGCATCAGCTTCAGCGGTTTGAACACCAAGCCTAACCTTTCCAGCGGTATGTTCAAATTTACCCCTCCTAAAGGCGTTGATGTTTTGAGCAACTAAGATTTCAACTGAAACACAAAGGCCGTCTGAACAACAGACGGCCTTTTATTTAGTTCAATTCAACATCAAACACACTGTTACTTTTGACCTTGAATGGCAGCGGCAATTTTTTCTGCGCCTTTTTTCGCCCAGTCTGCCTGCTTGGCTTCCACCATCACGCGCACGACAGGCTCGGTACCGGACGCACGCAAGACTACGCGGCCTTTGCCTTCGAGTTCTTTTTCCACTTCAGCCAAAGCCTCTTTGGAAGCATCCTGCCAGTTTTGGCCTTTTTTGATGCGGACGTTGATCATGGTTTGCGGATACGGCTGCCAATCGGCGCAAACGGTGGCAAGGTCTTGATTCAAGGTTTGCAATGCCGCCAAAACTTGCAGCGCGGAAATGATGCCGTCGCCGGTATTGTGTTTGTCCATGCACAAAATATGGCCGCTGGCTTCGCCGCCAATCAGCCAACCGCGTTGGTGGAGCTGTTCCAACACATAGCGGTCGCCCACTTTGGCGCGGCAGAAATCAACGCCCTGCTCTTTCAAAGCAATTTCCATCGCCATATTGGTCATCACTGTACCCACCACGCCGCCGATTTCCACGCCTTCGTGCGCGCGTGCTTTGGCAATCACATAAATCAGGCTGTCGCCGTCATATACTTTGCCATTGCGGTCAACCATCATCAAACGGTCGCCATCGCCGTCCAAGGCAATGCCGTAATCGGCTTCATTTTGCAACACAGCCGCTTGCAAAGCTTTCGGATGGGTCGCACCACATTTCTCATTGATGTTGTAGCCGTTTGGATCATCACCGATACTGACCACTTGCGCACCCAATTCGTGGAATACTTTAGGCGCAACTGCATAGCCTGCGCCATTGGCGGTATCGACCACCAATTTCAGACCGCGCAAGTCCAAATAGCTTGGGAAAGTGGATTTACAAAACTCGATATAGCGGTCATCCGCACCATTAATCCGGCGAGCACGGCCCAAACGGCTAGACGGCTGGGCTTTCATTTCTTCATCGATTTTGGCTTCGATTTCCAACTCGATTTCATCGCTCAGCTTCACACCACCTTCGGCAAAGAATTTAATGCCGTTATCGGAATAAACGTTATGGGAAGCAGAAATCATCACACCTGCAGACAAACGCAAAGCACGGGTCAGATATGCTACGCCCGGGGTTGGCAGAGGGCCGGTTTGAATAACATTGACACCGGCGGCGGTAAAGCCGGCAATCAGCGCGGCTTCCAACATATAGCCTGAAATACGCGTGTCTTTGCCGATTAATACGGTCGGTTTAATTTCACCTTTGTGCTGTACCAAAACCTGGCCTGCCGCATAACCTAATTTCAAGACAAAATCAGGATTGATAGGGAATTGACCGACTTCGCCGCGTACACCGTCAGTACCGAAATATTTTTTTGCCATGAGATAACTCCGTGATTGTTTTGTCGTATGTGAATATAGTTAAACTTCTTTAAAAGAATATTGTGTTTGAAGGCCGTCTGAATCTTTCAGACAAACCACAATCTACTACTTCCGTATTATAGCAAGATCAGGCATTCCTGCACGAAAAAAGCGCATCCTATGCAGAATGCGCTTTCTATTCGAGATTTAAAGTCAAATCTTAGAATTTAGCACCAGATTGATTAGCCATGTAATCAACTGCAGCTTTCACTTCATCGTCGCTCAGGCTGCCGTTACCGCCTTTGGCAGGCATGGCGTTAAAGCCTTCGATTGCATGTTTGTGCAGGGTGTCTTTACCTTGTTTGATACGAGGAGCCCAGTCTTCTTTTTTACCTACGGCAGGAATACCGGAAACCGCACCACCGTGACATGCTTGGCAGGTGGCTTCGTAAACTTTTTTACCGTCCGCACCGCTGGCAGCCGCGCCTTTGTCTTCAGCTTTGGCAGCATCTGCTTTAGGAGCATCGGCAGGAGCCGCACCCTCAGCAGCAGGAGCTGAAGCAGCTTCGCCGGAAGCAGCAGCATCGGCAGAAGCCGCAGCATCAGGATCAGGGAAAGTACCGCCGGCTTTGTTGGCCATATAAGTAATTACGCGTTTCAATTCTTGATCGGTCAAATCAGCCGCACCACCTTTGGCAGGCATGGCGTTGAAACCGTTCAAAGCGTGTTGGAACAAAGTATCAAAGCCTTGGGCGATACGAGGAGCCCAATCGCCTTTATTTTCAAACTTAGGTACGTTAGGAACGATACTGTCCGCCGCGTGACATTGGATACAGATTTTGTTGAAAATCTGGTCGCCTTGACGTTCGCCGACAGGGATGCCGTCGCCCATTTTGAGTTGGCCGACTGGCTGGATACGGGTTTGAGTCGCAGCTTCGGTTGTTTCGTTAACATCGCCGAATGAACCGCTTCCCGCCAATTTGATCAGGAAGAAAATCACTGCAATAACAATAACGATACCGCTCACAAGGGTGAACAATGCAGAGCCTTGGGCTTTGTGGTCGCGGAGTTGTTTCATTTGGTAGGCCTCGCCGTTAGGTTAGGTTGTGCTGTAAGTTATAGTTTATGTGTTAAACGCAATTAACAATATTTTGCTGGATTATACTGAATTCGCAAAGGCTTTCCAATCCATCTTGAGAAAAAGATACACAAAAATCCTCAAAAAGGCCGTCTGAAATCTGTAAACCTTTGTAGTTAATTGATTATTCCAGCCATGCAAAAAAGTGGCCTCCAATGCCACTTTCAGACACTTTCAAGATAAACTTTGCCAATAAAGCCAATATGCGTTAACCTTACGGCTTCCGCACCCATAGCTCAGTTGGAAGAGTGTCAGTTTCCGAAGCTGGAGGTCACAGGTTCGATCCCTGTTGGGTGCGCCAATTATAAATAGGCCGTCTGAAAGATGAAAATTTTTCAGACGGCCTTTTGATTTACTTCAAATAAAACTACATTCAATTTCAGATTAAACGGCTATTGCAACACTTTGGCAAATGCCTCGGCCACATAATCGATATTCGATGCATTCAAACCGGCCACACACATCCTGCCCGAATCAAGCAGATAAACGGCAAACTCGTCGCGCAGGCGGTGTACCTGCTCTACGGTCAGGCCTGTATAGCTGAACATGCCGCGCTGTTTGATGAAATAGCTGAAATCGCGATTGGGGATTTTGGCCGTCAAAACATCATAAAGTTTCTGACGCATGGCACGGATGCGGTCGCGCATGGCGTAAACTTCGTTTTCCCACAAAGCGCGCAAATCATCGCTGTTCATCACATCAGAAGCGATGTATGCACCATGCGCGGCAGGGCTGGAATAAATGCGGCGGACGGTAAATTTCAACTGTCCGAACACCAGCTCTGCTTCTTCCTTATTGGGACACACTACGCTCAAACCGCCGACGCGCTCGCCGTACAGCGACAGGTTTTTCGAGAAAGAGTTGCTGACAAACAAAGGCAGACCCATTTCGACGGCTTTACGGATCGCATACGCATCGCTGTCCAAATCCTCACCGAAACCTTGATAGGCAATATCCATAAACGGAATCAGCTTGTGCGTTTTGATGATGTCCAATACCTCATCCCATTGCGCTTGCGACATATCTACGCCGGTCGGGTTTTGACAGCATGGGTGCAAGATCAAGACGCTGTTTTCCGGCAATGTTTTGAAAAACGCAGTCATTTCTTCAAATTTCACGCCGACGGTTTCAGGGTTGTAATAAGGGTACGTCCCCACCTCAAAACCTGCGCCTTCAAAAATGCCTTTATGGTTGTCCCACGTCGGATCGCTGACATAGGCTTTTGCATCAGGGAACCAACGGTGCAAAAAGTCGGCACCGACTTTCAACGCCCCCGAGCCGCCTAAAGTCTGTACGGTCGCAATGCGTCCTTCTGCCAATGCCGGATTATCGTTGCCAAACAACAAACGCTGAACCGCGCTTCGATAAGTGTCCAAACCTTCCATCGGCAGATAAGGAGATGGTCGCGGTACGGCCGCACGCACTGCCTCTGCCCGGCGGACAGATTCCAAAACCGGCATTTTGCCTTCATCATCAAAATAAATGCCTATGCTCAAATTGACTTTTTCAGGACGCTCGTCGCGTTTGAAGGTTTCAACCAAACTCAAAATCGGGTCGCCCGGATAATACTCGACATGACGGTACATGGTGCTTCCTTTGTTTTCAGACAGAATGATGAAGATTGTGGCACTAAAAGTCTTTATTTGCAAAATCAGGCCGTCTGAAAAATTCAGACGGCCTGATTATTTTTAAACGCTACCAATCTACCCGTTTCAAATCATTTTTTGCCAATACATCCGCATGCTCGCTGCGGCTTTGATATTCCCTGTCCTGCAAAATGCGACGCGCGACATAATTCAAATGCAGCTTGGCCGCTTCAGCAGCCTCCGCCGGCTTGGCCTGGGCAACGGCTTCAAAAATAGCGCGGTGCTGGGCAATCAGTGTCGGGCGCGGGTCTTCGGTTTGATGGATATAGATAATGCCACTGCGTGTTTGCTGATAAAGCATTTTGAGCAGACTACTGGAAAGGTGGCTGAATAGGATATTGTGTGCGGCATCGGCAATGGTTTGATGGAAGCTGACATCTGCTTCGGCTTGATGCTCCAAATTTCCGCTTTCACAAGCCGTCTCGAACTTCTTCCGCCAGAAGTCAATGCGTTTCAAATCGGCATCAGTCCGTCTTTCGGCGGCCAGCGCCGCCATACAGCCTTCAATGTGGCAGCTGAAATCGAATACGTCTGTTTCCCAATTGGTATGTTTGCCGAGCAACTCCTGCCAGCTTTGTAAAAAATCCTGCTGCGGCTTGACGGAAACATAATAGCCATCGCCCTGCCGCGCGTCCAAAACCTGCTTGGCAAGCAAGATATTCAATGCCACCCTGACCGACGGACGCGATACACCGAATTCTTCCGCAAGCGTACGTTCGGGAGGCAATTTACTGCCTTCTTCATAAATGCCGGTAGCGATACGTTCTTCCAAAACGGCTAAAACCTGATCGCTGATTTTTTGCGGACGAACCAATTTCGTCATGTTGTATTCCTGATGATTGAAGGACAGTTTTATTCAGACGGCCATAAATTGGATTGACCAATTAGCCGCTCATTCTAATCAATCCCCTATTTTTCCGTCAAGAAATGTTATCAAATCGTAACATCAATAGAAAATCATAAGCAAATGACGCTTTCTATACCAAATATCTTCTTGCTTTTAGTTAAATAATTAAATTAATGAAATTCCCAATAATCAAGTTTGAAACCGTATTGGTGTTTTTCATTAACTGCTTAAAAAAATCAAATTTTGTCATCACTGGTATAACCAAATCACAAACCGGCAAAACATGCAGATAAAATGATAAATATTGATATAAGTTAAAAACAGTATGTTTTAATTTTACCAAACTTTATATATACTACTTAGGTATTACTATATATAACACTTAATGATAGAGAGAAACCACATGAAATACCCACCATTACTTATCTTGCCTATTGTCTTAGCCGTATCTCAAGCATGGGCAGACACTGACCCTGTACCTGAAGAAACAGTTACCCTTTCCCCTGTAACAGTTACCGGAACACAGCAGCAAAAAGCCAACACAGTCAAATTCAATCCTAAAGCCACCCTCCAGCCCCTACCGGCAGGCGACGGCGCGGATTTGCTGCAATCCGTCCCCAACATGAGCATCATCCGCAAAGGCGGCAGCTCGGGCGATCCATTGTTCCGAGGTTTGGGCGGCTCGCGCCTTGCCATCAACGCAGACGACCAGTTCGTTTACGGCGGCTGTTCAAACCGCATGGACCCGCCCACTTCCTACATCCACCCCAGCACCTTTGACGAAGTTGTCGTTACCAAAGGTCCTCAAACCGTTACCCAAGGCATGGGTTTGATCAGCGGTTCGGTTCATTTCGTCCGTAAAGATCCGACCTTCCACGAACAACCCTACTCCTTCAACGGCAGCACCACATTGGGCAGCAGCGGCAGACGCGATGCCTCCTTTGAAGCAGGTGCGGGCGGCAAATACGGTTATGCCCGCCTCAATGTCTCACACAACGAATCCGACGACTATAAAGACGGAGCAGGCAACCGCGTACATTCCAACTTCAAACGCGACAGCCAAATGGTTCAGTTGGGCGTTACCCCGACCGAAAACACCACCATCGCCGGCACATACGAACGCAGCCGCGGTAAAGCCGCCTACGCCGACCGTGGGATGGACGGTAGCAAATTCGACCGCGACGCATGGAACGTCCGCATCAGCCAACGCAATATCACACCGTGGTTGAGCGAAATCGAAGCACGCTACGGCTCCAGCGAAATCGACCACGTGATGGACACCTACAGCCTGCGCCCCGTCGGTATGAGGGGCAAGATAGCCATTAACCCCAAACGCCGCACCGATACCGGCAATCTGAAAGCCACTTTCGATTGGGACAACGTCAACCTTCAAACCGGCATCGACTATATGCGCGACCGCCATACCGAACGCAACGGCGATGAAAACTACGCTTCGATTCCTTTCAAGCCTACCCAAAGCTTTGACCAACTGGGCGGCTTTGCCGAAGCGGCTTGGCAACGTAACGATGCACAAAAATTGATTGCCGGCTTCCGTCATGACCAAGTAACAGGCACATACGAAACCAAGGCAGACTCCGATCCCCTCAAAAAAACCAAATATCCTTTGACTTCCGGCTTCTTCCGTTTCGAGCAAACTGCGGGCAATACCAAATACTACGCAGGTTTAGGCATCGCCCAGCGTGCGCCCGACTACTGGGAACGCAAAAAATCGGAAAACCTCCGACTCCGAAAAGAAACCAACCGCCAACTTGATGCAGGGCTGATTTGGAACAGCGGAAATTGGCACGTCTCCGCCTCTGTATTTGCAGGCAAGGTTGACGATTTCATCATAGTCGAACCAAAACCGATGACGCATCATACCGCCGGCAGCGCGTCGGCACCTAGCCATCACATGGGACACCACCACACAGGACCCACTCCGACGGCACCGGCAACAGGCGTGCCCGCCGGCAGCCATACTCCGACGACACCGGCAGCAGGCGGACACGCCAGCCATCATCATGGCCCAGACTTAAGCGCACGCAATATCGACGCCATCCGTCTAGGCGGCGAAATTGAAGTGAAATGGGAATTCGCTCCTAATTGGAGCGTATCCGGCAACCTAGCCTATACCTACGGTAAAAACCGTACCGATGGCAAACCTTTGGCACAAACGCCGCCGCTCGAATGGAACAGCACCCTTGCCTTCGACAACGGCAAATTCAGCGCAGGTGCATTGTGGAAAGTCGTTGCCAAACAAAACCGCTTCAGCAAAGGCCAAGGCAATATCGTCGGTCAAGACATCGGCGCATCCGCAGGCTTCGGCGTGCTTTCCGTCAATGCCGGCTGGAAATTCAACAAATACGCCACATTGCAAGGCGGCGTGGACAACGTCTTTAACAAAACCTATGCCGAATTCGTCAGCAGGAGCGGAGGATTTGTCGATCCTGCCGCCGGCATCAAAACCACCCGCGTGAACGAACCCGGCCGCACCGCCTGGTTAAGACTGCAAGCCAAGTTCTAATGCGTATTTAACGCGTCTAATAAAGGCCGTCTGAAAAATTTTCAGACGGCCTTAATATTTTTAATGATGTTTTTTAAACAAACAGTCCGGCGAAGCAATGCAACGCCGGACTGTTTGTTCACTATCGAATTAAATCAAACCCAAAGAGTTGATGAACACGACAATAATCGCAATCGGCGCAAGATAGCGCAACACGCCCAGCCACAAGCAAAGCAACTGTCTCGGAATGGTACTGCCCATGCCCGCATCACGCAGGACAGACTGTTTGTCCTGAATCCATGCTGTAAACACGGCAACGCTTAACGCGCCAATCGGCATGATGACGGCAGAAATAATAAAATCCCATAAATCAAAAATGGTTTTGCCGAAAATTTTAAAATCGCTCCATACGCCGAAAGACAGCGCTGAAGGAATACCGACCACAAAAATCGCAATACCGATTGTCCAAGCATGGCTGCTGCGCTTTTTCTCGTCTTGGCGGATGGTTGCGGCGATGACAGTTTCCAACATTGAAAACGCGGAAGTCAGCGTCGCAAAGACAACCAACAGCATAAACACAGCAAACAAATACGTACCCATCGGCATTTTCATGAAAACCGCAGGCAACACGACAAAAATCAAACCTGGGCCTTGACCGGGTTCAAAACCGAAGGCAAATACCGCAGGGAAAATCACCAAACCGGCCAGCAGCGACACAAACAGGTTCATCCACATAATCATATGACCGGAGCGGAACATATCTTGATCCTTACCCAAATACGAAGCATAGGTAATCATCGCGGACACGCCGATACTCAAGGCAAAAAACGCCTGACCCAAAGCAGTCAGCATCGTGCCGGGCTTCAAATACGACCAATCCGGTTTCAACAAAAATGCCACGCCGTCCATTGCGCCGGGCAAAGTCAGCGAACGGATAGCCAATGCAATAAAGAGGATAAACAAACCCGGCATCAACACGCGGTTTGCCTTTTCAATGCCGTCTGAAACGCCGCCTTTGACCACCCAAATGGTAATCAGCATAAACAATCCTTGGTAAAACAGCGAGCCAAACGGCGAAGAAATCGTTTTACCAAACAAGGCTTCAAAGTCTGCACCGGCATGAATTTCGCCGGTAAAGCTGTGTACCACATAGTTCAATACCCAGCCGCCGACCACGCTGTAAAACGACAGCAAAATAAAACAAGCGGCCACGCCCATGCGGCCAACCCACGGCCACTGCGAACCGGGGCGCAATACTTTGAAGGAGTCGATGGCGTTTTTACCGCCCGTGCGGCCGATGTAAAACTCGGCCAATTGAACCGGCAAGGCCACCAAAATAGTGAAAATTAAAAATAAAAGAAAAAATACAGCGCCGCCGTTTGTACCGGCCGTATAAGGGAATTTCCAAATTGCACCCAAACCGATGGCCGAGCCTGCCGCAGCAAGCACAAAGCCGATTTTGGATGACCAAGATGAATGGTTGCTCATAATGTAATATTAAGAAACGTGAAGATGCCGAATTGTAACAGGGTGAAGTCAAGCCGTGAGTAGCTTGCGGACAGCCGATAAGCAATTCGCACGGATGGTGCGTACTTACCAAGCAAATTGGCATGAATTTCTGATAATTAAACTTTTAATAGCATAAATTTTATTTTTATATTTTAAATTTGACGGTTTATTTTAAAAATAAGCATATAAAAGGCCGTCTGAAACCTCGTTTTTAAGGTTTCAGACGGCCTTTATCCTTAAGCCGCTTTATTTTTTCATGGCATCGGTCAAAACTTTGACATTGTAGCGGTACATGCCGATGTAGCTGTTGGCCGGTGCGCCACCCAATGCATCTGAATACAAACGTCCGCTGACATTGACGCCGGTTTCTTTAGCAATACGGTCAATCATGCGCGTGTCTTTGATGTTTTCAGTAAAGACCGCCTTAATGCCCTCGCGTTTGATTTGGCGGATGATGGAAGCCACTTGTTTGGCAGACGGCTCGGCTTCGCTGCTCACGCCTTGAGGGGCGATGAATTCAATATTGTAGCGTTTGCCCATGTAAGAGAACGCATCATGCCCGGTCAAGACTTTACGCTTGGCGGCAGGTACGGCATTAAAGGCAGCCTGCGCATCACTGTGCAGTTTTTTCAGCTGCATTTGATAGTTGCCCAAACGTTGCTGATAGTAGGTTTTGCCTTCAGGGTCGGCTTGAATCAGCGCATTGGCAACGTTTTGCGCATAAGTACCCATCAGGACGGGGTCGGTCCAAACGTGCGGGTCAAACTCGCCGTGATCGTGATGATGGCCTTCGTGATCGTGGTCATGATGATGACCGCCCTCTTCTGCTTTCAAAGCCTGAATGCCTTTGGTCGCTTCGGCAAAAGGAACTTTGCTCTGTTTTACTGCGCGCTGTACATCTGCGGCTTCCAAGCCCAAGCCGTTGAGCAATACCAATTTGGCACTGCGGATTTTTTTGATGTCGCCACTGGTCATGTGGTAGGCATGGCTGTCTTGGTTTGCGCCCACCAAGCTTTGTACGGCCACACGGTCTCCACCAATCTGTTTGGCCACATCGCCCAAAATGCTGAAGCTGGTCACAACAGGCAAAGGAGCTGCATAAGCGGCACCGGTCAATAATGCGGCAACAATGCCGAGTTTCCAATGTTTCATATTCTCTCCAGTGATATAACGTAACATTAACATCATCATAAGACAGACCGCCTGATTATTCAAGCGGCCGACTGAAAAATCATGCCGTGCGGTGTTTCTTGCGGCGCAGCCATTTTGCCAAAATGCCGCCTTCCAAACCGAACACGACGGAAATCAGGTAAAGCGTGCCGCAGCATAAAATAATCGCAGGGCCTGACGGGATTTCGATATGGTAGGAAAACAACAGTCCTGCCAAGCCGCAAAGCAAAGCCAATGCGACAGACAAAATCATCAGCCAACCCATGCTTTTCGCCCACAGTCTGGCGGTAATCGCCGGCAACATCATCAAGCCGACCGACATCAACGTACCCAATGCCTGAAAACCGGCAACCAGATTCATCACGACCAGCACCAAAAACAACACATGCCAAAAGCCGCCCTTACCGCCGACAGCCTTGAGGAACAAAGGGTCTATGCTTTCCAACACCAGAGGGCGGAACATAACCGCCATCAGCAAAATAGTAACACTCGCAGAAACGGCAATCAGCTGCAAAGCCGGAATATCGACCGCCAACACCGAGCCAAACAGCAAATGCAGCAAATCGACGCTGCTGCCGTTTTTGCTGACCAAAACCACGCCGATGGCAAGGCTGCTCAAATAAAATGCAGCAAAGTTCGCGTCTTCTTTCAATGAAGTAAACCGGCTGACCAAACCGGCCAACAAAGCCATTAGCAAACCGGCCGCAAAACCGCCGACACTCATCGCAGGCAAACTCAAACCGGCAAACATATAGCCAATGGCCGCACCGGGCAAAACCGCATGGCTCAAGGCATCGCCCACCAAACTCATGCGGCGCATTACCAAAAACACACCGACAGGCGCCGCACTCAATGCCAGGCAGAAAATCGACACCAAGGCATAGCGCATAAAGTCAAATTCGGCGAACGGCGCAACGACCAAATCATATAAATCCATGTTTTATCGCTTTTTTATTAATCTCTGAAAGCCTTAGGCCGTCTGAAAAACACTTACTTTCAGACGGCCTTGCCCATTAAACCGCGCACCAATCGGCCGCTTCCTGTTTCTGCATCATTCGGTTTGCCTGTGCCAAAAATTCATCGGTCAACACATTTTCCGTCGCACCGGCAGTCACTTTTTCACGCGCCAAAAGCAGCGTGTTGGCAAAATATGCCCTTACCTGCTCGTAATCATGCAACACGGCAATCACAGCCTGACCGTCCTGATGGCATTGGCGCAAAACTTCCAACAGCGCATAAGTCGTCCGCGCATCCACCGCGTTAAATGGTTCGTCCAGCAACAAAAATTTGGCATCCTGCACCAGCATCCGCGCAAACAATACGCGTTGGAACTGGCCATTGGACAAGTGCGCAATTTGGCGCGTGGCAAAATCCTGCATTTCCACGCGTTCCAAAGCCGCCATTACGCGCTTTTTCTGCTCCGCGTTCACGCGTCCGAAAAAGCCGATTTCATACCACAGCCCCATCGCCGCCAGTTCAAACACCGTCATCGGCTGGCTGCGGTCAATGTCCGACTGCTGCGGCAGATAAGCAATGTCCTTGCGCGCCATATTTTCATAGCGCACACTGCCCGTATCCGTCTTCTGCAAGCCCATAATGGCTTTGAGCAAGGTCGATTTGCCCGCGCCGTTTGGTCCGAAAATCGTCCACATCTTTCCATCTTCAAACGCCATATCGACATGGTGCACCACCGGCCTGCGCTGATAGCTGACCGTCAGATTCTCCACCACGATACTCATGGCAATACCGCCCAAAAATATACAGCCCACAACGCCGCCAATGCGACAAGCGCAATCAGCAGCCTTTGCAGCAATCCGGTCAACAATACAGAATTCATAAGCCTAAAACCGCCCTTGCCCGAATACGGACAACAGGCCGTCTGAAAGAAAATTAAAACATTAAAATGATACTGTATAACGTTAACCCTGTAAATTTCTTTCGTTTTCAGACGGCATCGGGCAAAAGGCCGAATATCGGTTACAATCCATTTTTTATTTGATGATTGTCCTATGTCTATTCCACTCTTAAACGAAAAACTAAATACCGAAACTGCCCGCATTTCATGGGAAGAGCTGCAATCCCACTTCGCACGCGGTGCCGCCGTCTGCGCAAATTGGAACACGAAAACAAAGCGGGCGAATATCCGAATTTGGATATCGATATGCTCGGCGCGGCCGCCAATTTGCAAAAATCAGACCGCCGCCTCAGCCATCTGCAAGGCTTAGAGCGGAACGAAAGCAATAAAAACCGCTCTATCGGCACAGAAATCGCCGCCCGCGATATCGTCGGCACTTGGGTAGAGCGTAATCGATCCACCATCGATACCAATACCCAAAATAGAGGCTGGATACGGACGATTGTGGACATCTTTGTTGGCAAATCCTCTTCCCACAACTGCACGGGACTGGGCACAGAGCAATGTGTCGATGACGGTTACCGGACAAAAGAAAAAGGCGAAAAAGGAAATGATATTAATACCATTCACCGTATCAGCGTTTATGATTTGCTCGAACAGCAAAACCACCGTACCAATCCCAATCATCCCCAATCAGGAGACCCCAAATGAACAAACCGATACTGCCCCTTATGCTCTGCGTCCTGCTTTCAGGCTGCCTGAACGTCGGCAGCGGCTTCCGTGTGCCGCCCGATGCGTCGGCCAGGTGGAAACTGTGCAACGAAGACAAAATTTATCCTGCTAAAAAAACTCCACCGGAAGCCAGCAGAGCCAAGCGTGATGAAATGCTGCGGCAGATGAATCTGTATGGACAGCGAAAGCTCGACGATATGTTTTCCTGCGGCTATGACCCGATTGGCGGCGGTACGTCAAGAGCCGATGCCTGCGTGCGCAAGAAAGACTGGTACCGTTCGGGCAAAGATATCTATCCCGAAAATAAAATCTACGAGCAATGCCAGCACGACTAGGCTGCTTTCTATGTTGCGCCCGATTTGGATTTGATTGCCGTCGCCCGTCATGTTGCCGAAGATGAAGCCGCGCCATTGAAACAATGGATGGAACAAGGCAAATTTGGTGCCATCAGCGATGATATGGCGCGCATATTTTTAGCGGATAAGCAGGAAATGTGGGCGGTTGTCGTGGCACCGTGGGTATTGGTACAGCCTTGCAAAGACTGATAAGGCCGTCTGAAAAAACAAAACCGGAACATTTCCCATGTTCCGGTTTTTCATTTTTCAGACGGCCTATTGCAACGTAAAGCCTGCTTTAAATTCAAGCTTCGGCACCCCGATAACGAAACGTTTGCCGATGCTGTCTTCAAACTCATACGCGCCTTCGATACTGCCCCAAGGCGTGCTGATTTGCGAACCGCTGTTGTACTCATAGGCTTCGCCCGGGTACAAAACAGGTTGCTCTTCAATCAAGCCGGCATGACCGACCTGCTCTGTCTCACCGTGTCCGTCAGTGATTTCCCAAAAACGCTGACGCAAAGTAATGATTTCATCACTGCGGTTGCAGATGGTGATCAGATAATTGAAGGCGTAACGGTCGCGATAGACGTCGCTCTGACCGGCCATATAACGCGGCTCCACGTTAATCTCGATTTCATTCATAATTGTTTACCCCGTATGGTATTTATTTTATTTCAATCCGGATCATTCCGGCGTGTCCGCCCTATTTTTGCAAAGGGTCGAAACACTTAAAACGCATTACGCGATCCAATAAAACAGGCCCAAGACCATCAAGGTCATCACAGCCGCAATCAAATCATCAAGCATAATGCCTAAACCTCCATGAATCCGCCGGTCAAACCATTTGATCGGCCATGGTTTCAACGCATCAAACAAGCGGAAAATAACAAAAGCCGCCAGCCACCAGCTCCATTTGAACGGAATCAGCGACAGCACCAGCAGCATCGCGACAATTTCATCCCAGACGATACCGCCGTAATCCTGAATGCCCAATTCCCTCTCGGTATAACCGCAAATGCGGATACCCCAAAAAAACAAGGCGATACACAATAAAAGCAATATCCAGCCGTCTATGCCCAACAGGCACAATACAAAAGCCAGAGGTAATGCTGCCAGCGTTCCGGCCGTACCCGGCGCAACCGGCGACAAGCCGCTGCCGAAACCGAATCCTAAAAAACACAATGGTTTGTGCAACAGCCAAGAAAAAGTAGGTTTACGTTCAGCCAAAATGATCAAATCCTAAAGAAGTCAGTTCCAATACGCCGCCTTCGGCATCCAAAATATTCAGACGGCCTGAGTCAGTAATTTTACCAATTTGGGCGACCGGTACGCCACTTTGTTCCGCTGCCTGACAAACGCGTTCCCTGTCTTCTGGAGCGGCAGTAAAAATCAGTTCGTAGTCATCGCCGCCGGCCAATACCGCCGACAACCATTGTTCGCGCGACAAAACGTTTTTCAATTCAGGCAACGACGGCACACAATCGGCAAATATTTCTGCTCCGACAGCAGAGGCTTTCAAAATATGCCCCGCATCTTGAGCCAGGCCGTCTGAAACATCTTGCGCAGCATGGGCAAACGGCAGCAATGCCTGACCCAATGAAACGCGCGGTTCCGGACGGAGCAATTTATCATCGCAAACCGCCATGATTTCAGACGGCAATTGATAATGTCCCAGATGTTTGTTCAAAGCAGCGGCAGCCAAACCCAACTGACCAGATACCCAAATATCGTCGCCGACTTCAGCCGCATCACGCCGCAGGGTACGCCCTGTCGGAACTTCACCTACTATCGTTACATTAAAGACCAAATCGCCTTTGGTGGTATCGCCACCAATCAACACCGTATCAAAACGCGCAGCCAAAGCAAAAAAGCTATCGCAAAAGCGTTTGAGCCAATCTTGATTCAATTCAGGCAACGCAGCACTAAGCAACACCCAACGGGGCTTGGCGCCCATAGCGGCCATATCGGATAAATTTACTGCAAGTATTTTCCATGCCAAATCTTCAGGCAAAACATCTTCAAAAAAATGTCTGCCTTTGACCAACATATCAGCGCTAAAACATAAATCAAATCCGTTACTTGGGCGAATAATAGCGGCATCGTCCCCTATGCCCAAAATCAGACCTTCCGATTTTTGTCGCTGCAAATATTGTCTGATAAAGTCAAATTCCGTCATATTTATCCAATACAACTATAACTTAGATTACTACATCTAATTTTGTGCCAGCCTGATGTTTGCCTGCTAACACGTCAAACATCAAACTTCAACATTATTTAGATATAAAACTTAATAAGTTAAAGACCGTCTGAAAATATAGATTTCAGACGGCCTCATGTTTTCAAACCACTCTGAACAGGTATATTTACAGATAGACGATTTCGCCTGTCCGCCCCCTGCTCTCTTGGCTTGCCCACCAAATAAATTGCGGCAGGACATCTTCGTAGTTTTTACGTTCGCTTTTCGATTCGCCCGGATGCGATTTGATACGTTGCGGCGAATTGATGGCACCCGGCACCAAAACATTGGCACGCAGGTTGTCAAAACGTTCCCACTCATCCGCGGCCACTTTACACAAATAATTGAGCGCGGCTTTGGAGGCACCAAAACCGCCCCAATAGGCTTGCGGCTTCTCGCCGTGGCTTTCGCCGACAAAAATCACAGAAGCGTCTTCGGATTGCTTCAACAATGGGAACAGCGCACGGGTCAAGCCCATAGGCGCAACGGTATTGATGCGGTATTGGTTGACCCATTCCGATACGGTTTGAAAGTCCAATGGCGACAAGGCATAGAAATAGCTGGCACAATGCACCACGCCATCCAATTTTCCGCCGGTTGCTTCATCAATAGTTTCCGCGAATTGCTTAAACTCTTTCTCCTCCGCGCTCATCAAATCAAAGCAGATGGCAAACGGCTCAGGACTGCCGGCAGCCACAATGGCATCATATACTTTTTCCAAACGCTTTTGATGACGCGCCACCAAAATGACAGTCGCTCCGGCAGCCGCATAGGCTTTGGCAACCTGCTCGCCCAAGCCTTGGGATGCACCGGTAATCAAGATGGTTTTGTTCGCTAATGTCGTCATGGCTTTTCCTTGAACTTTATGGTTTCGGATATTGTATCGGCTTGGTAAGTTTTGTAAAGTCAAAAAGGCCGTCTGAACATTCAGATGGCCTCAGTTTATTCAAACCGCAAATCCAGCATCAGCTTTTCAGCCGCGGCAAAGCCTGACTGAACCGCAGCCTCCAATGTTGCCGGATAGCGCGGATGGAGATAGTCGCCGGCCGGATAAATACGGCGATGGTGCAGCCATGAGAAATCAGGTTGTACAAAATCAACCGTTGCCGCCGTAGTCGCTCGTTTTTCCGTAATAATGCGTACGGCTTCAGGCTTATCCAAATCCGGACAAATCCGCTTAATGTCCGCATGAATGTTCTCGGCCAAATCTTTATCCTTCCAAGCCTCGGTACAATCGGAAACGCTGATGACGACTGCAACTTCATTATCCGGCAAGCCCAACGCCCCCCGATGTAACACCCATTGCGCCGTACCATCAGAAAACCCGGTTAAAGGTGCAGGCAGTTTGACTGTTTGGGCATAACGCAAATAAACCGTGGTAATCGCATGATAGTGCAACGATTGATAGGCCGTCTGAATATAGTCAGGCGTATCTTCAGGCAAAAGCGCGTCAACATGATATGGCGCAACAGCCAGAATCACCGCATCAAATACTTCACCATTGATTTCAATTCGGCCATCAATATGATGGTTTAAATGGGAAACACGAGTTTCAAGATGTATCTTTGCACCATGTTTGTGCAGAAAATCCAAAGCCGGCTCGGCTACGATCCGCCCTAAATCCTGCTTAGGCAAAAGATAATCGCTGTTCTCCTTTTCAGACCACAAGCCATCATTCAATACATTACATAAGATGCGCAACGATGCCTGTTCTAACGGCGTATTTAAAGCCCCCCAAACCAAAGGTTGCCAAAATTGCCCAAGTAAGCTGCGGGGAACATTTCGTGTTCTCAACCACTTTGCAACCGTCAAATCGGTTTTATGATGAGCTGCCCAACGTTGCAATGCCGACATATCCGACAGCAATTTGATTTTCAATGAAAAAGAAAGATTTTTCGCACGCAGGATACCGACAAGCAAATGCCAAGGCGCAGGCAGAGAGGCCGTCTGAAACTGCAATCCTTCATGGATGTACCATTGCAAAGGCTGGCGTAAAAAGGCTGACTCGGGTTGAACGCCAATATGTTGCATTAAAGTTTGAACACCATGATACGCACCCAACAAGATATGCTGCCCATTATCCAAAAAGCTGAATCCATCATCTTTTCCGGACAAGGCACGCGCCCTACCGCCAGCCTGTCTCCCGGCCTCAAACAAAGAAATATCGGCTCGATGAATCAGGGAAACCGCCGCAGACAAACCTGCCCAACCGGCACCAATCACAGCAATTTTTGGACGCTTAGTATTCATGGTTTAAATCCAAACAGCCAAGTTTTCAAAGCAATACGTTTTTTACGGGGAGAAGGAATCGCAATTTTATAAATCAAAACATTTTGCGCACCATCACGGTCGATTTCATTCAACAACGCATAATAAATAGCCGCCATAATCAGGCCGACTTTTTGCGATTTCTTATCCTCAGCCGGCAAAAGCGACATCGCTTCACGATAAGTTTCACGCGCCCTATTCACTTGAAATTGCATCAATTTTACAAAATTGTCTGTCGGTTTGCACTGCATAATGACGTTGGCAGGCACGTCAAACTTCTGCATTTCCTCTATCGGTAGATAAATTCTTCCCTGCCGCGCATCTTCGCCCACATCGCGAATAATATTCGTCAACTGCAAAGCCAAACCCATTTTGTCCGCATATTCCAAAGTTTTCGGATTGGTAAAACCTAAAATCCGCGCAATAAGACAACCCACTACCCCGGCAACACGGTGGCAATACAGTTTTAACTCATCAAAACTACCATAACGAGCCTGCTCCAAATCCATCTGCATGCCATCAATCAAAGCTTCAAATTCATTCTTCGGCAAGTCAAAATTTGCCCGAATATCTTTTAAAGCTTGATGAACGGGATGCTCAGGCATCTCATTGTTAAAGACTTTCTCCAAATCACTGCGCCACCAATTCAACGTTATCTGAGCTACATTTGGATCGGTACAGCCATCAACCACATCATCTAGTTCGCGACAAAAAGCATATAAAACAGTGATCGCATTTCTTTTTTCTACCGATAAAAAACGAAAGCCGGATAAAAAACTGGAATGGCTTTCTGCAGCCTTTTGATGACAATAATCCAAAGCAAGCACTGTGTATCCTAAAAATATCGTTATAAATAATTAGCAGGGATTTTATCTGTATTTAAAAAAGTACGCCAATATCAAATCTCATCTTACAACAAGGCCGTCTGAAAACTAATCTTAAGTATCTTTCAGACGGCCTAATATTCTACGTCGCCAATATCGAAACCAACAGCATCACCACCAACAGCTGTATCAAGGAATACCCCCTCTGCACAGTTACCCCATTCCGTATTCCGTCAAATGCCTTTGAGTACATATCTTTATTCCCTTTATCTTTTATATCCCCATCCGACAGGAGACTATCCGTTTATCCCTTTTACCCAATGTAAAGCCCCGCTTTGCCCAAGCTCTCATTGCCGGCCCCATACAAAGCCGCCCGTCAACCCGAACCGGCAAGCGGTTCGGCCTCGGGGCGGCATACGGCAGTTAACCGTCAGACTTATTTTTTCACGGCAGGCTGTGCGGCCTTAGGCGCAGCAGAAGAAACCGTCGCCTCCGCCTTCAACTTGTTCAGCACCGCATCACCGATGCCCTTCACGTTTTTCAGCTCCTCCACCGATTTGAACGCACCGTTCTTCTGACGGTATTCCACAATCGATTTCGCCTTAGCCGGACCGATACCCGGCAAGGCCTCCAGTTCGACAGAAGACGCAGTATTGATGTTCACGGCAGCCAAAGAGAACGCCGCACAAACGGCGGCAAACGCACCAAATAAAAATTTCTTCATCAGATTTTTTCCCATAACATATTTGATTGAATCAGTCATGCTGTTTACAGAATGGTTTTATTCCACTCTGTAAACACTGTCACATACGCAGATAGGGCAACAGCTCATACCCACATAAATGCTTACAACATATTAACGCAAATATCGTTTGATTTCAAATATTCTAAACGGTTAACCGTAACTTCGGTACTTTTGTTTAAGAATAACAACAAGGTAATCATAATCTCCCTATCACCAAACCGACAGAAACGACAGGCATGTAAAAAGCCCCCGACATCAGTCGGGGGCTTCGGAATGGGTGTTTGGCGGTGACCTACTTTCACATGGAAGAACCACACTATCATCGGCGCTGAGTCGTTTCACGGTCCTGTTCGGGATGGGAAGGCGTGGGACCAACTCGCTATGGCCGCCAAACTTAAACTGTTACAAATCGGTAAAGCCTTAATCAATATATTCGGTGATGACTGAATCAGTCAGTAAGCTTTTATCTCTTGAAGTTCTTCAAATGATAGAGTCAAGCCTCACGAGCAATTAGTATGGGTTAGCTTCACGCGTTACCGCGCTTCCACACCCCACCTATCAACGTCCTGGTCTCGAACGACTCTTTAGCGTGGTTAAACCACAAGGGAAGTCTCATCTTCAGGCGAGTTTCGCGCTTAGATGCTTTCAGCGCTTATCTCTTCCGAACTTAGCTACCCGGCTATGCAACTGGCGTTACAACCGGTACACCAGAGGTTCGTCCACTCCGGTCCTCTCGTACTAGGAGCAGCCCCCGTCAAACTTCCAACGCCCACTGCAGATAGGGACCAAACTGTCTCACGACGTTTTAAACCCAGCTCACGTACCACTTTAAATGGCGAACAGCCATACCCTTGGGACCGACTACAGCCCCAGGATGTGATGAGCCGACATCGAGGTGCCAAACTCCGCCGTCGATATGAACTCTTGGGCGGAATCAGCCTGTTATCCCCGGAGTACCTTTTATCCGTTGAGCGATGGCCCTTCCATACAGAACCACCGGATCACTATGTCCTGCTTTCGCACCTGCTCGACTTGTCGGTCTCGCAGTTAAGCTACCTTTTGCCATTGCACTATCAGTCCGATTTCCGACCGGACCTAGGTAACCTTCGAACTCCTCCGTTACTCTTTGGGAGGAGACCGCCCCAGTCAAACTGCCTACCATGCACGGTCCCCGACCCGGATTACGGGTCTGGGTTAGAACCTCAAAGACACCAGGGTGGTATTTCAAGGACGGCTCCACAGAGACTGGCGTCTCTGCTTCTAAGCCTCCCACCTATCCTACACAAGTGACTTCAAAGTCCAATGCAAAGCTACAGTAAAGGTTCACGGGGTCTTTCCGTCTAGCAGCGGGTAGATTGCATCTTCACAACCACTTCAACTTCGCTGAGTCTCAGGAGGAGACAGTGTGGCCATCGTTACGCCATTCGTGCGGGTCGGAACTTACCCGACAAGGAATTTCGCTACCTTAGGACCGTTATAGTTACGGCCGCCGTTTACTGGGGCTTCGATCCGATGCTTGCACATCTTCAATTAACCTTCCAGCACCGGGCAGGCGTCACACCCTATACGTCCACTTTCGTGTTAGCAGAGTGCTGTGTTTTTAATAAACAGTCGCAGCCACCTATTCTCTGCGACCCTCCAGGGCTTACGGAGCAAGTCCTTAACCTTAGAGGGCATACCTTCTCCCGAAGTTACGGTATCAATTTGCCGAGTTCCTTCTCCTGAGTTCTCTCAAGCGCCTTAGAATTCTCATCCTGCCCACCTGTGTCGGTTTGCGGTACGGTTCAATTCAAACTGAAGCTTAGTGGCTTTTCCTGGAAGCGTGGTATCGGTTACTTCATGTCCGTAGACACTCGTCATCACTTCTCGGTGTTAAGAAGACCCGGATTTGCCTAAGTCTTCCACCTACCGGCTTAAACAAGCTATTCCAACAGCTTGCTAACCTAACCTTCTCCGTCCCCACATCGCATTTGAATCAAGTACAGGAATATTAACCTGTTTCCCATCGACTACGCATTTCTGCCTCGCCTTAGGGGCCGACTCACCCTACGCCGATGAACGTTGCGTAGGAAACCTTGGGCTTTCGGCGAGCGGGCTTTTCACCCGCTTTATCGCTACTCATGTCAACATTCGCACTTCTGATACCTCCAGCACACTTTACAATGCACCTTCATCGGCCTACAGAACGCTCCCCTACCATGCCAGTAAACTGGCATCCGCAGCTTCGGTTATAGATTTGAGCCCCGTTACATCTTCCGCGCAGGACGACTCGACCAGTGAGCTATTACGCTTTCTTTAAATGATGGCTGCTTCTAAGCCAACATCCTGGCTGTCTGGGCCTTCCCACTTCGTTTACCACTTAATCTATCATTTGGGACCTTAGCTGGCGGTCTGGGTTGTTTCCCTCTTGACAACGGACGTTAGCACCCGCTGTCTGTCTCCCGAGGAACCACTTGATGGTATTCTTAGTTTGCCATGGGTTGGTAAGTTGCAATAACCCCCTAGCCATAACAGTGCTTTACCCCCATCAGTGTCTTGCTCGAGGCACTACCTAAATAGTTTTCGGGGAGAACCAGCTATCTCCGAGTTTGTTTAGCCTTTCACCCCTATCCACAGCTCATCCCCGCATTTTGCAACATGCGTGGGTTCGGTCCTCCAGTACCTGTTACGGCACCTTCAACCTGGCCATGGATAGATCACTCGGTTTCGGGTCTACACCCAGCAACTGTTCGCCCTATTAAGACTCGGTTTCCCTACGCCTCCCCTATTCGGTTAAGCTCGCTACTGAATGTAAGTCGTTGACCCATTATACAAAAGGTACGCAGTCACACCACAAGGGTGCTCCCACTGTTTGTATGCATCAGGTTTCAGGTTCTATTTCACTCCCCTCCCGGGGTTCTTTTCGCCTTTCCCTCACGGTACTGGTTCACTATCGGTCGATGATGAGTATTTAGCCTTGGAGGATGGTCCCCCCATATTCAGACAGGATTTCACGTGTCCCGCCCTACTTTTCGTACGCTTAGTACCACTATTGAGATTTCGAATACGGGACTATCACCCACTATGGTCAAGCTTCCCAGCTTGTTCTTCTATCTCGACAGTTATCACGTACAGGCTCCTCCGCGTTCGCTCGCCACTACTTGCGGAATCTCGGTTGATTTCTTTTCCTCCGGGTACTTAGATGGTTCAGTTCTCCGGGTTCGCTTCGCTTATCCTATGTATTCAGATAAGGATACCTCCTAAGAGGTGGGTTTCCCCATTCGGACATCGTGGGATCATAGCTTTATTGCCGGCTCCTCCACGCTTTTCGCAGGCTTACACGTCCTTCGTCGCCTATCATCGCCAAGGCATCCACCTGATGCACTTATTCACTTGACTCTATCATTTCAAGAACCTCTTTGACTTCGTTTACCTACCCGTTGACTAGGGAAGCAAACTTGAAATTCCTACTTTGATAAAGCTTACTGCTTTGTTATGTCTTAATCCTGCCTTTTGTGTTTCAGGATTAAGTCGATACAATCATCACCCAAATACTGTGTTTGTTTTCTTTTCTCTTACGAGAGATTTTTTATCCTTTGCAAGGAACAAAAAATCAAAACAAACTCATTGTCTTTGTTTGTTGATTTCGGCTTTCCAATTTGTTAAAGATCGATGCGTCGATATTTCACTTCGCAAATCAAAATAAGCTGCTAAGTATAGCAGGCTTCCTTTGATTTGTAAAGTTCTTGGTGGAGGCAAACGGGATCGAACCGATGACCCCCTGCTTGCAAAGCAGGTGCTCTACCAACTGAGCTATGCCCCCGTTCTTGGTGGGTCTGGGAGGACTTGAACCTCCGACCCCACGCTTATCAAGCGTGTGCTCTAACCAGCTGAGCTACAAACCCGGATTCTCTTCTTAAGCGAATCTTGTCTTCACTCAAGCTTTTCTCTTCCGCATCTTTTACAGTTTACCGATAAGTGTGAATGCATCAGACCTCTTCTTTCTCTAGAAAGGAGGTGATCCAGCCGCAGGTTCCCCTACGGCTACCTTGTTACGACTTCACCCCAGTCATGAAGCATACCGTGGTAAGCGGACTCCTTGCGGTTACCCTACCTACTTCTGGTATCCCCCACTCCCATGGTGTGACGGGCGGTGTGTACAAGACCCGGGAACGTATTCACCGCAGTATGCTGACCTGCGATTACTAGCGATTCCGACTTCATGCACTCGAGTTGCAGAGTGCAATCCGGACTACGATCGGTTTTGTGAGATTGGCTCCACCTCGCGGCTTGGCTACCCTCTGTACCGACCATTGTATGACGTGTGAAGCCCTGGTCATAAGGGCCATGAGGACTTGACGTCATCCCCACCTTCCTCCGGCTTGTCACCGGCAGTCTCATTAGAGTGCCCAACTAAATGATGGCAACTAATGACAAGGGTTGCGCTCGTTGCGGGACTTAACCCAACATCTCACGACACGAGCTGACGACAGCCATGCAGCACCTGTGTTACGGCTCCCGAAGGCACTCCTCCGTCTCTGGAGGATTCCGTACATGTCAAGACCAGGTAAGGTTCTTCGCGTTGCATCGAATTAATCCACATCATCCACCGCTTGTGCGGGTCCCCGTCAATTCCTTTGAGTTTTAATCTTGCGACCGTACTCCCCAGGCGGTCAATTTCACGCGTTAGCTACGCTACTAAGCAATCAAGTTGCCCAACAGCTAATTGACATCGTTTAGGGCGTGGACTACCAGGGTATCTAATCCTGTTTGCTACCCACGCTTTCGAGCATGAACGTCAGTGTTATCCCAGGAGGCTGCCTTCGCCATCGGTATTCCTCCACATCTCTACGCATTTCACTGCTACACGTGGAATTCTACCTCCCTCTGACACACTCTAGTTACCCAGTTCAGAACGCAGTTCCCGGGTTGAGCCCGGGGATTTCACATCCTGCTTAAGTAACCGTCTGCGCTCGCTTTACGCCCAGTAATTCCGATTAACGCTCGCACCCTACGTATTACCGCGGCTGCTGGCACGTAGTTAGCCGGTGCTTATTCTTCAGGTACCGTCATCAGCTGTCGATATTAGCAACAGCCTTTTCTTCCCTGACAAAAGTCCTTTACAACCCGAAGGCCTTCTTCAGACACGCGGCATGGCTGGATCAGGCTTGCGCCCATTGTCCAAAATTCCCCACTGCTGCCTCCCGTAGGAGTCTGGGCCGTGTCTCAGTCCCAGTGTGGCGGATCATCCTCTCAGACCCGCTACTGATCGTCGCCTTGGTAGGCCTTTACCCCACCAACTAACTAATCAGATATCGGCCGCTCGAATAACGCAAGGCCCGAAGGTCCCCTGCTTTCCTCCTCAGAGAATATGCGGTATTAGCTAATCTTTCGATTAGTTATCCCCCATTACTCGGTACGTTCCGATATATTACTCACCCGTTCGCCACTCGCCACCCAAGAAGCAAGCTTCTCTGTGCTGCCGTCCGACTTGCATGTGTAAAGCATGCCGCCAGCGTTCAATCTGAGCCAGGATCAAACTCTTATGTTCAATCTCTAACTTATAACTTCTGGTCTGCTTCAAAGAAACCGACAGGACAATGTCTAAAACATCATCTTGTCTGTCTTTCAAACAGTGTGAGGCCTAATGCACTCACACTTATCGGTAATCTGTTTTTTAAAGAGCGAATCGAATTATACAGTATATTTAGCAAATGTCAACTAAAATTATCGATAATTCTAACTAACTGTGTTATACTGTCTGCTTCATTTTCTTCACCGCGTCAGCAGCGAAGAACCGAACTATACGCCTCCAAACAAAACCAGTCAACACCCAATTTCAAAAAAAATTAAAATTTTTTCACAACTATCTGTATTTAAATAATTTAAAATTTATTAGATTTTATCGTTCGATAGATAAAACAGACATCCTAAGATAAATAGTCCTGCGGCTTTACTCTTATTTGCCACATTCAAACACTCTATATCCTTATATTACTGGAGCTTTAGCCCTATCTACTCTTACAATCTCTACTTTCTCCAATAAAACAATCATAAATTTAGAATAGTCCCCGTTATGAGTAACGAAAAGATTCAACAAAAATTTGAACAAGCATATCACTCTTTTATCGAAGAGGAAAATTACGAGGAAGCGCTAAAACGCGCTGAGATTCTTTGCCTTCTCAATCCCCAATCTGCAGAATTTCATCATAAAGTTGCTTATGCCTATCTGAAGCAATTGAAATGGGAAAAAGCCATTGAGGCTGAAATGAAAACGCTAGAGCTGGATAGTACCTATATTCCTGCTTTGGATTTACTTGCACATGCTTATGGCGCTCTAGATAATTGGGAAAAAACCGGGTTTTACGGTCATCAGGCTTTGGTTCTAAAAGACAAAGCCATCCCAGGCCTAGAACATGAAATCATTCCAACACCAACTCCAAAAAACGGCAAACGGATTATCTCCTTTTCTTTATTTGGCAATAATTCCAAATATATTGAGCCTGCTGTCTTAAATACCCAGCTTACGCCTGTGCTTTTCCCCGGTTGGACATGTCGTTTTTATGTCGATGATTCTGTATCGGCTGAAGCTATTCAACGATTCAGAAATAATGGTGCAGAAGTAATTAAGGTCGGCGCTCCATTGGATAACTGGCCGGGTACGATGTGGCGCTTTCTTGCCATTAATGATCCCGAGGTTGAATACGTTATTTTCCGTGATGCAGATTCTATCATTTGCTATCGTGATGCAGCGGCCGTATCCGAATGGATAAAAAGTGGTACCCTATTCCACACTATTCGCGACTCAGGCTCGCATACCGCCCTAATTCTTGCAGGTATGTGGGGCGCTAAAGCGGGTGCAGTCCCAGATATGCAGGAAAGAATTCAAAACTTTGTCGACGAGGGCTACCCTTCCAGACATTTTGCCGACCAAGATTTTCTAGAAAAAGAGTTGTGGGCCTATATCCGTCAGAACCTGTTTGCACATGACAGATTATTTAATTTCTGTAATGCACACGAAATTCCCGGCGAGTTCTACCCTAATTATCAAATCACTTTCAGCGAAGGGGTCACCAGCTTTAACGCAACAACTGATTATGAAGACAGCAGTCTGGCAAGATGGACGCTGTACTCCAGTGCTTCGCCTTTGGTCAATCCGGACTACTCGCTCAATGTTGTTCCTGAATTGAAAGTCTGCAGTTATGTGACTGAAGTGAAAAACGGGGCGGTTTCAGCATTTTTGCCGAAGAGATATGGCAATGCGATTAAAGCAAAACTGGCCAGAATCAACATTGAACAAATCTAATTTGATTTGATTCCTAATATACCTCATTTAATGAACCCATTATTTATGAGCAAACACATTCTCCTCGGCATTACCGGCGGTATTGCGGCGTATAAATCTTGCGAACTGGTCAGACTACTGAAAAAGCAAGGACATTCTGTATCGGTGGTAATGACGAATTCTGCGACAGAATTTGTCTCCCCACTGACTTTCCAAGCTTTAACCGGCAACCCTGTTTTATCGGATACCTATTCAGGTGCTTCCAATAACGGCATGGCGCACATCAACCTGACGCGTGAAGCCGACGCATTTCTTATTGCGCCAGCCACTGCCAATACGATCGCCAAAATTGCCAACGGATCGGCAGACAACCTGCTGACTACTTTGGCCGCAGCCAGAAAATGTCCTTTGGCCGTTGCACCTGCAATGAATGTCGAAATGTGGAACAACCCTGCCAACCTGCGCAATATTGAGCAACTGGTTTCAGACGGCATTACCGTGTTTTACCCCAACAGTGGCGAACAGGCTTGCGGCGAAACAGGCACAGGCAGAATGGTCGAAGCGGTCGATCTGGCAGATTTGCTAGAAGATTTATGGACACCCAAGCTACTGAGTAGCAAAAAAGTTCTGATTACAGCCGGCGCAACGTTTGAAACCATCGATCCTGTTCGCGGCATTACCAATATTTCCAGCGGACAAATGGGCATGGCTTTAGCGCGTGCGTGCCGTGCTGCCGGAGCAAAAGTCACGCTGATTTACGGTCAAATTCAGACAGCCTTGCCAGCAGGCTTGGCTCATTCCGAACAGGCTATCAGCGCAGAAGCCATGTATCAGGCAGTTCACCGCCATATCCATGAGCAAGATGTCTTTATTTCCGTTGCAGCCGTTGCAGACTATAAAGTCAAAAACAGCAGCAATGAGAAACTGAAGAAAAACGGCAATCAGCCGCCAGTTATCGAACTGACGGAAAATCCGGACATTCTCGCATCCGTTGCCACCCTGCCTTCTCCACCATTCTGCGTCGGCTTTGCTGCGGAAAGCCATCAGGTTTTGGAATTTGCTCGGACAAAACGTTTGCGCAAAAACGTACCGATGCTGGTGGCCAACCAAGTTTCCGTTTCCATGGGCAAGCCAACCAATCAAATCACCATTATTGATGACCTTGCCGAAACCTCATTTCCGGAAACATCCAAACGCCAAGCAGCGGATGAAATCGTCAAACGCCTGGCTGAATTGTTGGCTTAATCAAACAAAAGGCCGTCTGAAAATTTTTCAGACGGCCTTTGTTCAAACACATCAAATCACAAACCCAATTCGCGCAGGAAACGAATATCGTCTGCCCAACCGGATTTCACTTTCACCCAAATCTTCAAAAAGACTTTGGTATCAAATAATTTTTCCATATCAAGGCGGGCTTCAGTAGAAATTTTCTTCAATTTCTCCCCACCCTTGCCAATCAAAATCGCCTTTTGGCTGTCTTTATCGACCAACACCGCGATATAAATGCGGAACAGTCCGCTTTCCTCTTCCTCAAACTGCTCCACTTCAACATTCATCGCATACGGTAGTTCTTCGCCCAAATAGCGGAACAGTTTTTCACGCACAATTTCCATCGCCAGGAATCGGCTGGATTTATCCGTCACCATATCTTCCGGATACATCGGGATACTTTCCGGCAGATAAGGCTTGAGCAGTTCCAACAGATTGGCAATACGCAGGCCATGTTTCGCGCTGACTGCCTCGCTGGCGGTAAATTCAAACTCTTGGCGTACTTCATTGATAAAAGCCTCAAGCGCAAATTTGTCTTTGGCTTTATCTTTATCGATTTTATTGACCACCAATACCACAGGCGTATGCTTAGGCAACTGCTTCAGTACCACGCGGTCGGCATCGGTAAAGCGCATGGCTTCCACCACAAAAACCACCACGTCCACGCCGCTCAACGCTTCGGTTACGTTTTGATTAAGACGGTCATTCAAGGCATTGCGGTGATTGGTTTGAAAACCCGGCGTATCGACAAACACAAATTGCGCCGTGTCGTCGGTGTAAATACCGGTGACACGGTTGCGCGTGGTTTGTGCTTTTTTACTGGTAATACTGATTTTCTGACCGATTAAATGGTTCATCAACGTGGATTTGCCGACATTCGGGCGACCCACGATGGCCACAAAGCCACAACGATAATCCGTCGGATGTTGCGACTCGTTTTGTAAAAAGGTTTCGATATCCATTTATATATGACTTTCTTGATTGTTTCAGACGGCCTTTGCATTTTCTCAAAGGCCGTCTGAAATATTATTTTTTAGCTTTTTTCAAAGGAAACTTCTGTTCCAACCATTCTAAGGCTTCACATGCCGCTTTTTGCTCGGCCACTTTCCGACTGCTGCCGCGTGCATTGCAGATGAAACCAAGTTCACCCAAATCGCAGGAAATCACAAACATCGCATCAGCCGTCTGCTCCGCCTGCTCTTCGATTCGGTATTTCGGCAGGGCGAAGCGGCGTGCCTGCAAGGCTTCCTGCAAAGCGGTTTTACTGTCTTTCTTGCCGATATTCAAATCCGCACGTTTCACGCGTTCCGCAAACAAATGGCGAACCACTTTTTCCGCCGCAGAAAAATCAGCGTCAAAGCTGACCGCCGCAAACATCGCTTCCATCGCGTCGGCCAAAATCGAAGGCCGTCTGAAACCGCCGCTCTTCAACTCGCCGGCACCCAAATACAAACCGTCGCCGACATTCATTTCCAACGCGATTTCAGCCAACACGCCTTCATTTACCAAAGCCGCGCGCATCCGCGACAACTCGCCTTCCGACAATTTCGGAAACGCGTCAAACAACATCCGCGCCACGGAATAGTTCAAAATCGAATCGCCGACAAATTCAAAACGCTCATTGTGTTTGGCATTGTAGCTGCGGTGGGTCAAAGCCTGCTGAAGCAGCTCCATATTGCGGAACTCATAGCCTAGACGCTTTTGAATCGATCGATGCGCCTGCTTTTTGAGCAAATCAGGTTTCATTCCATACTTTCAAAAAACAGCCGGAAAGCACGCCTCATCCGCAGTGAAACAAAATAAAAAGGCTACATCGGCAACTTTTTTATTTTGGCTCATTGTTTCTTGCGTCCCTCAAGCCGATAAACAATCAAAAGCCGTCATGTTCAAACCTGACGGCACTCGCCGACATTGTACCATCAAACCGCCCCTGCACACATCCGTGCGGAAAAGCGGCGAATCGTGTAAAATCATGCCAAATCATCTCTTTGTCAACTCCATGAACAAATTTGCCCAAGCATTGGCCGCAGCGCTCGACCGCTGCATCGTCACCAACACCGTCGCCGAACAAGGCGAGCCCGTCGGCTTCCTCTACCGCGAAGCCCCCGTATTTGAAAACGACAGCGGCTGGCGTATTTTCAGCGGCGACGAAACCGACGAATACACCGATAATCCCGACAACTTCAGCATTGTCAGCCTCTCCGCCATTACCGCAGACAATCCCGACATCGCGCCCCTGCTGACTCAGGCAGAAGGCAGTGCGTGGGAATTGAACGAAGACGGCGAGTTCCAAGCCGTTGCCGATTGGCAGCCGCAAGAATAACCCATCCCCATTTCGTTTCAGACGGCATTCCCTATAACAAGGCCGTCTGAAACCGAGCCGAATCCCTATTTCACAAATATTGAAGGAATCATCATGAACATTATCGAACCACGCCTCGATGGCACCAACTTGCGCATCGGCATCGTTCAAGCCCGTTTTACCAACGAAATCGGCAGCGAAATGGTCAAAGTTTGCTGCCGCACCTTAAAAGAATTGGGCGTATCCGAAGACAACATCACGCTTGCCACCGTTCCCGGCGCGCTTGAAGTACCTATCGCGCTGATGAACCTCGCTTCATCCGAACAATTCGATGCCCTGATCGCCATCGGCGTTGTGATTCGTGGCGAAACCTACCACTTTGAATTGGTATCCAATGAGTCCGGCTCAGGTGTCAGCCGCGTTGCCCTTGACTACAACATCCCTATCGCCAACGCCATCCTGACGACTGAAAACGACGAACAAGCCGTTGCGCGTATCGAAGAAAAAGCCTCCGATGCCGCCAAAGTTGCCGTAGAATGTGCCAACTTGGTCAACCATCTTTTGTCAGAACAATACGAAGACGACGAAGAATAAGCTTCTCCCCGTATTGAATACCGCATATTTTCAGACGGCCTCTCAATCATGACATTGAGGCCGTCTGAATCATTCAATATTCAGCCGACAACCATCGGCACTCTCTTCACAAGGAATACCCATGAAAAGCCCACGCCGCCGCGCACGCGAGCTTGCCGTACAAGCCATTTATCAAGCAGGCATCAACAAAACTGCCGCTCCCGAAATCGCCAAAAACATCCACGAACTGTCTCAAACATCCAATATGGATGAAGAGCTGTTCAACAAACTGTTTTTCGGCGCACAAACACATGCCGCAGAATACATGGAAAAAATCAGCCCCCTGCTCGACCGCGACGAGAAAGACCTTAGTCCTATCGAACGCGCCGTTTTGCTGGTTGCCTGTCATGAATTGAGCACCATGCCTGAGACCCCCTACCCTGTCATCATCAACGAAGCCATCGAAGTCACCAAAACTTTCGGCGGCACCGATGGCCATAAATTCGTCAACGGCATCCTCGACCAACTGGCTTCCCGCATCCGCCCTGACGAACCGCGCCGCAAAGGCTAAGATGGGCTTCACATCAGGTCAAAATTACTGATCTTCGCCCTGTTTAGGCTAATCTGCTTATACAGCCAAACCATTAAAAAGGCCGTCTGAATTTCAGACGGCCTTTTATATTTCGATTTATTTTGATTTTGGCATTTCATAACCGGGACAGTTTTGCTTGTCGCTGTTTGCCCAGATGATACCGCTGTCGTTGTAATAAACCGTACAGGTTTCATTTGCGTTGGTTTCTTTGTTAGGCTCTGCCTTCAAAATATAACCTGAATCGGAAGGATTAGGCATAGAAGCCGTACCTTCGGAAAAATCAATATCAAAATATTGATTCTGCTGTAAATTTTTAGCAGGAAAATCCTTAAATGTCCTTTTTTGAGTGTAGTAGCGTTCGAGCTGTTGGGCGTTATAAAGCATCTGCGTGCGGACGGCGGCAAGGCGCGTTTGGCGGATGTAGTTTTGATAAGACGGATATGCGATGGTAGCGAGAATAGCTGCAATCACAACGACTATCAGCAGCTCGATAAGCGTGAAGCCTTGTTGGTGTTTCATTGTATTTATGTCATGAATAATTAGAATAAGACGTGGATATTATAGTAGTTTTCTTGCGACTTAAATGTTCAGATTCGGAGGGAGTTTGGGAATTTATGTAAATGAGGTGCAAGTTCTGAAAAATGTTTACTACCCTTTATTTTTTATTTCAATAAGTTAAACTTCAATTTGAGCCGACCGTCTCTTGGTTGGCCTTGCTCTTTACAGTAAAATCCAGTTGTTTTTTTTGTTTCTATCAATACATTTGTTGCTTGTCTGCAACGTTATTTTATTGAATTGGTTCCTTTTATATGTCTAAAGTTTTCAAGTGGGCGGCCGGTACGGCTGTTATCGTAGCTGCGGCTTTCGGCGGCTGGTCTTTGATGAAGCCTGAGCCTCAGTCTTCTTTTATTACAGAAGTGGTCAAACGCGGCGATATTCGTCAAACCGTGTCGGCAACCGGCGAAATCTCGCCTTCCAATTTGGTATCCGTAGGCGCGGAAGCTTCAGGTCAGATTAAAAAACTATATGTAAAACTGGGCCAGCAAGTGAAAAAAGGCGATTTGATTGCGGAAATCAACTCAACCAATCAGATCAATACCTTAAATACTGAAAAATCCAAACTGGAAACCTATCAGGCAAAATTGGTTTCTGCCGAAATCGCGCTTTCCAGTGCGGAGAAAAAATATAAACGCGAACTTGCCTTATGGAAAGAACAAGCAACTTCCAAAGAAGACTTGGAATCTGCACAAGACTCTTTAGCCGCAGCCAAAGCCAATGTCGCCGAACTGAAGGCCGCCATCAAACAATCAAAAATCTCCATCAATACAGCCGAATCCGAACTGGGCCACACGCGGATTACCGCCACCATGGACGGCACCGTAGTCGCCATTCCTGTTGAAGAAGGCCAATCCGTCAATGCGGCGCAATCTACGCCGACCATTATCCAACTGGCCAATCTGGAAACCATGTTAAACAAAATGCAGATTGCCGAGGGCGACATCACGAAAGTCAAAGCCGGTCAGGATATTTCGTTCACCATTTTGTCCGAGCCGGACACCCCGATTAAAGCGAAATTAGACAGCGTCGATCCCGGCCTGACCACCATGTCTTTGGGCAGCTACACCAGCAGCACGGACACGACTTCCAATGCAATTTACTACTATGCCCGCGCACTGGTGCCGAATAATGACGGCAAACTTTCTATCGGTATGACCACTCAAAACACGATCGAAATCAACGGCGTGAAGAATGTCTTACTGGTACCGACGCTGACCGTGAAAAAGCATAACGGCAAAACCTATGTCAGCATTTTGGGTGCAGACAATAAAGCGGTAGAACGCGAAGTAACCGTCGGTTTGAAAGACAGCATGAATACCGAAATCAAAAGCGGCTTGAAAGAAGGCGAAAAAGTGATCGTTTCTGAAATGAGCGCAGATGAAAAGAATAAGAGCAGCGAACGCGCGATGATGGGCGGCGGCCCTCCTCGCTGATTGATTAAGGCCGTCTGAAAGATTTGGCTGTGTTTCAGACGGCCTTAGTTCCTGTATTTCTATTTTTCGCCCGGAAAGATTATGAGTTTAATCGAATGTAAGAATATCAACCGTTTTTTCGGTAACGGTGAAAACCGTGTGCATGTATTGAAAGATGTCAGCCTATCTATTGAGAAAGGCGACTTTGTGGCGATTATCGGTCAGTCCGGTTCAGGTAAATCTACGCTGATGAATATCTTGGGCTGTCTGGATACCGCCACTTCCGGCTCTTATCAAATCGACGGCATCGAAACATCGCAAATGCAGCCGGATGAGCTGGCGGCTTTGCGCCGTGAGCGTTTCGGCTTTATTTTCCAGCGTTACAACCTGTTAAGCTCGCTGACCGCCCGAGACAACGTCGCCCTGCCTGCCGTATATATGGGCATGGACAGTAAAGAGCGCGCGGAACGTGCGAAAAAACTGTTGGGCGATTTGGGTTTGCAAAATAAAGAAGGCAACAAACCCAGCGAACTTTCCGGCGGTCAGCAACAGCGCGTTTCGATTGCCCGCGCGTTGATGAACGGCGGCGAAATCATCTTTGCCGACGAGCCGACCGGCGCATTGGATACCGCCAGCGGTAAAAACGTGATGGAAATCATCCATAAGCTGCACGAAGACGGACATACCGTGATTATGGTCACCCACGATCCGGGCATTGCGGCAAACGCAAACCGCGTCATCGAAATCCGCGACGGTCAGATTATTTCGGATACGTCTAAAAATCCCGACATCCCGCCAAGCAAAGTGGAGAGGATTAAAGAAAAAGCTTCCTGGTCGTTTTATTACGATCAATTTATGGAAGCATTCAAAATGTCGGTACAGGCGATTATGGCGCACAAAATGCGTTCGCTGCTGACCATGCTGGGGATTATCATCGGTATCGCTTCGGTGGTATCGGTAGTGGCATTGGGTAATGGCTCGCAACAAAAAATCTTGGAAGACATCAACTCGATGGGCACAAACACCATCAGCATCTTCCCCGGCCGTGGTTTTGGCGACCGCCGCAGCGGACGGATCAAAACGCTGACGATTAATGACGCAAAAGCCATCAGCCAACAAAGCTACGTCGCCTCCGCCACCCCTCAAACCAACTCCGGCGGTACCTTGACCTACCGCAACACCGACCTGACCGCCTCGCTTTACGGCGTAGGCGAACAATATTTCGACGTGCGCGGTTTGAAATTGGAAGAAGGCCGTCTGTTTGATGATGACGATGTAAAAACCGATGCCCAAGTCGTCGTCATCGACCAAAACACCAAAACCAAACTCTTCGGCGAAGGCGTCAATCCTTTAGGCAAAACCATCCTCTTCAAAAAACGCCCGCTAACCGTCATCGGCATTATGAAAAAGGATGACAACTCGTTCGGCAATTCCGACTCGCTGATGCTTTGGTCGCCGTACACAACGGTTATGCACCAAATTACCGGCGAGAGCCATACCAATTCCATCGTTGTCAAAATCAAAGACGATGCCAACACGCAAGTTGCCGAAAAAAGCCTGACCGAGCTGCTGAAAGCACGCCACGGTACAGAAGATTTCTTTATGAACAACAGCGACAGCATCAAAGAAATGGTGGAAAGCACAACCGGCACCATGACGCTGCTGATTTCTTCCATCGCGGTCATCTCTTTGGTGGTCGGCGGTATCGGCGTGATGAACATCATGCTGGTCTCCGTTACCGAGCGTACCAAAGAAATCGGCGTCCGTATGGCAATCGGCGCACGCCGCAACAATATTTTGCAACAGTTCCTGATTGAGGCCGTTTTAATCTGTATCATTGGCGGCCTGTCAGGCGTATTGTTGTCCGCAAGCATCAGCCTGGTGTTCAACTACTTTGTCACCGACTTCCCGATGAGCATTTCCATGACTTCCGTCATCGGCGCAGTGGTCTGCTCCACCGCCATCGGCGTCGCGTTTGGCTTTATGCCTGCCAATAAAGCTTCCAAGCTCAACCCGATTGATGCGCTGGCTCAGGATTGATTATGTTTCAGACGGCTTCCAAACCAAAGGCTAAAACATGAGTCCCGACAAAGTACAACGAAACAAGTTGAACACGCTGACCGACCTGCCCAATGTCGGCAAAGCCGTGGCAGAGGATTTGGCTTTGCTCGGCATTACGCAGCCGCAGGATTTGGCGGGGCGGGACGCTTACGAAATGTACGACCGCCTGTGCAGCCTGACCTCAACCCGACACGATCCCTGCATGATCGATATTTTTCTGTCACTGGTTGATTTTATGCAGGGGAACGAACCGAAGCCGTGGTGGCATTTTACGGAACAGAGAAAAGCGTTTTTAGCCGATAAATAAACGCAGCCGATGAGATTGTTCAGACGACCTCGCTACCTTTCAGGTCGTCTGAAACCTTAAACCGAAAGATACGATATGCAGAAAAAACCTTTTTTTCAGACGGCATTATCCCTGTCGCTCGCCCTTGCCCTAAGTGCGTGCGCCGCACCTAAAGCCAATCCAAACCTGACGCTGGAAGCGACCGGCCAAGTCATGAGTGCGGCGGAAACTGCCGACCGCTACGATGTAAACGGCAACTGGTGGGAAATCTACCAAAGCCAGCAGCTTAATACGCTGATGGAGCAGGCGTTGGCGAACAATGTCGATTTGAAACAAGCCGCCATCAGCGTCAACAAGGCTTTGTACCAAGCCAATATTTTGGGTGCGGATTTGGTGCCTTCGTTCAGCGGCTCGTTGGGCGCGAACGCTTCTAAAAACCTGAAAACCGGCAGCCACGGCAATACCTTCAGCAGCCAGCTCGGTTTGAGCTACGAATTGGATTTGTGGCGCAAACTCAGTGCCACTGCCGATGCGCAGGTATGGGAATACCAAGCCACGCATGAAGACATGGCCAATACACGCCTGACTTTGATTAATAATGTCGCCGATGCGTATTTCAATATCGCCTATCTGAACGAAGCCATCGAGTTGGCAAAAAAATCGCTGAAGCAATATCAGGAAATCAACCTCATTGCGAATACCAAGTTTCGCTACGGCCGTGCCGACTCCAGCCAGCCGACCCAAGCCAAACAGTCATTGTTGAACGCAGAAAACAGCCTGTTGTCTTTGCAAAACAATTTGGATACGCAAAAACAGGTTTTGCGTAATTTGTTGAATTTAAGGCCGTCTGAAAACATGGCCGCCGATCCGGCACAATTCCGCCTACTGCCTGTCAAAGGCGTGAACTTGGATGTACCGATTACCGTTTTAGCCAACCGCCCCGACCTGCGCGCCGCCGAATACCGCCTGCAAGCGTCGCAACAATCGGTCAACGCGCAAAAACGCAGTTGGTATCCGTCGATTACTTTGGGTGCAAGTCTGAGTACGTCTTCCGATAAAGCAAAAAGCACGTTCAATATCCCCATGTTGGGCGGCTCGGCCACCATCAATCTGCCTTTCCTTAACTGGCAGACCATGAAATGGAAAGACAAAACCGTACAAGCGGAGATGGACAGTGCCAAGCTGAATTTTGAAAAAGCCCTGACCACCGCGCTCAACGAGGTTAACACCAACTACCTTGCCTATAAAAACGCGCAGGCCGGCCTTGCCAATCAGGAACAGCGTTATCAGTTGGACAAGAAAAACAGCCATTACTATCAAGTACGCTACCAACACGGTAAAAACGAACTGAAAGACTGGCTGGAGGCTTTGAATTCGGAATACAGCTCGGCTCAAAACCTGCTGAACCAACGCTATGAAGCCTTAAAATACGAAAATATGGTGTATAAAGCCATGGCGGGACGTTATACGCCGAAATAGCATTTTCAGACGGCCTTTGGTTAATTTCCGTCAACGGCCGTCTGAAAAACATTCAAGCAACTGAATTTTCATATATAATCGCGCGTTTATTTGATTTTATCCGGACAACATTATGGCCTTCGCCTCTCTCTTTACGCTTTTGGACGACATTACCGCCGTTTTGGACGATGTAGCGATGATGACCAAAGTCGCCGCCAAAAAAACCGCCGGCGTGGTCGGTGACGATTTGGCGCTCAACGCCAATCAGGTAACCGGCGTATCCGCCGAGCGCGAATTGCCGATTATTTGGGCGGTGGCAAAAGGCTCTCTGGTCAACAAGCTGATTCTGGTGCCGCTTGCGCTGTTGCTTTCCGCTTTCCTGCCTGCGCTGATTACGCCCTTGCTGATGATCGGCGGTGTGTATTTGTGTTTTGAAGGCGTGGAAAAACTGTTGCACAAATTTCTGCACCGCAATGAACACGAAGACAGACACGATGCCGAGCCTGAAGTCACAGACGAAAAAACAAAAGTTAAAGGCGCGGTCCGCACAGATTTCATCCTCTCCGCCGAAATCATCATTATCGCGCTGGGCGTTGTTGAAAAATATGACCTGATGACGCGTTCTTTGGTTATGGCCGCCATCGGTGTCGGCATGACGGTATTGGTCTATGGTTTGGTCGGCATTATCGTCAAACTTGACGACCTCGGCATGATGTTGATGCGCCAAAAAAGCGCCGCCGTGCAAGGTATCGGACGCGGTTTGATTTCATTTATGCCTTGGTTTATGCGCGGTTTGAGCATTGTCGGCACGCTGGCGATGTTCTTGGTCGGCGGCGGACTGATTGCCCACAACCTTGGCCTTTTGCACGATTTCCTCCATGCGCAGCATTGGGACAGCGGCATGATGGAACATATCGCCAATTTGGTGGTTGGAGTAGGCGCCGGTGCATTGGCTTGCGCAATCGTCCTGCCTGCAATGAAATTATTTCAAAAAGACTGATTTTGTTTCCCTGCCGTCTAAAAATTTTTCAGACGGCCTCAATACCATTTAAAGCATGAATATTTTCCGTAAACTCGAACAATATTGGCAACATCCGCTGCTGTACTGGCCGCTGGTTATCTTGATTGCCGCCGCTACACCGTTCACTTTCGCCCCGTATTATCATTTCTGGCTGATGCCGCTGTTGTTTGGCGCGCTGATACGCCTGATTGAATTGCGTCCGCGCTTTGCCGTCATAACAGCCTATCTGTTCGGATTAATCGGTTATACGGCGCAGTTTTATTGGATACACACTGCCTTGCATGATGTTTCGGGTTTGCCGGATTCATACGCCATCCCCCTCACCTTCCTGCTGCCGGCGTTTCTTGCGCTTTATCCGGCCATCTGTTTTTGGGTGTGGAGAAAATGCAACCTGTCGCGCTGGGCCAAAACCGGCCTCCTGCTGCCGATTTTATGGACGCTGGCAGAATTTGCCCGCGAACGTTTCCTGACCGGATTCGGCTGGGGCGCAATCGGCTATTCCCAAATCATCAAAGACAGCCCATTGGCAGGTTTCGCGCCTTTGGGCGGCATTCATATGGTCACGCTGGCAACTGCTTTCCTCAGCGCATGGCTGGTGTTGCTGATTGACAACCACGGCCGTCTGAAACACCGCCTGCTGCCCTTATTCCTTATCGTTGCGCTCTGCTCCGTCGGCTACATTTCCCAACAAACCGAATACACCCGCCCCGACGGCAGCACCAGCACGGTTGCCCTGGTTCAAGGCAACATCGAGCAAAATCTGAAATGGAAGGAAGAGCAAATTATTCCGACCATTCAGAAATACTACGAACAAATCAGTAAGACCAGTGCCGACATCGTCATCCTGCCTGAAACCGCCCTGCCGCTGATGCGTCAAGACCTGCCCGAAGGCATCTTGGAACAATTCGCCGAACAGGCGCAAAGCAACGGCAGCGCATTGGCCATCGGCATCAGCCAATATACGCCCGACGGCAACGGCTACGAAAATGCAGTCATCAATTTGAGCGACTATCACAACAGCACTTCCGATACCATCCCCTACTACGCCAAGAACCACCTCGTTCCATTTGGCGAATACAAGCCCTTGCCCGCCATTACCGAGCGTCTCTATAAAATGATGGATATGCCTTTGGCCGACTTTCAAAAAGGCGGCGACAACCAAGCGCCTTTGGTGATGAAGGATCAAAAAGTCGCCTTCAATATCTGCTATGAAGACGGTTTCGGCGACGAACTCATCGCAACGGCGAAACGCTCCACCCTGCTCGCCAACATCAGCAATATGGCGTGGTACGGCAAATCCAATGCCATGTATCAGCAGCTTCAACAGTCCCAAGCGCGTGCAATGGAACTGGGCCGCTACATGGTTCGCGCCACCAATACCGGCGCGACTGCCATTATTTCACCTAAAGGTACGATTGTTGCCGAAGCCCAACCGGATACAGAAACCGTCCTCGAAGGCCACGTCAAAGGCTATATCGGCGAAACGCCTTATATGAAAGCAGGCGGCTCAATATGGCTTATCAGCATTTTGGCCGTTATCGGCGTATTCCTTATCCTGATTGGCCGGAAAAAACCAGAATAAAAAATTTTAAGACCTTGTTATACAAGGTCTTTTTTATTACTCAAACTATTTACATACAGAAATGTTTGTAATATACTTAATCAAAACCAAGTAAATCACTCAAATTTTCTAAGACAATCCACCCTTGCGATTTAAACAGTAAAAACTATTGAATCTATCGTTAATTTACAGAAAAAATCCAACCCATAACAAAACAAACCACAGGCAGTGTTATACTGTTTGTCACACAATAAACAAAAGCCGTCTTCAGACGGCCCAATCAAGGAAAGCACCCTTCATGAATAAAGCTTTTGCATTACCCGTTATCCACAGCGGCAACGGTAGCCTCGAGCAATACATTCATACTGTCAACAGCATTCCCATGCTTACCGCCGAAGAAGAAACACAACTGGCGGAACGTCAACAAAAAGGCGACCTCAATGCCGCCAAACAGCTTATTCTGTCCCATCTTCGCGTCGTCGTATCCATTGCGCGCGGCTACGACGGCTACGGCCTCAACCAAGCCGACCTGATTCAAGAAGGCAATATCGGCCTGATGAAAGCCGTCAAACGCTACGAACCAAGCCGCGGCGCGCGCCTGTTTTCGTTTGCCGTGCATTGGATTAAAGCCGAAATCCACGAATTCATTTTGCGCAACTGGCGTTTGGTCCGCGTTGCCACAACCAAACCGCAACGCAAATTGTTCTTCAATCTGCGCAGCATGCGTAAAAACCTGAATGCCTTGTCTCCAAAAGAAGCACAAGAAATCGCCGACGATTTGGGCGTCAAATTGTCCGAAGTCTTGGAAATGGAACAACGCATGACCGGTCACGATATCGGCATCATGGCAGAAAACAACGATGACGAGGACAACTTTGCCCCTATTGACTGGTTGGCCGACCACGATGCAGAGCCTAGCCGTCAGTTGTCCAAACAAGCCCACTACGCCCTGCAAACCGAAGGTCTGCAAAACGCCTTGGCGCAACTGGACGACCGCAGCCGCCGTATCGTTGAAAGCCGCTGGTTACAAGACGATGGCGGTTTGACCCTGCACGAATTGGCTGCCGAATACGGCGTATCTGCCGAACGCATCCGCCAAATCGAAGCCAAAGCCATGCAAAAACTGCGCGGTTTCTTGGCAGAAGAAGCAGAAGCCGTTTAAGCCTTTCATTATAAAAGGCCGTCTGAATCTTTTCAGACGGCCTTTTCGATAGCAAACCTCATTGCATCTTCTCCCCCAACACATTCATTTTAAAGCCCACTTAAGCTATAATACCCACCACACACACTATCCAGTCATACCATAACCATGCAACTTACCGTCGTCGGACTCAATCACCAAACCGCGCCCTTGAGCATACGCGAAAAACTGGCATTTGCTGCTGCAAATCTGCCGGATGCCGTGTCCAACCTCGCGCGCAGTGAGGCGGCGGAAGAAGCAGTCATTCTTTCTACCTGCAACCGCACCGAGCTTTACTGCGTCGGTGAAACCGAAAAAATCATCGACTGGTTGGCGCAATATCACGACCTGTCTGCCGAAGAAATCCGCCCTTACCTCTATACCTTGGATAACAATGAAACCGTCCGCCACGCCTTCCGCGTCGCCTGCGGTTTGGATTCCATGGTCTTGGGCGAACCGCAAATTCTCGGTCAAATCAAAGATGCCGTCCGCGTTGCGCAAGAACAGGAAAGCATCAACACCCACTTAAACGCCCTGTTTCAAAAAACCTTTGCCGTTGCCAAAGAAGTGCGTACCGACACTGCTGTCGGTGAAAACTCCGTCTCCATGGCTTCTGCATCGGTCAAAATGGCAGAGCAAATCTTCCCTTCCATTTCCGATCTGAACGTTCTCTTTATCGGCGCAGGCGAAATGATTGAACTGGTGGCCACTTATTTTGCCGCCAAAAATCCCAAGCTCATTACCGTTGCCAACCGTACACACCAGCGTGCGCAGGAATTGTGCGACAAACTCGGTGTCAACGCCGAAGCCTGCCTGTTGAATGAATTGCCCGATATTTTGCACGATTACGACGTAGTTGTTTCTTCCACTGCCAGCCAACTCCCACTCGTCGGCAAAGGCATGGTCGAGCGCGCATTGAAAAAACGCCACAACATGCCCGTTTTCCTGCTGGATTTGGCCGTTCCGCGCGATATCGAAGCCGAAGTCGGCGAATTGGAAGACGCGTATCTCTATACCGTAGACGACATGATGGACATCGTCCAAAGCGGCAAAGATGCACGCAAAAAGGCAGCGGCGGCGGCTGAAAGCATGGTGGAAGAAAAAGTCAGCGAATTTATCCGCCTGCAGAAAAACCGTCAAAGCGTTCCGCTTATCCGCGCCTTGCGCGACGAAGGCGAACGTGCGCGCCGCCAAGTATTGGAAAATGCCATGAAGCAACTGGCAAAAGGCGTATCCGCCGAGGATGTCCTCGAACGCCTCTCCATTCAGTTGACCAACAAACTGCTCCACTCTCCGACACGCACGCTCAATAAAGCCGGCTCGGACAACAGCGAATTAATCGATGCCGTGGCGCAGATCTACCATTTGGATCAACACGACTGACCACAATTTAAAGGCCGTCTGAAAGAAGCGAACCGACCGGCAGGTCATATTCCCAAGCTTTCAGACGGCCTTAAAACAATAAAATCCCAATCATCATTTTTTCATTTAAAATGAAATGCTTGAAAAAAAACCGTTAAAGTGTAAAAATCCTACCTTATACATTTAAACAGCATTCAAACAATAAAACTGCCTGCCGGCTCAAACGCATACCGACAATACGATAGGCACCGGCAAAAGGAACTTTCGTGAATATTAAAACAAACACATATCTGGCCCTTGCTGTCCTCTCAGCTTCCCTGCTTTCAGGTTGCGACAAAGTCAGCACCTTTTTTGGCAAAGACGAAAACAAAGAACTCGTCCAACGCATAGAAACCAATACCGATGACGGAAAAGTCAGTATGTTGCTGCCCGACTTCGCCCAACTGGTGCAAAACGAAGGACAGGCAGTCGTCAATATTCAAGCGACACCGGCAAAACGCACTGCGACACCGGATGACGACCACGGCATGGACCTGAGCCAATTCCCCGACAACGATCCGTTTTACGAGTTCTTCAAACGCCTCGTTCCCAACATGCCCGACATGCCGCAAGAAGATACCGAAAGCGACGCTTTGAATTTCGGTTCCGGCTTCATCATCAGCAAAGACGGCTATATCCTGACCAATACTCACGTGGTTGCCGGCATGGGCAACATTAAAGTCCTGCTCAACGACAAACGCGAATACACGGCCAAACTGGTCGGCTCAGATGCCCAATCCGACGTTGCCCTCTTAAAAATCGAGCCGCAAGAAGACTTGCCGGTTGTCAAAATCGGCAATCCGAAAGATTTGAAACCGGGTGAATGGGTAGCCGCCATCGGCGCGCCTTTCGGCTTTGACAACAGTGTAACCTCCGGCATCGTCTCCGCCAAAGGCCGCAGCCTGCCGAATGAAAACTACACGCCGTTCATCCAAACTGACGTTGCCATCAACCCCGGCAACTCAGGCGGCCCGTTATTCAACCTCCGTGGCCAAGTAGTCGGCATCAATTCGCAAATTTACAGCCGCAGCGGCGGTTTCATGGGCATTTCGTTTGCCATTCCGATTGATGTTGCCATGAATGTGGCCGATCAATTGAAAGCCAACGGCAAAGTCCAACGCGGCCAATTAGGCGTGGTTATTCAAGAAGTTTCTTATGATTTGGCCAAATCTTTCGGTTTGGACAAAGCAAGTGGCGCACTGATTGCCAAAATCATGCCGAACAGCGCAGCACAACAAGCCGGTTTGCAGGTTGGCGACATCGTACGCAAAGTGAACGGCGAAGAAGTCCGCGCTTCCAGCGATTTGCCTGTTATGGTCGGCTCGATTATGCCGGGTAAAGAAGTGACTTTGAGCATTTGGCGCGGCGGCAAACAAACCGATGTCAAAGTCAAACTTGGCAGCGCAGCCGAGCAAACGGAAACTTCTGCAAAAGAAGCCGAACACCCTCAACACGAAGGCGGCCATGACAGATTTACCGTTGAAAACGCAGGTGTTACCCTGCAGGTTGAAGACGCAGACGGCAAACAACGCTTAATCGTTCTGCGCGTTAGCGGAGCGGCCGAACGTGCCGGCCTCAAACGCGGCGACGAAATCATTGCCGTCAGCCAAATCAGCGTCAATGACGAATCCACTTTCCGTAGCGCATTGGAAAGCTCAGGCAAAAACGTACCGCTTTTGGTACAACGCGATGGCAATACTTTGTTCCTCGCGCTAAATCTGCAGTAGTCCGATTTTTCAGACGGCATAATGATGTGTTAGATGATAAAATACCCATCTGTCAGAGGCGGTGGGTATTTTGTTATCCGTCTTCCAATTTAGGCCGTCTGAAAATATTTTACCGCTTATATACAATATAATTATGCAACTTATTAATTATTCAAATTCTATTTTATCCATCGTCCCGGCAGCCATCGCGCTCACCTTGGCCATTGCCACACGCCGTGTATTGCTGTCCCTGGGTGTCGGCATTATCGTCGGCTCATTCCTGCTGGTAGGCGGTAATCCACTCGATGCCTTGATTCACTTAAAAAACATGGCAGTCAGCCTGACTTGGGCGGACGGCGATTGGTCTTTGGGCAAACCCAAAATCCTGCTCTTTTTGGTGCTTTTGGGAATTTTCACTTCCCTGCTGACGCATTCCGGCAGTAATCAGGCATTTGCCGATTGGGCAAAACAGCACATCAAAGGCCGTCGCGGTGCGAAGCTGCTGACTGCCTGTCTGGTATTCGTTACCTTTATTGACGACTATTTCCACAGTCTTGCCGTCGGTGCGATTGCCCGCCCTGTAACTGACAAATTCAAAGTTTCCCGCGCCAAACTGGCTTACATCCTTGACTCCACTGCCGCGCCGATGTGCGTTTTGATGCCGGTATCCAGCTGGGGGGCATCAATTATCGCTACTTTGGCCGGCCTTTTGGTAACCTACAACATCACAGACTACACACCAATAGGCGCATTCGTGGCCATGAGCCTGATGAATTACTACGCCGTCTTCGCGTTGATTATGGTGTTTGTTGTTGCCTGGTTCTCCTTCGACATCGGTTCTATGGCCCGTTTGGAACGCGCCGCTTTGAACGAAATTCATGATAAAACCGTTGAAACAGGCCATCCCAACGGCCGTGTATTTGCACTGATTGTGCCGGTTTTGGTACTGATTGTCGCCACTGTTTCCGCCATGATTTACACCGGTGCACAAGCTTCTGAAACCTTCTCTTTGCTCAGTGCATTTGAAAATACCGACGTGAACACTTCCCTCGTGTTCGGCGGTACTTGCGGTGTATTGGCCGTCATCCTCTGCACCATCGGCACCATCAAAACCAGCGATTACCCTAAAGCCATTTGGCAGGGTATCATTTCTATGCGCGGAGCCATTACCATCTTGATTTTGGCATGGATTATCAGCACCGTTGTCAGCGAGATGCACACCGGCGAATACCTCTCCACTTTGGTGGCAGGCAATATCCACGCAGGCTTCCTACCCGTGATTTTGTTTATGCTCGCAGGCGTGATGGCCTTCGCTACCGGCACAAGCTGGGGCACATTCGGCATCATGTTGCCGATTGCCGCCGCTATGGCCGTCAAAGTCGAACCTTCGCTGATTATCCCTTGCATGTCTGCCGTAATGGCCGGTGCCGTATTTGGCGACCACTGCTCGCCGATTTCCGACACCACCATCCTCTCTTCTACCGGCGCACACTGTAACCACATCGACCACGTTACCTCGCAATTCCCTTACGCGCTGACCGTAGCCGCATCTGCTGCCACAGGCTACCTCGCACTGGGCATGACCGGCTCTGCGCCTTTAGGTTTTGTGGTAACCGGCATCGTGATGGTTGTGTTGATTTTTATCTTGAAAGACAAGAAAAAAGCAACTGCCTAATTCAAAACCAATATTCAGACGGCCTGAGATATTCCTACACTCTCAGGCCGTCTGAACATAACGATTATCCAATATATACATTATTCAGGACAAAACAATGAATACGCCTCATCTTCCACGCGGCCCTGTCATGGCCGATGTTGCCGCCTATCATCTGACCGAAGAAGAAAAACAACGCCTGCTCGATCCTGCCGTCGGTGGCGTTATTTTGTTCCGCCGCAACTTTGAAAACGTCTCCCAGCTCAAAGCTTTGGTTCAAGAAATCAAAGCCGTCCGTACACCTGAACTCATCATCGCCGTCGACCACGAAGGCGGACGGGTTCAACGTTTTATTGACGGCTTCACCCGCCTACCGGCCATGAACGTATTGGGCGAAATTTGGGACAACGAAGGCAAAGAAGCCGCTTGCGCCCAAGCAGAACAAGTCGGCTGGGTTTTGGCAACCGAACTTTCCGCCTGCGGTATCGACCTATCCTTCACGCCTGTATTGGATTTGGACTGGGGGCAATGCGCCGTCATCGGCAACCGTAGTTTCCACCGCGATGCCAACATCGTGACCCAGCTTGCCCTTGCCCTACAAAAAGGCCTGAACAAAGGCGGCATGAAATCTTGCGGCAAACACTTCCCCGGCCACGGCTTTGTCGAAGGCGACAGCCATCACGTCCTGCCTTGCGACGAACGCAGCCGCGAAGCGCTAGAAGCTGCCGACCTTATTCCCTTCCGCGCATTGAGCCAAGCAGGCATGGCCGCAGTCATGCCTGCCCACGTCGTATATCCGCAAACCGACAACCAACCTGCCGGCTTCTCCGAAAAATGGCTGAAACAAATCTTGCGCCAAGAAATCGGATTTAACGGCGTTATCTTTTCAGACGACCTGACCATGGAAGGCGCATGCGGTGTCGGCGGTATTAAAGAACGCGCCCGCCTTTCTTTTGAAGCAGGCTGCGATATTGTACTGGTGTGCAACCGTCCCGATTTGGTAGATGAACTGCGAGACGGTTTCCACGCACCGGCAAACGCCGATTTGGCAGCACGTTGGCAATACATGGCCAACACATTGACCGTACAAGAAGCTGCCGACATCATGGCAACCAAAGAATTCCAAGCCGCCCAACAGGCTACTGCCAAACTGGCAACACCAAAAGACATCGCAGGCGGTGTCAAAGTTGGCGAAGCATTCTGATTCGAGGCCGTCTGAAACATTGACGGCAAATAAAAAAGGAAGACTTGAAAAAGTCTTCCTTTTTTGTCTTCCTAATTAATGATGTTTTACGTTATAGCGACGTTCCAAACGTAAGAATACCCATCCTAATACACTCGTCAATACAAGATAAATCAATGCAACCGTATAAAGTGGCTCTTGGAATATCGAATACTGGCCAGTAATCGCTTTTTGAACAGACATAAGTTCAGGAACTGCAATAACAGACAGCAAAGAACTATCTTTCAAAAGCGTAATAAATTCACCTGCAAGTGGCGGCAACATACGGCGAAGAGCCTGAGGCAAAATCACATAACGCATCGCCTGAGTATAGGTCAGACCCAAAGAACGTGCGGCTTCCATTTGGCCTTTATCAATCGACTGGATACCGGCACGGAAAATCTCACAAACATATGCACCTGAGTTTGCAATCAAAGCCATTACACCCGCAATCAATGGGCCATAAGAACGACGAAAATTAATTGCAGCTTCGCCGCTGATTAATGCACCATCGGTAGGATGTACAAAAAATGGGAAAATAACAAAAGCCCAAATAATAACTTGAGCAAGCAATGGCGTACCGCGGAACAACGCAACATACACAAAAGAAATCTTACGCAACACCCAAGCCAAGGCACGTATCGGCGCACCGGCTTTTTCAGGATTAACCAAACGCGCCAATGCCAGCAGCAAACCCAAAATTGAGCCGCCTGCCGTTGCAACCACTGTAATTCCCAGCGTCGCTAATACGCCGTAAAAAAACATCCAGCGGTATTCATAAATAATGTCAAAACGAAAATCCATAACCCTTCCGTCGGTCAAAATCGGTAACTAATCCGAATATTTTTTAAAATGAAGCTTGATATTTTACAAGAAAATACATTGCTTGAACGGTTTTTTGTTAAATTATTCCGTCCAACCCTGCTTTTTTTACATTTCCAATGAATTAAAGCCCTTTTCACCTTTCATCATATAAGACATTTTCCGTATAAAAAACAAAGCGCAAACCCGACACAAAATTGACCGAAACGCAAAAACAGCGGATAATCCGCCCATTCTTCAAACATCTTTCAGACGGCCTTCCCTCTTTCCTTGAGGGCCGTCTGAAAACATTTTTAAAAAGCATAAAACATGAAAGCACCCGAACTCTTATTGCCCGCCGGCGGCCTCGAACGCATGCGCGCCGCCTACGACTACGGCGCAGATGCCGTTTACGCCGGCAGCCCGCGTTACTCCCTGCGCGCCCGCAACAACGAATTTGCCAAACTTGATGTTTTAGAACAAGGCATTAAAGAAGCGCACGAGCGCAACAAAAAATTCTTTTTGACCGTCAACACCCTGCCGCACAACTCCAAACTCAAAACCTTTGTTTCCGATATGGAGCCCTTGATTGCCATGAAACCCGACGCGCTGATTATGGCGGATCCGGGTTTGATTATGACCGTGCGCGAAAAATGGCCGGAGATGCCGATCCACCTGTCCGTTCAGGCAAACACCACCAACTATTGGGGCGTGAAATTCTGGCAGAACATCGGCGTTGAACGCATCATCCTGTCGCGCGAATTGAGTATGGAAGAAATCGCCGAAATCCGCCAAGAATGCCCCGACATCGAACTCGAAGTCTTCATCCACGGCGCATTGTGCATCGCCTACTCCGGCCGTTGCCTGCTTTCCGGCTATTTCAACCACCGCGACCCCAACCAAGGCACATGCACCAACTCCTGCCGCTGGGACTACAAAGTCCACAATGCCACTGAAAGCGATGCAGGCGATGCCCAGCTTCTGCAAGGTTTCAACTTTGAAAAAGCCCAAGAAGAAGCCAATCAAAACTTCGAAGGCATCAACGGTCAGAAACGCCACCCCTACGCCGACAAAGTCTTCCTGATTGAAGAATCCAACCGACCAGGCGAGATGATGCCGATTATGGAAGACGAACACGGCACCTATATCATGAATTCCAAAGACCTGCGCGGTATCGAAGTCGTCGAAAAACTCGCCAAAATCGGTGTGGACAGCCTCAAAGTCGAAGGCCGCACCAAGTCGCTCTACTACGTCGCCCGCGTCGCCCAGTCCTACCGCAAAGCGATTGATGACGCCGTTGCAGGCCGTCCGTTTGATTACAGCCTATTGAGCGAACTCGAAGGCCTCGCCAACCGCGGCTACACCAGCGGCTTCCTCGAACGCCACCAAACTCAGGATTACCAAAACTACCTGACCGGTCATTCCATCGCCAAACAAAGCCAATATGTCGGCCACGTTACCGAAATCGATGAAAACGGCTGGGCGACCATCGAAGTCAAAAACCGCTTTGCCATCGGCGATTCACTCGAAATCATCCACCCAAGCGGCAACCAAACCATCAAATTGGAACAAATGACCCGTAAAGGCCAGCCTGTCGATGTTGCCCCAGGCAACGGTATTCAGGTCAAAATCCCTAACATGCAGGGCAAAGAAAAAGCCTTGGTTGCGCGGATTATGAATCCTTAAGCGTCAACAAAATAAAGGCCGTCTGAAAGTTTCAGACGGCCTTTTAAAATTATCTATACTGTTTTAAGCCTGTTCTTGCAATACGGCGGCAATCAATTCTTCCGCACCATCATCTGCCAGTTTTTTGGCAACTGCACGACCCAAGGCATCGGCGTATTCGGCAGGGGCTTGCGCGTCCGCCTGTAAAATGACCGAACCGTCAGGATGACCGACCAAACCGCGCAAGGTCAGCAAGCCGTTTTCTTCAGTGCAATATGCGGCCAGCGGCACTTGGCAGCTTCCGCCCAAAGCACGTGCCAAAGCGCGTTCTGCCGTCACGCAGGCGTGTGTGGTATCGTGGTTCAAAGGCTTTAAGACTTCGTACAAATCTTCGCGGTGCGCGGCAATTTCGATACCCAACGCGCCTTGTCCGGCGGCAGGCAGGCTGTCGGATTCCGACAAAATCATGCGGATGCGTTCGTCCAATTCCAGACGCTGTAAACCGGCGGCGGCCAAAATAATCGCGTCGTATTCGCCGTTATCGAGTTTGGACAACCGGGTTTGCACATTGCCGCGCAGGGGTTTAATCACCAAATGCGGATAGCGCGCGCGCAACTGGGCTTCGCGGCGCAAGCTGGATGTGCCGACGATGGCGCCTTTGGGCATTTCTTCCAGACGCGCGTATTGGTTGGACACAAATGCGTCAAACGGATTGGCGCGTTCGCCGATTGCCGCAAGCGCGAAACCTTCAGGCAAATCCATCGGTACGTCTTTAATCGAATGCACGGCCAAGTCAGCCCGACCATCATACAAAGCCTGTTCCAACTCTTTGACAAACAAGCCTTTACCGCCGACTTTTGACAAAGTTCTGTCCAAAATCCGGTCGCCGCGCGTGGTCATGCCCAAAATCTCGACTTCGCAATCGGGATACAGGGCTTTCAGACGGCCTTGGATATGTTTTGCCTGCCACATGGCAAGCAGGCTTTCGCGACTGGCGATAACGAGTTTTTTCGGGTTCATAATGGTTGCCTGAAAGATGGAAAACGGCATGAAGTCTATCATATTTTGGGCGGTTTTTCAGACGGCATGAGGATGAATATGTTATATTTACGCCTAAAAACCCAACTTTCCGGACAACATGAAACGCGCCAAACAATATCCTTTTTTATCCTTACAGCGGCAACGTTTTCATCTGAACTTTGAAAACGCCTCAACCGCAGCCGACCTTCCGAGCGAACGCGACTTCTACCGCTGGGTGTGGTCTGCCTTGAAAAACGAATACCGCCGCGCAGACATCAGCCTGATTCTTCTGGACGAAGAAGAAGCCCGCGCCTACAACCGCGACTACCGCGGCAAAGATTACGCCACCAATGTCTTGAGTTTCGCGCTCAACGAAGGTGAAATCCTGCCCGACCAGTTTTCAGACGGCCTGTATGGCGATTTGGTGATTTGTCCGCAAGTGGTTTTGAAAGAAGCCGCCGAACAAGGCAAAACACCCGAGCAGCATTTTGCCCACCTGACCATACACGGTACTTTACACCTGATGGGCTACGACCATATCGAAGACGATGAAGCCGAAATAATGGAAGCCGAAGAAATCCGCCTGATGCTGGCGGCAGGCTTCCCCAACCCCTACCAAGAGGACGAATATTAAAATGGACGATACGCAGTCGAAACCCAAGTTTTTCGAACGTCTAATCTCCCGACTTACCGGCGAGCCAGACTCCGCCGAAGACGTATTGACCCTGTTGCGCCAAGCGCACGATCAGGAAGTTTTTGACGCCGACACACTGACCCGGCTGGAAAAAGTATTGGACTTTGCCGAGCTGGAAGTGCGCGATGCGATGATTACGCGCAGCCGCATGAACGTATTGAAAGAGAACGACAGCATCGAGCGCATCACAGCCTACGTCATCGAAACCGCCCATTCGCGTTTCCCCGTCATCGGCGAAGACAAAGACGAAGTTTTGGGTATTTTGCACGCCAAAGACCTGCTCAAATATATGTTCAACCCCGAGCAGTTCCACCTGAAATCCGTCTTGCGCCCTGCCGTTTTCGTTCCCGAAGGCAAATCTTTGACCACCCTTTTAAAAGAGTTCCGCGAACAGCGCAACCACATGGCGATTGTCATCGACGAATACGGCGGCACATCCGGCTTGGTCACCTTTGAAGACATCATCGAGCAAATCGTCGGCGAAATCGAAGACGAGTTTGACGAAGACGACAGCGCCGACAATATCCATGCCGTTTCTTCCGAACGCTGGCGCATCCACGCGGCTACCGAAATCGAAGACATCAACACCTTCTTCGGTACGGAATACAGCAGCGAAGAAGCCGACACCATCGGCGGCCTGGTCATTCAAGAGTTAGGACACCTGCCCGTACGCGGCGAAAAAGTCATCATCGGCAGCCTGCAATTTACTGTTGCACGTGCCGACAACCGCCGTCTGCACACCCTGATGGCCACACGAATTAAAGAAAACACGGATAAACCATGATTATTCTGGATCACGTCTCCAAACACTATCAAACACGCGACAAAAAAGACTTTGTCGCCGTCGAACCGACCAGCCTCGAAATCAAACAGGGGGAAATCTTTGGCCTGATGGGCTACTCCGGTGCGGGCAAATCCACCCTGCTGCGCCTGATTAACTTATTGGAACGTCCCGACACAGGTACCGTCAGCGTATGCGGTCAAGAACTGACCGCGCTCAACGCCACGCAATTGCGCCACGCCAGACAAAATATCGGCATGGTATTCCAACAGTTCAACCTATTGAGCAACCGTACCGTTGCCGAAAACGTCGCCTTTCCTTTAGAAATTGCCAAATGGCCATCTAAAAAAATCCAAGCGCGTGTTGAAGAATGTTTGGAAATCGTCGACTTGCAAGACCGTGCCAACCATTACCCGTCCCAACTTTCCGGCGGTCAAAAACAACGTGTCGGCATTGCCCGTGCGTTAGCGCCGCAACCTCAAGTCATCCTCGCCGACGAACCCACTTCCGCCCTCGACCCTGCCACTACGCGCAGCGTTTTGAAGTGTTTGGAAGACATCAACCGACGTTTCAATGTAACCATCGTCATCGTTACCCACGAAATGAGCGTTATCCGCCGCCTGTGCGACCGTGCCGCCCTCTTGGACAAAGGACGTCTGCTGGAAATCGTTGAAGTACACGGCAACCAAATCCATGCCCAATCCGAAATCGGGCAAGAGCTGATTCGAGAGGACTAATATGGCAGATTTAACATTTGAAAGTGCTGTTGAGACCATCGTCAGCATGAAGGGCGAAATTATCCAAGCCTTGGGCGAAACCTTTATTATGGTCGGCCTATCGACTACTTTCGCCGTTATCTTCGGTACGATTTTGGGCGTATTGCTGTTTGTGACTTCAAGTCATCAGTTGCACTACAACAAACAGCTGAATTTGTTTTTGGACAACCTGGTCAACCTGATGCGCGCATTCCCTTTCGTCATCCTGATGATTGCCATGATTCCTGTTACACGCGCCATCATCGGCACGACCATCGGCCCGGTTGCCGCCTCATTGGTACTGAGCGTATCCGGCCTGTTCTACTTCGCCCGTCTGGTCGAGCAAAACCTGCGCGAAGTGCCCAGAGGCGTAATTGAAGCAGCCTCCGCAATGGGTGCCTCGCCCATGAGCATCATCTGCAAAGTGCTTTTGAATGAAGCACGCGCAGGTATGGTTTCCAGCATTACCGTACTGGCTATCGGCCTTCTGTCGTACAGCGCGGCGGCAGGCATGATTGGCGGCGGCGGCTTGGGCGACCTTGCCATCCGTTACGGCTACTACCGCTACCAAACTGAAGTCATCATTTTCATCGTCGCCATCCTGGTTTTACTCGTTATCCTGATTCAAGGTATCGGTAACAGCTTGGCACGCAAACTGGATAAACGTTAAACAAACCAGGCCGTCTGAAATAGACTTACTATTTTTCAGACGGCATGTTATCTATTTAGAACATTTTAGGATATATATATTCCAAATAAGTTTACAAAAAACATCCTCATATTTCAAAAATAGATTTACAATCCCTCTTTATTTTGACGGCGGCAGCTTGAGGCCGTCTGAAACCGTTTTATCATCCATCAGGAGCAAAATATGCAAATCAACACATTCTTCAAAACCCTTTCAGCCGCTGCGCTCGCCATAGTATTGGCTGCCTGCGGCGGCCAAAAAGACAGCGCGCCTGCTGCTTCTGCCGCTTCTTCTACCGACAACGGCGCAGAGAAAAAAGAAATCGTCTTCGGCACAACCGTCGGCGACTTCGGCGATATGGTAAAAGACCAAATCCAACCGGCTTTGGAGAAAAAAGGCTATAAAGTCAAACTGATCGAGTTCACCGACTATGTACGCCCCAACCTTGCTTTGGCTGAAGGCGAATTGGACATCAACATCTTCCAACACAAACCTTATCTGGACGACTTCAAAAAAGAACACAAACTGGACATCGTTGAAGCCTTCCAAGTACCGACTGCTCCTTTGGGCCTGTACCCTGGCAAACTGAAATCTTTAGACGAAGTGAAAGACGGTGTCAGCGTTTCTGCACCTAACGATCCGTCTAACTTTGCCCGTGCATTGGTTATGTTGAACGAATTGGGCTGGATTAAACTGAAAGCCGACGTTGATCCGCTGACTGCTTCTAAAAACGATATTGCCGAAAATCTAAAAAACATCCAAATCGTAGAGCTTGAAGCCGCCCAACTGCCACGCAGCCGTGCCGACGTTGACTTTGCCGTCGTTAACGGCAACTACGCCATGAGCAGCGGCATGAAACTGACTGAAGCCCTGTTCCAAGAGCCAAGCTTTGCCTACGTTAACTGGTCTGCCGTCCGCACTGCCGACAAAGACAGTCAATGGCTGAAAGATGTAACCGAAGCCTACAACTCTGACGAGTTCAAAGCTTACTCACAAAAACGCTTTGCCGGTTACAAATATCCTGCTGCATGGGGTGAAAATGCAGCTGCAGGTGTTCAAGCCGAAGCTGCTTCTACTGCTTCTGCAACCAAATAAGTAACTTTTTGAAAAAGGCCGTCTGAACATTCAGATGGCCTTTTTCTATTGATTATCTATTCTCAAAGCTCAAAACAAGTTTTTTGATTAACGCCAAATACTTACATAATTCCCTTTTTAAACCAAATCAATATGTTGTAAAAAAGTTCAATAAGAAATCATGTTTTTATTCAATATAATCAATCACTAAATGAATTATTCTACTTTTTTATGATATTCACTAGTAATGTTCCGCTTATCCTGATATTATACCGCTCATCTAAAGACATCCGGTTATCTGCATTACAGACCGCTCATCTGAATTGCTGAAACCACTTTGTCGGATTTTCCCATAGTATGTTGTGTTTCTCCGTATCGAAGGGGTTTGAGCGGTTGAAACCGTATTGCTTAGATATTAAAGCTTCGTGCTTTGAAATGAGTGAATTTTTGTTTTAAGTGTCGTAATCTCTTGCTAATTACTCCCAGCTGCAAGAGTTTCAGGGTTGCCCCTTGGGCAGCCCTTTTTTTATCTTCCATTTTTTCAGCAATCAAGCCTTCCCTGCCCTATACACATAGCCAAAATCGCAAGCAAGGCCACCCTTCTCCTCAACTTCCAATCTTCTTCAATTCATTATTCGGCATTACCAGCCAAACCTGTGCATTTTTAACTTGAGCCGCAGTACGGATGGCCGCCTCATCCATAATGGAGAATGCGGTAGAAAAGGCATCGGCAACCGCCGCACTATCCGCCATGACGCTCATGCTTTTATAACGCGGTTGGCTTCCACCTGTGCGCGGATCAAAAAGATGGGTAAATTTGCCTGCTTCATCCATTACCGTGCCATAGCCGCCCGATGTGGCAAAGGCTTGGTTTTTCATGGCAATGGTGGTCAGGATTTGGTCTTCTTGGTCGGGATTGCGAATGCTGACATTCCACTCGCGCTGGTTGGCATTATCAAAGCCGTAAATCTCCCCCATATCAATCAATGCCTGGGTAACGCCTTGCTGCTTCAACAATTCGACTACTTTGTCAGTGATATAGCCCTGCGCAATGCCGTTGAGCGACAAGCTCATGCCTTTTTGGGTAAAACGGATTTCTTTGGTATCAAAATCGACTTTGTTGAAATCCACTAATTTGAGCGTGTCTTTGATACTGCGTTCTGATGGCGGCGTTTCGGTTTTAGGGTTTCGCCTGAAGTGGTCGGCATACAGATTCCACAATGGCTGAATGCTGGGATCAAATGCACCCTGCGTCAGCTGATGGATATCTCGGCTGATGCTGAGCAGCTGCAAAAAATCGGATGGCGGATTTTTCAGACGGCCTTCTCGATTTAAACGGCTGATCAGGCTGTCGTCCCGATACAGGCTGAATATTTTTTCCAATCGTAAAACTTCCGCCAATACTTTGTTGACCAGTATTTCCGCCTGCTTGCGCTCAACGCCGAACAACCGCAATTCCGCGCCCGAACCCAATGCAATGCCTCTCCAAATAACTGGCTGCTCTTCTTGATTCTGGCTGACCGAATGAGTCTGCTGATTGGTTTTGTGGCTGATGGCAAAGGGAATGCCGACACCGGCGGCAAGTGTGGCGGCTATGGCAAGGAAACGGCGGCGCGTTAAAGGGGTGGACATGGAATATTCCTTGGATTTTTATCTTTACATTGAAAGCTGCATTCATTAAATCATCAATCGGCAGCTTCCAACACAAAGGCCGTCTGAAACTGTTTCAGACGGCCTTTATTGGTTGTTTTATTTGAAAATGTATTCGTCAGGCATCTCTGCAAAACCGACTACTCTGCCGCCTTTTTCTTTGGCGAATTTTTCAGCCTGAGCCTTGTCGGCAAACGGAAGCGCGTCTTCCGCACCCATGCCGCCGATAAAGCTGCTTTCGATAACGTAATAGGCTTTTTTCGCATCTATCCATTCGGCGTCGGCATTGGGTTTTTCCCAATCTTTGACTTTGCCCATATCGGTAACATAGATGGCATGAATGCCTTTAGGCTCTTCGGGCAGCTTGGTGTAGCCGAACATCTGCTTGATGGTGGAAAACCAAACCGGTTTGTCAGGTTTGCCGTTCAAGAAGATTTGCGCTTTAGGGCCGTTGTGTTCGGTCAAATTCATGCTGCAGTAATGACCGACTGCGCTGTCGCTGATTTGCTGGGGCGCAGGCGGAGGAGTATTTTCCTGTTTGCTACAAGCAGATAAAGCAAGGATGGTGAATGCTGTAAATAATATTTTTCTCATATTTGTCTCTTTCCGAAAATCCAGGCGGCTAAGACCAAGGGAATGATAACCCATAATACCTGCGCCGTCAGCAAAACCGGCATAGTCAGGCTGATTTGATCGCTCAAACCGGCCATGCCTGCGTACATCGCGGTGTTTTCATAGCCGGTCAGGTTGAGCAGGCGGTAAATGTCGGAAGGATTGAACAAGAGAATGGTTTCTACAACAGGCGCGGTAATGACTTGTTCGGTATCGGCAACCAAAATACCCAAAAGCGCCATATCGAAAATCACCACAAAAAACAGCCATACGCCGATGGCGATACCGGCGGCGGTACCGCGTTCTTTGACTTTCGCGCTGATCAAATAACCCATAGACAAAAAGGCTGCACCAAGAATCACGCTGGCAACAATCAGGAGGGCAAAAGGTTTCCATGCGGCAAGGTCAAAGCCGCCGTTGGCAAGCTGGAGGGTAATGCCGGCCAATCCGTAGCCTGCCGTGGTGGCAAGGGTAAGGATGATGAGATGGCCGATAAATTTGCCGGCAAGGATTTGGTTACGCGAAATCGGATAGCTCAACAACAGCGCCATCGTGCCGCGTTCGATTTCGCCAATCAGCGCGTCATAAGAGAGCAGCATCGCAATCAGCGGAATCAGGAAAATCGACAGGCTGGAGAGGCTGACAACGGTAACGGTCAACGGATCGACTTTGACTGTGCCGGTGGGCGAGCTGCCCAGGAAGCCCAATGACAGGGCAAGCGCGGCAAGCAAGAGGGCGGCGGCAAGAACCCAACGGTTGCGCAGGCTGTCGCGGACTTCTTTGCCGGTAATAATCCAAACAGGGTTCATACGTCCTCCCTTTTCAAGAACTGTGCGTACATTTCATCAAGCGTCGGGGTGTGGATATCGAGATAGGCAAGGTTTCCCAAATCACCCAATTCGCTCAAAAGTCCCATGCGCTCTTCGGCTTTACATTGCGCTTTATACGATAGGCCGTCTGAAAGCGGCTGCCAACGCTCGCTCAACGGGCGCGCTTCTTTCAAACGGACATTGACGGTCAACGGCAAACCACTTTGGACATGCAGCTCATCCATGCTGCCATCGGCAACTTTCACGCCGTTTTTCATGACGATAATGCGGTCAGCGTGACCATCGAGTTCGGCAAGCGCGTGCGTGCTGAGCAATACGGTTGCACCGCGTCCATTCAGCTCGCGTACGACTTCGTAAAACATTTGGCGTGAAGCCGGGTCAAGGCCCGTGGTCGGTTCGTCAAACAATAAGACTTTAGGCTCGCCCAACAAGGCTTGTGCCAAAGCGAGACGCTGGCGCATACCTTTGGAGTAAGTGCCGACACGGCGGCGTGCCGCTTGAGAAATGCCGACGCGTTCCAACAACTCACGGTTTTTGCCCAAGGGCTGTTTTTTCAGCTTGGCATAGAAATCCATGGTTTCAATGCCGGTCAATGAAGGATGAAGCGCGACGGTTTCAGGCAGGTAGCCGATTTGACTGCGAAGCAGTGCGCCTGCCTTGCTGCCGGTACGCTCACCCAGCAACATGACTTCGCCTTCGGTCGGCGTAATCAGGCCGAGTATCAGCTTCATGATGGTGGATTTGCCCGCACCATTATGCCCTGCCATGCCGACGCTTTCGCCTGCTTTGAGGACTAAATCGACTTGGTTGACGGCTTTTTGACTGCCGAATTGTTTGGTCACGTTTCTTAATTCGACGTGGTTGGTCATGAATAATTCCTTTGTGCCGTTTCAGACGGCCTCATTCAAAAGGCCGTCTGAAAACATGTTTAATTCAAAGATCCGTTTTCGGCATTGCTCCAATTGGATTGGTGCGTATTGGCTTCGTGCAACAGCTCATCCTTCATGGCTTCGTATTTGGTGCTTGTTTTGTTGCTGATCGGTTTCATCAATGGCTTACTGTCAATGACGCCGCCCGGCAAAATAGCGGGGAACTGCGATTGCGCCCATTTGACAATGCTGACGGCAGGACTGTTCATCAACAGACGGGACACAGGGGCTCGCCAAATGATTTGGTCGATAATGCCGTTCGGTCGATAGGCGTTGTCGCCAAAACCATCGCCATTAAGGTCGAATGTGCTGTTGTCGCTCCAATAATTGCCTCGTCCGCCCTCTCCCCAATCAAGGAAACGGGTGCTGACGTATTTAACTTGGCTTTCGTTGTTGATAAACGAATTATTGAACAGGCTTGTACCTTCAATGGCCGCAGTAAAGTGGATGCCGATTTGACAGTTTTCAAAATGGTTGTCAAAAATTTTATTGAAGTTGGCATTATAGGCAAATACGCATTTACCGGCTTTGTTGATAATGTTGTCGTTAATATTGGAATAGTTGACGTAATTGAGCATGATGCCTTGGTCACGGCTGCCCACGGCTATATTGCCATACACTTTAAGACGCTCTGAAAACATCAACACATAGCCCATATTGTTGCCCACGGAAATATTGCCGCTGATTTCACTGTCGTTGGTGTACATATAGTGGACGGCGAAACGCAAATCGCTGAAGCGGTTGTTTTTATAGGTATTGTATGTACTGGTATTGGAAAAAATACCGTCCCGTCCTTTGGAAATGTCGTTACCGACAACTTGCGCACCCGGCGCATTCCAAACCGTTACGCCATTACCGCGCTCATTCACGCGCAATGTGGCTTCTCCGACAATCTTATTTTCGCGCACCATCGATTCTGCCGCACCATGGATGTACACACCGACAGAGTTGTCCAAGACATTATTGTGTTCAATCAATGCACGCGGAGCCGTTTCCTCAAGATAAATCCCTGCATCCATAGCCGGCAGGCTCAAGCCTGAATTGGAAACGGTCAGATTGCGCAGGGTCACATCAGGCGCATGAACGGCAATAGTACGCCCGCTCCTGTCGCCGACAATCTTGGCGGAGCGGTCGGCCGGACCTTCAATGGTAATCGGTTTGTCGATATAGAGTTTGGTCTTGTATGTACCGGAGGCAAGCTTGAGCGTATCGCCGGCTTGGGCGCGCGCTAAAGCATCATTGAGATTGTCTTGTGCGGATACGTTGATGACTGCGGCAAAGGCCGTCTGAACCATACTGCCCAACAGCAATACGAATGCGGCACGTTGCCATTTGGAACGATGGGATGGTGTATGCGTCATAATCATATCTCAATTTCAGACGGCCTGTTTTCTACATGATAAACATACGCAGAAACAGGTATTTTGATGTTATAGCAAAGCTGCCTGATGATGGCTTATATCTCATTGTCATACTGGCTGACAAACAGCTTTGCTATAAAGGCCGTCTGAAAGAATGTCTTTTTCAGACGGCCTAAAGGATTAAATCATCAAACCAAAATTATTTTGGTTTAACAATCATTTGGCCTGACATTTCCATGTGCAATGCGTGGCAGAACCATTGGCAGTAGTACCAGTGTACGCCCGGACGGACGGCTTTGAAGGTTACGGAAGAAGTGGCTTGCGGGCCGATTTCCATAGCGATACCGTAGCCTTCCAAAGTGAAGCCGTGGGTCAAGTCCTCGATGGTCTCGACGTTGGTTACGTATACGGTTACTTCGTCGCCTTGGTTCACTTCAAATTGAGGGATACTGAATGCGGGCGCAACGGCAGTCATATACACGCGTACTTTGTTGCCTTCGCGTACGACTTTGGCGGCTTTTTCCAACTCAACACCGTCTTTTTTCGCCTGTTCCAAAGCATCCTGCCAGAACCACGGGTCTTTGCGGTCCCAAGTTTTGCCCGGGTTCAATTTAGACGCGGCAACCAAACACAAGTCGTGCGGTTCGGCAAAAGTCGGGTTGTCGTGTACCAGACGCATTTCGTCGCCGGAGATGTCGATCAATTGGTCGCACTCGGGTTTCAACGGGCCGGCATTCAAGAAGCGGTCTTTGGAGAATTTGTTCAAAGACACCAGCCATTGACCGTCGGCTTCTTTGGTTTCGCCCATGGTCGTATGGTTGTGGCCCGGTTGATAGTGAACGTCGAGTTTTTGTTTGATCGGATCGATTTTCTCGCCTTTGTAGGCTTTGATCGCATCGTCAATATTCCATTTCACCATTTGGCTGTCGATAAACAATGTCGTATAAGCATTGCCGCGACCGTCAAATGCGGTGTGTAAGGGACCTAGACCCAGTTGCGGTTCGGCTACGACCACATCGCGCTCTTTGATTTTGCCGGCGAACAAATCGTCCAGCTTGCTGACATCCAATACGGTAACGGTCGGAGACAGTTTGCCGTTGAGCATAATGTATTTGCCGTCGGGGCTTGCGTTACAGCCGTGCGGAGAGTTCGGCACAGGGATATAACGCGTGTATTTGGATTTGGTTTCAGCGCGGCCGTCCAGCATTTTCACGCCGTTCACTTCTTTGAAGTCGCCCGCTTTGATGCCTTCCTCGATGGCTTTCAAGTCGAAAACGACGCACCAGTCCTGTTCGTTGGAAGACGCACCTTGCACGGTCAGCGCGCGCTCGGAGTTGTAGCAGGTGGCAAAAGAATATTTGCCTTGGTAGTCGGCATCGCCGTTGTCCAGGTTGCCGTCAACCAATACCTGCCATGCGATTTCCATGGTTTCGCCGTCGATGGCGGTATAAACGGCATTCCAGGTTTTCGCATCATCCAGTTTGCCCACGCCGCTGACGGGGGTAATGTGTTCGCCGTTGGCAAAGACATAACCGGTTTTCGGATAACGTTGCGGACGCAGACCGTGGATACCCGAGGCATTGGGGATGTCGATGATTTTGTCGGCCTTCATCACATCCAAACGCACGCGGCAGACGCGGTTGTTTGCCTTATCGTTGGCATAGGCATAACGGCCGTCGTAAGTTTGGTCGGTAAACGACAAGTGCGGGTGGTGCAAGTCGCCGTTGGGGTAGCAACGCAGACCGCTGTCTTGTAAGAATTTACGGGTTTCTTCGGTAATATTTCCGTTGAGGACTTTCAAGCTCTCATTGGTACGTCCCCAACCGGTCGCGCTGTCCATATTGAACACGGGAATACGCATCAGTTCGCGCATGGAAGGCAGACCGATCAGGCGCATCTCGCCGGACTGACCGCCGGAAAGGAAACCGTAATATTGATCGAGTTCGCCCGGACCGACTTCGGAAGACAGTTGGCCGGGTTTGGATTCCCCTTGCGCCTTGGCGACGGGAGCCGCGCCGGAAGCGTTAGCGGCAGCCTGTTCGCCGTCTTTAGAGCAACCCGCCAAACCCAACAGGCCGGCACCGGCAATACCTGCGCCGGAAGCGGCGGCCGTACCTAAGAATGAACGACGGCTCAAGCCGTTTTGTTCTAATTTTTCGTCTGACATACAACACTCCTTGGATAAAATACGGCGGCCGATTTTTTTCAGACGGCCTACCGATGAAAAAATTTTTAAGTCAGGCTGCCGATACAGCCCTATTTTTTATAATAACTACTTATCAACACTAATTGCCGATTCTTTTTTAACAAACTGAACAACTTGTTCTTGAGCATTTTTCGTTGCTGCCGCATCGTACTGCTCAGATTTTGCCGCCGCTTGTTTTTGTTTTTTCTTATTCGTTGCCACTACTTGAGGACAACGCGTATCGTGGTGATACATTACCTGGCAATGCAGGCATTGGATACATTCGTTCGGATGAATATCGCCTTCTGGTGCAATGGCCTGTACCGGACATTCATGCGTACAAATCTGACAAGGATTGCCACACATTTTATAGCGGCGTAGCCAGTCAAACACACGGAATCGACCCGGCAATGCGATACCCGCACCCAAAGGACACAGATAACGACAGAAGAAACGTTCGATAAACAAACCGGCAATCAGCAAAGCTGCAGCAAACAATACAAACCACCATTCGCGCATAAACTTCAGAATAATTGCGGTTTTGAAAGGTTCAACTTCTGCAAATTTTTCAGCAGTGCCCAAGTCATACAGGGAAATAGCCAGCAAACCGAAGAAGATAACGTATTTAATGGCTGTCAGGCGCGTATGCAACAGATGTGGCACAGTAATTTGTTTTACGCCCAGTTTTTTAGCAACGCGATTGGTCAATTCCTGCAACGAACCGAAAGGACACAGCCAGCCGCAGAACGTACCCCTATTCCACAACAGCATGGTCGCTGCTGTAAAGAGCCACAGAATGAACACCAGCGGATCCATCAGGAAGAATTCCCAGTGGAATTCAGTCAAAACCGCGGAGAACAAGGTCAGCGTATTGACAACCGACAATTGCGCTTGCGCATACCAACCAATATAAACCAGGGTAAATATCAGGAAGCAGAGGCGGAAACGGTCATACCATTTTTCGTAACGTACAATCCAGTCTTGGAACAGGAATACCAACAGGAGAATTGTCAAAGCAATACCGACAACAATAATTTGACCTTGTTTGGCTTTCCAAACCTGTTTCCAAAGTTGGTTGGAAACACCATCATCACCGGCAGTCGCATCTTCGGCAATACCCGTACTTTCAGGAGCTGAAGCTACAGCCGCAACTTGCTCAACCGGCGCGCTGACTTCAACAGGTGGTGCTTTTGGATCATCGACATAATAGCCTTTTGGCAATTCGTAATCCAAATCTGCAGTTACGAAAGCTTTATCGTTAACACTCAACACACGTTGAATCATCAGTTGTAAACGCCATGGCTCGGCAGCATCAAATTCCACTCCTTCAGGGATGGTAAACCAAGAAACCTCTTTAAATGCAGGTGCACCTTCCGCTGCCAAAGCAACCACACGCTCATGTTGTGCATCGGTAAAACGGAAGCTGGTATCGCCCTGAATCATTTCGATACGGTCGAAGATACCGCCACGCACATAGCCTGAGCCTTTCCAAGAGTATCGGCCTTCACCGGCAACCATAATTGCCTGTTGACCCGGTTGCAAACGTTTTTGCAGATTATTCCAACCGGCTTCACCTAAAAGGCTTTTACCGATAGAAGGTTGGCTGACCAAAGCAACATATAAATCAACGAATGTATCGTTACCATCGCCCTGCTCTGCATGCTCAGCAACACCGGCTTTACCGCCTTTTTCAAACAGTTTGTTGATATCGTCAACAGAAATATGCAGATGACCAACAGCTTTTTGTTCTAACAGTGCATTCCAAGACTGAATGTCTTGTTTATCGGGATTCACAGCACGACGGGGACGGGTTTGAACCGCAGGCTCATTTGCAGCCTGCTCACCAGAAGCGGCAGCAGCGCCGGCTTGAGTCGCTTTATCCGTACCCAAATGATATTGATGAATAACCGATTTGACAGAGCGCTGAATACTGTCGTTAATCACCATCAACGTTACAGTCGCGCCACTGATAATATCACCAGGAGCCACGCCAGGCTGCGGAGGATTTTTAATAAAATTTAAGCCAATATATTTATCAATGAATTTATCGACACGGGATTGCGGAATACCAATCAGCATAATCGGTTCATGGTGCTCAACCAATTTTGCTCCCGCAATAGTGCCATCATTGGCCAATGCGACCATCGTATCAATCGGCTTACTCGAATAACCACGCGTATTGACCACGTCAGTCGTGATATAAACCAAGCCAAGCTGCTCTTCGCCTTTATATACACGAGCAACTAAAGGTTTACCTTCAGGTTTGCCGTAGCGATCAGCACCGGGAAAAATTTCAGAAGGCTGAATTTTTGCCAAGAAATCAGGCAAGCGCTCCGCATAAGCAGGTAGGCTTACTATCATCATAGAAAATACAGCAAACAGCACAAGGATTCGTTTCCAAATGCCACTTAAGCACTTCATTTTAAGACAGGACATGGTTATTCCCGATATATCGATACTCTAAACACTTATATTATATGAATCATCTATCGGTATTAATTTGATTGAAATCAAATTTACAAATCTTAAAACCAAATTCTATATACTAATAATACTTTAGAACTATAAAAACAAATCTTTTATTAGTAGACATGAAATATAGGAAAATCAACTCAATCCAATAACCATCTTAATATTGTTAACTTATTTATAATAATTCTCAAAACAATTTCTAAAATTTCATTTGGCATATATTAAATATAGTGGATTAAATTTAAATCAGGACAAGGCGACGAAGCCGCAGACAGTACAAATAGTACGGCAAGGCGAGGCAACGCCGTACTGGTTTAAAGTTAATCCACTATAGAATATAACCTGACTTAAATTTCCATAGGCCGTCTGAAAACAAATATCGAAGATACTTTAACCTACCCCTTTAATAACAAATCTTGCAAAAACAAAAAGAGCCTGTATAAAACAGGCTCTTTTTCAGACCAATCTTAAGTCAGATTAGAATTTGTGACGCAGGCCGACAGTACCAGCAGTTTTCTCTTTTGTGTTGTCGCCTTTGCCTTCTTTCAACCAGCCGGCTGACACCAGGGCAGAAGTGCGTTTAGAGAAGTCGTAGTCAGCACCAACGATAACTTGGTTGTATTGACCACCAGCTACTTGCTTACCATCCACAGTAGGTTTGAAACCGTGAGCGTAAGAAACACGAGGAGTTACATTACCGAAGCGGTAAGCAGCGGTGGCAGCAACTTCAGTTTGTTTGTTTTTCTTACCATAGGCAGTTTGAGCATTGCTAGTATCGGCATAACCATTTTTAGATGCATCATATTGAGCAGCAACAGCAACCAACAGATTATTTGCATCGTAACCGGCAACTACGCGATGAGTTTGATGATCTTTCAAATCACCTTTAACTGTACCATTAACAGGATTGTCGTTAACAACTCCATCTTCATTAGTTTTCAAGTCGTGCTTAGCAAAACCACCTGCATAGCGAGCAAAGAAACCAGAGTTTTCGTAATTCAAACCAGCATAGTATGCATCACCAGAAGCACGCTTATGGCCATATTTATCATTAGGATTTGCATTGTCACGAGGTTGGTATTGTACGCTTGCGCTGAAACCGGCAAATACAGGAGAGTCATAGCGTACAGATACTTCACGAGAATCTACACGTTCGAATTTGCCTAATGTCAAAACATCTGAGTTTGCGCCGGCTTCCCATGGATCGATGCTATCGCTGCTGTCTTTCAGGGTAGTATTCAGGTTACCGGCACGAACTTTACCGAAACCGCCTTCTAAACCAATGAAAGATTCACGGTTAGCAAAGCCAGAGTCACCACCGGCGATAGAAGTTTTTTGTTCAACTTGCCAGATAGCATTCAAGTTGCTACCCAAGTGTTCGTGACCTTTGAAACCGATGCGAGAGCCGAAGTCAGCAATCTCGGTAGCAGTTTTAGATTTAGTAGTTTCAGATTTACCAGCTTGATCTGAAACTTTCATTTTGGTTCGAGAAACTTCTACGCCGGCTTTGATTTGACCGTACAAAGTCACATCAGCCATAGCTGCAACAGGCAGAGCTGCCAAAGTCAGAGCAATCAGAGATTTTTTCATTGCTGTATTCCTTTTCTATTGTGAAGAAATAACTTAAGCAGATCGGATAATCCGCTTAGGCTTACTTTATCGCTGGAATCAGCGATTCCATGACTGTCACTATAATTGTTCCTCTCTAAAAAAACAAACTTTATTCAATTCCCCCCACTACCGCAGAAACCAAATAAAGGCAGAGACAACCCAAATAATGGAAATTTATTATTTAAAATCAATGATAAATTTCTTCAAAATCCAAATTTGCTTTTTTACAACACTTTATCAATTTACACATCAATCACGCTATTTTGTTGCTTTTATACCAACAATCCGCAGTTAGGCCGTCTGAAAATCATTACCTGGAATGCTCATCCACTCGGGCAACGATAGCTGCGTCACTCCAAACTCATCAGGATAGTCAACACCTGTTAAATACAGACCATCTGACATAAAAGTTGGCGGAGCCTTCAATCTACTTTTTGCATGAAAGACCGACTCAAACTCATCCACACTGATTCTGCCACTACCCACATACACCAATGCACCCATAATATTGCGCACCATATGATGCAAGAATGCATTTCCATGCAAATCAAGGCACAGATAGCGAGAAGTTCCACTAATCTTTGTACTATATAGTGTTTTTACAGGGGACTTCGCCTGACATTCAGCCGCTCGAAAACTGGAAAAGTCATGTTCACCCTCCAACAGGGCAGCAGCCTGCCTCATCAGATTTAAATCCAATTTCAAATGCGTCCACCCTACCCTGCCAACCAATAATGGAGAACGAACCGGTGAGGATTCCAATAAATAACGATAATGGCGGCCATAAGCATCAAATCGGGCATGGAAATGAGGTGCAACTTTTTGCGCAACCAATACAGCAACACCATCAGGCAAATGTGCATTGACTCCCCGCACCCATGCTTGCTCCGGACGACTTACTGATGTATCAAAATGCACTACCTGAGCAGTTGCATGCACACCCGTATCCGTCCTTCCTGCAACAATAGTATTAATTTGCTCCCCTGCTATTGAAGACAAGGCCTGCTCTAAGGCCGTCTGAACAGTCGGCAAATCTCCAGCCTGTTTTTGCCAACCATAAAAACGGCTTCCATCATAAGAGAGGGTCAAAGCCCAACGCTGCATCAGATGTCCTGTTGTATTTGCTTGTTCAGTCATTTCTTATACTTCTTGTAAATTGATATTGTTGCCTACACTCAAGTAACAAATATTAAAAAGGCGTGATCAACACACGCCTCTCATGTATTTCAGACGGCCTTAATCTTCAACCATCATATAAAGCTGAAATCTTACCCAACCAATCATAGACTCAGCCAAAATCTTGCTTTTTAATTTACCATAAAAAAGATGCCGTCTGAAACGGCATCTTCATTTGACTGGCACTTATGCGCCAAGCTCTTTCATCAGTTTTTGGGCTTTATGCAGAATATCGCCTTCAGCCTCTTCAATCAGCCCTTGCAATGTTTCTCGAGCCGCTTCAGGATCACCGATTTCGATATACATCTTAGCCAAATCATATTTAGCTTCAAGCGGTGCAGTCATGCCGACTGATTCTGAAACAAAGCCTCTTTCACTATTGCTTTTATCGGCAGCCACTGAAACATCTTCAGCTCCCCATTCCAATGCACCTTCTTCAATCACAAACTCAGAAGCAGCTTCTTCTTTCTCTACTTCTTCTTTGGTTTCTTGAATTTGAAAGTCTTGATCTTGCTTGACATCGAATGGCAGCACATGGCCGTCTGAATCTTCAGGGGTATCTACCGTAAACTCGAGTGGCTCTTCATTTCGCGACTCGAAAACTTTTGTTTCTGTCGCAAAATCAAACTCAGCAAATGTATTTACCTGCTCTTCTTTACGTTCCGGCATAACAACCGATACCGGCTGATACGGATTTTCCGGTTCAGGCTCGTACACGCTTTCTGTTGATTCGATACTATCCCAATCAGCATGGCGACGTTGCTCTGTCTCTACATCATGCGTTACTGCACCTGAAAGAATACCTGCCTGACTATTGTCAATCTTACCCAAATCAAGTTTGACATCATCGATATTGGAAGATTCTTCTACTTCAGTGATAACGACATCATCTTCGAAATCATCTTCGATAAGCAGACCGTCTTGAGTTTTTTCAGACGGCGTTACTTTAGTTGCAGCAACCGCAGCAGCAACATTTTTCTGTACAGCCTTCCCTTCATCCTTACGGCTTACAGGTGCTTCTTCCGGCTCGTCTTTACGTTTACCGGCAGCTTTCAACAACAACCAAGCAGCAATAAGGGCTGCACCGCCTGCCAATAACCATTTCCATAAATTGCCGTCTGATTCGCTTTCTGTTTGCTCCGCAACAGAATCCGTGGTTGCAACAGGCTCAGAAGCCACTACATTCTCTTGAGCATCAGAAGCCATAGCTTCTTGAACATCGGACGCAGGAACAGTTGATGCGGTATTTTCATTAACCGCTGCAGATGCTGCTTGTTCTGTTTGTTCAGCTGAAGCTTGTTTCACTTCTTCCTGTTGCTGTGTATTTACGCCAGCATCTTTAACCTGGGCTTCAGTTTGAGCCTCAGGCTGAACAACAGGTTTCTCTGTTTTAGCTTCTGTTGCATTGACGGCTTCATCGCCTTTCTCTGTCGCTGTATTGGTTTTAGCAGGAGCAGAAGCAGCCAAGCGTTGCAATTCGCTACGGTTTGGAATATTCAGCACTTTACCTGCCAACATACGGTTGGCATTATTATCGATAAACACATCCGGATTGGCATTTACCAAAGCCTGAATGGTTTGATCCAGGGTCATACCTTGTGGACGGATGCCGGACGCAATGGCAATCAGGGTTTCACCCGTACGCACCAAATGCTGTCTGCCTGAACGTGCAGCCGTGTCGTTTTTAGCAGAGGCCGTCTGAACTTGTTTTTTCTCAGCCTTACGCTGCACATCCTTACGCGCTTGAGCTACCTGATTACCTGCTGCTTTATTGTTTTTAGTTGCAGGCTGTTGGGCATTGCGTGTCGGCTCGGAGGATTGAGATTCAGTAGCCGGACGGGTACGAACAGATGCTGCATCTTTAGAATCATATCCGGCCGGATCGATAATAGCGGTGTACTCACGCGATTGTGCGCCGACACCTACTTGGAAAACCAAAACAGGATCTTTGATGGCTTTAGAAGAGCGGATGGTAACGACTGCCTTATCACCTGATTTGCGTACCGTTGCGCGCAAATTGCCATTTGAAATAGTGGCCTTACCGCCATTAAGCAAAGCCTGAGCTTCCTCGCCGGTTACAGTGATACTGCCTGTAAAAGGCTCACCCAAATGAGATTGAACATTCAAGCCGCCCAAACCTGCAGAAGCGCTGAGCGATGTCATTAAAGCGATAGAAGCTGTAATTAATTTAATATTGTGATGTTTTTTCAAAACTGATCCCCTGTTCGGAAATTATGGTACTAACCAATGTGCGCACATTTAACCATATATTTACTAGATATTACGTCATGATATATTTTTAACCCATTCCTGCCAAGCAATAGAGGCCATTCAGCCTAAAATTCCTTAGCAAATCTATTACTTTTGCATGCTTGTGTTTCTTTTTTACAAATTTCGCCAACCCAAAACAAATATTTCATATAAATATGTGTGGTATTAAAGTCATGGGGAATGGTGCAAAAAAACACATCTCCCTGTATGATTAGCATTTACTCAATTAGTTTCATCATTAATATATGAAGATTTTGAGCGACTTATTCGCCGTATTCTTATTTTTCATCACATACATCATCACCAAAGACATGATTGCCGCAACAACTGTTGCGGTTATAGTCGGCATTGCCCAAGCTGCGCTGACCTTTTGGAAGCACCGCAAACTGGACACCATGCAATGGATCAGCCTGATTTTGATTGTCTTTTTTGGCGGTGCAACGATTCTGCTGAAAGACAACCGCTTTATCATGTGGAAACCGACCGTTCTGTTTTGGATCGGCGCAATCGTCATGCTGTTCAGCCACCTTGCCGGTAAAAACGGGCTTAAAGCCGTCATGGGCAAAGAAATGCAGCTCCCCGATTTTGTATGGACACGCCTGACTTATGCATGGATTGGCTTCCTGATTTTTATGGGTGCGGCCAACCTCTTTGTCTTTACGTATTTTCCAGACCAATGGGTCAATTACAAACTGTTCGGCACATTGGGTTTCACAATCATTTTTTCCATCGCACAGGGTATGTATCTGATGCGTTTCCAGCCTAAGGAGGATCAATAATGGAATATTTCATGCTTTTGGCCACTGATGCCGAAGATGTCCACGAAGCACGCATGGCGGCCCGCCCTGCTCATTTGGCACGCTTGGAAGAATTGAAAGAGCAAGGCCGTCTGCTGACTGCCGGCCCCAATCCTCTACCAGACAATCCGGAACGTGTTTCCGGCAGCCTGATTGTGGCTCAATTTGAATCTTTGGACGCTGCACAAGAATGGGCTGAACAAGACCCTTACGTTGATGCCGGCGTATACGCAGAAGTATTGATTAAACCCTTTAAAGCTGTGTTCAAATGAGCAATATGCGTCAAATTATCGAGGAACGCCTACGGACGCTTGAGCCTGAGTTCTTCGATTTTGAAGATGAAAGCCATCTGCATGCCGGCCATGCCGGTAATAAAGGCGGCGGGCATTACGCCATAGTGGTGGTCAGCAACGCATTTGAAAACATTGGCCGCCTCCAGCGACAACGTATGATTAAGCAGCTTTTACAGGACTTGTTTTCAGACGGCCTGATTCATGCACTCAGTATCAAAGCGGCTACGCCGGACGAATACTTCCATTAAGATTACTGCCCAAACTTTGATTTCCAATCATTAATTTAAAAGAGAAATACGATGAAAAAAACCTACTTTACTTCAGCCTTGATGCTTGCCCTGACTTCCGGCACCCTGTTTGCCCAAACTTTGGCGACCGTCAACGGTCAAGCCATCGACAGCAGCGTTATCGATGACCAAGTTGCTTCCGTACGCGCCAGCAACCCGAACGTTCAAGACACTCCTGAATTGCGTCAAATGTTGACTGAACGCCAAGTTATCAGCACTGTTGTTACTCAAGAAGCCAAAAAATTGAAACTGGATCAAAGTGCTGAATTCAAAACAGCATTGGAACAAGCGCGTGCCGATGCCGCCAAGCAAGGCGCAGATAAAAAAGCCACATTCAAAACCGAATGGGCAGTTTTCGAAAATGATTTGTTAGGCCAAGCTTTCGCGGCGCATATCGTCCGTCAATATCCTGTTCAAGAAAAAGATGTCAAAGCCGCTTACAACGACTTCAGCAACTTCTATAAAGGTACTCAGGAAGTCCAACTGGGCGAAATCGTGACCGACAGCAGCAGCAATGCCCAAAAAGCCATTGCCGATTTGGATGCGAAAAAAAGCTTTGTTTCGGTATTGAACCAATACTCAATTGACGAAGCGGCCAAAAAAGCCGGCGGCATCCCTAAAGCTTATGTTCCGCTTAAAGATTTACAAGAATCAGCGCCTCCGCTTTACGCTGCTGTCAAAGACCTGAAAAAAGGTGCGCACACTAAAACGCCGCTGCAAAACGGTAATTTGTACGCCGTTTTCTACGTCAATGACCGCCGTAACGTTACCGTACCTTCTTACGAAACCGCTAAAAACGAGATTGGCAGCGACTTACAGGCAGCCCGTGTTGATGCGGCCATTCAATCATTGCTGAAAAAAGCCAGCATCAAAGTCAACAAATAATATAACGTGCCCGCCGTGATAACGGCGGGCAATAAGGAACTCACATGAACATCAAGCCCAAAACTGCCGTTTTGGCTATCCTCACTCTATCAACCGTCGGCTTGGCAACCGCTAAAGCACCTGAAATCGATCCTGCCCGTATCGACAGCATGGTCGCCGAAGTATTGAGACAAGCCGATCAACATCCCAACCAGACTGCCAAACCCGATGGTCAGGCAATCCGCAAAGATGTGGTTACACGTTTGCAGACTTTGGAAGTTTTGAAAAATGAAGCCATCAAGGCTGGTTTGGACAAAGATGCAGAAGTGCAGAATCAGTTTAAAAACGTTGAAGCTGAGTTTTATGCCAACCAATACGCTGCTTATTTAGAACGCCAAACTGCGGTTGACGATGCCGAGTTGCGCCGTTTCTACGACCAGCAAACACGCATTATCAAGCTGCAACAAGTCAGCTTTGCTTCAGCCGAAGAAGTACGCGCAGCGCAAGAACTGCTGCTCAAAGGCTTGTCATTTGAAGAGCTGATGAAACGCTATCCCAACCCCGAACAAGAGTTCGACGGCTTCATCTCTCCGCAGCAGCTTCCGCCTCAACTGGCTACCGCTTTTGCCGACATGAACCGAGGCGATGTAACGCATGAGCCGATTCAAATGGAAAACCGTTTTTATCTGTTTAAACTCAGTGCCGTAGAGCGTAATCCTAATGCCGAACCTTTCGAACTGGTGCGTAATCAGATTGCCCAAGCTGTCAAACGACAAAAAGTCGAGAATCAGATCGAACGTATCTTGAAAGAAAACGGCATTAATCCGTAAATTGATTCAATGGTTTCAGGTCGTCTGAAACTATATTTGAACCCAGAGGGCGTATCTTACGCCCTTTTTTACAACTCCTTTTATTCACACAAGATTATGCGCGCTGTTATCCAAAAAGTTACCCAAGCCAAAGTTGACGTTTTGTCCGAAGATTCCCACGAAACCTGCGGCGAAATCAACAACGGATTTATGATATTGCTCGGCGTTACCCACACCGATACAGAAGCGGACGCCAAATACATTGCGGATAAAACCGCCAACCTGCGTATCTTTGAAGACGAAAACGGCAAATTAAATTTATCGCTCAAAGATGTCGGCGGCTCGATATTACTGGTTTCCCAGTTTACCCTTTACGCCGATACACGCAGCGGCCGCCGCCCTTCTTTCTCCAATGCCGCGCCCGCAGAACAAGCGGATAAGCTTTATCAATACACCGCACAACTTCTACGCGAACATGGCTTGACTGTCGAAACCGGCAGATTCCAAACCCATATGCAGGTCTCCCTTTGCAATGACGGGCCGGTTACCTTATTGCTCGATTCACAAAAAACATTCTAAATCCCATCAAAAAAGGCCGTCTGAAATATTTCAGACGGCCTTTCCATTTCCGATCATTACTAAATCAAGCCTTGCGCTTTCACCCAGTTCACAATATCTGCCTCAACGGCTTCAGGCGAACCCGGATTATCGATTTTGACACCGTATTCATCAGCACCCAGCTCTTCCAAAATCTCCAGCTGCGAATCCAGCATTCCGGCTTTCATATAATGCCCCTGACGCGACAGCATACGCTCAAGATTGATTGCTTGAGGCGGGGTCAAATGGATAAAAGCCACCTTCCCTTCTGCGCCACGCAGAATATCACGGTATTGGCGTTTGAGTGCGGAACAAGTAACGATGGAATATTTTTCCCCATTTTTTGCCTGCTCCGTCATCCAGTCACGCAAATTGCCCAGCCATGGGTAACGGTCTTCATCCGTCAACGGAATACCGGCACCCATCTTGTCGCGGTTGGCTTGGGTATGAAAATCATCGCCTTCGGCATACGGGCATTGGTTGAAATGTTTTTGCAAAGACAGCGCGGCAGTGGTTTTACCGCAACCGCACACGCCCATCATGACAAAATGTGTCGTCATTTTTCTACTCCTTGTTTATCTAGATTTTAACGGTATTTAAAAACGGGCGGATTGCGTTATCTCAAAAACACTATCCGCCCGTTCTTCCGATTAAACCAAAACAAACAACACTGACGACAAAGCAAAACCGATGAGTGCGATAAGTGTTTGGTTGACCGTCCATGTCTTCAAGGTCGTCGGCACATCCATATTCAACAGGCGGCCAACAAGCCAGAAACCGGAGTCGTTAAAGTGGCTGCAACCAACGGAACCTGCCGCTGTAGCCAATACCATGCAAGTAATCTGCCAATCGCTGAAACCTGCCGCCGCAACGGCTGGTGCCATCAACGCAGCAGCGGTAGTCAATGCAACGGTCGCAGAACCTTGCGCAATACGCAAGGCCAAAGCCACCAAGAAACAACCCAGCAAAACAGGAATACCCAAGTCTGCCATGCTGTCTGCCAAAGCCTTACCGATACCGGAGGCACGCAACACGCCGCCAAACATACCACCCGCACCGGTAATCAAAATGACCGAGCAAACCGGACCCAATGCGCCATCGATGGTTTTCTCCAATGCGCTGGCTTTTTCACCACGTTTGCCACCCAATACATACAGGGCTACCAAAACAGAAATCAGCAAAGCAATCGGTGTCGAACCAATCATGCGACCAAATTGCACCCAACCTTCATCTGCGCTGACGACTTTCTCACTGATTAAAGTAGACAAACCGGTATTCAAGAAAATTAACAGCATAGGAATCAGCATAATACCAACAACGGTAGATGCTTTTGCAGGCGCTTTCGGTTGGTCGTTATCTTGCATACCGCCACTGATCAGATCAGGAACGGGCACATGAATGCTGCGACCCAAAACTTTACCCAATAAATAGCCGCTGAAATACCAAGTAATCAAGGTAACAGGCAAACCTAAAATCAGCAGTTGGCCAATATTTGCACCATAAAACTCAGAAGCAGCAATCGGGCCGGGATGAGGCGGCAGGAAGACGTGCATGACCGAAAACGCGCCAATAGACGCCATCGCGTATGGCAGAACTGTCTGCTTCATACGGCGTGCCGTTGCAAACACAATCGGCAACATCACCACTAAGCCGGCATCAAAGAAAATCGGGAAACCAAAAATCAAAGAAGCCACGCCTAAAGCAAATGGCGCACGATTCTCACCGAAAATCCGAATCAGCGCATCTGCCAAAGACTGAGCACCGCCGGAAGTTTCCACCAAACGGCCGAGCATTGCGCCCAAACCGACCAACAACGCCACGCTGCCGAGCGTACCACCGAAGTTTTTAACCAATACATCATTAACAATGCTGCCCATAGGCAGACCTGTTACGATGGCGGTCAGCAAGCTGACCAATACCAACGTCAGCAAGGCATGAACACGCAGTTTTACAATCAAAACCAAGATCAGTAAAATCGCTGCCGCAGCGATACCGAGCAAGGTACCGGCACTCAGCGTTTGAGTCCATCCATCCATTTTGAAGCCTTTCTCTGTAAGAAAAATACAAATTTATTAATGTTTCTTAACACATATGGATACGATAACACATTTTTACACAGAATCATACGGCTGGATTTAGTCAAAATATAAACTTCTCTTTTTCAAAACCCTTTTGCCAGATGCTTGATAACTAAGAATAGCAAAGAAAAAACAAGGACAATAAAAAGGCCGTCTGAAACGTAGTTAATTTTCAGAAGGCCTGACATCATGCTTTTTAATAAAATAGAAACGAATCTTTTTTCAATTACCTAAAATTAAGATTCTCGATTTTTTGAAAACTTTTTAGATGAATTATTCTTGATCCCGATATAGAATTCGTCATCAATTCTATTTTGATTCAATAAAATTTTTTAACATACGGAATAACCTTCGTAGAGTCAATTGAAATTAAAAATGAAACTATCTCATGGTAAATATAAGAAGTTTCATTAAAATCTTTTAGCTTCCTAATTAATAGAGTTTCAATTGAATTTGATTTATAACCCTTCTCTTTTAAAGCATATAAAATCCATGATAATATCTTAGGATTTTTTTTATTTAAATTTCTGATTAGGTAGTCTTTTATATATTCCCTTTCTGGAAGATATACAGAACTAAATGCAACAGAAATAATAATAGAATACTTATTTAAACTCCATATCAAATCTATATATTTTTCTATGTTAGAAAACGCTTTTTCTCCTAAATTGTAATCACGAAATAGGTATCCTAATGATGAAATTGCAGATGATTTAACTCTTATACTTTTATCATTGTGTATAAAGCAAATTAATATTGATAGAATTTCTTTAAGTTGAATGTCATTAAGTTTGATTTGAAACTGGCCTAAAATAAATATTGCAATTTCTCTATGTCGACTACATCTGCTTGTTAATAGTATATTTTTAATATTATCTTTAATTTCACTATACTCATAAAATTGTAACCTTTTTGCTGCTTCATATTGAAAAACAGTATTTGAATTAAGTATTTTTTCGAATAATTCCTTAATTGATAATTGCTTACATACTAAAAAAGCATCAAAACTTGAAATTTTTTTGCCTGCCATATCATTTTTTCCTATTGTTACATTTATCTTTGGAATGTCTTGAGTGGCGACTTATACCTTGGTAAAAATCACCCCATTTCCCAAACGTGATTTCGCCGGTTTGGCAATCATCTTCAGAGTAACAACCTATTGAGGCATCAGGGACTGTTACACATTACTGCTTCGATTTCGGCAAAATCCTCGGTCGAAATTTTTAGTCACATCAAAAGATTTGGTGCTGTAACGTTTTTGTACGATTTCCCGAATATTCATCATACTTTTTCTTAAAAACCGAAGTGCTATGATACAAAGGCCGTCTGAAAAATTCTTCAGACGGCCTTTATTCTTAAACTTCTGCCGGTGGTTGCGGTGTATCTTCATCTTCCTGCTGCGTTTTCACTTTGGCAAAGCGGCTGAACCAAATGCCTGCTTCATAGAGCAGAATCAGTGGGACAGCAAGCAGGGTTTGGGAAATCACATCAGGCGGCGTGATGATTGCGGCTACGACAAACGCACCGACAATCACATACGGACGCGCATTCTTAAGCTGTGCAGTCGAAACAATGCCCATTTTTGCAAGCAACACCACAACGACGGGAACTTCAAACGTTGTACCGAATGCCACAAACATGCCCAAAATAAAGGACAGGTATTTGTCGATGTCGGTTGCCATATTGACACCGACAGGAGTTACCCCGGCCAAGAATTTGAAAATCACTGGGAATACCAAAAAATAGGCAAACGCCATCCCAACGAAGAAAAGCGTCACGCTGGACAACACCAGCGGCGTAATCAAACGTTTTTCGTTTTGGTATAAGGCAGGAGCGACAAACGCCCAAACTTGATACAGCGTGTGCGGCAACGACAGCAGAAACGCTGCCATCAGAGTAACCTTGACCGGCACAAAAAACGGCGCGATCACATCGGTCGCAATCATGCTGGTATCTTTAGGCAGATTGGCCATTAATGGTTCGGCAACAAAGGTATAGAGCTGCTGGGCAAACGGCATCATACCCAAAAAGCAGACGACGATACCGATGACGATCCACATCATGCGGCGGCGCAGCTCGAGCAGATGCTCGATAAGCGGTTGGACGAGTTGTTCGTGTTGAGTTTCGGACACCGGTTGACTCACTTTTTACTTACGGACACGCAGTTTGGGCTTGGCGTGGAATTTCGGGCGCATATCGCGTTTGCGGCTCATCGCCTGCTTACGCAAAGAAGTCGTATGCGGCGGCGGAACATCGGCAACAGGAGATTCGATATAGCTGACTTCTACCGCAGGAGCAGGTGAAACCGAAGCCGTCAAATACTCACGCCAAGCGCGGTCTTGCTCGGACTCGGCATTTTCAGCCTCAACAAGCTCTTGGGTTTGCACTGCCCCACCCTGATCAGAGGCTTGGATTGCACTTTCATGCTCAGTGCTGCTTGAAGCCAGATCAGGCAAAGGATTGCCCAACTCGTCCACTCCGAAATCGGCAGGCGTTTTCTGTTCGGGCAGGCGTTCCCACGGCTTGAGACCGTCTGAAATATCGCTCAGATTTTTTTGCGCATCGTTGCCCAAGTCTTTGATACCGTCGCGAAACTCAGATGCGGCGGTTTCAAATTCCTGCTTCACCTTACGCAATTCGTCCAACTCAGCCTGAGTGTTGAGCTCCTGCTTGACGTTATTGACGAATCCTTGCAATTTGCCGACCAAACGCCCGGCCGTGCGCGCGGCTTGCGGCAGACGTTCGGGGCCAAGCACTATCAGGGCGACAACGCCGACAAGCAGCAATTCGCCCAAACCGAAATCAAACATGGATTATGCTTTGTCTTCGTCTTTTTTGTGTTCGATGACTTCGTCTTTTTTGGCATCTTTGCCGTCTGTACCTTCGTTCAGGCCTTGTTTGAAGTCATGTACCGCACCGCCAAGGTCTTTGCCGACGTTGCGCAATTTTTTTGTACCAAATACCAAAACGACAATAATCAGTACGATAATCCAGTGCCAGAGAGAGAAGCTACCCATGATAAATCCTTGAATTTGTTAAAAATAGATAATAGTTATGCAGGCGTACCCATGATATGGATATGCAGGTGGAAGACTTCTTGTCCGCCGCCTTTGCCTGTGTTGATCAGGGTTTTGAAACCGTCGGTCAAACCTGCCTCATGGGCGATTTGAGGAACTTTCAACATCATTTTGCCCAACAGGGTTTGATGTTCGGCGGTTGCGTGTGCCAGTGAATCGAAGTGCACTTTCGGAATCAGCAGCAGATGCACCGGCGCGGCGGGACGGATGTCTTTGAAACAAAGCATCTCATCGTCTTCGTAAATGGTTTGTGCCGGAATATCTTTGGTTGCGATTTTGCAGAAAATACAATTATCCATAATGGCTCCAATGGCCGTCTGAAAACGGACGTAACGGGTTTCGACTAAAAAAGAGAAATCGTTTTTGCCCCAAGAGACGGATTCTGAAACAGGTCAAATATGGGATTGTAATATAAATTCAAGATTCTTTGCGAGAAGCTTTTTCCACTAATCCCGACAAACCTTGACGACGCGCAAGCTCGTTGACCACATCTTCGGCACGCAAGCCATGATGCGCCAATAAAACCATGGTGTGAAACCACAAATCCGCCACTTCGTAAACCAAATGTTCGCCACCGCCATCTTTAGAGGCCATCAAGGTTTCACCCGCTTCTTCGATGACTTTTTTCAGAATCTTGTCTTCACCTTTGTGCAGCAGTTGGGCGACATAAGAAGCATCGGGATCGCCGCCTTTGCGCGAATCGATGACGTTTTGAATTTGGGTAAGGATAGTATCGGTCATGGTCGGTTTCTCTTATTTTCTTTCAGACGGCCTTAAGGATGTTTATGTCCGTAGATTGCTTCTTCATCTTTCAACACAGCATCGACTGTCTGCCATGCTCCGTCTTGCCAAACTTTGTAAAAACAGCTTTCGCGCCCAGTATGACAAGCAATGCCACCGTTCTGTTCAATCAGCATGACCACCGCGTCGCCATCGCAATCCAGGTGCAATTCATGTACTTTTTGCGTATGTCCGGACTCTTCGCCCTTCATCCATTGTTTTTGGCGGGAACGGCTGTAATAGTGGGCAAAACCGGTTTCTACGGTTTTTTGCAGGGCCTCGGCGTTCATCCAGGCAACCATCAGCACACGGTGTGTCTGCCAATCTTGGGCAATCGCGCAAACCAAACCTTTTTCATCAAATTTTACGGCATTCAGCAGCGTTTCGTTTATGTTCGACATTCGCATCTTTCTCCCATATTTTCAGACGGCCTTTGGATAGCAATCACAAACGCACTTCAATTCCTGCTTCGCGCATGGCCAGTTTTGCTTCACGGATACTCGCTTCGCCAAAGTGGAAAATACTGGCGGCCAATACCGCATCTGCCTTTCCTTCTTTAATGCCGTCCACCAAGTGTTGAACCGAACCAACGCCGCCGGAAGCAATGACCGGAATATCAACCGCTTCGCTGACTGCGCGTGTCAAAGGCAGGTTGAAACCTTGTTTGGTACCGTCCCGGTCCATACTGGTCAGCAAAATCTCGCCCGCACCGCGCCGCTGCATTTCGACAGCCCATTCCACCGCGTCCAAACCGGTCGGATTACGTCCGCCGTGGGTAAAGATTTCCCAATGGGTGTTTTCGGGATTGACCGCTTTGGCATCCACGGCAACAACAATCGCTTGCGAACCAAAAAAACCGGCCGCTTCGTTTACCAAATCAGGATTGGTTACAGCGGCCGTATTGATGCTGGCCTTATCGGCACCGGCATTAAGCAGACGACGGATATCGGCAACCGTACGCACACCGCCGCCGACCGTCAATGGAATAAAAACTTGTGAAGCGACTGCCTCAATAACATGCAAAATAGTGTCGCGATTGTCGCTGGAAGCAGTAATATCCAAAAAGGTCAACTCATCCGCGCCTTCATCGTTGTAGCGTTTGGCAACGTCAACCGGATTACCTGCATCGCGCAAACCCAAAAAGTTGACACCTTTTACCACGCGACCGTCTTTTACATCCAGACAAGGAATAATTCGTTTTGCCAATGCCATACTCAATACCTCTTATCCGTTCTCAGGCCGTCTGAAACCGTCAGGCCAAAAATTTGCTCAACCAATCCGGCAAATGTTGCAACAGCTGAAAATAACCAATGTCGGCCATCATCGCCAAAACGCAGGAGATGATGAAATTACTGTCGATGCGACCGACGATAGAAAAAATCAAACCGGCAAATACCCACACTATCCCATTGAAAATCATCCAATAGGTATCGATAATCGGCAAATCAAATGCCGTCAACTACCGCAGTATCACTGCAATCAGTGTAAACCACAAACTTTCGCTTAGCGGATACACTTCGCGATCGGATGACCAGATAATCCAAAAACCCAAAACAAACGCTTCAAGTATACCAATCCCTTAATAAAATAAGATATTGAGTAAGTTGTTTTTTATAATTATTTCAGACAGATTTTAAGTCTAAGGACTTTGCAAAATGCCACTTTTGAAGGCATTTTCAGCTATACGCCAACTCCTGCGCTGTTACACTTTGCAAAGCCCTAATCTGCATAATTAAACGCACTTAGGTCAAGCCAAAGAATCGGCCAGTTTTTGAGCCTGTGCGAAATCAATACTTCCCTCATAAATTGCGCGGCCAGTAATCGCACCGCTCACACCCTCTTTTTCAACGGCACACAATGCGTGGATATCGTCCAAATTCGTCAAGCCGCCGGAAGCAATAATCGGAATATTCACTGATTGGGCCAATTTGACGGTGGCTTCGATATTCACGCCGCTCATCATGCCGTCGCGACCGATATCGGTATAAACAATGCTGTTGACCCCATCGTCTTCAAAACGCTTGCCTAAATCGACGACATGATGCTCCGTTACCGTTGCCCAACCGTCTATCGCCACCATACCGTCTTTGGCATCCAAGCCGACGATAATCTGCCCCGGAAAGGCCTTACATGCTTCGCGCACAAATTCAGGATTTTTTACCGCAGCCGTACCGATAATCACATCGGTCAGACCCAAATCCAAATACTTTTCAATGGTTCCCAAATCACGGATACCGCCGCCAAGCTGTACCGGAATATCTTTGGCTACGGCGGCCAAAATTTCTTTAATTGCCGGAAAATTTTGAGGAACGCCTGCGAATGCGCCGTTCAAATCGACCAAATGCAAACGGCGTGCGCCTTGATTGCGCCAATGCAACGCCATCTCTGCCGGCGAGTCGGAAAACACCGTCGCCTGCTCCATCAAGCCTTGTTTTAAGCGAACACAGCGTCCTTCTTTCAAATCAATGGCAGGTATCAACAGCATTTTTTCTCCTCTATTCAATTTCAGTATATTTTACACAAATTAGCGATTTTTAGCAGATTTATGTTAAAAGCCTCAAATCTGCCAATTTAAAAAATTACGCAGCAGTAACAATCCTGCCTGATGGCTTTTCTCCGTATGGAACTGTGTGGCAAACACATTGTCCTTACCGACAATGCAGGCAAATTCATTCGGATATTCGCTGACGCCTAAAACAATCTCTTCATTTTTCGGCGCAAAATAATAACTGTGAACAAAATAGAAATACTCGTTCTGCCCAATGTCTTGAAATAAAGGATGCGGACGGGTTTGGCGCACTGTATTCCAACCCATATGCGGCACTTTCAGACGGCCTCCTTGCGCATCGGTTTGATTGGGCAAAAACCGTTTTACTTGCCCTTCAAACCAACCCAAACCATCTGTATCGCCTTCTTCGCTGTGTTCAAACAATAATTGCGCACCTACGCAAATTCCAAAAAACGGCTTGTTTTTCAGGCCGTCTGAAACCGCCTCGCCCAAACCGCTTGCCTTCAGCGCAGACATACAATCCGGCATGGCACCCTGCCCCGGAAAGATAACCCTATCAGCCGCCATCACTTCTTCAGGCCGCGAAGTCAGATAAACCTCGGCATTTTGATTGGACAAAACCTGCGCCGCCTGAACAGATTTCAATACTGAGTGCAGGTTTCCCATTCCATAATCGACAATCGCTACTTTCATTGCTTCTCCTCAGGCCGTCTGAAAACATTTAATGATTAATATAATAAGAATGATTGTAGCAAAAGATGCTTTAAAACAAAATATTGTCGATATACAAGACAAATAATAAAAGGCCGTCTGAAATCCCGATCGGTTTCAGACGGCCTTTATTCATTCACACGATGCCTTATTCTTCAGATGCGTTCGGCTTCTTCCTGAACAGACTCTTCGCTCAGCGTGCCTTTGGTAGAAGGCGTTTGACCCATCATGCGCGGATCGTATTCGACCGCCATGCGCAAGGCGCGACCGAAGGCTTTGAAAACGGTCTCGGCTTGATGATGTGCATTACGGCCGCTCAAGTTATCGATATGCAAGGTCATCATGCTGTGGTTCACAAGGCCGTGGAAAAATTCTTCAAACAAATCAACATCAAAACGACCGATCAGGGCGCGGGTAAAGTCGATGTTGTACACCAAGCCAGGGCGGCCGGAAAGGTCGATGACTACACGGCTCAACGCTTCATCCAGCGGAACATAGGCATGGCCATAACGGGTAATGCCGGCTTTATTGCCAAGTGCTTGTTTCAGTGCCTGACCCAATACGATACCGATGTCTTCAACCGTGTGATGGTCGTCAATGTGCAAATCGCCTTTGCAGGTAATATCCAAGTCAATCAAACCATGACGCGCCACTTGGGCAAGCATGTGTTCAAGGAAAGGAACGCCGGTATCCAAGCGGTATTTGCCGGTACCGTCAAGATTGAGGCTGACGGTAATTTGGGTTTCGCAGGTATTGCGGGTAACGGTAACAAAACGGCCTTCGGTTGAAACACCAGCTTCGACTGCTTCGACAGTTTGTTTTTCCAAACGCGCGGCTTCAACCGCTGCTGCTTTTTCTTGATCTTTGCTGTGGTCACGGTTCAGCCAGCCTTTGCGTTTGTGCATACCGGATTCCAACTTCGCAGCCAGGCTCGGACGAATGCCGCGTGCAGACTCATCGCCTGCTTGTTGTTCCAAACGGCGTTTGAGCTGAGACAAAGAGGCGGAGTTTTCATAACCGCAAGCACGTGCAAGCTTGGTCAATGAGCCGGCTTCTTCAACCAGTAACAGAAAATTGGTCAAATGCAATTGAGCTTTGTTCATAATGGTAGTTTCCTTGGAGTCAAAGATTAGGGTAAAGGTTTTTAATAACGGCCAAGACGGCATCATTTTGCACTGCCGAGCCTATGGTTATGCGGACACACTGATCCAAAAGCGGATGGCTGCCATACAGTTTTTTAATCAGTATGCGGTTTTGCTTCAATGTTTCAAACAGCCCGTTCGCATCAGGAACACGAACGGTAATAAAGTTGGCTTCGCTCGGGAAAACTTCCAAACGGTTTAATTTCAACAATTCATTCATCACGCGCGAACGCTCGTTTTTTAATGTATCAATGTTTTGCTGAATGACTTGATGATGTTTCAATGAGAATTTTGCCGCCGCCAAGCTTAATTGATTCATGTTGTAAGGCGGAAGGATTTTGGCCAGTTCACCCATAATGCTTGGACTTGCCGCCGCATATCCCATCCGCAAGCCTGCAAAGCCGATTTTACTGATGGTACGCATTACGACCAGGTTTTCGACTTCGCCCACCCACGGAAGAAAACTGTCATGATGAAACGCGCCATATGCCTCATCGACAACCACAATGCCGGTAGCCACACGAATGACCGCCTCCACTTCTTCCCGCTTAAAGCACACGCCGGTAGGGTTATTGGGATAGGCAATAAAAATTAATGACGGCTGATGTTGCTCGATAGCGGTCAAAACGGCAGGTAGATTTAAAGAAAAATCCGGATTTAAGGGAACACCGACATATTCCATGCCATAAAGCGCGGCATTATGACGATACATAACGAAACTTGGCTCAATACCCAATACACGCGTATTTGGTTTGGCAACCAGCATAGTCAAAAACTGGATAAGCTCGTCAGAGCCGTTACCCAATGCGATTTCCGCCTTATCAGGAATACCGAAAACCTCCCTCAATTCTTCATAAATACCGCTCTTGGCAGTATGGGGATACAAATGAATCGGTGCCTGCTTTGCCAAATCCGCCCATTCTGACAATAAAGATTCATACCCGGCAAAAGGATGATGCGGACACTCCATGGCGTCCAACTTAATAAAACCTTCCGGCAAATCGGCAACCTGATAGGCTGTCATTACTTTAATATCATCACGGATAACATCAGCAACGCGATTCATGGTTTTCTATCCTCCTGAGATAAAGTATTTATAATAGTAGCACAATCTTTACTAGATATATATATTAATAAGACTATAAAACAAGATAAAGTTTCATTCATTTGAAGAAAAACAATAAATCCTTTCTTCAGCATCTTTAAGCAATATTCTTGGCTTACTTTGCCTTTTTAGCGGTATAATTTTAGGATTTCCAGTACGGCTTTACGCCCTCAATATTGTGAACAATACACGCTCCCCATTGCCTTATCTTGCAACTTCCATAAGCCTTATCCTGCTGATTCTGCTTTCCTTGTCATGGGAATTGTGGATCGCGCCATTGCGCGAAGGCGGCTCATGGCTGGCACTGAAAGCCCTGCCGCTGTGCCTGCCGTTGACCGGCATTTTGAAAAAACGCATCTACACTTATCAATACAGCTCCATGCTGATTCTGATTTACTTTGCCGAAGCCTGTATGCGCCTGGCAGACACAGCCGTCGCCAGCCGGATTTGCGCCGCCGTTTCCGTATTATTGTGCATTACCTTTTTCCTCGGCTGCCTTGCATTCATCAAACAACAAAAACACACATCAAAATGACCTACCACACACTTTCAGACGGCCTGACTAAATCTTCAGTAAAAACCTTTTGGCCTTTATGGCTCAGTTTTCTTTGGATCTGCGCCGTCCCTTTTCTCTCACTCTACCGAGTCGGCCCACTGCCCAGCTTTTATTTGGAAGCCATCTCACTGAGCGGCTCATTGGTACTGACATTGATTAGCGCACACAAGGGCCTGCTGAATATCCGCCTTCCTGCGCTCAGTATCGGCTTGTTTGCCATGGCCGCATTTTGGTCGCTCCAAGCGCGCCTCATGCATTCCACCTACCCCGGCATGAGCGACATCACTGCCTGGACATTTGTCATTTTGGCACTGGGCGCATGGTCGGTGCGGGGCTGGGTAGCAGCTTACGGACAGGAACGTGTCGTCAGCATCTTTGCTTGGTCTTTATTGATAGGTGCAACCATACAGGCTGCCATCGTCTGGTTGCAATTTAAAGGCTGGTCCAACGTAGAGTGGTTGAACGGCATCATTGCCCGAAGCAGCGATACCGTAAACGGCCAACTCGGCCAGCGCAATCATTTGGGACATTATTTAATGTGGGGTATTTTGGCGGCATCCTATTTATGGACGGCACGCAAAATGCCCAATGCAGCAGGTTTTCTGTTCGTATTGGCATTGACTGCAACCCTCGGCCTTGTCAACTCTCGCACCATCTTAGGCTACATTGCCACCTTATTCCTGATTACGCCGTTATGGTTTTGGCGTACCCGTTTCCAACACAAACGCGCACTGTGCATTTTCCTTCTAACCGCCATCCTGGCCGCCGCTTTCCAATTCGGCATGGGCAGCCTGTTGGATTTGTTTGGCAACATCAAATACGAAACCGCTGTCGAACGCGCAGGCACCAGCGGTTTTGAAGGCTCCATGCGCCAAATCGAATGGAGCAAGGCATGGATTGCCTTTCAATCCGCACCTTGGTTCGGTCACGGCTGGAACAGCTTTGCCCAGCAAACCTTCCTGATCAATGCCCAACAACAATACTTCCCCAACAATATTCTCGGCGTACTGTTTACCCATTCGCACAATATCGTCATACAGTTATTGTCCGAAATGGGCATTACCGGCACCTTGCTTGCAACCTTAACCCTGCTTGCAGCCGTATGGCGACTGTTGGGCCGCAACCAAACGCCGGCATCCCTGTTTTTATTGACCGCCGCCGCCGTCAGCCTCTGCCACAGCATGCTCGAATATCCGCTTTGGTATATTTATTTCCTCACCGTATTCAGCCTGATTCTGTCGCTGACACCTTCTTATCCGAAAGATGTTTCAGACGGCCCTTTATCTACTAGAATCAGGCAGTGGGCAGGCGGTATAGCCGCTTTATCGATTTTAATCGGCATGGCAAACCTCAGCTGGGAATATCAAAATCTGACCCAATATAGCCGTGTAGGGAAAACCGACGATCCGCAAACAGTCCAAAACAAAATCAACGGCTTGCAGCAGCTTTCCAAAGAAAGCCCCATGCTTGCCTATTACGCCGATTTAAGTTTGAGCAAACGTGCTGACCCGACCGATGCCTACATCCGCCCGTGGGCAGAAGAGGCCGCACTCAAAGCCCTGACCTACCGCCCCTACTCCAACGCCTATCAAGTCGGCCTCTACCTCTACCGACAAGGCAAAAAAGAAGAAGGTGCGCAATGGATGCAGGCAATGCAATATTATTACCCCTATATGATGTATTTCTACGCCGACAAAATACGCAGCCACCCGGCATTCGCCCCACTGCTGCCCAAACTTTTGTCTGATTGCAAAGATTTCATCAATGCACCGAAACACCAAACTGCCAAATCATGTGATAAACCCTAAACAAAACTCACTCAATTGTCAGTTTGTCCTTACAGGCCGTCTGAAAATGTAAAGAGCGACAAGTTTCTATGCAAAAAAGCGCAAAAGCACAGAAAATTACGCTATCAACAAAAGCAGATTGCATGTTAAGATTGAATACAACTCTATTTTAATCGCCGCACCGCCTATTTAGTGCCACGGCGCATACAATCACGAAAAGGAAATTCCATGAGTCGCGTATTACTCGTAGATGACGATGCCCTCTTGACCGAATTGCTGACCGAATACCTGACTGCCGAAGGCCTCAACGTTCACAGCGTTCCTGACGGCGAAGCCGGCGTTCAAGAAATTCTGACCGGACAATACGATGTCATTGTATTAGACTCCATGATGCCTAAAATGAACGGTTTGGACGTACTGAAAAACGTACGCACCCAAAGCACTGTACCCATCATCATGCTGACTGCGAAAGGTGACGACATCGACCGCATTATCGGTTTGGAAATGGGTGCGGACGATTATGTACCGAAACCATGCACACCACGCGAACTCTTGGCACGTATTAACGCCATCTTGCGCCGTGCACAGCACAGCAACGAACAAAACAACGCGCCGAACAACATTTCTGTCAGCGACGTTGTTCTCTACCCTGCCAAACGCCAAGCCAGCATCAAAGACACTCCGCTTGAATTGACCAGCACCGAGTTTAATCTGCTCGAAGTTTTGATGCGCCACGCCGGACAAGTTGTCAGCAAAGAGACCCTGTCTATCGAAGCACTCGACCGCAAACTGGCTAAATTTGACCGCAGCATCGACGTACACATCTCCAGCATCCGCCACAAATTGGGCGATGCTTCCCTGATTCAAACTGTACGCGGCTTAGGCTACCTGTTTGTTAAAAACTAAAGATTAAACAGATCAATGAAACTGTTTCAACACATCTTCGCCACATTTTGCGCAGTCATCGTCTGCGCAATCTTTGTGGCGAGTTTTTCATTTTGGCTGGTACAAAACACCCTTGCCGAAAACCAATTCAACCAACGCCGTACCATCGAAACTACATTGATGAGCAGCATCGTTTCCGCCTTCAACTCACGCGGAGACAGCGGTGCGCGTGAAATTCTTTCCGAATGGAAAAACAATCCGGTTTCCAATGCCGTTTATGTCATTGCCGGCGACGATAAAAAAGATATTTTAGGCCGCGACATTGACAGCCTCTCCATCGAACGCGCCCGTATCTTTGCCATCAACAATCCTGAATCTGATTTGGCACACATCGAATATGACCGCTTCGGCGAAGAATACCTCTTCTTCATTAAAGGCTGGGACAATCATCAAGCCCAACGCCTGCCTAGCCCACTCTTCATTCCCGGCCTGCCGCTTTCGCCTATTTGGCACGAATTTATTATTCTGTCTTTCATCATCATCGTCGGCCTGTTGATGGCATACATCCTTGCCAACAACATCACCAAGCCCATTAAAATTTTGGGTGGCGGCATGGACAGAGTAGCCAACGGTGAACTCGAAACCCGCATTTCCCAACAAGTTGACGACCGTGACGACGAATTGTCCCATCTTGCCGTGCAGTTCGACAAAATGGCCGAAAAACTTGAAAAACTTGTTGCCAAAGAGCGCCATCTGCTCCACCACGTTTCTCATGAAATGCGCTCGCCGCTGGCGCGTATGCAGGCGATTGTCGGCCTGATTCAATCTCAGCCGCAAAAGCAAGAGCAATACCTCAAGCGACTCGAAGGTGAACTGGTGCGCATGGATACTTTGGTCGGCGAATTATTAACCCTATCCCGCTTGGAAACTTCCAATATTCCTTTGGAAAAAGAAAACCTCAAACTCATTCCGTTCTTAACCAACTTGATTGAGGACAACCAAAGCATTGCCCACCAAAACAACCAAAGCGTTACCCTGAGCATTGATCCAAAAATCCCTGAAAATGCCGTAGTCAGCGCCAACGAAGGCTATCTATACCGCGCCTTTGACAACGTGATCCGCAATGCCATCAATTACAGCCCGGAAGGCAGCACCATTCAAACCCATATCGGACAAGACGGAAAAAACTGGATTATCGATGTTACCGACAACGGGCCTGGCGTAGACGAAATGCAGCTTCCGCATATTTTCACTGCCTTTTATCGTGCCGACTCCAGCGCGCACAAGCCCGGTACAGGTTTAGGGCTTGCCTTGACGCAGCACATTATGGAACAGCACTGCGGTAAAATCATTGCTGAAAATGTCAAACCCAACGGCCTGAGGATGCGTTTTATCCTTCCCAAAAAGAAAGCCGGAGACAAAAAAGAAGTCTAAAAATAAGGCCGTCTGAAACTTTTCAGACGGCCAAAAACACAAATAAGGAACCATCATGAGTGCAACTGCCCAAACCGGCTACTTCTTCATGCCTGAACACATCATCCTCGTCGGCGCCAGCGAACGTCCGCACAGCCTTGGCGAACGCATTTTCAGCCACCTGCTCGGTTCCTCATATCAAGGCAAAATCACCCCCGTCAATCTTCGACACAGCAGTGTCGCAGGTATTCCCTCCTACTCCAGCCTCAGCAAAATCCCGGGCCAAGCTGACTTGGTTGTTGCCGTTATCCCGCCCGACCATTACGACTCGCTGTTCAAAGCCTGCCGTAAAAAAGACCTACGCCACATTATCCTGATTCAAGATTGGGAAAACCTACCGCCCGAATCCTGTAAAAACGCCCGTTCCATCATTCAAAAACATCACGGTGACAAATTGAACATCACCGTGTGCAACAGCGCAGGCATCCAACTCCCCTCGCTCAACCTCAACATCGGCACCCAAACCGACTATCCCGCCGGCCATATCGCGTTACTGACCGGCCACAGCACCGTCAGCCGCAACATCAACTACCTGCTGAACACACTGCACCAAGGCGTATCGCGCCACATCAGTCTCAACTATGATCTAAGCCCTACTACATCAGCCGACTGGCTCAACCGCTTCGGCCACAATCGCCATACCAAAGTTGCCGTCATCCACTACAATCCGGCCGAGAACCAACGCGAGCTGTTCAGTGCCATCCGCCACTTTACACGCCACACCCCGCTTATCCTGTTGTCCACACACCATACCGATGACACAGACAAAGCCATCCTGCGCAGCCTCAGCCGCCATTGCAATTTCCAACCGGTATTCAATACCGCCGAACTGGAAGCGGCCTTAAAAGCCCACCTTTCCGGCATTCCCGTCATTACCAATCCCACCATTCTGTCCGACACGCCGATAGAATGGCTGCGCACTACCGCCAATGCCTGCGACTTGACCCTCGACCTCCCAACCGATGCACCATCCATCCGACAAGGCTGCATCGGCAGCAACCCAACGCCTGCACGCATCCACCGTCTGGCACTCGAACAATTACAAAATCCGCATACTCAAGCCCTGCTTGGCATTATTTCGCCAGATACGCCGGATGCGTACAGCATTCATCAAACTCTGGATAATTTGGCACAAAAAACCAGTAAGCCCATTCTCGTCAGCTATCGTTTTTCAGACGGCCTGACTCGGTTTAACACACCGGAAGAAGCCTTACTGACATTTTATTTCCGCAATCAAACAGCCTATTTGCAACAAGTGCAAAATACCCCTGCCCCAGCCAAAACAGGCCGTCTGAAAACACCTAAAAGCAAAAATATCGATAAAGCCATTGCATCCGGCCAACCCGAACTGATGGCGGAAGCCCTATATCTACCTCCGTGCCAAACCCAAAAACACAATGCCGTCCAATTTCGATTCAGCCGCCATGCCATTTACGGCAACATCCTTACCGCCCATTACAACGGCCAAACCGAAGCCGCATTACCTCCCTTTACCACGCTCGATATCCAGCGTTTAAGCCAGTTTGCAGAACTTGACAACACTTCCGTTCTCAATCAATTCCTGCATTCCCTAAACACGCTTATCCACAACAATCAGCATATCGGCGACATTATCCTCAACTACAACGGCAGCCAATACAGCAGCACCATCATTCCCGAAATCGTAGAAAAACCTGTTGCACCAACAACCAAAATCCCCAAAAAAGCCGTCCAAACCTTGGAACAGGCCGCCGCCAAAATGCAAAGCGCCGCCGCCTACCTCCAACAAAAAAATCCGGCAGCGGCCGAATTCCTACGCAATACCGGCGAAGCTGCATCCGAACTGCTGCACCCTAAAACCGAAACGCCCGAGATACAAAACGTACTTGCACCCTATCCTAGCCAAACCGATACCTTTACTCTGCCCGACGGCAACACACTGCACATCCGCGCACTAGAGCCTGAAGATGCCGAAGCCAAACAAAAATTTGTCCGCCAATTACCCGCGGCCGACCGCCATACGCGCTTCATGACCCATACCAACGAGTTGCCGCTGCCCACACTCGCACGGCTGACCCGTCCCGATTTCCATACCGAATGCGCGTGGGCAGCCTTCGCTTCAGACGGCCGTATCGTCGCAGTCAGCCGTTACAGCCGCATCAATCGCAATGAATGCGAGTTCGGCATTACTTTAGCGCCTGAGGCACGCAAAACCGGCTTGGCCGGCAAAATGATGAGCCTGATTATCCAAACTGCCACACAGCAAGGTTACCAAACCATGAATGCGGAAATCCTCAAAGAAAACACACCGATGCTCAAACTCGCTGAAAAATCAGGATTTACCGTCATCCCATCGGAAACCGACCGCAGCCTGTATCAAGCCAGCCTCAATTTGAACGAATGGCAAAACAGCAACAAAAACAAATAAAAACTTGCATAACCCGTGTGAAATATCCTAAAATTAGCGGTTTCTATATATCCGCTTTTTTCAAAAGGACTCAAAATGGTAGTTATCCGTTTGGCTCGCGGCGGCTCAAAACACCGCCCTTTCTACAACGTAGTCGTAACTGACTCTCGCAACCGTCGTGACGGCCGCTTCATCGAGCGCGTAGGTTTCTACAACCCCGTTGCCAACGAAAAACAAGAACGCGTACGTTTCGATGCAGACCGCATCAACCACTGGGTTGCTCAAGGCGCGAAAGTTAGCGACGCAGTTGCCAAACTGATTAAAGAGCAAAAAATCGCTGCTTAATCAGCCGAAACGACCATGACAAACACTCAAAAACGGGTAGCCATGGGCTACATAAAAGGCGTATTCGGCATTAAAGGCTGGCTTAAAATTGCTGCCAATACCGAATATACCGACAGCCTGCTGGACTACCCCGAGTGGCAGTTGTGCAAGGATGGCAAAACCCTGAATGTTGTGCTTGAGACAGGTAAAATTGTCAATGGCGAACTTCAGGTCAAATTTGAAGGTATAGACGATCGCGACCAAGCATTTGCCTTGCGCGGCTATACCATCGAAATCCCCAGAGAGTCATTCGCCCCTACTGAGGAAGACGAATACTACTGGGCAGATTTAGTCGGCATGACAGTCATCAACAAAGAAAACATCATCCTAGGCAAAGTCAGCAACCTGATGGAAACCGGTGCAAATGATGTTTTGATGATTAAAGGCGAACACGGACAAATCCTAATTCCCTTTGTCTCCAACTATATCGAATCTGTCGATACCGACAGCAAAACCATTATCGCCGACTGGGGTTTGGACTACTGATGCTGATTCAAGCCATCACCATTTTCCCAGAGATGTTCGACAGCATTGTCGAATATGGTGTTACAGGCAGAGCAAGAAAACAAAATCTTTGGCAGTTTCAAGCCATCAATCCCCGAAAATTCGCCGACAACAAACTTGGCTATATTGATGATCGCCCCTTCGGAGGTGGTCCGGGAATGATTATGATGGCGCCGCCGCTTCAAGCAGCAATCGAAGAAGCCAAAGCGAACTCGCAAAAACCTGCCAAAGTAATTTATCTCAGTCCGCAAGGTCAGCCGCTGACACATAAAAAAGCTGCAGAACTTGCCGAACTGCCCCATCTTGTTCTTCTATGCGGACGCTATGAAGGCATAGATGAAAGACTGCTACAAAGCAGTGTGGACGAAGAAATCAGTATTGGAGACTTTGTCGTCTCGGGTGGCGAATTACCCGCCATGATGTTGATGGATGCCGTCTTAAGATTGGTTCCGGGTGTATTGGGCGATATACAGTCAGCCGAACAAGACTCGTTTTCAGACGGCCTTTTAGACTGTCCTCATTACACCAAACCCGTAGAATTCCAAGGCATGATGGTTCCCGAGGTCTTACGCTCAGGAAATCATGGCTTGATTGCCGAGTGGCGATTGAAACAATCGCTGCGACGCACTTTAGAGCGCCGACCTGATTTATTGGAAAAGCGCAGTTTAATCCCAAAGGAATCCCGCCTCTTAAAAGAAATCTTGCAAGAGCAACAGGAAATCCAATCATAACTTAGGAAAAACAAATGAACTTGATTCAACAATTAGAGCAAGAAGAAATCGCTCGCTTGAACAAAGAAATCCCTGAATTCGCTCCAGGCGACACCGTTGTCGTATCTGTACGCGTGGTTGAGGGTTCTCGCAGCCGTCTGCAAGCATACGAAGGTGTTGTTATCGCTCGCCGCAACCGTGGCCTGAACAGCAACTTCATCGTTCGCAAAATCTCTAGCGGCGAAGGTGTAGAACGTACTTTCCAACTGTACTCTCCTACCGTAGAAAAAATCGAAGTTAAACGCCGTGGTGACGTACGTCGCGCCAAACTGTACTACTTGCGCGGCCTGACCGGTAAAGCAGCTCGCATTAAAGAAAAATTGCCTGCTCGCAAAGGTTAATAGCTTTCATCAAAAACCCACTTCAATGAAGTGGGTTTTTTGTTTTTATACAAGATCTCCTCGTTTTTCTTACACAATCCTGCAAGCCAACCACAATCTCTATTTCACATATAAGCTCAAACAGAATCGTAACTTCCCTACCTCTTTTAACCTTTATACAAAAGGCCGTCTGAAACAAAAGATTCAGACGGCCTTTAATCACATTGAGTGGTTATTTAAACCATCTTGCCAATGCTGGGATACGCGACAACAACAGTGTATCCAAAACCCAAATAACAGCGATTGCGGCAATGGCTGTTGGGAAAATCACAGCCAAAATCAGAAGTGGTACAGCCATTGCCCACCATACCGGCAATTTGATTTTCTGTGCTGGAGGAACCAAACCACGTGCTTCCGAAGGACGGCGTTTCCACCATATCACACAGCCGCTGACGCAGATGAAGATGACCGCCAAGCAGAACAAAACGTTCGCCAACACGCTCCACCAGCCCAGCGTCCCCATGTGCAGCGCGATGCTGGCTGCCATGAATTTGCCGAAGAAGTTGTAATCGTCGAAACGGATGTCAGCCAGGATTTTGCCGCTGTATTGGTCGATGTGCACCGTGCGGTCGGCAGTCGGGCTGACCATGTCGTAGCTCATCGAATCCTGCGACAGCGTCCACACGCCCGTTTCGCCTTTGGGCAGGTTGAGTTGGTAGCGGCCTTTGAAACCGATTTCGCGGGCGAAGCGGTCAACCGTTTCCAAGGTCAACGGTTCGCTCGGATTGATGCCGTTTTCGCCCTTCGTCGTACCGGAAACAGGCATGGGCGTGAGTTCCAGAACCCACGGTGCTTCTTTGGTTTTGCCGTCGTTCAACACATCGCCATGGGTCGGCACGACGGATACGGGATTCGGTTTGACCCCCCATTTACCGGCGGGGAACTGACTCCAAGACTGAACGAACTTACCGCCCCAAATGCCCGCCCAAGCAACACCCGACAGGCAGAACAACAATAAAATCAAAGAAACCCAGGTGCCGAATGCGCCGTGCATACTGCGCCACCACGAGCGTCCTTTGCCCGTTTGTGGCACAAGCATGGATTTCAGGCTGCGCTGTTTCGCCCACCACAGATAAATCCCCGTAATCATCATCAGGATGGTCAGCGATGCGGCAGTTTCTATCAGATAATCGCCCGCCGTGCCGAGCATCATATCGCCGTGGATTCCGTCCATCGTGTGATACCAGCCCTCATTGCGCGGCATGGAACTGACGACTTTCGCCGTGTAAGGATCGACGGCGACCATGGTCGCTTTGTCGTCGTTGTTCACGCGGAACACAGCAACCATATCGTCGGCGCGCGGCGCGATATATTGCACCACCGACGCGGTTTCAGGGTTCACAGACTGCCGAGCCGCTTCCGCCTGCGCCGACAAAGGCTGTACCTGCGCCTGCGGGGTAACGTGTATGCGCTCGCCTTCTTTACCGGTAATATTGGCAAATAGCAGCATTCCCAACCCTGTAACAGCCAGCAGGGTTAAAAACGGCGCAACCAAAAGTCCGGCATAAAAATGCCATCGCCAAACAGTCAAATAACAGCGGTTAGCCCGTTGTTCATTTTGGGAAGTTGGTTTTGTTTCCATATACTCTCTTCATATAGTTAAAGCAGACTAATTATTACGAATTAGCGCCAAGCATTTTAATCAAAAACATTCATTTAAGAAACCGTTTTTCCAATGCAGCTTTGAAATACTTCAATATTTAGCTTTCAGGCCGTCTGAAAAAACAAAATAGACAGAAAACAACACTTTACTGAAAATCTGTTTTAATCATTGCGGCTTCGGCAGAATTTGGTAAAATACAGGCATTACTTATTTATTTATCAAGCCGCCAAGCTTTGGCGGCTTGTGTTTTTATTTCCAATCCGGCTACCGCGCGTGGCCGGATAAAATTTTAAAAGCATCATCATGCTTTCATGGAGAACTCAATGCAAAAAATCCCTTTGACCGTCCGTGGTGCAGAATTGTTGAAACAAGAACTTCAACACCTCAAAAGCGTAGCACGCCCAGAAGTCATCGAAGCCATCGCTGAAGCACGTTCACACGGCGACTTGTCTGAAAACGCAGAATACGAAGCCGCCAAAGAGCGTCAAGGCTTTATCGAAGGCCGTATCGCCGAGTTGGAACACAAACTCTCTATGGCGCACATCATCAACCCTGCCGAAATCCATGCCGAAGGCAAAATCGTATTCGGCACAACTGTGACACTGGAAGATTTGGAAACCGAAGAACAAGTTACCTACCAAATCGTCGGTGAAGATGAAGCAGACATTAAAGAACGCAAAATCTACGTTGGCTCCCCAATTGCCCGCGCCCTGATCGGCAAAGAAGAAGGCGACGTTGCAGAAGTTCAAGCACCCGGCGGCGTACGTGAATATGACATTATTGCCGTGCAATATATTTAAATAAACAAAAGGCCGTCTGAAAACATTTTCAGACGGCCTTTTGTTGTACCTAAAAACACCATAATTAAAGAAAGTGAAATCTTCCCAGGAGAAGCATAATGAATCTACTGTACAAAATTATCCAAACTGCTGCCACCATGTGGCTCGGTATGCAGCTGACAGCAGGCTATGTTACTGCCCCCATCCTGTTCCGCCTCCTACCAAAAATGCAGGCGGGAGAAATTGCCGGTATTTTATTTGCCATTACAGCACTATGTGGCTTGGTTATTTTTGGCGCAGCCTATGCCTTTTTCAGAAAACAGCTGGCCTCACTTTCTTGGTGGATCTTAGTACTTTGGCTACTATTAGCCTGCAACCATCTTTTGGTTACGCCGGTTATCGAAGCACACAAATATGGGCTGGATAACTGGCTGCTGTCCCTAGTAGGTGGAACATTCGGCGTTTGGCACGGCTTATCCAGTATCATCTTTTTGATTTGTACGATACTGGCAGCCATCTGCGTATGGAAATGGCCCAAACCAAACTAATCTGTCTTAATAAAAGGCCGTCTGAAAAGAAGTCTTTCAGACGGCCTTTTATTTTGGAATCATTAATTCCCCGACTCTTCAAATATAAGCCATAAAAAAAATGCCCTGCATATTGCAGGGCATTTTTCACAAACCGATTAAGGTTTAGCGTAACCGTGAACGCCATTGTAAGGAGCTGGGATCCAACCTTCATCAGAAGCAGGCAATTCGCCTTGACCTTCGATAGTTTGGCCTGGAGCAACTTGACGAGTAACAACGCTGCGGATTTTAACATCAACGCGGCGGTCAGGTTCGATACAAGCGATAAGAGCAGCACGTTTCTTAGCTTTAGAAACTTTTTTGCCCAGTTTAGCAACTTCAGCTTCACAAGTAGCAGTCATTTGAGCTTGAGATTCGCCCAGACCTACTGCAGAGATTTTGCTAGAAGCAACGCCATGACCTACCAAGTAGTTAGCAACTACGTTAGCACGACGCTCAGACAGAGCTTGGTTGTATTGCTCAGAACCCATGAAGTCAGTGTGACCTTCAACACGTACGGTTTGTACGTCTTTGTTGCTCAGGCGTTGAGCCAAAGCGTCCAGGTTTTCTTGAGCTTCAGGACGCAGGTTGTCTTTATCGAAGCCGAACAGAGTTTTAGTAGACAGGGAAACAGTTTCATCAACATACTCAGGAGCTTGTTGTACAGGAGCAACTGCTTCACGATCACCACATTCAACACGGCCTTGGGTAGCTTTGTCGAAGTAGCTGTTTTTCCAGCATTCGCCGTAGTTGTTACGGACGATTTCTTGAGATTTGCTGCTTACGGTGTAACCGTGTTTGGTGTGCGCTTCGCTGGCCATAGCGGTGCCAGAGGCAACCAAGGCAACGAACAATGCGCTTAATTTCAGCTGTTTGGTCATTTTATTCCCTCATCAAATTGTTATGCGGCGGACTAGGAAAGCAACCGCTGCAAAGTACCAATATACAGGCCGCAGTATCAAAACAGCGGCAAATCGGATATATCAGGTTGCACTATAAAGAAGCGCAAGGCAAACTGTCAATACTCGATGCCTTCAAACAATCATGAAGTGCCTGCTTCCTAGTAGTTAATCATGCCGAAAAATCAATCTTGTGTCATTAATTTAGGGTAAAATCAGACAATTCATCCCCCTAAAGTTGTACAAAAACAACAAAACCCCTTTCCCTCATCTTTCCTGCATCTCCTGTTTTCATATCATTAAAAGATATTTTCATTAAAAACAATCGTTTTCAAAACTCGGAGCAAATCTGGGCAAAATATGTTAAATTACATGCCGTTTGTCGCACAAAATCCACAATAACAACGTATTCGGTACTGCTACCATGAAACTGCAACAATTACGTTATGCCCTTGAGGTTTACCGACACAATCTGAATGTCTCCGAAGCCGCCGATGCGCTTTTCACATCCCAGCCCGGCATTTCCAAACAAATCCGCCTGCTTGAAGAAGAATTGGGTATCCAAATTTTTATCCGCAGCGGCAAACGTGTGGTTTCCGTTTCACAACCGGGCAAAGCCGTATTAGAGATTTCGGAACGGATTTTGCGTGATGTACAAAACATTAAAAATATCGGCAGCGAGTTTACCGATCATGACAGCGGCTCGCTGACCATCGCGACAACGCATACCCAGGCGCGTTATGCTTTGCCCAAAATCGTTGCGGAATTTGTCAAAAACCACCCTAAAGTCAATTTGACCATCAAACAAGGCAGCCCTTCTGCCATTGCGCAAATGGTCAGCAGCGGCGAAGCTGATTTGGCAATTATTACTGAACGCATTGACGATCATCCTGAATTGGGCAAACTGCCCTGCTACGAATGGAACCATGCCGTCATTGTTCCGCACGACCACCCTCTTTTAGACTGCCGCAATCCTGTAAGCCTTGAAGATTTAGCTTCTTTTCCGCTGGTTACTTACGAATTTGCTTTTAATTCCGGCAGCAGCATCGCGCGTACATTTAATAAAGCGCATATTGAGCAACCTGATGTTGCCTTATCGGCTGCCGATACGGATGTACTGAAGACGTATGTCCGCTTAGGCTTGGGCGTTGGTTTGATGGCTAAAATGGCGTACGATCCCGTTGTCGATCAAGATTTACAGCTTATTGATGCGGCACACTTATTTGAACCGTCGCCTACTTGGATAGCCTTACGCACCGATACCTATCTGCGTGGTTACGCGTATGACTTTATCCAGATGTTTGCACCGAAACTGACCAGAGAAGTAGTTGACCGTATTCTGTACACGCCGGTTGTTGAAGACTTTTCAATTTAATATCTGACTATCACTTTCGCAACTTAACAATTATTCTTTAATTCTTGTTAAAAAGGCCGTCTGAAATATTGAACTGCACCCCAAAAGTTGGACACCCCCCCCTCCAACTCACAAGGTGCAGTTTTTTTATGAGCAAATATACATTACACTTCAAATACCAAGCCGTACTCCACTACCTGCACATACGCAGTCAACAGCGTACCGCAGACCACTACGGCATTTCCCGAACCAACCTGCGACGATGGATACGCGCCTATCAAGAAGGCGGCATCGGCGCACTCGAACATCCCCAATCCAAAACCATGCCCCAACACCGCAAAAACCCCTTCATCGCCGACAAACCCGACCACGAAAAAACACAGGCAGAGCTTATCGAAGAGTTGTGCTATATGCGCGCAAAGGTTGCCTACCTAAAGGAGTTAAAAGCCCTCAGCAAAAAACAGACCGAAAAGGACAAAGCCAAACCGTCCAAACACTGAGGGCGCAACACCCGCTCAAATACCTGCTGCACATCGCAAACCTGCCCAAAAGCAGCTTTTACTACCATCATCAGGACCGACCCGACCCCAATGAAGCCGACAAAGCCCTTATCGCCGAAATCTACGAACGGCATAAAGGACGCTACGGGCAAAGGCGCATTGCAGCAGCATTAGGTTGGAACCGCAAAAAAGTGGCGCGGCTGATGAGGCAGCTAGGACTGAAAGCCCTCATACGGGCAAAAAAAGCCTACCGCCATCCCGCCATGGGCGAAATATCGGAACACCTCCTCAAACGCCGGTTCAAAGCCCGAAAGCCCAACGAAAAATGGCTGACCGACGTGACCGAACTCAAAGGAAAGGACGGCAAACTGTACCTCTCGCCGATCTTGGACCTGTTCAACCGCGAAATCATCGCCTACGCCATGAGCCGCAGAGCCGACAGTGAAATGGTGAAGGAAATGCTCGAAAAAGCGGCACCCCGGCTGACTGATAAAGGAACGATGCTTCATTCGGACCAAGGTGTGCTGTACCGTACGGCGGGGTATAGGGAATTGCTTGCGGAGTATTTCATGGTTCAAAGCATGTCGCGAAAGGCGAATTGTTGGGACAATGCACCGATGGAAAGCTTCTTTGCGGTGCTGAAGACGGAGTGTTTCTACCGTGCAGGGGAATTGACGGTGGATGAATTGATGAAACAGATAGATGACTATATGGATTACTACAACCGCGAGCGTTGCAGTTTGAAATTGAAAAAGCTGAGTCCTGTCGCATACAGAACCCGGCTTACACAGAGTGCCTGAATAGGCTTTTATGAGTGTCCAAGATTTGGGGGCCAGTTCAATATTTCAGACGGCCTAAGATTCAGATAGCATGCGAACAACCGGAAACCATTTTCTTCAAAGTTGTCGCATCTAAGATTTTGATGTGCTTGTGTTCAACCGAAATCAAGCCTTCATGATGGAATTTAGACAAGGTGCGGCTGACTGTTTCCAGCTTCAGCCCCAAATAGCTGCCGATTTCCTCACGCGACATCCGTAAGATAAAATCATTGGCGGCAAAACCTCGTGAATAGAGACGCTGAGACAGGTTAAGCAAGAATGCTGCCAATCGCTCTTCAGCACGCATATTGCCCAAAAGCAACATAACACCCTGATCTCGGACAATTTCACGGCTCATCAGGCGAAAAAAGTGAGAGCGGAGGCTGGGAATATCCTGACCGAGTTCTTCAATATGTGTAAACGGAAGCTCGCATACTTCGCTGTCTTCCAAAGCCACAGCATCACAGCTGTGAATATGGGAACAAATCCCATCCATACCGATCAGCTCGCCCGACATAAAAAAGCCGGTTACCTGATCTCGTCCATCTTGGCTGGCGACTGTTGTCTTAAAAAAACCCGCACGGATGGCAAACAAAGAGGTAAACGGCTCGCCGGCACGGAACAGGTATTCACCTTTTTTCAGACGGCGGCTTTGACGAATAACCGCGTCCAGTTGTGAAAATTCGTTAGGCATCAGTCCGACAGGCAAACACAGTTCACGTAAAGAACATGTGGAACACAAGGTTTTCATTTGATGTGTTGCATTGTGTGTAGCCATAACGCACCTTTAATTTGCTTAATTCTCTCAATCCCTGATTAAGCCGAATAACTATTGACCCATGTCAAAGTCGGCATATCATTATGAGGCATTCTACCAAACTATCGAAATTTTGACTAAAATTTTCCCTAATTTACCTACTTTATACTACAAGCCCCTACCATGAAAATCATCCCCATCTCAAATAACACCAACACAAACAATGAATTACCGGAATTTGACCGTGAATTGATTGCCAGTTTGCCATCAAGCGGTCCCCGTTATACATCCTATCCGACTGCCGACCGCTTCCATGAAGGCTTTAAAGAAGCCGAATATATCCAAGCTTTAAGCCTACGCAACATGGGTGCGCTCAATAAACCCCTTTCGCTCTACATTCACATTCCTTTCTGCAATACCATCTGCTACTACTGCGGCTGCAACAAAATCATTACCAAAGACAAAAGCCGTGCCGATGCCTATATCCAGTATCTGGAAAAAGAAATGGAATTGCTGGCGCCGCATTTGGGCGGAAGACACCAGCTTGCGCAGCTCCACTTCGGCGGCGGTACGCCCACATTCCTGAGCGACGACCAACTCGAACGCGTCTTCGACATGATTTGTAAATACTTCCAGCTGATTCCCAACGGCGAATACTCCATCGAAATCGACCCGCGCAAAGTCAGCCGCGAAACCGTCCTCAAACTGGGCAAACTCGGCTTCAACCGCATGAGTGTCGGTATTCAAGACTTTGACCCTAAAGTGCAGGAAGCCGTCAACCGCATTCAAAGTTACGAAGAAACCAAAGAAGTGATTGATGCCGCGCGTGAAGCCGGGTTTAAATCGGTTAGTGTCGATTTGATTTACGGCCTGCCACACCAAAACACCGAAAGCATCAAGACTACCATCGACACGGTCTTGTCCCTCAATCCCGACCGCCTCGCCCTTTACCACTACGCCCACCTGCCGCATATCTTCAAACCGCAACGCCGTATCGACACCAATGTCGTACCCGGCAGCGAAGAAAAACTCGATATGCTGCAATATTGCGTTCAAACCCTGACCGAGCGCGGCTATGTCTTCATCGGTATGGACCACTTTGCCAAACCTGACGACGAACTCTCCATCGCCCTCAAAGAAGGCTTCCTGCAACGCAATTTCCAAGGCTACTCAACCTATGCCGACTGCGATTTGGTGGCAATCGGCGTGTCCTCTATCGGCAAAATCGGCAGCACCTACTCTCAAAACGAGCGCGACATCGATGCCTATTACGCCGCTCTTGATGCCGGACATCTGCCGATTATGCGCGGCTACCAGCTTAACCAAGACGATATCCTGCGCCGCAACATCATTCAGGATTTGATGTGCCGCTTCTCGCTTGATTATCAAATTTACGAAAGCGTGTTCGGCATTCCGTTTAGCCGCTATTTTGCAGCCGAACTGGAAGATATGAAGCAACTGGAAACCCTCGGCCTGGTCCGTCTCAAACCGCACAGTCTGACCGTTACGCCGAAGGGCCGTTTCCTGATCCGCAATATCGCCATGGTGTTCGACTACCATTTGCGCCATAAAGAAACCAAAGCCAAATACTCGCAAACTGTGTAAACACTTAGGCCGTCTGAACATATATGCTATATTTCAGACGGCCTTTTTTCACATTAAAAGCAACACAAAATGGAACAACCCGATTTCTTCCCCATCCCCAGTCCCTGTATAGGTGTCTGTGAAGCTAATGCCAAAGGTTATTGCAAAGGCTGTCTGCGCAGTCGGGAAGAGCGCTTGTACTGGCTCCAGATGACCGACAGCCAAAAGCACCAAGTCATGCACCTTCTGTCCCTCAGGAAGGCCAAAATCCGCAACCGCAAACTGGAAAAAACTGAAACGGGCGAACATCCGGTTCAAAACCTGCTCGATTTCTAAATTGCCCTTGCCTACCGCACACCACAATAAGGAAAAATATGAAAAAACTGCTCGCCTGCCTGCTTGTGCCATTGACCGCCCTTGCTTTGGGTGCCTGCAAACCCGCCGCAACTTCACCCGAAAGTAAATCTGCCGAACTTAATTGGCAGCAGCCTAAACTGACCAGCAATGTTTGGAAAATCAGCAAAGAAGGCCAACCCGATTCCTACCTGCTCGGCACCATCCACATGGGACGAACCAATCAAACCTTGTCTTCCGATGCAGTCAAACTGTTGCAATCCACCGACCAATTGACGACAGAAGTTGACCCACTGCCGGACAGCAGTCCGGAAACGAAAAAAATGTATCAAAAATACTTCAAAGAAGTCATGAGTACCGAACCGCTCAGCCGCAAGCTCGGCAAAACAGATTTCCGTCTTTTACAAGAAATCTATTCACAAAATGAAGAAAGCCGGCCCATTGCCCAATTTGCCGACAAACTCCATCCGTGGGCCGCATTCATTTTTGCCGGCAGTACATTTTCCAAAGGGTATAGCTCAGAAACCGGTGCAGATATGTTGCTGACCAACGCGGCCGCCGACATCAATAAGCCGCGTGGTTCATTGGAAAGTTTGGACGATGTTACCGCGATCTTCAAAGCCCAGCCTGAAGAAACCATGCTCAACTTTCTGAAAGCCAGTATTAAAACCAATAAAGAAGAAACCGAAGATATCAAAAAACTCCATCAAGCCTATTCAGACGGCCGCTTTGAAGAACTCATTCCACTTTTGGAAGAAACCGAACAACGCACCCTCAAACTTGTTGATACCAAATACGCCAAAGCCATGTCCGATTGGCTGAAAAACGACCTCCTGATCCGCCGCAACTTGGCATGGCTGCCTGAAATCCGCAAGCAATCTGCCAAACAAAGCACCCTCTTTGCTGTCGGTATTGCCCATTTACCCAGCGAAAAAGGCTTAATCGAACTATTGCGTCAAGAAGGCTATCAAGTAACGCCCGAACCCAAAGTCCTGATTTGGCAATAAACCCCAATCAAACGACAAGGCCGTCTGAAAGTCTTTCTTTCAGACGGCCTTTATTTAATCTCTATTAAATGAAGCAGTAAACAATGTTGAGCGAAAAACTCAATCGCCCAATGCCGCCACCATCACCGCTTTAATCGTGTGCATCCGGTTTTCTGCCTGATCAAACACAATGCTGGCTTCACTTTCAAAAACTTCTTCCGTTACTTCCACACCATTCAGACCGAATGTCTCATAAATCCATTCGCCGACCTTGGTTTCGCGATTATGGAAAGCAGGCAGGCAATGCATAAACTTGACTTGCGGATTTTCCGCCGCCGCCATCAGCTCAGGCGTAACGCGGTAATCTTTCAGCAAATCGATACGTTCCTGCCAAGCCTCTTTAGGCTCGCCCATGCTGACCCACACATCAGTATGGATAAAATCCACGCCTTTCACGGCTTCCTGCACATTCTCCGTCAACAGAATCCGTCCGCCGGTCTCTTTGGCAACAGCCTGCACCATCTCGATAATGTTTTCAGACGGCCACAGGCTTTTCGGCGCACTGATACGCACGTCCATGCCCAATTTCGCAGCCAACACCAGCAACGAATTGGCCATGTTGTAACGCGCATCACCGACATAGGCAAATGCAATTTGATTCAAAGGCTTGTCGCTATGCTCGCGCATCGTCAGCGCATCGGCGAGCATTTGAGTCGGGTGAAACTCGTTGGTCAAACCATTGAACACAGGCACGCCTGCATACTTGGCCAGCTCTTCCACCACATCCTGTCCAAAACCGCGATATTCGATACCGTCAAACATCCGTCCTAAAACACGCGCCGTATCCTTAATGCTTTCCTTATGCCCGATTTGGCTGGCAGACGGCTCCAGATAAGTCACCCCTGCCCCTTGGTCGCGTGCGGCCACTTCAAACGCGCAACGGGTGCGGGTTGATGTTTTCTCAAAAATCAGGGCAATGTTTTTTCCCTTCATCCGCTGCACTTCACGCCCTGCTTTTTTAGCAGCCTTCAATTCGGCGGCAAGGTCGAGATAGGTGGTAATTTCTTCCGGCGTAAAATCCAAAAGTTTTAAAAAATGGCGGTTTTTCAGGCTCATGTCTTATTTCTCTATTCTAGCGTGGGCGTTGCCCAACATTTTTCTCCATGCAGATTTCGTCGGACTTCCATCGACATTCTGCCGCTCAATTTTTCAGCGTGCGAAGCCCCCCGAAGCGCGGCCCCTTATCCTCTATCAAAACTCAAAACAAGGCCGTCTGAACCTCGCCCCGCTCCAAGGCAAGCAACGATTGTTTGCGGTTCAAGCCGCCCGCGTAGCCGGTCAATTTACCGTCGCTGCCGATGACGCGGTGGCAGGGAATCAGGATAGACACCTTGTTCTGCCCATTTGCAGCGGCAACAGCACGAATGGCTTTGGGATTACCCAAACGCTGCGCCTGCTCCTTGTAGCTGCGCGTTTCACCGTAAGAAATGGTCAGCAGCGCATCCCACACCTGCTGCTGAAAGGCCGTACCTATCGTTTCCAAAGGCGTCGCAAAAACTTTCAGACGGCCTTGAAAGTATAAATCCAATTCTTGGCGCAAAAGTTGCGTTTGCTCATTTTCTTGGAAAATAAACTGCCCGCGCAAAGCTTTTTGGACAGCCATGATTTCCTGTTCCATGTGTTTCTGCCCGATAAATTCCAGCAGACACAAACCCTTACTGCCGAACACCGCCAACATCTCGCCCAACGGCGTGGCAACCGCTGCCGCAGTCAGTTCGTTTGGACTATCCGGATAACGCGTTTCCAACAGATGGATGGCTCGGCGGATACGGACATATTCTTCAGGCGTACAACCGATACAGTCAATAAAATCCTGCTCGAACTGCTTGGTTTCGTGTTCAGTAAGACGCTCGTGCAACAAGGCTTCGAGGTCGGTAGAAAAGTCAGTTTCCAACTGCTCGCGGATTTCATTCCACTTTGATGAAAGTGCATCTAAAGAAGGCAGAGTAATCATATTTTGCCTTGTCCAATTATCGACAACTTAAGAGAAAACAAAAAGAACAAAAGAATCGTATCGCCCTATCGTTTTTCAAAGCCTACGGTTTTTTTCACTTCAACAAACGTTTCAACATACCTTCATACACTGCCGACAGCTTAGGAATGTCTTCCAAACGTACGTTTTCGTTGATTTGGTGGATGGTCGCGTTGGATGGGCCTAACTCGATGAGTTCTTTGGCAATGGCTTTGATGAAGCGTCCGTCCGAAGTGCCGCCGGTGGTGGACAATTCGGTCTCTACGCCGCAGGTTTCGGCGATGGCGGCGCGTGCCACGTCGGTCAGTTTGCCCGCGTGGGTCAGGAAGGGCTGCCCCGAACACGACCACTGCAAATCGTATTGCACGCCGTGTTTGTCCAAAATGGCGTGGACGCGTTGTTTCAGCCCTGCTTCGGTGGACTCGGTGGAAAAGCGGAAATTGAATTTGACATTCAGCTCGCCTGGAATGACATTGGTCGCGCCTGTGCCACCGTTGATATTGGAAATTTGAAAGCTGGTCGGCGGGAAGTATTCGTTGCCTTCGTCCCAGACTTCCTGCGTCAGCTCTAACAAGGCCGGGGCAAAAGTATGCACGGGATTGATTGCCAAATGCGGATAGGCAATATGGCCTTGCTTACCTTTGACGGTCAGGTTGCCCGACAGCGAGCCGCGTCGGCCGTTTTTAATCATATCGCCCAATTTGTCCACAGCGGTCGGTTCGCCGACGATACAGTAATCAATCAACTCGCTGCGCGCTTTCAACACATCGACGACTTTGGTCGTGCCGTCCAGCGCGTCGCCCTCTTCGTCGGAAGTAATCAGGAGCGCGATGCTGCCTTGATGATCGGGGTGTTCGGCAACAAAGCGTTCGCAGGCGGTAACGAAACAGGCGATGCCGGTTTTCATGTCCGCCGCGCCGCGCCCGTATAATCTTCCGTCTCGCTCGGTCGGCTCGAACGGGGGCGAATCCCATTTTTCAACAGGGCCGGTCGGTACAACGTCGGTATGTCCTGCAAAACAGACGACGGGGGCTTTCGTGCCGCGTCGCAACCAGATGTTTTTGGTATCGCCGAAATGAAGTTCTTCAGCCACAAAACCGATTTTGTGCAGGCGTTCGGCAAGCAGTTTTTGGCAATCTCGGTCGTCGGGGGTAACGGATGGGCGGGAAATCAATGCTTTGGAGAGTTCTAGGGATTGGGTTTCGGTCATATTTGTTCACTTTGAGAAACAGGCCGTTTGAAACGTTCTGAATGTGATTTTCAGACGGCCTTGAGTTTATTTGAAGATACTGAATAGGCAGTCTGCCTTTCGGCATTCTGAGTTATTTTCCATGACAAGCTTCGTAAAGCGGCAGTAAGTCTTCCACTGTTTCCACTATCCATTTCACGACATCCTGCTTGCCCAAATCATCACGTTCGATGTGTTTCCCGATACAGAAAAAGTCTTCGTCGTTTTGCAATTTTCGGTCGGATTCGCTTTGTTGGGCGATGGTACGATAATCGTCATATTCGCTTTCTGCACCGTGCCACATATCGAAGGAAACGTATTTTTCAGTATCAAAATTATCCAGCCAGCGGTTGTAATCGGGCAGCGCAATGGGGGAAACATCGGCTTTATAGCAATGCCAGTCCAAGCTGACGCTCAGGCGGCGGCGGTTCAATAAAATCGACAAAATCGCGGCGGAATTTTTATATTGTTCGTATTTGAAATACGCAAAGAAATGAGCGCGCACCTGCCAGCCATTACACCAGCGTTCGATATGCGGCGGCGCAAACGGCGCACCCAATTCGGCGGCAACCTGCCGGATCAGCTGCTGCCATACCTGCCAGTTTTCTTTATAGTCTGCCTTGATTTGCGGAATGCTTTCAGGCTGGTATTTTTTAAGCTGGGAAAACTGGAAAAAAGGGATATTGAACAAATCGCAACTTTTTGGGGTCAGCATAGTGTATTCCTTGAGACGATTGTTTCAGACGGCCTTATTTGCGGCGGCGTGCGGCCATAATTTCGCCGATTTCGGTCAGTTTTTCTTGGGGGATAAAGGTTTTGCCCATCTCAAACAACGGCTCTTCAATCGCCAGATGAACATCATATCCTGCGACAAAACGTTTGAATGCTTCGGCATCGGGGATATAGGCGTTGTCCGCTTCAAGCTTGGCAAATTCAGCCGCTACGCCGTCCCAGTTGCTATGTAGGCTGACATGTTGGCGCAACAGATCGTCAACGCTTTCCTGGGCTTGCGGCGCATATTGCAACAAAAGCGGAAAGAAGTTTTCTTCTTCGTCTTCATGGTGCAGCGGCGCGGCAACGTTGAAATACCGGGCGATTTGGCGGATGGTTTGCAAAACAATCGGATTGCAGCCGTTTTCGGCGATATAGTCCGACAACATGGCAACCTGACCGCAAAAACGGCGCACTTTGCCGTGGCAGGCATACAGCATTTCAATCGGTTCGGCAAAGGTAACGCTTTGGGTTTCAAACGGATTCATGGTTTTTAGGATTTATTCTTAAATTAATGTTTCCAAATTATAACAAAACAGCCTGCACAAGGCAGGCTGTCTGTTTTCGGGCTTTAAACGGATTAATCGACCAAAGTCACTTTACCGTTCATCAAAGCACCGTGTCCCGGGAAGGTGCAGGCGAATTTGTATTCGCCGTCAGCCAATTTGGCAGGGTCCAGAGTCAAAGAAGCTTCTTCGCCGCCGCCGATCAGTTTGGTGTGGGCAACAACGCGTGCATCGTCAGGTTTAACGTAGTCAGTGTCGGCTGCGCCAACGCCGTCTTTAAAAATACCGTCCATGTCTTCGGCTTTACCGATGACAATGTTGTGACCCATGCTGGCTTTAGGTTGGGTACCGGTGTGTTTCAGGGTAATGGTAAATTCTTTACACGCTTTGCTGACTTGGATTTCTTTTGTGTTGAACTGCATCATGTCGTTGGCTTCAACGGTAGTCGCGCAGTTGCCGGCCGCAGGCGCAGCGGCAGCATCGGCCGGAGCGGCTTCAGAAGCAGGAGCTGCATCAGCAGGTGCAGTAGTTTCTGCAGGGGCAGTTTCGGAAGCGGCAGAAGTAGCAGGGGCCTCAGCAGGTTTTGCAGCTTCTTGAGAGCATGCAGCCAAGCCGATAACGGCAGCGGAAATCAGGGCCAGATAAGCTTTCATTGTTGTATCTCCTAATGATGAGAGCTTTGTTAAGTTCTATTAATAGCACCACACGAATATATTAATAAAAGGCAAACGCCAAACTAAAATTTATCCGTATAGCGTGATGTGAAATTCAGGCGTTATTTTGCTACAAACTTCACACGAAATCAAAGTTTCAAGCCAAGTTTACATCAGTTTACCTAAAAGAAAACAGATACTTTCCAGGTCGTATTTCTTTAGTATTAGATACTATCAGTCAAACGATATAAGCTTTAACATTTATTAACCGTAATCTCATCTGGCATAATTTTAACAGCTATGCTTGCGTACCAATTCTGCCAATGCCGCCGCCAATTCGGGATGTTTGCCTTCCAATTTGGCTGCCGCCTCATCGAAACTGTCTAAAGCTGCCTCGCTCAATCTCAAACTATTGGTTTTCGGCTGAGCCGGAGGCTTGGGAACTACCCTGACCACCACTTCCCTGACGCCTGCATGCAATGTTTGCAACTTGGGCAACATGGCAGGCAGGATCATTTTCAAACGCGAAGCAGCCATATTGTTGGCGGCGAGCAAGACCAATCTTCCGTCTTCTACGCAGGCCGTCTGAAAATGCGGATGCAGGTTGGCCGGCAAAACCGTTTTGATTTTTGCATCCAATTTCCGCCACTGTTGCGATTGTTGCAACAAGCCCGCCAATAAATGATCGCGCTTGCCTAATTGTGCTAAATCCATATATTTCAGACGGCCTCTCAGTAAATTAACCAAACAATTACAATTGAAATACAGCAAAACCGCCTTTATTTCAAACAGCATTACCGCGTTATACAAGCGCTTGTGTTAAAATCCCAGTTTCGCCCACTATTATATCAAGGCGCAGGAATTATTCATGCTGACAAACATTGCTAAGAAAATCTTCGGCAGCCGCAACGACCGCCTGCTGAAACAATATCGTAAATCCGTTGCCAAAATCAACGCGCTCGAAAAACAGATGCAAGCCTTAAGCGATGCCGATCTGCAAGCCAAAACTGCCGAATTCAAACAACGCCTCGCCGACGGCCAGACTTTGGACGGCATTTTGCCCGAAGCTTTCGCCGTCTGCCGCGAAGCGTCCCGCCGCGTACTCGGAATGCGCCACTTCGATGTACAGCTGATCGGCGGTATGGTTCTGCACAACGGCAAAATTGCCGAAATGCGTACCGGTGAAGGTAAAACTCTGGTGGCCACCCTTGCCGTTTACCTGAATGCATTATCAGGAAAAGGCGTCCACGTCGTTACCGTCAACGACTACCTTGCCTCCCGCGATGCGGGCATTATGGAGCCGTTGTACAACTTCTTAGGCTTGAGCGTCGGCGTGATCGTAGCCGATTTGCAACCTTTTGAACGCCAAACTGCTTATGGTGCCGACATTACTTACGGTACAAACAACGAGTTCGGTTTCGACTACCTGCGCGACAACATGGTGACCGACCAATACGACAAAGTTCAGCGCGAATTGAACTTTGCCGTAGTCGACGAAGTGGACTCCATTCTGATTGACGAAGCGCGTACGCCGCTGATTATTTCCGGCCAGGCGGATGACAACATCCACCTCTACCGTGTGATGAACGCCGTTCCTGCCCACCTTATCCGCCAAGAAACCGAAGAAGGCAAAGGCGATTACTGGGTAGATGAAAAAGCACACCAAGTCATCCTGAGCGAAGCCGGTCACGAACACGCCGAGCAAATCCTGACCCAAATGGGCTTATTGCAGGAAAACGATTCGCTCTACTCTGCTGCCAATATTTCCCTGATGCACCACCTCATGGCTGCATTGCGCGCACATACCCTGTTCCACAAAGACCAACACTACGTCATTCAAGACGGCGAAATCGTGATTGTGGACGAATTCACAGGCCGTCTGATGGCCGGCCGCCGTTGGTCCGAAGGCTTGCACCAAGCCGTTGAAGCCAAAGAAGGCGTAGAAATCAAACGCGAAAACCAAACGCTCGCGTCCATTACCTTCCAAAACTACTTCCGCCTGTACAGCAAACTGTCCGGTATGACCGGTACGGCCGACACCGAAGCCTTCGAGTTCCAAAGCATTTACAACCTCGAAACCGTCATCATCCCGACCAACCGTCCTGTACAACGTAAAGACTTCAACGACCAAATCTTCCGTTCAGCCGAAGAAAAATTTGAAGCCGTCGTCAAAGACATCGCCGAATGCCACAAAAACGGCCAACCGGTTTTGGTCGGTACAACCAGCATCGAAAACTCCGAACTGGTTTCTGACTTATTACACAAAGCAGGTCTGCCGCATAACGTTCTGAACGCCAAAGAACACGAGCGCGAGGCATTGATTGTGGCCCAAGCCGGTAAAGTCGGCGCAATTACCGTTGCCACCAATATGGCAGGCCGTGGTACCGATATTGTCTTGGGCGGCAACCTCAAACATCAAATCGAAGCCATCCGTACCGATGAAACTTTGAGCGAACAGCAAAAACAAGCGCAAATCACCGCCCTTGAAAACGGCTGGCAGGCAGAACACGACCAAGTGGTCGCCGCAGGCGGTCTTCACATCATCGGTACCGAACGCCACGAAAGCCGCCGTATCGACAACCAGTTGCGCGGTCGTGCCGGTCGTCAGGGCGACCCCGGTTCCAGCCGCTTCTATCTGTCGTTTGAAGACCCATTGTTGCGCCTCTTTGCGCTCGACCGTGCCGCCGCCATCCTCAACCGTCTGGCACCTGAGCGCGGCGTTGCCATCGAACACGGCCTTCTGACCCGTCAAATCGAAGGCGCACAACGTAAAGTCGAAGGCCGCAACTTCGATATGCGTAAACAAGTTTTGGAATATGATGACGTTGCCAACGACCAACGTAAAGTGATTTACCATCAACGCAACGAAATCCTGACCAGCAAAGACGTCAGCGATTTAACCCGCGAAATCCGCGCCGACGTTATCAGCGACTTGGTTGATTACCACATCCCGCCTGACAGCATGGAAGAGCAATGGGACATTCCGGCACTGGAACACCAACTTGCCGCCGATTTCCGCCTGCATGTCGATATTAAAGGCTGGCTGAAAGAAGACAGCACTTTGGACAACCAAGATATTAAAGAACGCCTCATCAAGCGCATCGAAGACGAGTATGCCGAAAAAGTCGAATTGGTCGGCAAACAGGCTATGTCTGACTTCGAACGCAATGTTATGCTGCAAGTTATCGACAACCAATGGCGCGAACACCTCGCCGCTATGGACTACTTGCGCCAAGGCATCCATCTGCGCAGCTATGCTCAGAAAAATCCGAAACAGGAATACAAACGCGAAGCTTTCGCTATGTTTGAAAACCTGTGGCGCGGCATCAAACAAAACATTGCCACTTTGCTGACTGCCGTTCAAATCGAGCGCAACAGCGAATACGACCATACTGCCGCACAAAGCGTCAGCGATGTTCAAACCGTCCACTCCGATGCGCCTGATATGGAAGAATTGCTCGGTCAATCGCAAACCGATTTGGTTACCGAAGCATTCGACCCTGAAGGCACAGACTTCAGCCCTGAAGCGCTTGCACAAAACGGCCTGATTGTTCACCGCAACGATCCTTGCCCTTGCGGCAGCGGTCTGAAATACAAACAGTGCCACGGTAAATTAAACTAAGCAGTCATCTCAAAAGGCCGTCTGAACGGTGAAACAAGAATCTTTGATTTCGTTCTCACATCTGTTCAGACGGCCTGAGAATTATCCAAACAAGTAAAAAATTTCCAAACCCAACTTCAAAAGAGTATCCCTATGGCAGGCAATACCTTCGGACAAATCTTTACCGTTACCACTTTCGGCGAAAGCCACGGCGCAGGCTTGGGCTGCATCATTGACGGCTGTCCGCCCGGATTAGAATTGAGCGAAGCGGATATCCAATTTGACCTTGACCGCCGCAGACCCGGTACCAGCCGCCACGTTACCCAACGCCGCGAAGCCGACCAAGTCGAAATCCTCTCCGGCGTATTCGAAGGCAAAACCACCGGTACACCCATCGCCCTCCTGATCCGCAATACCGACCAACGCAGCAAAGACTATGGCAATATTGCCACCAGTTTCCGCCCCGGTCATGCCGATTACACCTACTGGCATAAATACGGTACACGCGACTATCGCGGCGGCGGTAGAAGTTCCGCCCGCGAAACCGCTGCCCGCGTTGCCGCCGGAGCAGTTGCAAAAAAATGGCTGAAAGAAAAATTCGGCACGGAAATTACCGCCTACGTTACCCAAGTAGGCGAAAAAGAAATCCAGTTTGAAGGCTACGAATATATTTCACAAAATCCTTTTTTTGCCGCCAACCAAAGCCAAATTGAGGACTTGGAAAACTATATGGACAACGTGCGCAAATCATTGGATTCTGTCGGCGCAAAACTTCATATCGAAGCAGCCAACGTCCCTGTCGGCTTGGGCGAACCGGTTTTTGACCGCCTCGATGCAGAAATTGCCTACGCCATGATGGGCATTAATGCCGTCAAAGGCGTAGAAATCGGTGCAGGTTTTAATAGCGTAACGCAACGCGGCAGCGAGCATGGAGACGAGCTCACGCCTCAAGGTTTTCTATCCAACCACTCAGGCGGTATCTTGGGCGGCATCAGCACCGGACAAGACATTCATGTGAATATTGCCATCAAGCCTACCAGTTCCATCGCCACACCGCGCCGCAGTATTGATACAGAGGGCAATCCTGTCGAGCTTGCCACACACGGCCGCCACGACCCCTGCGTCGGATTACGCGCCGCTCCGATTGCAGAAGCCATGCTGGCCTTGGTATTGATTGACCACGCCTTACGCCATCGTGCGCAAAATGCTGACGTTCAGGTAAATACACCGGACATTGCCAAATTGGAAAAATAACCGTTTATTTCTGAATATTCTCAGAAAAATTTAGCCAAATCACAGTCTTTATACTACAATAGCACCTTATTGCCGTATGACGAAAATACGGATTTATATTAGAGGAATACAACCGCAATGGCACAAGAAACCGCTTTGGGCGCTGCGCTGAAATCTGCCGTCCAAACCATGAGCAAGAAAAAACAGACAGACATGATTGCCGACCACATTTACGGCAAATATGATGTATTCAAACGATTCAAACCGTTGGCCGTCGGTATCGACCAAGACTTGGTTGCCGCCCTGCCCCAATACGACCCTGCACTGATAGCACGCGTACTGGCCAACCACTGCCGCCGTCCGCGCTATCTGAAAGCCCTGGCTCGCGGCGGCAAACGTTTTGACTTGAACAACCGCTTCAAAGGCGAAGTCAGCGCAGAAGAACAAACCATCGCCCAACAACACCCAGCCGTTCAACAGGCATTGGCTGCACAAGCCGAACGCCAAGCCGCTAAGGCTACCACTGAAGCAGAAGCGGCTCCTGCACAAGCTGAGACCAACGAAGCTGCTGAATAATGTTCAGACGGCCTGATAAGGCTTGCACTAAATAAATAGAGCCCCAATTCAATACGACATCTTTAACGTCGATGAATTGGGGCTTTTTTATTGCCTTAATCTTATGTAAACTGATTAAAAATAGCTTTGTTTGCACTCACCAAGCCAAGTTTTGAAACCAAAATTTTTCTAAGCTATTCCTAATAAGGCATTTCTCTATTACCTTGATTATTCTTGTATCAGTTCAAACATTGAAAAGCATGATTTATGCATCGTTCAAACAAACTAAAATCTACCCCTTATGAACATAAGTAAAGGCCGTCTGAAATCTATCTTTCAGACGGCCTTTTTAAATCAAACAGTCAGTTAAAACACGGCTTGCAAAACCAAATAGCTGACAACAGACAAAACAGCAGCAGCAGGCAAGGTAATAACCCAAGCAAGGCCGATCGGTTTCATCAATCTCCAGTTGGCATTGCGGTTAACCAAGCCGATACCCAAAACTGCACCCACCAAGATATGGGTACTGGAAACAGGCAAGCCCATAAATGATGCAGCCATCACGACGGCGGCGGCAGAAAGCTCTGCAGAAAAACCTGACGCGGGGTGCATTTCTGCCAAGCTGGTGCCAACGGTTTTAATCACTTCTTTACCAACAAACCACAAGCCGACTATCAATGCGATACCAAAAGTCAACATGGCAATAGGCGGCACGGCGTTTTGAGCGGTAATGCTGTTGGTACGCAACACATCCATAATCGCGGCAAACGGACCAATCGCATTGGCAATATCGTTCGCACCATGACTGAATGCGAAACCGCAAGCGGTAAATACCTGCATCCATGAGAACATTTGGAAAGTCGATTTATCCAAATCTTTGCGTTTTAAACTTTTGGCAAATACAAACGTACCCATCCAAATAGCCGCGCCAATCATGAAAATGGTCAGGAAGCTGTTGACGTTGCTCATACCCAAATGCAGATTTTTCAGACCTTTGAAAATCAACATTGCCGCAATCATCATGCCGCCGACAGAAGCAATAAACGGCACCCAGGAATGCAGGGCTTTATAAGAATCTACTTCACCCTTACGGCTGTCAAAGCGGTGCATACCGCGATAATACTCAGACTGCAATTCTTCAGGATCAAAGTCCGGCTCATCATAGATTTGGGCATCGTGCGCCATTTTGGTGGCGTATTCGACTTTTTCAGATTCACTCAAGGCTTCAAAAAACAGGCGGTGTTCTTCTTTATAGGCTTTCTTCTCCAACTTGATGCCTTTGAGCGTATTATCAGCCCAAGAGTGGTAGTCCAAAACGTTTTTCTTAATTCGTGAAAACAACAGATAGGAAACGATGCCGCCCAAAACCGGAGACAATATCCAAGACAAGGCAATTTCGCCCAACTTGTCCCATTGAATCAACGCAACAGAATCCACACCGTTCAATGCCGCCATACACAGAGCACTACCGACGATACCGCCGATAATGGCATGTGTGGTGGAAACCGGCAGACCTTTGTGCGATGCGAAAAGCAGCCACAATGCCGCAGCCAAAAGCGCAGACATCATAATAAAGACAAACTGCATCGGATCCAGATGCATGCCATTCAAATCGACAATACCCTTACGGATGGTATCTGTTACCTCGCCGCCGGCAATCACTGCACCACTGACTTCAAATACTGCCGCAATCAGCAAGGCTTGCGGAATGGTCAATGTGCCGGAGCCGACACTTGTACCGAAAGAGTTGGCAATATCGTTGCCACCCACATTAAACGCCATGAAGACGCCGAAAAAGGTAGCAAGGATAAACAGGCCGGAGTGGTTGTAGTGGGTATAACCCAAGCCCCAATAAATAAAATAGCCGACCATGCTCACAAGCATAGCGGCAAAAACCGTATTAATCAGCTTCAAGTTCGCACTCGACTGAGTTTGAGCCATGGAAAGTTTCCTTTTGGAAAACATGTTGAGTCACGTTATTTTAACCTTTTTGTAATCTTTCTTGCACCAACTATTTACATTAAATGCCGAAATTCCCGTAAAAACGTCAAAAGGCGTTAAAATGTCGTTTTACCTTCTCTTTCTGTAACCGAAATGCAACCCCAATACTATATCGGCATCATGTCCGGAACCAGCATGGACGGTGCCGATGCCGTACTGATTCAAATGCAGGGCAAGCAATGGCAACGCGCCGTTGCACATAGCTTTCTACCCTATTCAGACGGCCTGCGCCAAGAATTGTTGGCACTGCAAAATATAGGCGAAAATGAATTGCACAGAAGCAATATCCTGGCTCAAACACTCAGCCGCCTATACGCCCAAACCGTCCAACAACTATTGGCAGAACAAAACCTGTCGGCCAAAGACATTGCCGCGATCGGCTGCCACGGACAAACCATCCGCCATGCGCCTGAACACGGTTACAGCATTCAACTGGTCAACCTCCCCCTATTGGCCGAACTGACCGGCATTTTCACGATCGGCGACTTCCGCAGCCGTGACCTTGCCTGCAACGGTCAAGGTGCGCCCCTCGTCCCCGCTTTTCACGAAGCGCTGTTTCAAGATGCGAATGAAACCCGCGCCGTACTCAACATTGGCGGCATTTCCAATATCAGCATCCTCCCACCCGACAACCCTTCTTTCGGCTTCGATACCGGCCCCGGCAATATGCTGATGGATGCATGGATGCAACATATTTGGCAGCAGCCTTACGACAAAAACGGGGAAAAAGCCGCACAAGGCAAAATCCTCCCTGACCTGCTCGCTTCCCTGCTCGACCATCCTTACTTCAGCCGCCCTTACCCGAAAAGTACAGGCCGAGAGTTGTTTTCCCTAGGCTGGCTTCAAGGCCGTCTGAAAGGTAATGAAAAGCCGGAAGATGTGATACGCACATTGGTCTTTTATACCGCACAAACCATTTTTGACGCGACCAAACAAGCTGCTCCGGCGATTCATCATCTTTATATCTGCGGCGGCGGCATCCGCAATCCGGTTTTGATGCAAGACTTGAAAACCCTGTTTTCTCCCGACACCAAATTACACAGCACAGCCAAGCTCGATCTTGACCCGCAATGGGTCGAAGCCGCCGCTTTTGCCTGGCTTGCAGCCTGTTGGTGCAATCAAGTTCCGAGCAATCCCCACCATGCAACCGGCGCACACTCACACCGAATTTTAGGCTCGGGGCATTATGGCAACTAAAGTTGGATAAATAAAAAGATGATATATTGACATGTCAATTATTAAAATAAGTTAATTTCATATCTTTTTGTTTTTGCTGGATATTTAGTTATTGCATTTTCAACAGAAACGACAAAGAACGGCTGTTTTACAGCCGTTTTATTTTGTATAAATTCGTTAAACCGCCTGATGTCGCGCTTTATCAAACGGCTTTTTAGTCTTGTGTATATAGAATGCCATTTTTGCCAATTTCCGCATTAGTGCAACGATGATTATCATCTTAGGCTTTTTTGCCGCTTCCAAATTGCTTACAAGTTGAGGAAATGCATTCATACGATAGGCAACAAGGGCAGGCATGAACAAGGCGCGTTTTAATTGCCGGTGTCCGTATTGGCTCAATCGGCCGTTTTTTTTGACACTTGTCCCTGATTGTTCAATTTTTGGACTTAAACCGGCAAAGGCTACAAATTTATTCGCTGTTTCAAAATTTTTATCTGTCAGGTGTCTTAGTAGTATCACTGCGGTTTCTTTTCCTATTGCAGGTATGGTTTGCAGGTTTTGATATTCGATATTTAGACTTTCTTTCTGTTTTATCATGCCTTCTATCCGCTTTGATGTCTGATCTATTTTTTCTTCAAGCAGTTCTATGATTGCTTCATGGGTTGATTTTATGTATATGTCTTTTGCGGTATGCAACCTGTTTTGTGTTTCTTTTTGCTGTTCTTTTAGTTGTTGCAGCAGATTAACCAGCTTATAGAGTATGGGATTTTCAGACGGCCTAAACGGTGTCAGTTTGTCTAAGTGTCGGTTTGCAAATTCGGCAATAAGTTTTGAATCTGCTTTGTCTGTTTTGGTATTGCTGAACTGACTTTTTGCGTATTCTTTGATTTTTAAGGGATTAATAACATAAACGGTATATAGTGCGCTCAAATATTCTGCCACCTGTTCGTAGTAAATGCCTGTTGCTTCCATGCTTATGGCAATTTTTCTAATTCGTTTTGTTTTTATCCAATTAATCAGATTCTCAAATCCTTGTATATTATTGGATATTTTTATATAGTCTTTGCTTCCTTTAGTTGTAATCAACGTTGCATCTATCGTGTCTTTCGACACGTCCAACCCTATTACATTCATTTTTCATTTTCCTTATCTATTCAGCCTAAAATGGCTATGATGATATTCAATCTTTAAGGTAATTGGACGGTTCGACATTTCTTTTCGTCAGTTTTTAACTTTGGCCGTTATACTGTCTAAACCGCCCAGGCTTTTGTTTTGCGCTTAAACAAAAACCCGTAAACTGCCTTACTTAAAACAGTTTGCGGGTTTTTATTTTAAAGTTGACTTTGATTTTAAGTTTACCTTCGGCGACCCTTCGGGGACGTTCGCCACGTGGCAGGGGTTGGCGCAAAAAACCGCCCCAACCCTTGCTAATAGCGTTTTTGGTTTTGCTAGCGTAAAGGGGTATCCAAAAAGATTTATAAAGACGATAAAGCCGTCTTTACAAATCTTTTCGGACTTCCTCCCCTTGACTTGTATTTAAATTACTTAAATTTAACTAAATATTATTTAAATAACCCATACCAGCAAAGATTATTACATATATTATAGATGCTAAGATAACAATACCCACCGATTTTAAAAAGGTACTAAATGCTTTTTTCATGCCGCCCACTTCGTAAGAACGGCCAACAAAAAAAGCTGTTATTACCCAAAAAATTGGAATGTATGCGTAATTCATCAATTGACCTTTCCGCCTTGATTTGACATGGCATTATCATTGTAACCGTCATACATCAGATTCTGCTGACTCTTGCCCCCCATTGTCAAGACTTGCGGAGTTTCGTGCTGTTCCGCTGGTGCTGCCGTTGCCGCCGTTTCGAGCTGTTTTGCCTTGTAGGGATTAAAGGGCAAGCCGTCTTTTATGTAGCTGATACAGGTTTTTTTGTCTATTTCTTTTATTTTTGTGCCTTGGTCTGTATAGCAATTACAGCCATTATCACTTTTAACGCACGCGGACGGCCAAGGCATGGTTTTAACGGCTTTATTCATGCCGTCATAGATTGGGGCTGTTTCGGGTCGGTTATCTATTCTTGGTTTGTAATCGTCTTCGCTTATGTATGGTTTCGGCTGTTCGGCTTGAATTGTTTGTGTTTCGTAACGCCCCGTTGCTGTTTCTTGCGGTGTCTGCGTCGTTGTCGGCGCGTTTTCTGCCGTTGTGACTGCTTCGGTTGTTTTGTCGGCGCTTGGTGCTTCGCCTTCGAATCTGCTCCAAAATCCGCTAAATGACCAAATTCCATAACCAATAAGACAAAGCACAAGAGGGAACATGATTAAAAGTTTGCTTTTTTTCGTCCTGATTTTGGTGTGCTCTTCGGCGGACTTGTATAGCCCATACACGCTTTTATCAAGCCTGTACACGCTGATTAATGCTTCCCTTATGTTTGCCCTGCTTTCAGGGTCTTTTGCGCCGCCTGTTGTCCATTCGAGCTTACGGCGCAGTCCTAGATTAGTCTTACTGAAATGTGTGTGATGTTCAATCAGGGAGCGGAGGTGTACGTCTATCAGGCGAGGATGCTGTGTAATAAGCAAAAAATCAAGACCACGGTGCCGGTGTGTTTCGAGTTCTGCGACGTAGTCTGGCACTTTCGAGCCACTTGGGCGCGGACGAAATATGCGTTGACATTCATCAACTACAATAATCGCGCCCGGAGGCGCCCACTTCGGCCACGTCTGAATACTTTCGCCTTCTGGTATTTCTTCATGTGGTATTTTCAGGTCAGGAATACCGTCTACATAAAGCGGACGATTCATAAAGTCTTTTTGCTTAGCAAGCATAGATACGACTTTCAGGGTTTTGCCCGAACCCGGCACACCTGTTAACAGATATAACATGTTTTCTTCCTATTTCGACTGAATGATGGTAGAAAGTTTTTTAAAGCCCTTTATCGTTGCTATGAATGTAAATGCGCCGAATATCCAGTTAAGCATAACGCCGAATCCAAGGATATAAATTATCTGTAATGCGTCTTGCGGAAATCCACCTATGTGATTTTGAACCTGCTGTACAAAATAGGATTGCAGGCTTTGAAAGCCTGTTACAGTGACAAAAGCTAGACCAATTGCGCTAAGGATACGGCCTGCAACAGACATTAAAGCGGCTGTTATTAAATTTGCCCAATTCATAAATCTTCCAACGCTCCATAAACAAACCATGCACAAGTAAGGATGGTCATCATAATCAGCACCGGCCGAAGTTTGGCAGCAAAATCACAAAGAGGCTGATAACTAAATTCAACGCGGCCAAATGCACCTAAATCGACGCTTTGGGGCTGCGGACAAACACCATCAGTCTGAAATATATTTTCAGGCCTAAAATTTAGGTCTATTGTCTGTTCAGGTAGTTTTATGTCTTCGTAGCTCGATTCGCCACTTGGCATACATTGCGCAGCATTTGGGTTTTGCTGACAAAAATTCTGCTGCTTATTCTCTTGGTTTTGATTTTGCTGCCCTGTCGGATTGTTCGGCTGATTCGGTGTATTCGGACTATTTGGCGTGTCCGGACTCTCCTGTCTGCTCGGTGTTGTCTTTTCGTGCTTATTCGGTGCTTCTGGACTGTTTGGCTTTAAATCAGGACGTGGCACATAATCAACGCCAACAGTGCCGTTTTGATTCATTTTGAATCTTGTTTGTTGAGGGGTGCTACTGCCTTCAGGGGTATAAGGCGCACTAAGTGCGGTATCAGGGCTGAATGTACTTTGCTCGGCAGATTGATTCACGACGCCAATTTTTGCCAGTTGGTTCATCAGTTCGTTATGGTTGGTTTGTTGGTTCTCAAGCATGCGCTTGAGAATGTCTAAAATTTCTTTTTGTGTCAGCATAAAATCTGATGGATTCACTTGACCAGTATTCTTAGCTGCATTAGGAATATCGGGACTGCCTGCTGGGTATGATCTAATCTCGAAATAGATTGAACTTTCTTTAGGAAGATTATTAATTTCTAAACTAATTTTAGACGGATTTTTTAAACCAGTAAAAAACGAATAATCTTTACTAGGATTATAGTTATGGTAAAAACCACCATTCGTTATAAAAGCTTTTGAAAATACATTATAATTAGGACTATTTGAATAAACCTTGTAACTTTTATATGTAATTGAACTTTCAGATTTGTAAATATTTGGTTGAAAAATCTTCTTAACAATTAAATCATAAGCATAAAGACCTTTTTCTTTAGCTTCTTCATCTCTTTTCTTTTCTTCTTTCTTCTGTTGGTCTTGTTGTTGCGCTTTTTGTGCTGCTTCTGCTGCTTTTCTTGCTGCTGCATTTGCTACTGCTTTTTGATAGTTGCCTTCGGCTTCTGCTTGACGTTGAGCTTGTTCTGCTTGTTTATAAATATTTTGATATTTACCCTCTAGATAACCGTCACCAAAACTACTACCTAAATCTACAATACCACTTATAGGGCCACCAAATAAACCATCAATAAATCGAGCTACGGACTGTAAAGCATTACTGGCAGCAGCTCCGTAATTGCCTTGCGCGATATTTCGACCGACTTCAGCGGCATAACTGGAGGCGGCATTAGATCCATTTGCAATGCCATTACCTATCATAATTATATTAGCTGCCTTTTGGAGCTTACCAAACTCAACTTTCTGATTCACAGTTGTATTCATCGTGCCAGTTTCGCCGTACTTTCCCGTAACGGTTACAGTCTTGTTTTGACTGCCGTTGTATGTTCCACCGTCTTTGTTTACGGTCGGTTTGCCGTTGTTTTGTACATCAACTTTCCAAATGCCTGTTTTAGGGTCGTATCCGCGCCGTTGCAAAGCTTGGTCACTTGGGAAGCCTGCGTTTTGATGTTGTGCCGGAGGCGGTAGGGCGACATCTGCCATTACTGGAGCAGCGAATACAGCAGCAGACAGAGCAAGGCATAAGGCAATAGGCCAATGATAAACATTGCTTCGGGGATCATTCTTCATTACTCTTTTCTCTCGTGGATAATATAAATTTGTAGATTAGGTTGACGACAAATACCGTGGCGACGATTGAAACGCACATCAGACCTATCTCTTTACCCAACTTCTGATATTCCATCGGGTCGCAATCGGGAAAGGTCAGTTTGACTTGCTGTTCGTTATACTGCCATGTAGAGCCATTAAAAACGGGGTGATGTAGCACCCCGTCTTTGTCTATTGTCGGCACTACACGGGTCATCACGTCGTTTGTCGCCGCTTCATGTGTGAAATGGCAAACACGACCGACTTGATAACCCATTGCTATTAACCGCCTTTGCGTACCGCTTTAATAATCAGGCCTACAACTACCATTGCAGCAGCAACACCGATTACAACCGCACCAATAGCGGTTACACCATCTTTTGCGCTTGCCAGCTCAGTTTTGGCAGCATTTACGAGGCCATTATCTTCTGCCAAAGCAGGGGCGGACATTGCGCCAACTGCAACGGTTGCTAAAGCGTATTTAGCTTTGTTTTTAAGAGCCATGATATTCATGAGTTTTCCTTTAAAAAATGTTTAAAAAAATGTGTTTGCGGGCTATGTGAAGGTTTTAGAGACCGCCCGCCGAGAGCCTCTTAAAATTAATCTTCTTTTGTATAAAAACTGAAAATTAAAAATTCTCCGCCGATTTCTTCAATCGCCGAACTGAAAGCATCTTCATAACTTTCATATTGGCCGGCAGATTTAATGTTGGGCGTAAAGCCAATATCGCCGAATGGATCAGGATAGATGAATTCATGATTTTCGAGTTCTTGAACAATAAATTTTTGCTGATACTTACTCATGATTCAGACTTTCTTAGGCTTTGGGCGTTGCGCCTTTAACTTTGAAATCAAGCAATCTTGGAATAAGACCTTTACCTGTTGATTCCATGGAGACGGTTACTTCAACCGCACAAGGGAATTTAAGATTTTTCAGCTTTTCAAAATTATGGCTATCGCCAAATTTCATGCTTGCAGCGGTAAAGCCCACGGCATTGCCGTTTGAAGGCATGGGGCTGGCTACTAAAACGGTGCATGAATCGATTTTGTTACCGTCGATTTCGCCTTTAAATTGTTTTGCGCCCAAAAAGGTTGCTGAATATGTGGTTACTTGGCTTTGCTCAAACATTTGAATTTCCTTTACTGTTTAAAAAATTTGAAATAATTTTTTCTTCGAGTTCGATGTCTTTAATGTGCTGTTTTTCCCTGTCTTGTGGGAATGCGGTTTCTTTCTCATCAAGCAAATCATCAAGTAATGTTTGCATGTTCAAATCATCAATTGCTTTTTGCTCTTCGTGTATATACTGGATCTTTTGTGTCTGATCTCTACAGTCGTATTGTTCAGGTTGTAAACCTTTGGGATAACCTTCAATGCCTTTTACAAGTTCATCGACAATTTTTGTATCATCCCAACCTATATCACGAAGGAAATTAACCATCTTTCCAACCTGATTACGCGCATGGAACAGTTTGTGATCGAAAGATAGATTCACTGTTTCTGTCTTGGCATCCATCCGCTTGGCTTCTGTTTTGAATATCCCTGTACATATCGGATAAGCACCGCCAAGATACGAACCGGGATAAAGCAAAACATCTAAGGGGATTTCTATATCGCCTGCCCTAAATTCAGTTTCAAACCTGACCCAAGGACTATTGACATCGCCAAATTGTTTTCCTTTCTCATAAACGCGGGTAAATTTAGAATTTCCGCGTTTACCTACATAAAAGGTTTTGCCGCTACCATCATCATTGCGCCATGCAGTACCGCGACATTCGCTTTTTGGCCTCATATTGTGAACGTCAAAATGACCGTTATCATGATCAAGTAATGCCTGATCGGGTGTGTATTCGCCTTTGAAAAAATCATGGGCGACATCAACACGGGTAATTTTTGGACGTATACACTTACTTAAAAACTCATACAGTCTGTTTTCCCAACCGGGTATGGCAGCCTGACAACCTGTACCATTCAATTCAACCAGCATTGTTTCTCGCTGACCGCCATAATGAACCTTTCCGTATTCGACGTTATCGGGTCCTAGTTGGTAACAGCTTTTGTAGAAAAACTTTCCTTTGAACGGTAGTTTTTGGGTAATGCCAAAACCTAAAATTTCTTCTAACAGCTCGCTATACTTCACAACAAATTCTGTATCTGATACCAATCCTTTACCTGTTACTTTCGGTAAACTGTCTTCGTGAATCGTGAAAGTGATTTGGTCAATAAATGCGCCGTCATCCCTTCCTCTTCTTAACGGTATTTCGATGAATTTGCCTTTTCCATCCGATACGAAATGGCTGAAATATTCGAATTCGAAGTCTTGGTTCTCCGATTTTTCAGCACCCTTCGGATTAGGGGTTTTATTTTGCTCCCCCCCTATTAGCCTAGGGGGGCAGCCTTCGGCGGTTGGCGCAGGATTGCCGTCCGCTAAAGCGGCCGCCATATCTGCGCCTACCGCCACGGCTTTATCTGCCAAGGCTTTCATGGTTGCATTCCTTATCCATCAGTTCTTTTACAAACAATCTGCCGCATTCATACGCTTCGTTTTCGGTTTTTTGTTTCAAAGTCGGATTGCGGATAGGAAAACAAACTGTTTTGATGCATTGGGATTCATCATTTATATCCTTGAAAACTTTGAGGATATATGCCTTTGGAAAAGATACTGGTTCGGGATTTACGGTATAGAAAATAAGCATGATTAAAGCCCCTTCACTGGCTTAGTTAAGGGGCTTTACAAGAATTAAGAATATGCGCCCCTGATGGAACGCAATATATAAGGCCGTCTGAACATTTTCAGACGGCCTTTACTAATATTAGCCTTTACTTATTCTTCTTCCGGCAAACGGTTGATTTTTACACGGGCAATCCGTTGTCCGTCCTTCTCAACCACTTCAAAACGCCAACCATGGTAATCGATGAAGTCGCCCACATCAGGAATACTTTGCAATTCTTCCATAATCAAGCCGGCAACGGTATGGAAGTCTGCGTCTTCTTCTTGAGCAGGCAGATTTAGCTGAGAAGCCAATTCCACATACTCCAATGCACCATCCACAGACAGCGTTTCATCCTGACTGGCCGGAGCAGCTTCTTCTTCCTCACGCTCGAATTCCTCAGGGAACTCACCGGCAATGGTTTCCAACAAATCTTTCATGGTCACCATACCCAACACCGCACCAAATTCATCCACCACCAACGCATAATCCGCGCTGCTTTGACGGAACAATTCAATCGCATTCAACGCCGTCGTACTATCCGGTAAAATCAACGGTTGGCGCAAGGCCGTCTGAATATTGATTTCTCCCGATTCAAGCAGCTGGTTCAGCAAATCTTTTTTACTGATATATCCCAAAGGCTCATCTACACCTGCCTTACCGACAACCAACAAACGGCTATACGGCGTATTTTTCAGCTGCGCATTTTGCTCTTCCCGACTTTGGGAAATATCCAATTTCTCGATTTCCCGACGCGGAATCATCACGCCCATAATCGGACGCTCCGCCAAAGTCAGCACGCTGCGAATCATGGATTTTTCGTTTTCTTCAAAATGCTCGTCATCGCCGCCATTATCGCCTGCTTTTGCCAAAATGCTTTCACGAATACCCATCATACCCAACACATTTTCAGCGGTACGCTTACGCCAAGAAGTGCTGATGTAGTCATTTTTGCGGGCATTCTTTTGCGAAACCTGATTAAACAGTTCGATCAAAATCGAGAAGCCGATCGCCGCATACAAATAGCCTTTCGGAATATGGAAATGGAAGGCTTCCGCAATCAGGCTGAAACCAATCATCAACAAGAAACCCAAACACAACATCACAACGGTCGGATGCTTATCCACAAAGGCAGTCAACGGTTTGCTGGCAGAAATCATCACCGTCATCGCCACAACAACCGCACCCATTGCCACCACAATATGATCCACCATCGCCACTGCCGTAATGACAGAATCGATAGAGAAAACAGCATCCAAAATCAAGATTTGCGCCACAACGCCCCAAAAAGCAGAATGCTTCTTCTGCCCTTCAGCAACAGTAAATTGATTGTGGCCTTCAAGGCGTTCATGCAGCTCGGTAGTCGCTTTATAAAGCAGGAAAATACCGCCGGCAAACATAATCATGTCTTTACCGGAAATCTCCAGACCGCCCAACTCAAACAAAGGACGCGTCAGCGTCATGATGTGCGCCATAAAGCCCAGCATGAAAATCCGAATAACTACGGCCAAACCCAAGCCCGTTATCCGCGCCTTATCACGTTGCGACGGCTTAACCTTGTTTGCCAAAATCGCTACGAAAACAAGGTTATCAATACCTAAAACAACTTCCAAAACCAGAAGCGTGGCAAAGCCTATCCAAGTATGCGGCTCTGCCAACCAACTGAAATCCATAATGATTGTGTTCCTTTAAAATACAAAAAAGCAGCCGTTCCGCTTAAAACGGACAGACTGCCAAAGTTCGGACATAAATAAAGGGAAAGAAGCGGTAAAACAACTACTCTGCTCTGCGTCTTTCATGAAAAATTTATGCCTCAGTCAAAAATAATGGCAAACAGTTTATCAGCTTGACGAAAGAAAGGCAAAGTCTGACAGCATATTTTCTTTTAAAAACAGCCTATACCATCACTTGCCAGCTTTCAGACGGCCTTTTCTACTTGATAAAACCATCAATCGGCGCATAACCCAAAAAATCTGCCTGCTCATTCAATATCACAACCCATTCTTTACTTCGCGCACTGGTAAATGGCAAGAAATACAATTCTTTCCCATCGTTTTCCAGCGAAGCCTGTTTAAAAATTGACTCCTCACTCATGCTATGGGCTTTTGCCAAGACAGACAACGGTTTCATTGCCTTACGAATTTTCTCACGTTCCTGCTGTGAATCCGGCAACCACCAAGAAGGCCTCATACTCGGTTCAATACCTTTCAAAGATAAATCAAGACTTTGGTTAGCCTCATCCGGACTTGTTGCTTCACGTAATCCAACACGACGCACGCCAAACAAAGATAAATCCTGCAAATCCTTCGGGGCATAGCTCAAATCATTTACATCAATTTCTGCAGCAGTTACCACATTCATCCTATCGGTTTCGAATGCGACAACCACTGGACGCGCCAAAGATACGCTGTACAAACCATAAATTAAAGCAGCCAGCTGAATCATGCCGATTAAGGAAAAATCAACAATCCTTTCTTTAAGTTTCTTGCTCGGACTGGCAAGAATCAAAGTCAGCAACGGGCCGCAAACAATATCTACTGAAATGACCAGTTTATATAAAGCCAATCCGCCTGTCAGCTCGGCATACGGATAAGGATACCAAACTCCAAATACCAACAAAGCGGCCAATCCTGCCAAAATCAGACTAATCAACAAATGCCATGCCGCATTTTTTAATGCGAACCGAAAGCGTGATGAAGAATGTAATGTATGTGAATTTTCCATAGATAACAATAAGATATTATTTTTCTATAAATATTATGTATAGCTTAAAAAATAAATGTGATATTTAAATATGCTGGTAGGCCGTCTGAAAATTGAAGCATTCAGTACAACCATCTCGCCACGCATTGTCAATATGTTAAAAATACTCAATAAATAGATAAAATAAAAACCACCATGTAACATGGCGGTTTTAAAATTTGGCTCCCCGACCTGGGCTCGAACCAGGGACCTGCGGATTAACAGTCCGTCGCTCTACCGACTGAGCTATCGGGGAATTAAAGATGAAATTATATAGAAAATATCAGAAGCCTGTCAAGCAACAATCTATATAAAAACAAAAATATTTTTATATCTTTTTAATTTATAAAACTTTTATAAGATTTCAGCAATTTGTTTGGCCGCACGTTTCGCATCCAACAAAATCAAGCCCAATTTACCGCTTTCTTTTGCCATCAATGCCAACACTGCATTTTCACCTGCTTGACTCAACAGAATATAGCCATTTTTACCTTTAACCATTACCTGATCCAACTCACCGCAAGCCAACTCATGTACGGAACGATTGCCCAATGCCAAAAGCGTTGCCGACATCGCACCTACACGGTCTGCATTCAGGTGGGAAGGCAACATGGTTGCGATCGGCAGGCCGTCTGTAGAAATAACTGCAGAAGCAGTGATATCAGCAGAGGTATTGTTCAAATCGCTTAATACAGAGATTAATAGTTGTTGCATAGTCGCTCCATTCTAAAATAAATATCGGTCAGGCAAGAATCAACGGCTGCCGTATCGGTGGTACAGCACTTTAACCAAAGTAACAAAAGCCTCTTTATTTAAGTCAGGCATCCCGCCAATTACCAAAATCAGCTTGGTCATGCCAATATACAGAGGGAAAAAGGTCAATTCACTTTGGCCTGAAGGATCACAAATACCCCATGCGCTATTATTGATATGCAGGTTATTGCGAATCAAAAGACGGTGATTGTCTTCCATTTTGGCCACTTCGCTCGCCAAAAGGCCCAACTCTTCCGCAGCCTCGTGATGGAAATTGGCATTGGCGAAATACAAACCGTTTTCATCAGCCAATAAAGCTTTGCCAGAATTGGACAACTGTTCCAACAATGTAGGCAATTGCTCGTCAGTCAAATGGATATCGTCTGTGCTGATTTCTTCATCACCATACAAAAATTCCAAGCGTTGGAGGCGGTACAGCAGGTTCAAAGCGGTATTGATGTCGCTGGTATCCGCCCATGCCAAGATTTTTTCGCTGCTGATGGTTTCAGACGGCTCTGCACGCAACAGACCATACAATAAAGTTCTGCTGGCACTGGGCGTATCACTTGAAACAGCATAATACGCACCCGCCGGTGTAATCTTAGGATATAAATTTGCTTGTAAAGAGAGTGTCGCTTCCATCTTATACCTCTAATCCGGGGTCAATTGAGAACAACATGGCAGTAACCAATTGTTTCACATCGTCTTCTCGACGCGCATCAATCTCAAAAACCGGTACATTAAAATTATTCTGTGCTAAATATTTTTGATAAACATCCACGCTTGGTAAGGATCGGATATCCATCTTCGTTACCCCTACAACCAGAGGTGCTTTTTTCAGCAACTCCCGGAATGCATCCAAGAAGAATTGCAAGTCTTTCAATGGATTGCTTCTTGTATTATCCAAAAGAAGCACCAAGCCCATACTGCCTTGGCTCAGAATTTCCCACATGAAATTAAAACGCTCCTGACCAGGCGTACCATAAAGGTGAACCTTGGTTTCCTCATCCAAATGAATGACACCGTAGTCCATCGCCACAGTCGTGTACCCCTTGCGGACAAGTGTCATATCGGATGCGGATGCATCGGTTTGAACCGGTAGTTCATCAGATAAAGCTGAAATTGCAGTGGTTTTACCTACGCCAACAGGACCGGTAAAGATAATTTTATTTTCTTTCATGACGTGTCCTTTACGATTTTCCCAGCAACTTACGCATCAAGCGTTGCAACAGGCCGCGAGGTTGTTCTTTCGACGGACCGGCAATTTTTTGAGCCTCTTTGCTCATTGCTGTTTCAGGTACGTCTTTGCTATTCACATCAATCTGTTCGTTCAACGAAGGCGTATTGTTCGCATCAGTTGCAAACTCTGTATCTGTCGCCAAAAAGCCTGTCATATATGTTGCCGATAAATAGTTCAAAATATCAGGCATTTCTAAAGGCATGACTTTATAGAGGATGTTCAGATTAACAGATGTTTTCGTCAGAAATGCCGACAAACGCATAGATTCCGGAACATGTGCCAAACGGGTTAAGTTTGGCCAACGCTTGAGTGTAAAGACAGTTTGTGGCGTCATCGGATAAATCAGACGGCCTGATGCAGTCCAAATAGCCATTTGCCACAAGCATGACATAATGGTGACTTTGGCTTTTTCTTTCCATTGAGGATTATCAGGGACAGCCTTACACACGACAGCCAAGTTATCGTTCTTACACAATTTCTCCAACTCATTGGCACTGACTGTCAACAGTACTCGCTGGATACTAGGAAACACGATTAATATCGGCTTGCCTTCATGCAAGACAGCAATATCTTGGTGTCCTTGACTGGCAAATTTCAGTGCGCCCAATAAGCCTTTATTTGGATTAAATCGGCGAATGGTTGCTTTTCTTGTGCCATCTGAATTTGATTGTCTTTTATTCTCTTCAGCCGCTTGTTGTTCAGACGGCTCAAAAACATTGCCGCCTTGAGCCAGGCTGCGCAAAACAGGAAACAAGGTATCGAATTTGACCGGCTTAGCCAAATAAGGAGTCGTTACTGTCGGCAACTCGGAAGAAAACATAGCCACAGGTACTTCCGGATAAGTTTTCTTCGACTCTTTCCAAGCTTCTACACCTGCCGGAGTATCGGTATCAACCAATACCAAATCCGGTTTTTCATCAGAACCAGGAGAAACGATGACGTAATTCGTCGTATTGTGCATTTTAAATGCCATACGGAATACCGCCTGCTGTTGCTCACCCATCTCCTGTAACATAACCCGTATGGTTTTAATTTTTGGTAAATGATTATTCATCACTCGTACTTTCTACGATTATCTTATTTTTTTGAATATTGGTTCATTCGTTGCAAGAGACGGCTCATTGCCAAGACAACCTCTTCAGGCAGGCTGACAACACGTTCACGCAACAAGCGCAGAAATTGTTCCAAACGTCCCCAATCTTCAACGCGTTCGTACAAATCAAACAAGATAATGTACAACTGCGATTCTTGAGGATACTGCAAAACAGCCTGCTCCAAAGTACCGATGGCCAAATCCAACTGACCGTAGGCCAACAAAGATTCCACTTCTTTCAAAGCTTCATCAGCAGGCGAAGAGCTGGCGCTGATAACCGAAGAGTCTTTTTGAACCAACTCACGATATTTGGCTTTCATCTGCAAAGAACTGGGCTGAATATAACCGCGCTTTAAGCCAATCTCTTTAATTTGCTGTTCAGACGGCCCTTTTTCCAAATCATCAAAAACTTCGTGATAACCAAGGCTATAACCCCAACCAAGCATACGTTCTTTTACTTGACGACCATATTGACCCAAAGAGTGGTAAAGCTTCCACAGATGCTTGGCAAACTGCCCTACTTCTTCATTCTGATAATCCAGACGCAAGGCATCGATAATGAGACCAGCAGGCTTCGCAGAAGTTTGGATTGCTTTGTTGTATTGATGCAAAGCAGTCTCGTAGCTGATCTTGTCTTTCAGGATTTTTGCACTACGCTCCGGTTTGGCAAAACCAATAACCGCACCCATCTCTTCAGGGCTGATTTCGCCAAAATCTTTCTTGCCTAATACGATAGGCGCACGTTTGCCCATGCCTGGAACGACAATGCGCTCAACCGAGTCGTTCTCAAAGGCAATATGCTCGTCGGAAGCAACTTCCAAACCGCTTTGTTCGCCAATTTGACGGTCCACTTCCTGCATATTCCAACCAAGATGATGCTCGGCAAAAACACGCAGGCGCAGGTTAGTAGAATCCAAAGCCAGACCGGCTTTCAGGTATTCGGCTACGCTGTCTTCAGAAAGGGAAGCACTATGACGCTCAAGCGTATCCGCCAGCATATCGATATTGCCGACACGCAGATTCAAACCGATTAATTCATGAACCAGTTTTTCCGGAGCGCCGTCTTCCAAAGTATTGAGATAACCGGACAAAGACTCCGCTGCTTTGCTCTCATAGCCAAACTGTTTATAAACCTGATATTCGGTCAACGGATCGACTTCTTGTGCGGAAACAGAAGCTGTTGCATCATTTGAGCCGCTTCCACCCCATTCCCAGTCTTGATTATCCGCATTGGAAACTGTCTGGTTGACTTTCTCAATCCAGTCGTTTCCATCCTCAGAGGAGGCTGTATGAGTAGCAGATGTACGGCCGCTTTTTGATGCATGTGCGCTTTGTTTGTCTGAATTGTTACTTTGTTTACGACGAACAAAAAACAACACCAGTAAAAAAAGCACCAGCAAAAAAATAATTAAAAGTTGATAGTTCAAGAACACCTCCCGGTCTTGTGCTGCAAACTGCATTTATTAACATCTGTTGCCTTACACGCAACTTCAACGTTATTAATTCCCCAAACGAATGATGATAACATGAATGCACTCATTTTTACATTAAAAACCCTACTCACATAAAGGACTTGATACCAATTTAGAACCTGTATTCACAAACAACTATTTGATAAATTTTAATATTTGTGAAATATACCCTAGTTTGACAAAATTTTCAGCAGATAAATTCGTCTGCTCAAAATCTTTTGCCAAACGTCGAGACCAACCCAACCATGCAAACGTTCGTTCTACAATCCAACGTTTGGGCAGAATATGCCAAGAAATATCTTGAATTTTCTTTGAAATCTCAACAGTTAAACCCAATTGCTCCGATACTTCGCGCTCAAATGTATTCCGATAACCTGCGTCTGCACAGAAACCTTTTAAACCCGGATAGGTCTCAAACGCTTTTTTTGCTACAAAAATACCTGCTTTTGTGTCATGAATATTGGCTGCATGAACCACAACAGACAATAGGTTACCCAACGTATCAACAGCTATATGTCGCTTACGGCCTTTGATTTTTTTACCTCCGTCAAAACCTTTATCATGTGCGCCGGAAGCTGTTTTGACACTTTGCGAATCAATAATGGCATAAGTCGGCATCGCTTGTTTTTGATGGATTAAACGTTTTTTTGAACCAATGCCAAAAGAATCCTATCCCATAAGCCTGATTGGTTGGCTCTGCGATAGAAACTCCATACGGTCGGATAAGGTGGAAAATCATTGGGCAGCATACGCCATTGGCAACCTGTTTTGGTAATGTACAAAACGGCATTCACTAATTTGCGTTTATCCCATTTGTAGTGGCGTAGCCGGTTAAAATGTGGCTCAATCGCTTGCCATTGGGCATCTGTTAAGTCTGTTGGGTAGGATTTCCTAGTCATAAAGATATTTTATCATTTTTGTGAATACAGGTTCTTACAACTCAAACACACCGATAGATTCAACATGTGAGGTTTGCGCAAACATATTCATGATTCCTGCCGCCTTAAACTTATAGCCCTTATCAACCAAGACACCGGCATCTCGTGCAAATGTTGATGGATTACACGAAACATACACTATCTTCTGAGGCAAAAACGGTTTGTGTAGCGATTTGACAACAGCATAAGCCCCGTTTCTCGGCGGATCCAGCAACATCTTGTCAAATTGCCCCCACGACTCAACAATCTTTTCATCGGTATCGAATAAGTCTGCGACAGAAAACGTTATATTCTCAGCACAACGATTCAGGCGTGCATTTTCCCTTGCCCTATCGACCAAATAATCGGCGCCTTCAATACCGACAACCGATGCGCCACTTTTTGCCAGCGGCAAACTGAAATTACCCAAACCGCAAAACAGATCGGCAATCCGTTCCCCTTTTTGAGGATTTAAAAGCCTAACAGCCCTTGCCACCATCACTTCGTTCAGCTGCGCATTAATCTGCGTAAAGTCACCGGGTTTGTAAGGCATTTCCACATCAAATTGAGCAAAAGTATAGTTCAGGGCAGGCGCGTTCTCAGGATAAAACGGCAAGGACTCGGCATGATCTTGCAGCCATATTTGCCATGCCTTTTCAGCACCCGACAATATCTTATCAAACCAATTACGCAATTCGCTTAATATTTGTCCAAACGGTTGATTTACGAAACGAATGTTGAGCACCGTCACATTTTTTCCGCAATAAAACTCAACAAATTTCACTTTTACACCGTCATCATGCAGCTTTTGCAGCAAATTACGGACATCAGGCAATCTATCGGACACATGTTTAGGCAAAATCTGGCAATGGCGGATATTGACGACATCATGGCTTTTTTTGGCCTGAAAACCGAGTTTCAGACGGCCTTGCTTATCCACCGAAACACTCAAACGTGCTCTATCGCGATAATACCAGGAGTAACCATATAAAGGGGATAAAATTATTCCCGGCTTGACCTTACCTATCCGTTCCAACTGCTCTTCCAAAATCCGTTGCTTTAACGCAACTTGTGCTCCGAAAGAAACATGTTGAAGTGAACAGCCGCCACATGTATCAAAATAGCAACATGCGGGCTCGACACGTTCGGAAGAAGCCTTCAAAACCTTTTCAACTTGAGCCTCGGCAAACTGCTTTTTCTCTTTATGTATGACAAACGTTACACGTTCTCCAGGCAGCGCACCGCCGATAAATACAGTCTTCCCATCGACTCTGGCAACACCCCTGCCCTCATAATCCAAAGAAAAAACTTCCGTCTCTTGATACTGTTCTTTCACACCCATACCGTTTCCGTCACTCAGCCGCTACCCGACCGTTTGACTGTCTTCCAATACCGAAAGCGCATATTTTCTCACAAAAACACAGAGTTTCAGGTATCATGCGCCAAAAACTTTCATTTCAAACCCTACAAAAAAAGACGACATGAAAAAAATACTGTTCGGCCTGACAGCCGCCCTTTTAACTTCAGCCGCTGCTGCAAACACGCTTATTCCAGACGTCTCCCCCGCCTCTTCCGGACAGCACGTCGTTATCAATATTACGCAACAGCGTTTGTTCCTCTACGACAACGGCAAACTGAGCAAAATTTATCCTGTTGCCGTCGGCAAAGCCATGACCCAAACCAATCTGGGCGAACATAAAATCGGCGCAAAAGCCTACAACCCGGTTTGGCATATCCCTAAATCCATCCAAAAAGAACGCAATGACGGCGTAAAAAGCGTACCTGCCGGCCCAAATAATCCGCTGGGCCCCGTATTTGTCCGTCTTGGCGACCCTAAATTAAGCCTTGGCATTCACGGCACCAATGCCCCTGCCAGCGTACCCGGCGTCCGCAGCCATGGTTGCGTGCGCATGAAATCGCCTGACGCATTGGAATTCGCCAAAACCATCGCAACAGGTTCTCCTGCCTCCGTTATCTACCAAATGGCAAGCCTGAACGAAGATGCCAACCAAAACTTGTGGCTGGCTGCCTATCGTGACCCATACGACAAGAAAAACCTTGATACGGCTGCCCTGAAAAAAAGCATTGCCGCCTGGGCAAAAGCGCACGGTAAAACCATTCCTGCCGCTCGTGTGGATGCAATCCTGAAAGGACGCACCGGTGCAGCAAACTGTCTGACCTGCGCCAAAGGCGTGAAACTCAAATCGCCTTTGAAATCTTTGGCATGGACCAGCGGCACGGATGCTTACAGCAAACCTAAAGTCATGCCGAAACCGGCTCCTGCTAAAGATATGGTATTGCCTCAAGGCACTGAAATCGAAGTCGATGCTACCGACGATACAAACAAGGCAGCATCCGAACCGAAACAAAGCGTTCGTCCGACTCCGGTGCAACCGGCAAAACCTGTTGCCAAACCGGCAACCACTCCGGCCGATACTCCTGCTTCTGCTCCTAAAGCCGCTTCCGAACCGGCTACTGCCCCTGCCTCTTCTCCAGTGAAAGATGCTCCGGCAAGCAGCGAACCGGTAGATTTGTTGTTCTAAGCAGAACAAAATACATAGCCAAAGGCCGTCTGAAATGAATTTTTCAGACGGCCTTATATATTGCGTTCCATCAGGGGCGCATATTCTTAATTCTTGTAAAGCCCCTTAACTAAGCCAGTGAAGGGGCTTTAATCATGCTTATTTTCTACACCGTAAATCCCGAACCAGTATCTTTTCCAAAGGCATATATCCTCAAAGTTTTCAAGGATATAAATGATGAATCTCAATGTGTCAAAACCCTTTGCTTTCCTATTTCCTATCCAGCTTTAAAACACAAGGCTGAAAACGCTGCAAACGAATGCGGAAGACTTTTAGTAAGGGAATTGATGAATAAGGAATATCGCCGTGAAATCTTGGGAAGATAAATCCGTGGCGGTGGTCGCGGATATGGCGGACGCGTCAGCGGACGGCAAGGCTGCGACAACCGCCGAAGGCTGCCCCCCTAGGCTAATAGGGGGGGAGCAAAATAAAACCCCTAATCCGAAGGGTGCGGAAAAATCGGAGAACCAAGACTTCGAATTCGAATATTTCAGCCATTTCGTATCGGATGGAAAAGGCAAATTCATCGAAATACCGTTAAGAAGAGGAAGGGATGACGGCGCATTTATTGACCAAATCACTTTCACGATTCACGAAGACAGTTTACCGAAAGTAACAGGTAAAGGATTGGTATCAGATACAGAATTTGTTGTGAAGTATAGCGAGCTGTTAGAAGAAATTTTAGGTTTTGGCATTACCCAAAAACTACCGTTCAAAGGAAAGTTTTTCTACAAAAGCTGTTACCAACTAGGACCCGATAACGTCGAATACGGAAAGGTTCATTATGGCGGTCAGCGAGAAACAATGCTGGTTGAATTGAATGGTACAGGTTGTCAGGCTGCCATACCCGGTTGGGAAAACAGACTGTATGAGTTTTTAAGTAAGTGTATACGTCCAAAAATTACCCGTGTTGATGTCGCCCATGATTTTTTCAAAGGCGAATACACACCCGATCAGGCATTACTTGATCATGATAACGGTCATTTTGACGTTCACAATATGAGGCCAAAAAGCGAATGTCGCGGTACTGCATGGCGCAATGATGATGGTAGCGGCAAAACCTTTTATGTAGGTAAACGCGGAAATTCTAAATTTACCCGCGTTTATGAGAAAGGAAAACAATTTGGCGATGTCAATAGTCCTTGGGTCAGGTTTGAAACTGAATTTAGGGCAGGCGATATAGAAATCCCCTTAGATGTTTTGCTTTATCCCGGTTCGTATCTTGGCGGTGCTTATCCGATATGTACAGGGATATTCAAAACAGAAGCCAAGCGGATGGATGCCAAGACAGAAACAGTGAATCTATCTTTCGATCACAAACTGTTCCATGCGCGTAATCAGGTTGGAAAGATGGTTAATTTCCTTCGTGATATAGGTTGGGATGATACAAAAATTGTCGATGAACTTGTAAAAGGCATTGAAGGTTATCCCAAAGGTTTACAACCTGAACAATACGACTGTAGAGATCAGACACAAAAGATCCAGTATATACACGAAGAGCAAAAAGCAATTGATGATTTGAACATGCAAACATTACTTGATGATTTGCTTGATGAGAAAGAAACCGCATTCCCACAAGACAGGGAAAAACAGCACATTAAAGACATCGAACTCGAAGAAAAAATTATTTCAAATTTTTTAAACAGTAAAGGAAATTCAAATGTTTGAGCAAAGCCAAGTAACCACATATTCAGCAACCTTTTTGGGCGCAAAACAATTTAAAGGCGAAATCGACGGTAACAAAATCGATTCATGCACCGTTTTAGTAGCCAGCCCCATGCCTTCAAACGGCAATGCCGTGGGCTTTACCGCTGCAAGCATGAAATTTGGCGATAGCCATAATTTTGAAAAGCTGAAAAATCTTAAATTCCCTTGTGCGGTTGAAGTAACCGTCTCCATGGAATCAACAGGTAAAGGTCTTATTCCAAGATTGCTTGATTTCAAAGTTAAAGGCGCAACGCCCAAAGCCTAAGAAAGTCTGAATCATGAGTAAGTATCAGCAAAAATTTATTGTTCAAGAACTCGAAAATCATGAATTCATCTATCCTGATCCATTCGGCGATATTGGCTTTACGCCCAACATTAAATCTGCCGGCCAATATGAAAGTTATGAAGATGCTTTCAGTTCGGCGATTGAAGAAATCGGCGGAGAATTTTTAATTTTCAGTTTTTATACAAAAGAAGATTAATTTTAAGAGGCTCTCGGCGGGCGGTCTCTAAAACCTTCACATAGCCCGCAAACACATTTTTTTAAACATTTCGTAAAGGAAAACATCATGAAGTTGATGAACTCTTGCCGTAAATACGGCGCAAAACTGGCCGTTGTTGCCGCTGCTCCTCTGGCTTTGGCTACACAAGCCTATGCCGCTTTGCCCGAAGCCGCAAAAACAGGTATTGAATCAGCGAAAGCCGACGGCCTTGAAGCCGGTTGGTTGGTAGTCGGTGTATTTGCTGCCCTGTTCGTGATTGCCATCGTGAAACGCTTGTTGCGATAAAAGGTAATTAAGATGTACTACCAAGTTGGGAATAAATGTCTTGAGCAAAGCCAAGCTGAAAACGTCTATTTCAGCTTGGTAGTACCTCAAATAACACAAGACGGCAAAATCATCAAACCTGAGTACAACGGCACATTATGGAAACTGAACGGACAGACGATTAAAGCTGATTTACCCAAATGCGACCCTGCCGATAATCTGAAAAGCGGTTTAGATACAGGATGGCTTTTATTCGGCGTGATGGCATCGGTTTATTTCGTATCCATTTTGAAAAGGGTACTTAAATGATGGATTACTATTTTTACTTGGGTCTTGTAGTACCTGTTTTGATAGGGGCAATTTTATTTAAGGATTGATACCCTATTCGGGTAATGGCAGAATCTAACTTTCAGCAACCATTACGAAAGTTAGTATTATGAAACCGTTTATTACAGAAGCCCAATTAGCACTCTTTAAATATCAAGCAGGCGGAAAATATTTTAATTGCCCAATGTCATATATAGCTCAGCAGGAGTTTGTAGAGTTTTCTAAAATTAATCGTTCTATTAAATTTAACATTATTGAATATTTCGATTTTCTTTATCATAGAAAACTTAATGAAGAGGTTTGGGAAATTGTTTTTGATGATGATTCTTCTCTTTTAATAAGGGAATTTTACAAAAATGACAAAAAATTCTTTGAGTTCAAAGTCGGTAATAGCGATCGTATCTATAATCTTAGTTCTATATTTTCCGATTGAATCATTTGCTGCTAGAAAAGTTTCTAAAATTCCGGGTACTGATTCAGTTAATTTGGTATGGGATAGCGATAAAGATTTAGTTAAAAACTTTAGGAGAGAAGGTAATAACTATGCTTTTAAATCAAATATTAGAACCATTTTAGAACATTCGCCAACTGGTGCAACGCGTGCTGGCGTACCTACAATTTTTGAAGCTTCAGTCTCCCGAAAAGCCGTACTATCAGGCGCATTTCGCCTTGTAAAAGCAGGTGCAAAACTTGCTTTAAAAGCTGCTCCATACGTTGGAGCTGCATCATATGCATATGATGCCTATCAACTCGTAAATCCTACATTAGAATCAGCAGGTTATCATTATTCTGCAAATGCCGATACATATCTTAAAGTTTATGATAATGCGCTTTGTTTAGGTAAATTTATGAGTCAACCCGGTTATTACTCCTGTGTTGGCGTAGATTCTTCCGTAATGCTTGCTCTTTCAAAGGGGGGAAAATCAGCAAAAGATGCTCAAACCCTCCTAACAATGCAAGTTCAATCCGACTATGAAAAAATTCATAAAGGTTTAATGGATCAATATTTCGGGGATGAATATGCTAGAACGTCTCCAAAATGTAGATGGAATGGCTGGGGGGTTAGTTGCCATATTCAAACCTTATCAATTGCATATGGTTTTATAAAAAATTACAGCGAAGAACTTACTCCCGATAAGTTTTTAGAAATTGCTACAAATACAATAGATTCAAATCCTACCCCTTTTGTTGAAGGAACTGGCAAACCTGAATATAAAGAAAATATCAAAGTTCCTGCCGGTACAGTCGTAACCATTGGCCCTGTAACCCCTGAAAACGGTAAGCCGGTGCAAATTACCATAACTTTCGGTCAAGATTCAAACGGCAATACAACGGCAAATGTTTCAACAACTCAACGACCTGATCTTGATCCAGGTAGCCCAGAAGCACCTAAATCTAAACCTGACGGTAATCCCGACAGTAATCCCGATGGAAAGCCCGATAAAAAACCTGACGGTAATCCCGATGATAAGCCTGATAAACGTCCAGATGATAAACCTGATCCGGATGATGATCCATCTGATAAAGATAAAAGAAAAGAAGATAAAAAAGATGATAAGAAAGAAGAATCAAAAGGCTTACTTTGTGATTTTTTTCCAGACATTTTAGCCTGTGACAAAATGGGCAAACCTGAAAAAGGTATGTTTGATGATATTAAAATTCCACAGGTAACTGATGAAAAAACGTGGGATAGTGACAATTTCTTGCCGCCAAATGGCGTTTGTCCTCAACCCAAAAGTTTCAACATTTGGGGAAGACCGGTACAAATAAGTTATGAACCGCTCTGCGTTTTCATGGAAAAAGTTCGTTTTGCCGTTCTACTTGGATTCATTATTATGTCTGCCTTTATCGTTTTCGGCTCTTTGAGAAAGGGATAATATGCCGCTGCTCGCCGGATTGATTCCTCTTTTAGGAATCCTGTTAAAAATGCTCATTGTCAGAATAATTATTGCTACTGGCATGACGTTTGTGACATATGCAGGCTATATGATTGCGCTAAACAAATTTAAGGATTACACCCTAAATGCCATAAATTCCATGTCGTCTGATATTCTTAATTTACTTTTAATCGGTGGTTTTGGCCAAGGTCTCGGTTATTTATTCGGTGCATTCAGTTTTTATATTGGAATGAATACATTAAGTAAATTAACTTTTGTTATGCCAAGGTAGCCTTATGATTTATTTGTTTACAGGAAACATGGGTACGGGCAAGACTTCGCGCGTCGTGTCCATGATTCTGAACAATGAAGACGGTTTGTTCAAAATGAAACTAGAAGATGGTACTGAAGTAGATCGCCCGCTCTATTTCTGCCATATTGACGGTTTGGATAAACGCAAATTCAATGCCCATGAACTCACTGAAGAAGAAATCATGTCTGCACCGTTGCGCGATATTATTCCGCAAGGCGCCGTCTTGATTGTAGATGAAGCACACTATACCTATCCTGTTCGCGCTGCCGGTCGTCCTGTTCCGCCCTATATCCAAGAATTAACTGAACTCCGCCATCACGGCCATACAGTTATTTTGATGACACAGCATCCAAGTCAGCTTGATGTATTTGTGCGTAATCTTGTGTCAAAACATACACATCTTGAACGAAAAGCCGTGGGGATGAAGCAGTATTCTTGGTATAAATGTGTAACAAGTTTGGATAATCCCGCCGGTGTCAGCGGTGTTGAATCAGCTAGTTGGAAACCGCCTAAAGATGCCTTTAAGTATTACAAATCATCCAGCCAGCATCAGAAGTTTAAAAAGAACATTCCGCTTGCTGTTTGGGCTTTGATAGGTATATTTGCTTTCATGGCTTGGAAAGGTTTCAACGTCTATCAGATTTATAAACAAGGTAGCGGCCAATCTGAAGTAGTTCAATCTGTTTCTGATTCGTCTGCAAGTGAACCGCAGGCAATTACAGAAACTGACCAATTCAAAAGTACACAAGATATAAATTCAAATCTTAAGCCTGAAGATTTTGTACCTACTCTAGCCGAAAAACCTGAAAGCAAGCCCATTTATGACAATGTAAGACAAGTTAAAACCTTTGAATACATCGCCGGTTGCGTTGAAGGTGGTAATAGTGGCTGTACTTGTTATAGCGTTCAAGGAACACCGCTTAAAGAAATCACTAAGGCAATGTGCAAAGATTATGTCAAAAATGGCTTGCCTTTCAATCCGTATAAGGACGAACAACAACAGGCAGCACAACAGTCACAAACGGCACCGCAGACAGCCTACACGCCTGAAAATGGACAAGTTCTTACAATGGGCGGTAAAAGCCCTAAAAACCTGATGTATGATGGTTATGTCGAAGCAGGAGAAACAACCGGATTCCAAAACGGTGCAAAGGTCGGCAGTTAAGAGATATTTATTTAATTGTTGATGTAGCCTAAGCGGAATCAACGGTTAAATAAATATCAACGGGGTGCGGGAACTCCCGCCTTTTTGAAATTGGGTAAATTAAATTGAAACCTGTAAATCGTTTTATTTGAGGCGGTTTACAGGTTTTTGTTTAAGCGCAAAACAAAAGCCTGGGCGGTTTAGACAGTATAACGGCCAAAGTTAAAAACTGACGAAAAGAAATGTCGAACCGTCCAATTACCTTAAAGATTGAATATCATCATAGCCATTTTAGGCTGAATAGATAAGGAAAATGAAAAATGAATGTAATAGGGTTGGACGTGTCGAAAGACACGATAGATGCAACGTTGATTACAACTAAAGGAAGCAAAGACTATATAAAAATATCCAATAATATACAAGGATTTGAGAATCTGATTAATTGGATAAAAACAAAACGAATTAGAAAAATTGCCATAAGCATGGAAGCAACAGGCATTTACTACGAACAGGTGGCAGAATATTTGAGCGCACTATATACCGTTTATGTTATTAATCCCTTAAAAATCAAAGAATACGCAAAAAGTCAGTTCAGCAATACCAAAACAGACAAAGCAGATTCAAAACTTATTGCCGAATTTGCAAACCGACACTTAGACAAACTGACACCGTTTAGGCCGTCTGAAAATCCCATACTCTATAAGCTGGTTAATCTGCTGCAACAACTAAAAGAACAGCAAAAAGAAACACAAAACAGGTTGCATACCGCAAAAGACATATACATAAAATCAACCCATGAAGCAATCATAGAACTGCTTGAAGAAAAAATAGATCAGACATCAAAGCGGATAGAAGGCATGATAAAGCAGAAAGAAAGTCTAAATATCGAATATCAAAACCTGCAAACCATACCGGCAATAGGAAAAGAAACCGCAGTGATACTACTAAGACACCTGACAGATAAAAATTTTGAAACAGCGAATAAATTTGTAGCCTTTGCCGGTCTAAGTCCAAAAATTGAACAATCAGGGACAAGTGTCAATAAAAAAGGCCGATTGAGCCGATACGGACACCGCCAATTAAAACGCGCCTTGTTTATGCCTGCCCTTGTTGCCTACCGCATGAATGCATTTCCTCAACTTGTAAGCAATTTGGAAGCGGCAAAAAAGCCTAAGATGATAATCATCGTTGCACTAATGCGGAAATTGGCGAAAATCGCCTTTTATATACACAAGACTAAAAAGCCGTTTGATAAAGCGCGACATCAGACGGTTTAACGAATTTATACAAAACAAAACGGCTGTAAAACAGCCGTTCTTTGTCGTTTCTGTTGGAAATGCAATAACTAAATACCAATTAAAGACAGAAACATATGAAATTAACTTATTTTAATAATTGACAGGTCAATATATCATCTTTTCGTACAACTGGATATTAGAAATATATGCCCCTCTTAATTCAGACGGCCTTTTTACTTTCCAAATATTCCGACAAACCGCGCTCGCGCAAAATACAGCTTGGGCATTCATGACAACCACCGACCACGCCGTTATAACAGGTATGCGTATGCTCGCAGATATAATCCAACGCACCCATTTCATCCGCCAATGCCCAAGTTTGCGCTTTGGTTAAATACATCAAGGGCGTATGGATTTGAAAAGCGTAATCCATGGCCAGATTCAGCGTAACATTCATCGACTTGACGAACACATCGCGACAGTCGGGATAACCGGAAAAGTCGGTTTCGCACACACCGGCAATGATATGGCGTATCCCCTGCCCTTTGGCGTAAATGGCGGCGTAAAGCAAAAACAAAGCATTGCGTCCATCTACAAATGTATTGGGCAGGCCGTCTGAAGCTGTTTCAATGGATGCCGTATCATCCATCAAGGCGTTATGCGTAATCTGTTGCATCAGGCTCAAATCGAGTACTCTCTGCTTTACGCCCAAATCTTGGGCAATCCAACGCGCTCGCTCCAATTCGATGGCGTGGCGTTGCCCATATTGAAAAGTGATGGCCTGCACATTTTCACGGCCATATGTTTGAATTGCCTGAATCAGGCAGGTTGTTGAATCCTGCCCGCCCGAAAAAATAACGAGTGCCTGCTGTTTTTCCATAGTAAATTCCTAGTTTTGTTAACGCGGGAGGTTTGCGAACCGCGTGATTCGAAGATTGACGGATTATAACGGATTTCGTCTATAATCACGGCACTTCATTTTCTTTTATATAGCATAATTATGAGCATCTACGCCCTGAAACCAAAATTTCAAAACCTGTTGCGCCCCATGGTTAAGCGACTGTATCAAAAAGACATTACTGCCAATCAGGTCACCCTGTTTGCCTGCACCGTTTCCATTTTGATCGGTTTGCTTTTAGCATTGTTTGCAGGTGTATCCACATTATTCTGGCTTTTGCCGATTTGGTTGTTTGTCCGTATGGCATTGAATGCGATGGATGGCATGTTGGCACGGGAATTCGGCCAACAATCGGCATTAGGCGGCTATTTGAATGAAATCACCGATATTGCCGCCGATGCTGCTTTGTATCTGCCTTTTGCCTTTATCGCGCCCTTCGGCGGCGTGCAAATTGCCCTGTTTATTTGGCTGGCGGCAATGACCGAGTTTTGCGGCGTTTTGGGACAAGTTCATGGCAACGGCCGTCGTTATGACGGACCATTCGGCAAAAGCGACCGCGCATTCTTTATCGGCGCATTGGCCGTATGGTATGCAATCGCCGGCAGCTTCCATTCGACTTTCTATATCCTTATGTGGCTGGCCTGCGCGGCATTGGTTTACACCTGCTACAAACGTGTCATCAATGGCTTGAAGGCCGTCTGAAACTTGCCCACTTTTTTGGGTTAATCATCATTGATTAGAGTATTTAAACCCATCCTCTGTTTTACTGAAAACAAAAAGGCCGTCTGAAACCATAAAGTTTATGGTTTCAGACGGCCTTTTATCCATCCGCCAAGATAACTTACTGTTTACCCAGCTGACTGTAATCTACCAACATATACTTGGCAGTAATTTTCTGTGAAGCATTGCCTTCATCGCCCATCAGAATCATCTGCGGCTTGCCGTTAACGGTAATCGAATCGACGGCTTCAACGTTGGTGATGTGTTGCAGATTAGGCAGAGAGATTTTTTGCGGTTCATCGGTCGGATTACCGCTCCAAGTCCACAGTTGTGAGAATTTCTGTCCATTCTCATCCTTCACTTCATTGGCGATCACGTAAGTTTTCAACACAGGATCATAGTTGAGGGAACGGATACCGCCGCCATCAATATCAATCACCGCTACTTCATCAAACTCAGGTTTGGCTTTGCGCTCGAACACATCTTTCGGATTGCTGATAAACGCAACTAAAGCCATGTTGTTGAACTCAGGATTGCTGATAAACGCAACCAAAGCCATGTTGTTGAACTCAGGATCACGGAATCCCAAAACAAGACGTTTTTTCACCGGATCAAACGCCATGCCCTCAATATTGATTTCTTCAAAAGAAACCTCTGCCTTGGTTCGCTCACGAATCAAATCATGCAGCTTGTGATCGGTTTCCAAAACCTGCGTCAGATTGTCGTAGCTGGTCAGCCCCAATACATTGCCGTCTTGGATTTTAAATCGCATCAGGTGTTCGCGGTCAGGCGAACGGTTGCCTTTACGGGTGCGTGAGTGTGAAGTCAGCGCGTAGATAAAGCCTTCATCGTCGCGTGCCAAAGCCTCCAAGTCGCTGAGACGGCGTTTGAAACCGGTAATCACACGCGTATCCAATGCCTCGTCCTCCACAAACCTGCCGGTTTTATCAATGCTGATGATACTGAACGCATGGTTGGGTTCGTCTTCCGCAATCAGCAACTTACCATCCGGAAGCTGTTGTAAAGCAGAAGGCTCAAATACGCCGTTAAACATCATGTACGCGCTGCCTGCATTTTGCCGATACGTTCCGGCGAAGCAGAAAGCAATACAAACACGATAGACGCGGCGGCAGTAATCATAAACGTACTGGCCGGAATCAAAAACTCGGGCGACGATGAAAAAATAAACACGCCCGAAATCATCAGCGCAGAAACAATAAAACCATTCAGCGAAATCATAATATTCGCTTTGGTTGCCGCCAGCGCCAACAACTCCATCTCCGAGCGTACGACGTTACGAAACATGGTTTCCACGCCCTTATTCGTACTCAACAGATCAGACGCATTCAAATCCTCGGCTTTATTTTTTTCTTCTTCGCCTTGTCTTTTTTGCGTTTGGCTTTCTTCTCACTTTTTTCAGACGGCATCTCAGGATGTTCAACCACTTCCTGACCTTCTACCGTTTCCTGAATTTCTACCGCGTCAGCCACAACCTCAACTTCATTTTCAACCACACCGTTTTGACTGTGATCCCAAAAATCAGCATCCTGTTGGGATTTGGCAGCTGCGCCGTCGTTTAAAGGTTGTTCTTGGTCGCCCATCTGCTTCGGCTGACCATCTTCTTTCCAATCATTCAAACTCATATCATGACTCCCAACATCAAACACTTTGAACTACATGGAAAATAAAAAACATATTTAGTTCATTTATTTCAGGTAATTTACATGCTGTTTACATTCTTTAAATGCCTAAATAGCAAACTGTCGCAGGACCAAAAGCCCTGCGACAATCTACTTTATATCGAAATATTAATAATCGATGCGCTCTTTGATAATTTGCAAATCAGGATACGACAAAACAATGTCGTACTCACGGCCATTTTTAAAAGCCTCAACCTCCAACACAGGCTGACCTCGACGGCTATCGGCATCAACTTCGTGAACTTGATAGCCGCGTTGTTCCAACATTCTTACGGCTTTAGCACGGTTTTGCTCGAAGTTTTTGTCGCTGTAGATTTTGTGTTCGATGTAATCGCTGGCACCGGCAGTAGCGGCAGACAAAGCAACGATGGCGGTCAATAAGAATTTTTTCATGTTTGATTTCCTTTTAAAATGTGTATTCGGGTTTCGATGGATGTATTAAAACATGACAAAATTAGCAGTTAATTAGTGCTTAGTTAAATGCAGTAAAGGCCGTCTGAAAACTGCTCAGACGGCCTTGATCCTTAGCCATCAAATTTCAAACATATTGCCCAAATGTAAATCCGGATGGTTAGAAACGATGAAAAACCTGCAGCGAATATTCACCCTACAAATGGACAAATCATGAACAAATTTTGCGAAATCACCTTTTGCCAACAAATCAGCAGCAACAAACAACACAACCAAGATGCCCTTTTTAACGGCGAACAAGTGTTTCAATATAAACTCAAAACCGCTGAAACACGTCTTGAAACCCGTCCACGCTTTATCATTGGTATAGCTGATGGCATTTCCAATAGCAATCATCCCGAAAAAGCCAGCAAATCAGCCATGCACCTATTAAGCCGTACAGCCAAACTCAGCCGTCAAACCATCCATCATGTACAAGCCGCTTTATCTCAAGAGCTGGCAGAGGATTATTTTGGTTCATCAACCACTTTTGTTGCCGCAGAAATCGATCAAACCACCGGCAAAACCAAAATCATCAGCGTAGGCGACAGCCGCGCCTATTTAATTGATACACAAGGAAAATGGAAGCAACTGACCCAAGATCACTCGATACTGTCCGAATTACTGGATGGTTTGTCGGATAAAAAAGAAGAAGATTTTGCCACCATATATGGCGGTGTTTCTTCTTATCTAGTAGCAGATTATTCCGAATTCCAAGACAAAATATGCCATATCGAACTTACGCTTAAAGCAGGAGAAAGCCTGCTGCTTTGTTCAGAGGGCCTAAGTGACGCCCTTTCAAAAGAAATAAGAGAAAAAATTTGGCAACAATATGATAACGATAAATCTAGGTTGACTGTATTTCGTAAATTAATTGCGAAACAAAGAGTTTATGATGATATGTCGGTAGTAATTTGCCGATTGTAGTCTATAATGTTTACCTATTTTTCATACTAAGGGGTATCTATATGAGCATAGAAAAAGCAGAAATACTCAAGATTGATGACATATTTAAATTAAATTTGAGTATCCCTAATTATCAAAGACCATACAAATGGACAATCAAAAATGTACAACAATTAATTGATGACCTACTCCAAAATTTTAGGGAGGGGAAAAAAATATACCGCATCGGCACAATTGTTTTAAATAAGGATAAAGACCGTTCTGAAATAGTAGATGGCCAACAGCGGCTTATTACACTCTCGTTATTGCTTCATAAACTGGGGAAGGATGTGTCTCTTTTAAAGGAAAAACCGAATCATAGCATCAGCAAAAATAATATTACAACGAACTATAATTTTCTTAAAAACTATAATTTCACAAATGAATTTAAGGATTACCTCCTTAAGGGGTGTGAAATGGTTTGTATCGAATTAGATAACTTAGATGAGGCTTTTCAATTTTTTGATTCACAAAATGCCAGAGGCAAACCTTTAGAATCTTATGACCTCTTAAAAGCTTATCATTTAAGAGACATGAGGGATAAAGACAAGAAGGTCATTCACCAATGTGTCGAACGCTGGGAAAAATCTGCAATGTCTAATGATATAAATAATTTAGATAAAATTATCAATTATATCTTATTTAGACTTCGCCGCTGGCATTACAAAGAGAATGCAGAAATATTTACATCAGATGAATTAGATACATTTAAAGGCGTTCATAAAAAAGTTGATTATCCTTACTTACACGGAATATTAGCTACTCATGCCATACAAAAATTATCACATGAAAATCCATTTTTATACCGATCGATATCAGCATTTCAGTCTACACAAGTGCTAATCAATGGAAAATATTTCTTTGATTATATTGAATATTATACAGCCATTTATGCAAGACTATTTAGAGAAGAGAATGGATTACTAAGTAAAATTCATAAGATCAAAAGAATTGATTTGCCAGAAGGGCTAATAGCTTTCTTAAACAATCATAACTACAGTTATCGCGTTGGTGATAAATATATTAGAAATCTATTTGAATGTACCGTATTGTTCTACTTTGATAAATTTGGAGAAAGCCACTTTGAAGAATTTATAACCAAAGCTTTTCTATGGGCTTACCGTATTCGGGTAGAATATAAGCGCATTACCTTTGAGACCATTGAAAAGAAGGCTCATGATGCAGCAGGATTAATTTCTTATATTGAAAGATCCATTACTCCCGAACAAGTAATGCGTTTTATTCAAAAAACTGAAAAAGTTAAATTTTCAGAACATGTAGACAATACAATAAAAGAGATTTTGGAAATTAAAGATGAAAACAAATAATGATTACGTAAAAACATTAACCATAAATGAATTATTGAATAAGAAGGACAAATATATTATCCCTATTTATCAACGTAATTACGCATGGGGAGATGATGAGATCAGCCTTCTTATCCAAGACCTATGGAATGCATATGAAAAAAATAAGGATAAGAATAATTATTATATTGGCAGCTTAGTCATTTATAAAAGAGGAAATGGAGATTTAGAAGTCATAGACGGACAACAACGATTGACCACACTGACTTTAATCATGCACTACTTAAAATCAGATACCTTTGTTAGAAATGTATACTTTGAGCATAGAAATGACTCCAACTATGCCTTAGGGCATCTTAACTCTGACTCCATACCTGATGTTTTTAAAAATGCTTTAAAATCAATAAAAAAATATTGGGAAACTGAGAGAACAGAAAAAGAAGGAATGGGTTTGGCAGAGTTCTTACAAGAAAACGTTAAAATTATTAGAACCGAAGTACCCAAAGACACCGACCTCAATCATTACTTTGAAATTATGAATACGCGGGGAGAGCAATTAGAAAAACATGAGGTTATCAAGGCTGCTTTAATGGAGGTTTTAGACACTGATAGTGAACGCTCTATTTTTGCCAAAATTTGGGATGCGTGTTCTGACATGAGCCGATATGTTGTAATGGGAATCAACCCGTCATCACTTAGAGAAAATATTTTTGGCAAGAATTGGGAAAATACTATTCCAAAAAAATTTAATGAAATTATTGAGAATATTGCTGGTACAGAAAAAATTCAACATTCAGATAACGGCTCCGCAAATGAAGAACAATCAATTCTTCAATTAATAACCGCCAATAATGGGGATATCCACTCCTCCCAAGAAAAAACAAACGAGCTTACAGATGGGCGTTTTAATTCTGTTATTGATTTCCCTAACTTTTTGATGCATATCTTGAAAATTTATCTAGAAACTAGTGGCATTAACAAAATTACCTTTAAAGAGATTCCTCTGGATGAAAAAGAACTTTGGCATGTTTTTGACAAAGAAGACTGGAACAAAGAAAAGATCGTAAATTTCATAGATATATTGCTATCTTGTCGGCATTTATTTGATAAATATATTATTAAATCAAATTCACCACACTCAGAAAATGAGCATTGGTCTTTACGGAAAATTAAAAAAATATCAGATAATTATTACTATAAAAATGTTTTTAGTAACGACAATGACGATAATAATGATTCCAATGATACTGAAGAAACTAATGATAAAACTAAGAACGCAATAATGTTGCTTTCTATGTTTCATGTTTCCAATCCATCCCGAATCTATAAAAACTGGCTATATGCTACATTGCGTTGGTTATTCGAGAATAAGAAAAATATTACTCAGAAGACATATATTCAGTTTCTTGAAAATCTTTGTGATAAATTTTATTTTGAAAACAACTGCAATGGAAACAGGGATTTTATGGAAATTATCTTAAATGATAAATACACCACCCCTTCAGTCCATAAGACTTGGAATGATGGAGTAAACGTCCCAAACTTTGTGTTTAATCGATTAGATTATCAATTATGGAAATATCAAGACAAGGTAGAGGTCTTTTCAGCTATTAACCAATCTAAAAAATCTATCTGGGAAAATTTTAGATTTAGTTTTAGAAGCTCAGTTGAACACCATTACCCACAAAATCCCTCTCAAGATTTTGGCCTAGATAAATTAGATACAAATGTCTTAGATAATTTTGGCAATCTATATTTGTTATCTCAAAGTAAAAATTCCAGTTTCAGCAATAAACTTCCAGATTGGAAACGGCAGTATTACAAAGAAAAGGATACTTATGATAGCTTAAAACAAGCTATTATGATGAGTTACGAAAACTGGACAGAAAGCGAGATAAAAGAGCATGAGAAAAAAATGCTATTAATCTTAAATGAACCACTGACTGACTCATCATATCAACCATAATCGGCACTTAACATATCTCTCCATCATTGCATTCGTCCGTCTATCGGATAATCATTGCATTTATTCGATATGTCATGATACTGTCCAAAAAAATATGACTATTAGGAGTTCTTCATGTCCGAACAGCAAAAATACTTTTCTACCCAAGACGGTACTTCGCTTTTCTACCGCTATCGCCCTGCTGCCGATGGTTCTTCCGACAAAGCCATTGTGCTGTTCCATCGCGGGCATGAGCACTCCGGGCGGATGATGTTTGTAGCGGATGAGCTGGGTTTTGATGATTTTTCTTATTTCGCTTGGGATGCGCGCGGTCATGGTTATAGTCCTGGTGAACGCGGCGATAGTCCGAGTATCGGCACTTCGGTTTCAGACGTAGATGATTTTATCCGACACATTCAAAGCGAATACGGCATCAAACCTGAAAACATTTGCGTGATTGCGCAAAGTGTCGGAGCAGTATTGGTTTCTACTTGGTTGCACGATTACGCGCCGAAAATCCGTTGCGCCGTATTGGCTTCGCCTGCGTTCAAAGTCAAACTCTATGTTCCGTTTGCCCGTACCGGTTTGAAAATTATGCAAAAATGGCGTGGCAATTTCTTTGTCAACAGCTATGTCAAAGCCCACTATCTGACCCACAACGTCGAACGTCAAAAAAGCTACGACAATGATCCGCTTATTGCCCACGCTATTTCTGTGCGCATCCTGCTGGGTTTATATGAAGCGGCTGAACGTGTGGTTGCCGATGCACAAGCGATTACTACGCCTGTACAACTGTTGATTTCAGGCAATGATTGGGTCGTTCATCACAAACCGCAACACGATTTCTACAACCGTTTGGGCAGCCATATTAAAGAGCGCCATATCCTACCCGGTTTCTACCACGACACCTTGGGCGAGCAAAACCGTGAAATCGCTTTTGTTGAAATGCGCCGTTTTATCCGCGAGCGTTTCAATCAGCCTTTGCAACAAGTCGATCTGACTCAAGCGCACTTGTTTGGAGACAGCCGTCGCGAAGCTGACGAACTGGCGACGCCTTTGCCTGTTTGTATGCCTCGCGGCGCATTTTGGGCAACATATCGTGCCTCGCTCAAACTGGGTTCGCGCTGGAGTGAAGGCTTGAGAATCGGTCAAGAAACAGGCTTTGACTCGGGCAGCACACTGGATTACGTCTACCGCAATCAACCGCAAGGCAGCAATGCTTTCGGCGTATGGGTGGACAAATACTATCTCAACGCCATCGGCTGGCGCGGCATTCGCCAACGCAAAGTCAATATCGGCAAAGCCATTCAGACGGCCTCAGCCAAACTGCGTGAAGCAGGCAAACCTGTACACGTTTTGGATATTGCGTCCGGTCATGGCCGCTATGTATTGGACGCACTGACTGCCGACACATTGCCTGATTCCGTACGCTTGCGCGATTACAGTCCGATTAATGTCGAAGCCGGCCGCAAGCTGATTGCCGAGCGTGGCTTACAAGAAATGGTAACCTTCAATGAAGTCAATGCCTACGATCGCGCCAATTATCACGATTTACAGCCGCGCCCTACCTTGGGCATCGTCTCCGGCCTGCACGAATTGTTTGCCGACAACGATTTGATTTTGAACTCGCTCTACGGTTTCGGCGAAGCCATTGAAACCGGCGGCTACCTGATCTACACCGGCCAGCCGTGGCATCCGCAACTGGAAATGATTGCCCGCGCCCTGACCAGCCACAAAGCAGGTAGCCCAAACTGGGTAATGCGCCGCCGCAGTCAGCAGGAAATGGATCAGTTGGTTGAAAAAGCCGGTTTTGAAAAAATCCATCAATGGATAGACGAAGACGGTATTTTCACCGTGAGCTTGGCAGTGAAGAAATAAAAATAAAGGCCGTCTGAACAATTTTTTAACTTTCAGACGGCCTTATTTAAACCATCTACCTATCCATGAAACCCACCCTCAAAACCTCCCTGCTCAAGCTGATCTTAGTCGGTATCCTGTTTTACACCAGCTACGGCCTCTCCAACCATTACGCAGCGTCGCTGGACTATGTGCCTGAAATCGCTTTTGCATGGGAGAGTAATATTCCGTTTTGGGCATGGACGATTGTGCCTTATTGGTCGCTGAACCTGATGTATGCCGCGGCATTTTTTCTTTGTCGTGATACACATGAACAAAACCGATATGTAGCGCACCTTGTAGCCGCCCAACTGATTGCGACTGTTTGCTTTGTGCTGTTTCCGCTGCGTTTCGGGTGGCCTAAACCGCCTGCCGATGGGCTGTCAGGCTGGCTGTTTGATTCATTGGCTGCATTTGATTTGCCGTACAACCAAGCGCCATCTTTACATATCGCGTTGGCGATTATCGTGAGTGCATTTTATTGGACGCGCTTTCCCAAAATCCGCCTGCCGCTTTTCTTATGGCAAAGCCTGATTGCCTTGTCGGTACTGACGACTTATCAACATCATTTTATTGACGTGCCGACCGGAGCATTGCTTGGCTGGCTGGTGTTGTGGGTTTTCCCGCATCAGACGACTTCGCCGTTAAAACTGGGCTTGAGTGATGTACGCTCAAGAAAGATTGCGCTGCTGTATTTGCTTGGCGCGTGTTTAATGGCTTTGCCTGCACTGCTGGGTGGCGCGTGGCTGTGGTTGATATGGATTAGCGTGTCTTTGCTGATGGTGGCCTTTGCCTATTTGAATGGAAATGCAAACGTATTCCAAAAACAGGCTAACGGTAAATTATCGGCTGCAGCGACGGTTTTGCTGTTGCCTTATCTGGTGGGCGTACGGCTAAACATGGCGTATTGGTTACGCGGTAAGGCGAAAACGGCACAAGTCCGCCATGATGTATGGATTGGCAGCGTTTTGAGGATTTCAAACCATTTGCCTGCCGTATTGGATGTATGCGCCGAATATCCCTGCCGTAGCTATCATGGAGAATATCGCCCCCTGCCTTTACTGGATATGGTAACGCCGTCTGAAAACGATTTGGTTCAGACGGCCTTGATATTGGAAACCTTACGCCAAAAACACGGCAAAGTGCTGGTATGTTGCGCTTTAGGTTATGGAAGAAGTGCCGCAGTGGTGCTGACGTGGCTGCTGGTCTATGGTGGCTGCAAAGACTTGGCGCAAGCGAAGGCCGAACTCAAGCAGGCTCGGCCGCAAATGGTATTATCGCCGGCCACTGCCCAAGCAGTCGAAGCTGCTGCCAACCGTTTAAAACAAGGATAATGATGAACAACGCAACCGACAGCCATATTACTGCCCACCTACTTTCTACTGCATATTATGTTGCCGCCTGTAATGCCTTGCTGCTCGCCTTGTCGGTAAAACATGGCGGCGCATGGTTTGCGGTGCAACTTGTCTTGGCAGCGGTTTTGCTGTACTGCCATATCTGCATTCACTTCGACCGCCGCGTATTCCAAGACTTTGCCGACAACCGCTACTCTCCTGAAGACTTCGACCACGCCTTACAGCAAAACGGTTTGCGTCAAATTTCAGGCAGCCGTACTTTGGCCCAACGGATAAACGGCGCACTTTCCCTATGGCGCAAAAGCTTATACCTGACCACCGCACAATTTTTAATTTTGCTTATCCAAAGCATTTGATTATTTTAGCTGATTTACCCAAACCAAATCCTTAGCGGTATCTCACTCCCAAAGGCAGAAACAATGAAAAACTTCCTCAAAAAACAACTTGCCTGGCTGACCGACCAAGCCTTGTGTCTGTCGGTCTCTTTTCTTACAGGCGTACGCCCTAAAAGTCCGCGTGAGCTGACATTCAATCAGCACCAAAAGGTCTATTACGCCAATCACGGCAGCCATGGCGATTTTGTGCTGGTGTGGATTTCCCTGCCCCGCCGCTGGCGTTTATCCACGCGCCCAGTCGCCGGTTCGGATTACTGGCTGACAAGCAAACTCAAACGCTTCATCATTCAAAACGTTTTCAATGCCTTGCTGATTCCGCGTCATAACGATAATCCGCAAGCAATTACCGAACAAATGAAAGACGCGCTGAACGCAGGCGACTCCTTGATTATTTTCCCTGAAGGCACGCGTAATACTGATGACAACACCATCCTGCTGCCGTTCAAGTCCGGCATTTATCATCTGGCAAAAAGCAAACCCGATACCGAATTTGTGCCGATTTGGATCGACAACATCAGCCGCGTACTGCCCAAAGGCAAAATCCTGCCTATCCCGCTTTTGTGTGAAGTCCATATCGGACAGCCGCTTACCTTGCAGGAAAACGAAGACAAAGACAACTTTTTGACACGCAGCCGTGAAGCGTTGCTGGCACTCAGGCCGTCTGAAAACGACCGCGGCGAGCTTCGCCAAAATAAACCTGAAGTTCATCAAAACAAAGGAGGACAAGCATGAGCCTTTCTACGACTTCCCAACAAATCATCGTCGAACAAGCCGCCGCTCATCTGACTCCGCAAGCCAGCTATATTTTTGTCGGCGTGTTTGCCGTATTGTGTTTTGCCAGCATTATCGGACAATGGCTCAAGCGTAAAAACGGCGCAGATAATGCCACCATCGCCAACCTCAATGCCCGTATTTACGCATGGTGGCTGATGACGCTGGTGTTGCTGGGCGCGTTTTGGTTCGGCAAAATCGGGACGGTTGTACTGTTTTTCCTGATTTCATTTGCCGCACTACGCGAGTTTATGACCCTCGTCTATCGCCGCCGCAGCGACTATTACAGCATGGTGGTCTGCTTTTACCTGCTGCTGCCGGTGCAATACTATTTCGTCTATGACGGCTGGTATGGTATGTTCAGCATTTTTATTCCGGTTTACGGCTTTTTGATACTGCCGATTATTGCCAGCCTCAGCGGCCAAACCGCGCATTTTTTGGAGCGCGCCGCCAAAACACAATGGATGGCGATGATTTGCATCTTCTGTCTGTCCCATGTTCCGGCACTGATGTTTCTGGACATGGACGGCTTCGATAATAGCAACAATATCCTGTTGCTGATCTTCCTGATTGGTGCGGTGCAAGTATCGGACGTGTTGCAATACGTTTGGGGCAAACTGATTGGCGGTGCAAAAATCATGCCTTCGCTTTCCCCGTCCAAAACCATTTCCGGCACTATCGGCGGTATTTTATCGGCCACTGCCATTGCCGCGTTGATGGCACCGATTACACCGTTCTCCCACATCCAAGCGGCCGTTATCGGCTTTATCGTCTGTCTGATGGGCTTCTTTGGCGGCCTGGTTATGTCCGCCATCAAACGCGATTACGGAGTTAAAGACTGGGGCAATATGATACGCGGCCACGGCGGCATGCTTGACCGCGTGGATTCGATTTGTTTTGCCGCACCCGTGTTTTTCCACATCACCCGTTATTTCTGGAACGGCTAAACTTCAGGCCGTCTGAAAGCTGTTTTTCAGACGGCCTTGAATGTCTAAAACTGCCAGTCCTGCCAATTCGTTATACAATACGCAACCATTTGTTATTACACACACAACATGGATAAACCCTCTCCAATCTTTCCCATTTTTCTTGCGACGATTATCTTTGCCCTCATTGTTTGGTCAGGCATCAATCCCCATGACCGCGCAGTCTGGTACGCCGAAATCATTCCCGTAACATCCGTATTCTTCCTTCTGGTTGCCACCTACCGCATTTTCCGTTTCAGCAACCTGGCCTACTTATTCATGAGTTTTTGGCTGATCATGCATTCCATCGGTGCATACTATACTTTTGCAGATGTGCCATTTGAATCCATCAACCGCTTTGTCGAACCAATTTTGGGCGAAAACCGCAATCATTACGACCGTATTGCCCATTACATCATCGGCTTTTATGCCTATCCAATGGCCGAGTGGCTGCTGCGCCGCAAGCTGTGCAACCTGCCGCTGGCTTTGTTTTTCGGTCTGTTCTTCATCATGAGCGTGGCTGCCGCCTATGAAATCATCGAATGGCAATATGCCGTCATCGATGGCGGAGAAGCCGGGCTGGAGTTCTTGGGTTCTCAAGGCGATATTTGGGACGCACAAAAAGATATGCTTGCCGATACTTTGGGCGCGTTAACTTCTCTGTTTATTTTTGTGTTTACCCGACCCGATAAACGTTTGGGTTTCTCATACAATCTACCCCTTTACAGCAAAAGGCCGTCTGAAACCAGATTTTCAGACGGCCTTTTTTATTTTTCTATTTAGTATATTGGTAGACAATAATTGGAATGGTTTGTCGACCATAAAGTTGAATATAAAGTTTTAAACACCGACATCAAAGTGCGCTAGTACCAATACAGAAAGCTTCATTAATAACAATTTTATCGGCAAGCCTGATCTAAGATTTGCCGACAACGGTATAGACTTCATGCGTATGATGATGCGCAAAGAAGATCCTGACACCTTTTTTAATCACAAATCACAAATTAAAAGTAATATGGAATTGTGAGAAATCACCAAAAATTACTCGACAGTGTCGAATAATCTTTCAGTGAGTAGTTCCTGAAACGCAGTACGCCTACTTTGGATTGATTAATTTTGATTGGATCAAGAACAAAAGCCGTCTGAATGTTTCAGACGGCTTTATATATTTCGCCTCTTTGATATGTCTTTTCTCATCGGTTTTATCAAACATAAAAAAGCGTACCTTTCTAGGTACGCTTTTTTCAATCCAGCTCAAAATTAGAATTTCGCGCCAGACTCGTTTGCCATAAAGTCAACAGCTGCTTTAACTTCATCATCGCTCAGGCTACCATTGCCGCCTTTAGCCGGCATAGAATTAAAGCCTTCGATCGCGTGTTTGTGCAGAGTGTCTTTACCTTGTTTGATGCGAGGAGCCCAGTCTTCTTTTTTACCTACGACAGGAGCGCCTGGAATCAAACCGCCATGACATGTTTTACAGTTGGCTTCAAAAACAGCTTTACCATCGACTTTGGCAGAAGCCTCTTCAGGTTTAGCTTCAGCTGCTGGAGCTGCTTTGGCATCTGATGCAGGAGCGGCAGATGCTGCGCTGTCAGTTGCCGGAGCTGATGCTTCGGCTGCTGGAGTAGCTTGAGCAGGCTCAGCTTTTTTAGCAGGAGCTTTTTTGCCGTCTTTGTTAGACATACCCCAAACGTAAGCAGTCATGATGTGCAGCTTGTCTTTGTCAAGGAAGTGACCCCAAGCAGGCATTTGGCTGCTGCGGCCGTTGGTAATGGTTTCGGTAATCGCTTTTTGAGTACCGCCCCACAACCATACATCGTCAGTCAGGTTCGGACCAAGACCTTGGATACCTTGACCTTTGTCGCCGTGACAAGTGAAACAGTTGGCAGGTGGGCCGCTAAACAGGGCTTTACCGCGTTCTGCACGTTCTTCGTCATATTGACCTTTAGGTTTAGAAAGAGACATAACATATTGTGTTACGTTTTTCACGCCTTCTTCACCCAAAGCAGGACCCCATGCAGGCATGGCGGCAGTACGGCCTTTTTCAATGGTTTCCTGAATTTTTTCAGGTTCGCCACCCCACAACCAGTCGTCGTCAGTCAGATTTGGGAAGCCTTTAGAGCCTTTGGCATCTGAACCGTGACACTGGATACAATAGGTATTGAAAAGGTTTTGACCGATAGCTTGTGCTTCAGGATTTTTAGCCACTTGATCAATCGGCATTTTGGCAAACTTAGCATACACTTGGCTGTATTTCTGTTCGGCTTTGGCAACCTCTTCTTCATACTGACCGTGGCTACTCCAGCCCCAGATACCTTTAAAGTCACCGACACCCGGATACATGACCAGATAGCCGATACCGAAGGTCCAAGTGCAGACATACAGCCAAAACCACCAACGCGGCAGCGGGTTGTTGTATTCTTCAATACCGTCCCATTCATGACCTGTCGTTTTGACTTCTTCGCCCTTTTTAGGACGCTTCACAACGTTTTGGGAAAGCAGCAGCCATGCCAAGCCGATAAAGCTGAGCACGACAATAACTGCAATGTATATATTCCAGAAATTGCTGGTAAATTGGGATGTTGTGTTCATTCTTTTGCTCCGTGATCACGGACTAAACTGTTATCGCCCATCTTTTTCAGACGACCCTTTATCATCATTGTCAAAAATACTGTTGGCAGCATCATCGTAGTTCTTTTTATTACGTCGATTAAAAACAATATAAAGCACTAAGATGAAACTGATAAAAACCCAAACAGTAAAGAGCGAGCGAGCCCAGTTCGCGTCCATGATGTTACCTTACGTTTTTCAATGCCAAGCCTAAGCCTTGCAGGTATGCAATCACCGCATCCAGCTCTGATTTGTTTGCCAAAGCTTCAGGAGCTTTTTCAATCTCTTCATCACTGTAAGGCGTACCGACTTTACGCAGGGCTTTCATATGTGCCACTGTTGCTTCGGCATCGACTTTGTTGCGGGCAAGCCATGGGAAAGCAGGCATATTGGACTCTGGCACAACGTCGCGCGGATTCAGCAGGTGGATGCGGTGCCATTCGTCGGAATAGCGGCCGCCTACACGAGCCAAGTCCGGACCGGTACGTTTGGAACCCCATTGGAACGGATGGTCATAAACAGACTCACCGGCAACGGAGTAGTGGCCGTAACGTTCGGTTTCTGCACGGAACGGACGAATCATTTGAGAGTGGCAGTTGTAGCAGCCTTCGCGTACGTAAATATCACGACCGGCCACTTGCAAAGCGTTATAAGGTTTCACACCTTCAATAGGTTGGGTTACAGCCTTGGAGAAGAACAGCGGCACGGCTTCAATCAACAGACCTACGCTGACTACAAGCAGGGTAAATACAATCAGGACGCCGACTTTTTCTTCAGCTAATTGTTGTAATTTCATTTTGGTAGCCTTTTCTTATGTTTTTAGTGGTGCTGGGTTTGAGACACCGCGGGAATCTCGGCATCAACCGCTTTGCCACTGATGGCTGTACGGTAAACGTTGTATGCCATGATACACATACCGCTCAGGTACAGCAGGCCGCCGGTGAAACGAATCATGTAGTAAGGCATGGTGCGTTTAACTGACTCTACAAACGAATAAGTCAAAGTACCGTCAGCGTTCAAAGAACCCCACATCAGGCCTTGCATCACACCGGCAATCCACATTGCGGCGATATACAGAACCACACCAATGGTTGCAATCCAGAAATGCGCTTCAACCAATTTGGTGCTGTACATTTCATTTTTACCGAAAAGGCGTGGGATCATATAGTAAACGGAACCGATGGTTACGAAGCCCACCCAACCCAATGCACCGGCGTGAACGTGTGCAACAGTCCAGTCAGTATAGTGGCTCAAAGCATTGACGGTTTTGATGGACATCATCGGACCTTCAAAGGTAGACATACCGTAGAAGGACAGAGATACGATCAAGAATTTCAAAATCGGGTCGGTACGCAGTTTGTCCCATGCACCAGACAGAGTCATGATACCGTTGATCATACCGCCCCAAGAAGGTGCGAACAGGATCAAAGACAATACCATACCCAAAGATTGAGTCCAGTCAGGCAATGCGGTGTAGTGCAAGTGGTGAGAACCTGCCCACATATAAGTGAAAATCAAAGCCCAGAAGTGAACAACGGACAAGCGGTAAGAGTAAATAGGACGGCCTGCTTGTTTTGGTACGAAGTAGTACATCATACCCAAGAAACCGGCTGTCAGGAAAAAGCCCACCGCATTATGGCCGTACCACCATTGAACCATCGCATCAATCGCACCGGCGTAAACCGGGTAAGATTTCATCAAACCGGCAGGGATGCTGATATTATTGACGATGTGCAACAGCGCAACAGCCAAGATGAAGCCGCCGTAGAACCAGTTGGCAACGTAAATATGTTTGATTTTACGTTTGGCAATCGTACCGAAGAATACGATAGCGTAGGCAACCCACACCAGCGTAATCAAAATGTCGATAGGCCATTCCAACTCGGCGTATTCTTTACCTTGGGTGTAACCCATAGGCAAGCTGATAGCCGCAGCCACGATGACAGCCTGCCAACCCCAGAAGGTAAATGCAGGCAACCAACCGCCAAACAGACGGGTATTACATGTACGTTGAACAACGTAGTATGATGTACCAATCAGACCGCAACCACCGAATGCAAAAATAACCGCATTGGTATGCAGCGGACGCAGGCGGCCAAAGTGGAACCAAGGTCCAATTTCAGATAAATTAAGGGATGGAGCAAATAATTGGGCGGCTACAATTACACCGACCAACATGCCCACAATACCCCAAACTACAGTCATGATGGCGAACTGGCGCACCACTTTGTAGTTATAAGTTTGTGTGTCCATGGAAGTCTCCATAAATTATGGGTATAAAAAATTTTTATCTCACCCCAACCCTTACGTTTATGAAAAGCGCAATACGGCTAAGGCTCAAATTTTTCTAAATTTAACATAGACACCACAACATGCCAAGCAAAATTACATTCCATATTGCATAAAAAATTTAGTGAGGAATAATCTCATTTCTTTTATAATCAATAGATTATTTAAACATATCCAATAAATCGGACATGGCATTTTTTCAAGCCCCCTTTTTTGTACAGATTTATTGATATAGATTAAACCTAACCTTTAAAAACACTTATCTTTAATAAACTTTAGCAAACTATACAATAGCTATGATTAATTACAAAATTACCCCCAACTTTCTGCCTCATGAATGGCACATCACCTTATCATTCACCCAACCCAATGATTCTGAAGCAGAAATCAGCCTTCCAAACTGGGTTCCCGGCAGCTATCTCATCCGTGACTTTGCCCGCCACATCACACACATCAGCGCACGCTGCGACGGCAAAGCCCAGCCGCTGACGCAAACCAGCAAAAACCATTGGCAAACCCCGGCCCTCAGTGGAGCGTGGGAAATTTACTACACCGTCTACGCATTCGACTTGTCTGTACGTGGCTCATTCCTCAGTACCGAGCGCGGCTTTTTCGATGGCGCATGCCTCTTCTTAAAAGTACACGGACAAGAGGAACAACCGCACCAAGTCGAATTTCCTACTCTGCCACACACATGGCAGATAGCCACAACCCTGCCACAAATTTCGGCGACCATTTTTCAGACGGCCTCATATGCCGAGCTTATTGATCACCCCGTTGAAACAGGCATCATCGAATTCCTCGACTTTAAAGCACAAGGCATTCCCCACCGTATTGCATTAAGCGGCATCTACCCCGACTTCGACCGCGCCCGCTTCCTCGCCGATATTCAAAAAATCTGCGAAACCGAGTTGGCGATGTTCCCCTCCCCTGCCCCGTTTACCGAATACCTTTTCCTACTACATCTGGGCGACAACCTCTACGGCGGACTGGAACACATCAGCAGCACCGCCCTTCTTGCCGACCGCCACAGTCTGCCATCTTACGATATGGGCGAAGCCGACAAAGCCTATACCGAACTGCTCGGCCTCTTTTCCCATGAATACTTCCACGCATGGAATGTTAAATCCATCAAACCGGCCGTCTTCGCACCTTACAATCTCGACCAAGAAAACTACACCGAGCAACTTTGGGCATTTGAAGGCATTACTTCCTACTACGACGACCTCTTTCTAGCCCGAAGCAGAACCATCAGCCCCGAAGCCTACCTTGCCCTGCTTGCACAAGGCATCACACGCGTACAGCAGACACAAGGCCGTCTGAAACAAACACTTGCCCAATCCAGTTTCAGCGCATGGGACAAGTTCTACAAACAAGACGAAAACAGCCCCAACGCCATCGTCAGCTACTATCAAAAAGGTGCACTGGCCGCACTTTGCCTCGACCTCATCATCCGTGAAAAAAGCCAAGGCAAATACACCCTCGACAGCGTAATGCAGCAACACTATCGCGACTGGTGCGACACCCATCAAGGCATACCCGAAAAACACTGGCAAACCCGTTGCCAAGAAATGACCGGTTTAGATTTAGCAACCTTCTTTCAGACGGCCTTATACAGCACCGACGACCTTCCGCTCGCAGAATGTCTGCAAAGCGTAGGTGTCAAACTCGACTTTATTCCCCTACCACGTCAACACGGCGGAGCATTTGCAAGCGAACCCCAATCGGTTGCTCCCGCCAATGATTTGGGCGCACGTTTCAAACAAAGCAGCGACCATGCCGTCCTGACTCATGTATTCAATGGCGGCAGCGCAGAAAATGCCGGACTCTGCCCGCAAGACAAAATCATCGCCTTAGGCGGCTATGCCTGCAACGACCTTGCAGCGCAGTGGAACAAACTGCCTATCGGCACGCGCACCACCATCCATTTCTTCCGCCAAGGCCTATTGCGTGAAACCGGCATCACAGTTCAAGCAGCAGAAGCCAATACCGCCCTGCTGCACATTACCGATCGCCAAAAACTCGAAAACTGGTTATACAATCATTAAATAAAACTTCAAACGGCCTGCCACTTCCCAGGCCGTCTGAAATCAACATATCCGCCCAATATAAAGAAAGGAAAAACTATGCCCATCCGTAAACTGACCGACACCCTCTATATCGCCCCCCAACTGACCGAAGCCGATGTCCAAGAAGCCGTACGTCTCGGCATTCAAACCGTTATCTGCAACCGCCCGGACGGCGAAGAAGAAAACCAACCGGCTTTTGCCGAAGTACAAAACTGGTTTAAAGAGGCCGGCATCAACCAATTCTCGCACCAGCCCGTTGTTGCACCTCAAATCAACGCAGCCGATGTTGCAGCCTTCCAAAATCTGTTGCAACAATCTCCGGCTCCCATTCTTGCCTTCTGCCGTACCGGCACTCGCTGCTCCCTGCTTTGGGGTTATCATCAAGTACAACACGGCGCATCCGTAGCTGAAGTAGTTGCCGCAGCCGAACAGGCAGGTGTCAACCTCAGCAACTTTGAAGCCCGCCTGCAAGAAGCCAAAGATAAAGGTTTGGCTTAATACTTAATTTATATAAGTAGCAGCCTTTAAACCGATCAGGCCGTCTGAAACCCATTTTTCAGACGGCCTAATGGCTTTTATTCACAATCAAACCTTATTTTTAATTTATTTCCACTATCCTAAAAATATATTTTCCAAATCAATCCCAAATTGACCTGTATCAATACCCCAACCCTATTTTCATTTATAATGCCTTTCAATGTTTCAGGATCAAGCACGAATCATCCAATTTTCCTCTATAAGAGCCGGCTCTCTTATTAAATGATTTTTCTTTCCTCTTGATGTGTGTGTGTTTGGGTGTGGCCGAAAGCCACCCCCTTTTTTTTATACCTACCCTCTTTAAGGCCGTCTGAAAACTTTCAGACGGCCTTTCCTTTCCCCTCACAAAAATAGTATAAAATCCCCTTATCGTTCAAACCACAAACTCAAAATACCATGGTCAACAAACTCACTCCCCCTCCAAGCCTGCCCGATCCGCAAGACCTCCGCGCCGTCATCGCCTACAACATGCGCCTCTATCGCGTCAATCACGGCTGGTCGCAAGAAGAACTGGCGCGTCAATGCGGACTTGACCGCACCTACGTCTCCGCCGTCGAACGCAAACGCTGGAACATCGCCCTTTCCAACATCGAAAAAATCGCATCCGCGCTTAAAATCGCCCCTTACAAACTCCTCCTTCCGCCGCAAGAAATGCTCCGCCAAATGACCGAGCCTGCCGATACCCAAGCCTAATTCACAACCGGACATCATCATGACCGCCGCCCAACAAGCCATCCAAACCTACCGGCAGCAAAAAGCCGCAGCAGAAACTGCCTACCGCCAAAACAACCGCCCTACCGCTTACTTCCGCGACCATATCGCCGCTGCCGAAACCTTGCTGCAAACCCTCTGGCAAATCCACTTCCCCGACAGCAACGACATCAGTCTCATTGCCATCGGCGGCTTTGGGCGTTGTGAACTCTATCCCCATTCCGACTGGGACTTAGCGATTATTTCCTCCATTCCTTTTTCAGACGGCCTGCAACAACAAACCGCCCAATTTATCCAAACCCTTTGGGACGCACGCCTCAATCCCGCCATCAAAAGCGGCAGCATAGAAGAAATCCTCCAAAGCACCCAAAACGACATTACCGGCGAAACCGCCTTTCTTGAAGCACGCCACCTACAAGGCAATGCCGACCTTACCGCCCAACTTCTTAACAAACTCAACACACGCCGCGACACAGCCGCCTTTATCGAAGCCAAACTCCTCGAAATGGAGCAACGCCATACCAAATCCCAAGGCACAGGCGCACAGCTCGAACCCAACATCAAAACCTGCCCCGGCGGCCTGCGCGACATCCACACCCTTATCTGGACAGCCAAAGCACAAGGCATAGACAGCAACCCCACCGCCCTCGTTACCGCCGGCGTCCTCACACGCACCGAAGCCGGCATGCTGGCCCATGGCTACCGCCGTCTCGCCAACATCCGCATTCATCTCCACCTTACCGCCGACCGCCCCGAAGACAGGCTGCTTTTCGACTACCAGTCCCAAGTTGCCGAAAGCCTAGGCTATACCCAACCCGACATCCGCGGCCGAAGCGAAGCCCTGATGCACACCTTCTACCGCGCCACCAAAGCCATCAAACAACTCAACGGCATCCTCATTCCGGTTCTCAAAAACCATCAAACCTCCGGCCGTCCCCAACATATTCACCCCATCGACAGCCGCTACAAACGCATCGGCCACCAAATCGCCGCCAACGACCTTGCCCTGTTCGAGCAAAATCCCGAACACATCTTCACCATCATCCAAACCATGCAGGAGCAAAACATCACCACCATCGAACCGCAAACCCTGCGTGCGTGGTGGGCGGCCACACGAAAAATCAACACCCGTTTCACCCAAAACCCGGAAAACCGCCGCCGCTTCATCCAATTCTTCAAACACGGCACCGGCCTCACCCAAACCCTCCGTTTTCTCAACCTCTACGGCGTACTTGGCCGCTATCTCCCCGCATGGGGAAAAATCACCGGCCTGCTCCAACACGACCTCTTTCATATTTACCCCGTAGACGACCACATCCTGACCGTCGTCCGCAATATGCGCCGTCTCGCCATCGAAACCCACAGCCACGAAATGCCCGAAGCCAGCGCCATCATGCAGGCCTACCCAAGACCACATATCCTCTACACCGCCGCCCTGCTGCACGACATCGCCAAAGGCCGTGGCGGCGATCACGCCAAAGAAGGCATCAAAGACGCACAACAATTCGCCGCCAACCACTACTACACCGAAGAAGAAAGCCACCTTCTCGCATGGCTGGTTGAAAACCACCTGCTCATGTCCATCGTTGCCCAAAAAGAAGACATCCAAGATCCCCATGTCCTCCAAGCCTTCTGCCGCCGTATTCCCACACGCGAATACCTCGACGCACTCTACCTGCTTACCATTGCCGACATCCGCGGCACCAACCCCAAACTTTGGAACACATGGCGCGCCAGCCTGCTCCAAACCCTCTACCACAGCACCGCCGCCGTTTTAAACAGCAAACACCACGATCCCGAACGCCTCCCCAACCGACGCGAACAAGCCTCGACCGATCAGCTCACACGCGCGGCCGTCCCCCTCAAAAACCAACAAAAACTCCGCCGCATCCTCGGCAGCGCATACTACGTCCGCCATCAGACGCGGGAAATCCTCTGGCACACCGCAAACCTCGCCTACGACACCCAAAGTCCGGCCGTCCGCAGCCGCATCCTTCCCCAAAGCAACAGCCTTCAAGTCATGGTATTCATGCCCAATGGCGACCGCCTCTTCGCACGCCTCTGCCGCATCTTCAGCAGCCACCGCTTCGACATCCAAGCCGCCCGCGCCTTCATTACCGAACACGACTACATCCTCGACACCTTTATCCTGCAACTTCCCGACAATCTCCCACCCGAAGAATATCCCGACCGCCAAAGCGCACTCGAAGCCGAACTCAACAGCTTCATCCACGGCAACACCACCGTCCAAAAACAAAGCGGCCGCCCGCACATCAGCCGCCGCATCCGCCACATTCCCATTCCGCCTACCGTAATCATCACCCCCGAAGAAGATTATCCCGGCTGGCACACCATAGACATCACCGCCGTCAACCGCCCCCACCTCCTCGCCGACATCGCCGAGACCTTCTTCGCACACAACATCAGCCTGCGCTACGCCAAAATCACCACCTTGGATCAGCGCATTGAGGACAGCTTCATTACCTACAGCCCATCCCTACAAGACCCGCAAACCCAAAACACCCTAAAACAGGCATTGATCGAAGTCTTGACCCCATAAAGGCCGTCTGAACATCTTAAAAATACCGCCCGTCCAAATCAATTGACATATTATTGAACCAAGCATAATTCCTGACAAAAAACGTCACATGACCAAACTCACACACACTCTCTCTGTCACAAAAAATACAAAACTGACAAAAAACGTCAACACCCAATTTCCCTAAAATCCTAAAACTTTCAAACAAAACCACACAAAACTTAAAAATTAAAAAATAAATCCAATAAAAACAATAGATAAAAAATAAAAAATAAATTTTTAAATCAAATTTTCACACTTGGCACACCGACTGCTTGAAACAACACGTCCGACAAGGCTCAAGCCCCAAAGCAGCAAGGCCGACGGAAGCTGTATATTCCTTCTTACTTATGGTATACTCATAACATATAGTTCCAAGCTCATTACGGACTTTTTACTTAAACCCAATTATTTACACTTTCAAACTGGAGTTTTAAACATGAAAGCAATCCAAAAAGGTTTTACCCTGATCGAATTGATGATCGTCATCGCCATCTTGGGCATCTTGGCCGTTGTCGCTCTGCCTGCATACCAAGACTATACTGTCCGCGCTAAAATTTCAGAAGGTTTGGGCTTGGCCGAACCTGCTAAATTGGCAGTAGCAGAAACTTCTGCAGCTTTAGGTGGCTTGAACAAGATTACTACTACTAATACCGGTTATACTTTCCCTACAGGTGGTACTAAATACGTTTCAAGCATCGCTATTGCAGCAGGTAGCGGTGAAATTACAGTAACAACTAAAGATACCGGCTCCACTACTGATCCAGTGTTTACATTAACTCCAAATCAAGCCCATCCTGAAGATCCTATTACTTGGGAATGTAAATCTAAGGGTGGCCAACCTAAACACCTTCCAGCCAACTGTCGTGAAACAGATACAGGTACTTCATCAACTGGTACAACTAGTTAATATAACAACGATATAACAAAGTAAATCCCATAACCAAACAAAACGTTATGGGATTTACTTTATAAAAATAAAAAACTTAAAAACGATACGCTCAAATGAATACCCCATTTCAAGCCCAAAAAGGTTTTACCCTGATTGGGCTGATGATCGTTATCGCCATCCTCGGTATTCCGGTTGTTGTCGCCGTGCCTACCTACCAAAACCATATCGGCAGGGCGCAAGCCTCCGAAGCACTATACCTTGCCGACGACCTGAAAACCGAAATCGGCATTTTCTCAGCGGTAAATAACCGCCTGCCCAATGCAGAGGATGTCGGAAAACAAGGCACAATCGGTATTACCGCTCAACGCATCGGCGGCACATACATCCAAAACGGTGGCGTCATTAATAGCCTGAATGATCACATGACGAAAATAAATGCCGTCTGAAATTCATTTTCAGACGGCCTTCATCTTTTCACCACTACATAAAACAAATTCGCAACACTCCTGATAAGACAATTTGTCGCACATCTGAACTCAATATATAATTTAACCATACAAGTCTTTATTTTTAAGCATTTTTCATTTTTAAAACATACATTGCCTACATTGGGAGACCATCATGCCTCATCTGAACTTGGATAAAACGGATTTAAAGATTCTGCAGGTTTTGCAGGAAAACGGACGGTTGAGCAATGTTGAGCTTTCTGAAAAGGTGGCGCTCTCCCCTTCTCCCTGCCTGCGCCGTCTCAAACAGCTTGAAGATGCGGGCATTATTCAAAAATACGCCGCCCTGCTTTCTCCCATATCTTTAGGCTTGGGTTTGCAGGCTTTTATCCGTGTATCGATTAGCAAGGCAAAAGATGCGCGCGAGGATTTTTCCGAATCTGTCCGCGCTTGGCCGGAAGTATTGAGCTGCTTTGCCTTAACGGGCGAAACCGACTATCTGCTCCATGCCTTTTTTACCGATATGAACGCGTTTTCCCATTTTGTTTTGGATACGCTGCTTTCGCACCACGGCGTGCAAGATGCGCAATCGAGTTTTGTGTTGAAAGAAATTAAAAACACGACTGCTCTGCCTTTGGTTCATTTGGTTCAGGATTGATGGTTTGAAACTGATAAAGGCCGTCTGTTGTTCAGACGGCCTTTTAAATTCCAATGGTTTGCTTTAATATCCATACGCCCGTATACTTTTTAAGAATAATTCACATAAGCTTTTACTATGACTGACACCGCCCATCCCGATATCGATACTGTTTCAGAACATACCAAACAATGGCTGGAAAAAGCCGTTATCGGGCTGAATCTCTGCCCATTTGCCAAAGCGCCGCACGTCAAAAACCTGGTTCGCATCGTTGTCAGCGAAGCCCGTCATTTGGACGGCTTCCTTGAAGACTTGGATCGTGAATTGCAGCTTCTGGGCAATACGCCCGCTTCGGAATTGGAAACCACTTTACTGGTTCATCCGACGCTGTTCCCCGATTTTGAAACCTTCAACCAAATGCTGGAAATTGCCGATGATGCCGTTGTAGAAAACGAATTGGAAGGCATTGTCCAAATTGCGCCTTTCCATCCCGATTTTCAATTTGAAGGCACGGAAGCCGACGACATCAGCAACTACACCAACCGCTCGCCCTATCCGACCTTGCATCTGATTCGTGAAGACAGTATTGCCAAAGCGGCTGAAGCATTTCCCGACGCCTCGGCAATTTTCGACCGCAATATCGCGCTGCTGGAAAAAATGGGGCATGAGGGATGGGATAAATTAGACATTCCGCGTTGCCCATTTCCACATCACAAGCCGTCTGAAAACAAATAATGGGTGATGGGAAGATGGTTCGCTATTTATTGATTTTTTGCGGCGCATTGTCGCTTGTCTTGGGCATTATCGGTATTTTCCTGCCATTACTGCCGACGACGCCTTTCATTTTATTGACCGCCGCCTGCTGGGCAAAAGCTTCGCCGCGCTTTCACAATTGGCTGTATCATCACCGCCATTTCGGCCCAATCATACAAAACTGGGAAAACAACGGCGCCGTGCCGCGCAAGGCAAAGTTCTTCGCTATCGGCATGATGGCTCTTTCTTGCCTGTTTATGTTTTGGCGGTTTCCGGAACGCTGGTGGATTGGTGCCATATCATCAGTCTTCTGTAGCTGTGTGGATGTGGTTACGGCCGGAAGCATAAAATAAAACAGGTGGGCATTTTCGCTTACCTGTTTTTTGTTTTCATACCCAATTTATCCATTAAAACAATCAGTAAGAACCAAAACACTCTATTCATCCTCATTTTTCAGACGGCCTCCATTTATTCAATCAAATGTAAATTTTAGCTAAAATTAATTCAAAACATTTTTTCGATAGCATTATTTTCAAAGTTTCAAGCTCCTGTTTCAAAAACATTTTTTTACTACTTCCAACTACTCCCATCGCTTTTATTTCTTTATTTGTATCAACATTTCTTTTGATTCCAATATTCTAAACCGTCCCTTAACACTTGCTTTGCGTTATACTTTCCCCTGACACCACCGCGCAGTTCGTCTGGATATTTTCAGACGGCCTGAATATTTCACCGCCGTGCTTTCTCAACGAAGTTCCTCACGGCGCAACAGAATAAAAAGGAAATACTATGCGCCATCTCTCATTTTTACTGCTTCTTGCCGCCTTTCCTGCTGCGGCATCCGATTTTGACGGCTCATCCGCAAGCCTGCTTTGGGGTCTGCCGTTTGCACTGATTCTTTTGTCCATTGCACTCGGACCTCTGTTTTTCTCCCATATTTGGCACCACCACTTCGGCAAAATTACAGCGTTTTGGACACTGCTGTTTTTAACGCCGTTTATCGTAACCTTTGGTTTCGGCGCAGGCGTACACACCGTTGCCCATGCGTTGGTTGAAGAATATATCCCCTTTATCCTGCTGCTTTTGGCGCTCTATACCATTTCAGGCGGTATTTTTGTCAGCGGCGACTTGCACGGTTCGCCCAAATTGAACACAACCCTGTTGGCAGTCGGTACGGCTTTGTCTTCCATCATGGGGACGACAGGCGCGGCGATGTTGATGATTCGTCCACTTTTGAAAGCCAACCATAAACGCCACTACCGCGTTCACATCGTGATTTTCTTCATTTTCTTGGTAGCGAATATCGGCGGCGGTTTGACTCCTTTAGGCGATCCTCCTCTGTTCTTAGGATTCCTGAAAGGCGTAGATTTCATGTGGACGGTCAAACACATGCTGATGCCTGTATTGATCAGTTCTGTGGTTTTGCTGGCCGTTTTCTACATCATCGACAGCCGACACTTCAACCGTGAACAAAGCGAACACCTTGCTCCTGCTCCTTCCGATAAAGAAGAAAAAGTCAAAATTTACGGCAAATGGAATTTCCTGTTGCTGGCCGGTGTAGTCGGCGCGGTTTTGCTGTCCGGTTTGTGGAAACCAAATCATCCGGGCTTTGAAATCTTGGGCAGCCATTATGCCTTGCAAAACCTGATGCGCGATGGCATTTTGCTGGCTTTGACCGCCGTATCTTGGATTATTACGCCCAAACAGGTACGCGCAGGCAATGAGTTCAACTTCGAGCCGATTGCCGAAGTGGGCAAACTGTTTTTGGGTATTTTCATTACCATTTCGCCTGTTTTGGCGATTTTGAAAGCCGGCGAAACAGGCGCATTGGCTTCCGTTGTTTCTTTGGTTCACGATGCGGCAGGCAATCCGATTAATGTGATGTATTTCTGGATGAGCGGCATTTTGTCGGCATTCTTGGATAACGCACCGACTTATTTGGTGTTCTTCAATATGGCCGGTGGCGATGCCCAAGCCTTGATGACGGGCCCTTTGTTCCATACCCTGCTGGCCGTCTCTATGGGTTCGGTATTTATGGGTGCGCTCACTTATATCGGCAACGCGCCGAACTTCATGGTCAAAGCCATTGCCGAACAGCGCGGCATCCCTATGCCTTCGTTTTTCGGCTATATGATGTGGTCGGCGGCTTTTCTGATTCCCGTCTTCATCATCCACACCCTTGTCTTTTTCGTTTTCAAACTGCTATAAACGCTATGCCGTCTGAACATTCAGACGGCATTTTAAATTCCGGCATAATCAAATCAATATTTTTCCCTTCCGACAATTATAGTGGATTAACAAAAATCAGGACAAGACGACGAAGCCGCAGACAGTACAAATAGTACGGCAAGGCGAGGCAACGCCGTACTGGTTTAAATTTAATCCACTATAAAAACGGCTTCCGCAAGGAAAAAAGCAGCAAATCTGGCAAACAGGTACAATTCCTGATAAAATCTAGCACTTTGCTACATTAATTTATTCAATGCTTTTGATGCCGCGCGACACGGTATCAAAACACGCCGTTTTTACCTTAACCATCACAAGTAATGCAAATCTATGATTAAAATCAAAAAAGGTCTAGACCTGCCCATCGCAGGCAGACCGGAGCAAGTCATTTATGACGGCCCGGCCATTACCGAAGTCGCGTTGCTTGGCGAAGAATATGCCGGTATGCGCCCCTCGATGAAAGTCAAGGAAGGCGATACCGTCAAAAAAGGCCAAGTGCTGTTTGAAGACAAAAAGAATCCGGGCGTGGTGTTTACCGCTCCGGCTTCCGGAAAAATCGCCGCAATTCACCGTGGCGAAAAGCGCGTGCTTCAGTCGGTCGTGATTGCCGTTGAAGGCAGCGACGAAATCGAGTTCGAACGCTACGCACCCGATGCGTTGGCAAACTTGAGCGGCGAAGAAGTGCGCCGCAACCTGATTCAATCCGGTTTGTGGACTGCGCTGCGTACCCGTCCGTTCAGCAAAATCCCTGCCGTCGATGCCGAGCCGTTCGCCATTTTCGTCAATGCGATGGATACCAATCCGCTGGCGGCAGACCCTGTGGTCGTCATCAAAGAAGCCGCTGAGGATTTCAGACGAGGTTTGCTGGTGTTGAGCCGTCTGACCGAACGCAAAATCCATGTTTGTAAGGCAGCTGGTGCGGACGTGCCGTCTGAAAACGCCGCCAACATTGAAACACACGAATTCGGCGGCCCTCATCCCGCGGGTTTGAGCGGTACGCACATTCATTTCATCGAGCCTGTCGGTGCGAATAAAACCGTTTGGACCATCAATTATCAAGACGTGACTGCCATCGGACGTTTGTTCGTAACAGGTCGTCTGAATACCGAGCGCGTGGTTGCCTTGGGCGGTCCGCAAGTCAACAAACCGCGCCTCTTGCGTACCGTTTTGGGCGCGAAGGTGTCTCAACTTACCGCCGGCGAATTGGTTGACGCGGACAACCGCGTGATTTCCGGTTCGGTATTGAACGGCGCGATTGCACAAGGCGCGCATGATTATTTGGGACGCTACCACAATCAGATTTCCGTTATCGAAGAAGGTCGCAGCAAAGAGCTGTTCGGCTGGGTTGCGCCGCAGCCGGACAAATACTCGATTACGCGTACGACCCTCGGTCATTTCCTGAAAAACAAACTCTTCAAGTTCACGACAGCCGTCAACGGCGGCGACCGCGCTATGGTACCGATCGGCACTTACGAGCGCGTGATGCCCTTGGACATCCTACCTACCCTGCTCTTGCGCGACTTAATCGTCGGCGATACCGACAGCGCGCAGGCTTTGGGTTGCTTGGAATTGGACGAAGAAGACCTCGCTTTGTGCAGCTTCGTCTGCCCGGGCAAATACGAATACGGCCCGCTGTTGCGCAAGGTGCTGGAAACCATTGAGAAGGAAGGCTGATTATGGGCTTGAAACATTTTCTGGAAAAAATCGAACCGCACTTCCTGCCAGGCGGCAAGCATGAAAAATGGTATGCCCTCTATGAAGCTGCGGCGACGATTTTCTACACATCCGGCGCGGTAACGCGCAAAGCGGCCCACGTCCGCGACGCGCTCGACTCCAAGCGCATGATGATTTTGGTGTGGCTGGCTTTGTTCCCTGCCATGTTCTACGGTATGTACAACGTCGGCGCACAGGCATTCGGTGCGTTAACGCCTGATTTGCTGCAACAAAGCATCGCCAACGACTGGCACTACGGCCTTGCCGACGCTTTGGGCATCAATATGTCGTCTGAAGCGGGCGTATCAGGAAAAATGCTGTTCGGCGCGATTTATTTCCTGCCGATTTACGCAACCGTATTTATCGTCGGCGGTTTTTGGGAAGTCTTGTTCGCCACCGTGCGCAAACATGAAATCAACGAAGGTTTCTTCGTGACTTCGATTCTGTTTGCCTTAATCGTTCCGCCTACGCTGCCTTTGTGGCAGGCGGCTTTGGGCATTACCTTCGGCGTAGTGGTTGCAAAAGAGGTATTCGGCGGTACGGGTAAAAACTTTATGAACCCTGCGCTGGCAGGCCGCGCCTTCCTGTTCTTCGCCTACCCTGCCAACTTGAGCGGCGATGCGGTTTGGACGGCGGTTGACGGCTATTCCGGCGCAACCGCGCTGGCGCAATGGGCGGCACACGGTGCAGACGGCCTGAAAAACGCCGTAACCGGTCAAACCATCACTTGGATGGACGCGTTTATCGGTAACTTGCCCGGCTCCATCGGCGAAGTCTCCACTTTGGCACTCTTAATCGGCGGCGCGTTTATCGTATTTGCCCGCATCGCTTCTTGGCGCATCATTACCGGCGTGATGATCGGTATGATTGCGATGTCTTCGCTGTTTAATGTTATCGGTTCGGACACCAACGCTATGTTTGCTATGCCTTGGTACTGGCATTTGGTCGTCGGCGGCTTCGCCATCGGTATGCTGTTTATGGCGACCGACCCCGTTTCCGCTTCCTTTACCAATGTCGGCAAATGGTGGTACGGCACGCTGATCGGCGTGATGTGCGTGTTAATCCGTGTGGTCAATCCGGCTTACCCCGAAGGTATGATGTTGGCGATTCTGTTTGCCAACCTGTTTGCCCCGATTTTCGACTATTTCGTCGCACAAGCGAACATCAAACGCAGAAAGGCGCGCAGCAATGGCTAAGAAATTCGATAAAGACAGCTTCAGCGGCACGCTGATTGTGGTGTTGGCGGTCAGCCTGATTTGCTCGGTCATCGTTGCCGGTGCGGTCGTCGGCTTGAAACCCATCCAAGAAAAACAAAAACTCCAAGACAAACAAGGCTATATTTTGAGCGTGGCCGGTTTGATGGATAAAAACACCGACATCGGTAAAACCTTTGCCGAGCGTATCGAGCAACGCGTGGTCGATTTGGCGACCGGCGAATATGTGAAAGACGCGCCTAAAGACTTCAGTGCGCGCATCGCAGGCAAAGACCCCGCGCAAAGCATCCGAATCAAACCCGAAGACGATTTGGCAGGCATCAAAAGCCGTGCCAAATACACCGAAGTTTACTTGGTAAAAGGCGAAGACGGCAAAATCGGGCAAATCATCCTGCCTATGCACGGCAACGGTTTGTGGTCTGTTATGTACGGCTTTGTCGCCATCCAACCCGACGGCAACACTATCAACGGCATCACCTACTACGAACAAGGCGAAACCCCGGGCTTGGGCGGCGAAATCGGCAATCCGTTGTGGCAGCAAAAATTCGTCGGTAAAAAACTGTTTGACGAACAAGGCAAACTCACCCTGCACGTCGGCAAAGGCGCGGGTTCGGACAAAGAACACGGCGTAGATGCCCTCTCCGGCGCGTCGCTGACATCCAAAGGCGTGCAAGGTTCGTTCGCCTACTGGTTTGGCGAAAACGGCTATATCCCCTACCTGAACAAATTGAAATCAGCAGGAGCGCAATAATGGCTGATATGAAACGCTTGAAACACTTAATGTTTTCACCCTTTATCGACAACAACCCGATTGCCTTGCAGGTTTTGGGTATTTGTTCGGCTTTGGCGGTTACCACCAAACTTCAGACGGCCATCGTGATGGGTATTTCCGTAGCTTTGGTAACCGGTTTTTCCAGCTTCTTCATTTCGCTGGTACGCAACTACATCCCCAACAGCATCCGCATCATCGTGCAAATGGCAATTATCGCGTCGCTGGTTACACTGGTCGACCAACTCTTGCAGGCATTTGCCTACGAATTGTCCAAACAGCTTTCCGTATTCGTCGGTCTGATTATTACCAACTGTATCGTGATGGGCCGCGCCGAAGCATTTGCGATGAAAGAGCCGCCGCTGGAAAGCCTGATCGACGGTATCGGCAACGGCGCGGGCTACGGGATGATGCTGCTTGTCGTCGCCACCGTCCGCGAACTGATTGGCTCGGGCAAACTCTTGGGCTACACCGTTTTCCAAACCGTGCAGGACGGCGGCTGGTATCAGACCAACGGCTTGTTCCTGCTCGCCCCCAGCGCGTTCTTCATCATCGGCTTTTTGATTTGGGGACTGCGTACCTGGAAACCCGAACAGGCGGAGGAATAAGCTATGGAACACTATTTGAGCCTCTTCATCAAATCCGTCTTCATTGAAAATATGGCACTATCCTTCTTTTTGGGTATGTGCACGTTTTTGGCGGTATCCAAAAAAGTATCCACCGCATTCGGTTTGGGTGTGGCGGTAATTTTCGTACTCGGGCTGTCCGTCCCTGCCAACCAACTCGTTTACTCGCTGCTCAAAGACGGCGCGATTGTCGAAGGCGTGGATTTGACCTTTTTGAAATTCATCACCTTCATCGGCGTGATTGCCGCTTTGGTGCAGATTTTGGAAATGTTCTTGGACAAATTCGTCCCCGCCCTCTATAACGCGTTGGGCATCTACCTGCCGCTGATTACCGTGAACTGCGCGATTTTCGGCGCCGTATCGTTTATGGCGCAACGCGAATACAACTTCGGCGAGTCCGTCGTGTACGGCTTCGGCGCGGGCTTGGGCTGGATGTTGGCGATTGTCGCTTTGGCGGGCATTACCGAAAAAATGAAATATTCGGACGCTCCCAAAGGCCTCAAAGGCTTGGGCATTACCTTTATCGCCGCCGGCCTGATGGCGATGGCGTTTATGTCGTTCTCCGGCATCCAGTTATAAGAAAGGGACCGGTATGGAGATTATTTTAGGTATCGTGATGTTTACCGTCATCGTTTTGGTTTTGGCACTGATGATTCTGTTTGCCAAATCCAAGTTGGTGAGCGAAGGCGACATCACCATCAAAGTCAACGGCGAAAAAGAGCTGACGATGCCCGCCGGCGGCAAACTCTTGGGCGCGCTTGCCAACGAAGGCATCTTTATCCCCTCCGCCTGCGGCGGCGGCGGTTCGTGCGGACAATGCCGCGTCGTCGTAAAAAGCGGCGGCGGCGACATTCTGCCGACCGAGTTGTCCCACATCAGCAAACGCGAAGCACGCGAAGGCTGCCGTTTGTCCTGCCAAGTCAATGTCAAAACCGACATGGACATCGAAGTACCCGAAGAAGTGTTCGGCGTGAAAAAATGGGAATGCACCGTCATTTCCAACGACAACAAAGCCACGTTCATTAAAGAACTCAAGCTCGCCATTCCCGAAGGCGAAGAAGTGCCCTTCCGCGCCGGCGGCTACATCCAAATCGAAGCCCCGCCGCACACCGTTGCCTACAAAGACTTTGACATTCCCAAGGAATATCACGAAGACTGGGACAAATACAATCTGTGGCAATACGTTTCCAAAGTGGACGAACCGATTTTGCGCGCCTACTCTATGGCTTCGTATCCTGAAGAAAAAGGCATCATTATGCTGAACGTGCGTATCGCCACGCCGCCCCCGCGCGTACCCGATGCGCCTCCGGGACAAATGTCTTCCTACATCTGGTCGCTCAAACCCGGTGATAAAGTAACCATCTCCGGCCCGTTCGGCGAATTTTTCGCCAAAGACACCGATGCCGAAATGGTATTCATCGGCGGCGGTGCAGGTATGGCGCCGATGCGTTCCCACATTTTCGACCAGCTGAAACGTTTGAACTCCAAACGCAAAATTACCTTCTGGTATGGCGCACGTTCCAAACGCGAGATGTTCTATGTCGAAGACTTTGACCAACTCGCGGCAGAGTTCCCGAACTTCACGTGGCACGTCGCCCTGTCTGACCCGCTGCCTGAAGACAACTGGGACGGCTACACGGGCTTCATCCACAACGTGGTTTACGAAAACCATCTGAAAAACCACGAAGCACCGGAAGACTGCGAATTCTACATGTGCGGCCCACCGATTATGAACCAGTCCGTCATCAAAATGCTCAAAGACTTGGGCGTGGAAGACGAAAACATCCTCTTGGACGATTTCGGCGGCTAACAAACAAAAAGGAAGAAACTTCGGTTTCTTCCTTTTTTATTGCCAGGCCGTCTGAAAACCATACTTTCAGACGGCCTAAGCCTTTCTTTTACGATACAATAAAGGCTTCAAAAAATAATCCGCAAATCCCTTATGCCGTTTCTTTCCAATTCCTTTTACCGTCCGATAATCGGTTGTACCGTTGCCATCCTTTCCGCGCTCACACTCTCTGCCTGCCAACCTGAAAAACAACAAACCATTACCCTGCAAGGTGAAACCATGGGCACGACCTATACCGTCAAATATCTTTCAGACGGCCAAGACAAACTCCCCTCCCCTGCCGAAATACAAAAACGCATTGATGACGCGCTTAAAGAAGTCAATCGGCAAATGTCTACCTACCAGACCGATTCCGAAATCAGCCAATTCAACCAGCTGCGCACCGTCAATCAGGCAATGCCCATTTCCCAAGACTTTGCCTATGTAACCGGTGAAGCCTTGCGTTTAAACAAACTGACGCACGGCGCACTGGACGTAACCGTCGGTCCTTTGGTCAACCTTTGGGGATTCGGCCCGCAAAAAGAAATCACACACGAACCGACTGCGCAAGAAATCCAACATGCTTCAGAAATGGTCGGCACGGACAAACTCAAACTTTTCCAAGACGGACAGCAGCCTACACTGGCGAAAACCCATCCCGAAGTCTATTTAGACCTATCCTCCATCGCCAAAGGCTTTGGCGTGGATAAAACCGCCGCCGAACTTGAAAAACTCAATATCGGCAATTATTTGGTAGAAATCGGGGGCGAGTTGCATGGCAAAGGCCATAATGCGCAAGGCAATCCTTGGCGTATCGGCATCGAGCAGCCCAATATCGTTCAAGGCGGCGCAACCCAAATCACCATTCCATTGGACAATAAATCACTGGCCACGTCCGGCGACTACCGCATTTTCCATGTCGATAAGTCAGGCCGCCGCCTTTCCCATATTATCAACCCTAAAACCAAACAACCCATCAGCCACAACCTTGCTTCCATCAGCGTAGTAGCTGAAAACGCCACACTTGCAGACGGCCTTTCAACCGGCTTATTCGTCCTCGGAGAAACCGACGCGCTTAAACTTGCCGAGCAAGAAAATCTCGCCGTTTTCCTTATCATCCGAACCCCGCAAGGCGGCTACCATACTAAAATGTCCAGCGCATTCAAGAAATTATTAAACTAACCTTCAGGAATACACACATGAAAACCCTCCTTCTGACTTTCGGCATCTTTATCATTGTCATCCTCGGCATGGCAGTCGGCTATATTTTCTCCAAACGCACCATCAAAGGCAGCTGCGGCGGCATTTCCTCTCTCGGCATGAAGAAAATGTGCGATTGCGACACACCATGCGATACCTTACAAAAAGAGCTGGATAAAAAACAACATTCCGACAATCAAGGCATCAAGGTCGATCATTAAGTCTTTGTTGAATGTTTATTCATAACTCAAGACTGTTTATTCCCCATCAGGCCGTCTGAAAAACAAAAGAGTGTGATCCCAATGGATACACGCTCTTTTATTTTACCTTTCCCTAAAGCAATCCAAAAATATCTTGCCCACCCGTTTAAATTAAAACCACTCCAAACCAATCATGAAACAAAAAGAAAAGCTCCTACAAAACAGGAGCTTTTTCTTGGAAGAAACCGGATTATTTCAATTTAGTTTCTTTGTAAATAACGTGTTTACGGGCTACTGGGTCAAATTTTTTGATTTCCAGTTTGCCAGGCATAGTACGTTTGTTTTTAGTAGTTGTGTAGAAGTGACCAGTACCAGCACTGGACTCCAGTTTGATTTTATCGCGCATTGCAGTAATCCTTAATTAATGGTGTTTAAATTAAGCTTCGCCGCGAGCACGCAAATCAGCCAATACGACATCAATGCCTACTTTATCGATGGTGCGCAATGCAGCGTTAGAAACGCGCAGGCGAACCCAGCGGTTTTCACTTTCTACCCAGAAACGACGTGATTGCAAGTTAGGCAAAAAACGACGTTTGGTTTTGTTGTTGGCGTGTGATACGTTATTGCCAGACATCGGGCGCTTACCGGTCACTTTGCAAACTCGTGCCATGGTTAGTCTCCAAACTTCTAAAATAGTAAAACGCGATTTATACCACAAAATCCGCCTTCAGTTCAAGTCGTTTGCTGAAAAAACGGGATTTGTGGAAATAAATCTTCTCAATATGTTGCATCTGCGAAACGGTATTTCGCAAAGCCTTAACTTTTTAATTATAACGGATTTCTTTAAAAAAATCATCTGTCGTTTGCATGGTTGATGAAATAAATAGGCCGTCTGAACATTTCAGACGGCCTGTTTATCGTCATGCCTTTTTCTTCAATGCCGCATTCAAAATGCAGCCAAGTATAAAGCAGGCTAAAGAGGGAACAACCCATCCTAAACCGATATTGTAAAACGGCAATGCGCGCTCGATGGCAGCAGCGGTGTCGGCATCAAATCCAAACGCGGCCTTGCAGGCATCAAGCAAACCGACCACAAGGGCTGCCATCATGGTGCAGAAATAGACAATACGGCCGCCGCCAAACAGTTTATCCGTCAAAGCCAGCAGAATGATGACGATGGTCAGCGGATACAACAGCATCAACATAGGGATGGAAAACTGCAAAATCGCTGACAGGCCTTTGTTGGCCAACAGGATAGACACCACTGTATTCAGTATCACAAAGGCTTTATAAGAAATGCCCGGGCAGAGACGGTTAAAATATTCGGCGCATGAAGTAATCAAGCCAACCGCCGTACTCAGACAGGCAAGCAACACCATGACGCCAAGCAACACAATACCGGCCGTACCGAAATAGTGTTGTGCGGTTTTAGACAAAACCGACGCGCCGTTTTCCTGCAAGCCGATACCGGCCACACCTGTCGCGCCCATATAACCGATAAACAGGTAAACCACTGCCAAACAAGAAGCCGCCAACACGCCCGAAATCGTCGTGGTCTTCAGCAAGTCTGCACGGTTGTCCACGCCCATGGCGCGAACGGCATCGATGACGATAATGGCAAACACCAGCGAAGCCAGCGCGTCCATGGTGCCGTAGCCTTCCAAAATGCCTTTAACCAACGGATGAGTGGCAAAATCGCCTTGCGCCGCCTGCGGCACACCCATTGGATTAATGGCGGCATAGCCGACCAATATCGTAATTGACAGCAACAAAACAGGCGTGAGGATTTTACCGATACGGTCAACCAGCTTACCCGGAGAAATCGACAGCCAATAAGTCATGCCGAAAAACACCAGGCTGAATACGGCCAATGCGATGTTTTTCCAAGATTCATCAATAAAAGGGGAAATCGCGGTTTCAAAAGACACTGTCGCCGTACGCGGCATGGCAAACAGAGGGCCGATTGCCAGATAAAGCGCAGTGGCAAAAGTCACGCCGTACCAAGGCGCAACACGGGAGGCCAATGCTTCCACATCGCGCGAGCCGGAATAGCCGACGGCAATCACGCCCAACAATGGCAAACCCGCGCCCGTCAGCAAAAAGCCAAACATCGCCGAAAGCCAGTTTTCACCGGCCTGCTGTCCCAAAAAAGCAGGAAAAATCAGGTTTCCCGCCCCAAAAAACAGAGCAAACAACATTAAGCCTACCGCCCATAAAGAAGCTTTGTTATGACTTGTTGTCGAATTCATTTTAGTTCTCTTTTTTCAAATTTTCGTTATCGGTTTCATCGGCTTCAAGGCCGTCTGAAGACATTTCGGCTTCGTTTGTTTCCAAACCGTCTTTCAGGCTGATTTCGATTTCACCATAATTTTCAGGCTGTACGATACGCACCAAGCCTTCTTTAGCCAATTCCAGCAATGCAATAAAATTGACCACCACATATGTCGCGCCCTGCTCCGGCTTAAACAAATCGCTGAACTTGCTGATACCGCTTTCGTTCAAGCGACGCAAAATCGCCGTCATCTGCGCGCGCACGGAAATGGTTTCCCGCACCACTTCATGACTGCGCGTATGCTTGGCACGCGACAAAATACCCAACCAAGCCTGCGTCAAATCGGCAACGTACACTTCCGGCAACTTCGCCTCAACCGCAATTTCCAACGGCAGATACGCCCAAGCAAAATCACGTCCAGCACGCGGCAACGCATCCAAACCCTGAGCCGCCAGTTTCATCTGTTCGTAAGCCAACAGACGGCGCACCAACTCGGCGCGCGGATCCGCCTCTTCATCCTCAACTTCTTCAGGACGCGGCAACAGCAGGCGCGATTTAATTTCAATCAACATCGCCGCCATCAACAGGTATTCCGCCGCCAAATCAAACTGATACGCTTCCATTTGGGCAATATAGTGCAGATACTGCTCGGTAATCTTCACCATCGGAATATCAAGGACATCGATATTTTGCTTGCGGATAAGGTACAGCAACAAATCCAACGGCCCTTGGAAGCTGCTCAATACCACCTTCAACGCATCAGGCGGAATAAACAAATCTTGCGGCACATCAGTGACAGGTTGACCGAACACCCACGCAACGGTATGTTCAGACGGCGTTGCGGCAGTGGAAGAGATAAGGTGTTCTGAAGGCATGGTTAAAGGGTCTTTTTCTTTTTAAGTTTAGTAAGAAGTTTCATCAACAAAAGGCCGTCTGAAACGAGGACAGCCCGTTTTAAATATAAAAATCAGCAGCTTTTACGATTGATTTGCAGAGAAACAATGGCGACGGCAAAGGTCTGGGCCAAGGCCATACCCAACAGCGGCAGACTGGCGAAAACTGTACCCGCCAGTACCGAACCGATATCTCGGGACAACACAAAACCATCCCTTGCAAGCATCGCCACTATCAAAGCCAACAGCAGCAAACTTTCGCAGCCGACCAAAACCCAAATCATTTTAACCGAACGGCGTTTGCGCCATTTCATGATCCCGGCGTGCAACAGGCTGAACATCACGACAGACAGAAACGGATAAAGAAAAGTGGTGAATGGGCGGTTATAACCGCTTTGCACGCACAAATAATCGCCCGGCAGCGTATTGCATTCCATCACATCAAGAAACATCGGATCGACAGCATACATCAACACGCCGAACCATACCGCATAAATCAGACTGGCAATAAAGTAGGCTTTAAAAAATCGGCCCTTAACCATCTTCCCCCACCCCTCACTTCCGCCCCGCGATATGCTCCACTGCCGCCTGCGCGCAATACAGCCCAAACGAAGCCGTCACCAGCATACTCGCGCCGTAGCCCGCGCAGGACAAACCTTGCGGCGCGGCATCGGTCGAACACGCTTCGCCGGATTGCGGCGGCGTGATATTCTCAGTTGAATAAACGCAAGGCATGCGCATTTTTTCTTTGGTATCGCGGCTGAAGCCGTAGCGTTTGCGCAAGGTGTAGCGCAAATTGGAAAGCAGCGGATCGTGGGTAACGCGGCTCAAATCGGCGGTTTGGATTAAAGCCGGATTTTTCTGTCCGCCCGCGCCGCCGCTGATAATAAACGGTTGTTTATGTTGCACGAAATACGCCGCCATCGCCGCTTTGACACGGATTTGGTCGATGGCGTCGATAACGAAGTCAAAAGGCTGTCTGAAAAGCTCGTCCAGATTGTCTTCGGTAACAAAATCTTCGATTTCCGTCACTTCGCATTGCGGATTGATTTGAGCGATGCGTTCGCGTAAAGCGGTAACTTTTGCCTTACCGAAATCATCGGTCAAAGCGTGCAACTGGCGGTTGACATTGGACTCGGCAACGTTGTCCAAATCAATCAGCGTTAAACGACCGATACCGCTGCGCACCAAAGCCTCTACCGCCCATGAGCCAACACCGCCGACGCCAACCACGCACACATGCGCACGCGAAAAGCGCGCCAGTGCTTCGTCTCCGTAAAGTCTGGCAATGCCGCCAAAGCGGCGCAAAGAAAGAAAAGCGGCGTCCTGCATAAGTAACCTTGTGATATATCAATAAATTAATGAAAAACGCCACAGGCGAATCGGACTGACATTATACTTGAAAGCAGATGGGCTGTTGTACCCGCCCGAAAGAGTTTATAATCGTTTCACATTCAGACAAGTTCTGATTTCATATTAAACGAAAGTGCCGCTACTCGGCGCAAAAGGAGAATAAATATGTACAAACATTTGGTTGTAGCCGTTGACGGTAGCGAGACTTCCCTCAATGCATTGAAACACGCCGCCGAACTGGCAAGCCTCAACAAAGCCCAACTGACTTTGGTTCACGTTGCCAACCCTGCCGAATACATGGCTTTGGCTCCTGAATTCCTGCAACACGAAAGCTATGAAGCCGCCGCAGTGGCTCAAGGTAACGAAGTTTTGGATTTCGCAGAAAAAACAGCGCGTGAAAGCGGCGTTGAAAACATCGTGAAACACCTGTTGGTTGCCAACAAAGGCGCACGCGAAATGGCGCAAGACTTGGTTGACTACGCCGACAACAACGGCGCAGACCTGCTGGTACTCGGCACACACGGCCGCACCGGCCTGATGCACCTCTTAATGGGCAGCTTCGCCGAAACCGTAATGCGTCAAAGCCACCTGCCTCTGCTGATTATCCGCAGCAAAGCCGAAGAAGCATAATCAAGCATTTATTTAAAATAGCGAAAGGCCGTCTGAATATTTTTCAGACGGCCTTTTTTCACATGACAGCTTCAGCTTTTATTTTGCCATTTCTTTGAACACTTCGTGTGCCACAGCAATGGTTTCATCAATCAGCTCAGGCGTATGCGCGGCGGAAACAAAACCGGCTTCGTAAGCTGACGGGCCGAATGCGACATTGCGGTCGAGCATACCGTGGAAGAAATGTTTGAAACCGTCGATATTGGAACGCACCATATCAGCATAGTTTTGCGGCGTATGGCTGGCAAAATACAAACCAAACATACCGCCCACGCTATCCGCCGTAAACTCAACACCATGTGCTTTAGCCGCATCGGCAATACCGTTGACAAGGTGTTGGGTCAAGGCAGTCAGGTTTTCATAGAAGCCTTCGCGCTGAATGATTTCCAGCGTTTTCAAACCGGCCGCAACCGCAATCGGATTGCCGGACAATGTACCTGCCTGATACACGCCGCCCAACGGGGAAATACATTCCATAATGTCTTTACGGCCGCCGAACGCCGCCAAAGGCATACCGCCGCCGATTACTTTGCCCATGGTGGTCAAATCGGGTTTGATGCCGTGCAAAGATTGCGCGCCGCCGAGCGCGACGCGGAAGCCGGTCATCACTTCGTCGTAAATCAACACCGCGCCGTGTTTTTCGGTCAATTCGCGCAAGGCTTTGACAAAGGCTTCGGTCGGGCGGACGAGGTTCATATTGCCGACAAAGGGTTCGACAATCACGCAGGCGATTTCGCCGCCGCTTTGGGCAAAGGCTTCTTCGAGTTGGGCGATGTTGTTGTATTCGAGTACCAAAGTATGTTTGGTAAAGTCGGCAGGCACGCCGGCGGAAGACGGGTTACCAAACGTCAGCAGTCCGCTGCCGGCTTTGACGAGCAGGCTGTCGGAATGGCCGTGGTAGCAGCCTTCAAACTTGATGATTTTGTCGCGGCCGGTAAAACCGCGTGCCAAACGGATGGCGGTCATCGTTGCTTCCGTACCGGAGCTGACAAGGCGCAGCTGCTCGACAGACGGCATGATTTTGGCGATTTCTTCGGCAATGACAATTTCGCCTTCAGTTGGCGCACCAAACGACAAACCGCCCAAAGCCGCTTCGCGCACGGCTTCGACGACTTCAGGATGGGCATGGCCGACAATCGCAGGACCCCAAGAGCCGACATAGTCGGTATAACGCGTGCCGTTTTCGTCCCAAACATACGCGCCTTCGGCTTTTTTGATAAAGCGCGGCACACCTCCGACGCTGCCGAATGCGCGCACAGGAGAGTTCACGCCGCCGGGAATAATGGCTTTGGCGCGGTTGAACAAGCTTTCATTACGGTTCATGGTCAATTCTTTCGTAAAAGGTCGTCTGAAAATCAAATTGATGCCATTTTAACACCAAATCCTTTTCAGACGGCCCAAGCTTCAAAATAAGAATCGGGCGCAAAATCAAAATTATTCTTTAAAAACAAATACTCTATCCACATTTTTCCTGCTTGTGCTATAATCCGCGACCTATTGAAACAATAAAAGACAAGCATCATGTTACGTGGATTCATACTCAGCCTCGCCCTTTTAGCGTCCTCCCTCGTCCATGCACAACGCAGCCTGCCTGACGATATGGACGTAGCCGTTTTAAAGACTGTCGATTTGCCTTATCTGAAAGTCAGCAAAGGCGGTTTTTCTTGGACGCGCCTGCTGACCTTGGGCATTGTGGACGGCAATGCGGCCAAACTGCAAATCACCCGCTTCACCAAAATCCACGATGAAAACGACCGTTTCATTCCGATGGGCCGCCTGCTGAATCAAACCGGCAAAGCCGTTGCGTTCAAATACAACGAAGAAAGCCGCCTCGTCCGCGAAATCTGGATTTTGACCGACGCCGAAGCCGACAGGTTCATCGAACACGCCCAAAAGCAGAAAAAGGCGGAAGAATAATTTTTCAGACGGCCCGAGTATTTCATAGGCCGTCTGAACCCTTTTACAACAAGCAAGTCAATCAAAACAAACCATGAAAAAAGTATTTATCCGCACCTTCGGGTGTCAAATGAACGAGTACGACAGCGAAAAAATGCTGTCCGTCCTCGCCGAAGAACACGGCGGCATCGAACAGGTTACCCAAGCCGACGAAGCCGACATCATCTTGTTCAACACCTGCTCCGTGCGCGAAAAAGCGCAAGAAAAAGTCTTTTCCGACTTGGGACGCGTGCGCCCGCTCAAAGAAAAAAATCCCGACCTCATCATCGGCGTTGCCGGCTGCGTCGCCTCGCAAGAAGGCGAAAACATCATCAAACGCGCGCCTTATGTGGACGTGGTTTTCGGCCCGCAAACGCTGCACCGCCTGCCCAAAATGATTGTCGATAAAGAAACCAGCGGACTGTCGCAAGTCGATATTTCCTTTCCCGAAATCGAAAAATTCGACCATCTGCCGCCCGCCCGCGTCGAAGGCGGCGCGGCATTCGTGTCGATTATGGAAGGCTGTTCCAAATACTGTTCGTTTTGCGTCGTCCCCTACACGCGCGGCGAAGAGTTTTCCCGCCCGCTCAACGACGTATTGACCGAGATTGCTGGCTTGGCGCAACAAGGCGTTAAAGAAATCAACCTCTTAGGTCAAAACGTCAACGCCTATCGCGGCGAAATGGAAAACGGCGAAATCTGCGACTTCGCCACTTTGTTGCGCATTGTCCACGAAATCCCCGGCATCGAACGTATGCGCTTTACCACCAGCCACCCGCGCGAATTTACCGACGCGATTATCGAGTGCTACCGCGACCTGCCCAAACTGGTTTCCCACCTGCACCTGCCGATTCAAAGCGGTTCCGACCGCGTATTGAGCGCAATGAAACGCGGCTACACCGCCTTGGAATACAAATCCATCATCCGCAAACTGCGTGCCATCCGTCCTGATTTGTGCCTCAGCTCCGACTTTATCGTCGGCTTCCCGGGCGAGACCGAGCGCGAGTTCGAACAAACCTTGAAACTGGTGAAAGACATTGCCTTCGACTTGAGCTTCGTCTTTATTTACAGTCCACGCCCCGGCACGCCTGCCGCCAACCTGCCGGACGACACGCCGCACGAAGAAAAAGTGCGCCGCCTCGAAGCTTTGAACGAAGTCATCGAAGCCGAGACCGCCCGCATCAACCAAACCATGGTCGGCACGGTTCAACGCTGCTTGGTTGAAGGTATCTCCAAAAAAGACCCTGACCAACTGCAAGCCCGTACCGCCAACAACCGCGTAGTCAACTTTACCGGTACACCCGACATGATCAACCAAATGATCGATCTGGAAATCACCGAAGCCTACACTTTCTCCCTGAAAGGCAAACCGGTATAAGCACACACAAACAAAGGCCGTCTGAAACTGTTCAGACGGCCTTTATCTTGGTTCGGCTCCGTATCATCTGATTCATGTATTTTTATTACCCGAACAAAAGGCTTTTCAGTATAATACCGCCCGAAAATTCCCTTATCTGTTGAGAAGTTAAGGTCAAAATCCGAGCTTCCGGCAGTTAAACCCGATGATGCCGTCCTTAAACGGCTTTCCCCCAAAGGAATATCTCGAATGAGTTCTTCAAATCAAAGCGTTTTGGAAAAATTATTCAACCTCAACGCCAATCAGACCAACGTGCGCACGGAAATTATGGCCGGTGTGACAACCTTCCTCGCCATGTGCTACATCATCATCGTCAATCCCCTGATTTTGGGCGAAACCGGCATGGATATGGGCGCAGTATTTGTGGCTACCTGTATCGCCTCCGCCATCGGCTGCTTTGTGATGGGCTTTGTCGGCAACTACCCGATTGCCCTCGCTCCAGGCATGGGTTTGAACGCCTACTTTACCTTTGCCGTCGTCAAAGGCATGGGCGTGGACTGGCGTGTGGCTTTGGGTGCCGTTTTCATCTCCGGCATTATTTTCATCCTGTTCAGCTTCTTTAAAGTGCGCGAAATGTTGGTCAATGCCCTGCCTATGGGCTTGAAAATGTCGATTGCCGCAGGCATCGGCCTCTTCTTGGCATTGATTGCGCTCAAAGGCTCAGGCGTGATTGTGGCCAATCCTGCCACATTGGTCGGCTTGGGCGACATCCACCAGCCTACCGCCCTGCTGGCGATGGCAGGCTTTGTCATGGTGGTTGCACTTGGCCATTTCCGCGTTAAAGGCTCCATCATCATTACCATTCTGACGCTGACCGCCATCTCCACCATCTTGGGCTTGAGCGAGTTCAAAGGCGTGGTCGGCGAAGTTCCAAGCATTGCACCAACCTTCATGCAAATGGACTTCAAAGGCTTGTTCACCGTCAGCATGGTCAGCGTGATTTTTGTATTCTTCCTGGTTGACCTGTTTGACTCTACCGGCACATTGGTCGGCGTTTCCCATCGCGCAGGCCTGTTGCAAGACGGCAAACTGCCGCGTTTGAAACGCGCCCTGCTTGCCGACTCTACCGCCATTATCGCAGGCGCCGCCTTGGGTACTTCTTCCACCACCCCTTACGTTGAAAGCGCGGCAGGCGTTTCTGCCGGCGGCCGCACCGGCCTGACTGCCGTTACTGTCGGCGTACTGATGCTGGCCTGTCTGATTTTCTCCCCTCTGGTTCAAAGTATCCCTGCATTCGCTACCGCACCCGCCCTGCTCTATGTTGGCGCGCAAATGTTGCGCAGCGCGCGTGAAATCGATTGGGACGACATGACCGAAGCCGCGCCGGCATTCCTGACCATCATCTTCATGCCGTTTACCTACTCGATTGCCGACGGTATTGCATTCGGCTTTATCAGCTACGCACTCATCAAACTCTTGTGCAACCGCACCCAAGACGTACCGCCTATGGTATGGATCGTCGCCGTGTTGTGGGCATTGAAATTCTGGTTCTTAGGTTAAACTGCTCAAAAGAACAGGCCGTCTGAAAAGTTTTCAGACGGCCTGTTTTATTTTACCCAGTGTTTAAAGCTGTCGGTAAAAGATTATTTTTTCACTTTTTTAGCAGCAGGTTTAGCGGCAGCTTTCGCGCCTTTGTCCAATGCACAGAAGCGGGTAACGATTTGATCAACCACTTCTTGTTTGCCGTTTACTTCGGTAGTACCGCGGATAGTCAGCATGTTGCCGTCAACTTTGTCTACGTTGGCTGCAGTGGCTGCTTCAGCAACCCAAGCGACATTGCCGCCCCAAAATGCGTTTACATCTTTGCTGCTGTCAGTGATACGGAACAGGTTTTCAGTTAATTGACCTTTGTATTTTACTTGAGCGACAACAACCTCGTTGCCTTTGAAGCCGTACATTACGCTCAGAGGCTCTTTGCCGTCTTTACCGCATTTGTAGTGAACTTCTTTAGTACCGTCGATAGAGTCTACTTTCAAAGTATTAGGTACTGGAGCTTGAGCTTGTTGAGCTTGGGCTTGAGTTTGTTGTTGCGCAGTAGGCGCAGCTTTGGCTTCAGGTTTAGCTTTAGAACCGCTGCTACATGCAGTCAGGGCAACAGCCGCCAAAACGGCAGGAACGATTAATTTAACATTCATATTCATAATTGACTCCCCAATGGTTTCAATAAAAACCGGCAAATGCCGGCTGACATTTACACATTAACAGAGATATTCTGTCTTGTCTTTATCTCAGACGGCATTTTTCAAGAAAAGTTCAAATAGATATTTTTATTATTTCAAATCAATAAATTATAAATATGAAATCATGTAAATTCAGGTTTAGGTATTTTTAAGATGAATACTGTTGTCAATAAATTGGGTTTTGGCAATGGTAAAATGAGATTGAAAAGCGCATATAGATAAAAAAGTCTGGACAATTTATTTTACACACTTCTGCCTCTTGATTTGCTAAGCGTTTCAGACGGCCATAAAATACACACAGTAAATACAATAAAAAAAACGCAATCTGAAACAGATTGCGTTTTTTTGAAAACTGGCACGCCCACGGGGAATCGAACCCCGGTTACCGCCGTGAAAGGGCGATGTCCTAACCGCTAGACGATGGGCGCGGATAAATCTTGTGGCGCACCCGGAGCGATTCGAACGCCCGACCCTCTGGTTCGTAGCCAGATACTCTATCCAACTGAGCTACGGGTGCATCCTCATCACTTCGCAAGTGCGTTGTGAATCAAGAAGACCGAATAATATAGGCTTTACTGAAACCTGTCTACTCTTTTCACAGATATTTTTTTATATTTTTAATTAACTAATTGAAATTAAAGAATATAAAATTAACGTAAAATCCCTACTCCTGACAAATCCTGCGCCATTTTGGCGGCGGAGTTATCGGTCATGCCGCCGACAAAATCCAAAATTTTCATATAGGCCTGATACAGACTGTCTTCAGGAAGAATCGGATTGTGCTTTTTCAATAATTCCAACGCCAAAGACTGACGCGTTGCCAGCTGTTTTTCAGCAATCAGGGCATAAGCGGCAGGGACGAGTAAATCTAAGATAGAGCCTAAACATGGGAACGTGGCGATCTCGGTCAACAGCTTGGTGTGATGGCGGAAAATCCGTGTTTGCGCCAATTCTTTCGCTTTTGCCAAAGTGTTTTGCACTTGCGGGCTGCACAGAGCAAGTAAGTCTTTGCCTTTGAATGTTCCGTCCAACAAATCGGACTGATGCAGCATAAAGGTTTGTGCAACATCATCAATCGCCTTGCCGATCGCAATGCCGCGCAACATGGCGCAACGCTGACGGCTGGAGCTGGCGTGCCATGCGCTTTCAGCAAAGGTCAGCTCGGACAAGATACTCTCCACTTCCGTATCCGTGAGCAAATCCAATTCGACGGCATCCTCCAAGTCCAGCAAGGCGTAACAAATATCGTCGGCAGCCTCCATCAAATAAGACAAAGGATGGCGCGCCCAGCTGTCTTCTCCTGCAGGAACCAGCCCCAATTCGTCGGCAACTTGACGGATAAATGGCAACTCTGTTTGATAAATATTGAATTTCTTTCTGCCGTTCGGATGTTGCGTTGTCCACGGATACTTCAATAATGCGCCAATGGCTGCCGCAGTCAGGCGCATTCCGCCCGCCTCCGGATACATTTCAAGGCTAGCTACAATACGCAGGCTATGCGCATTGCCTTCATAGGTTTGAATATCGTTGCGCTCCGCTTCGTTTAATGTGTTCAGATAAATTTGATGTTCAGGCCGTCTGAACCAATCACGCAAAGCATCTTCGCCTGTATGACCAAACGGCGGATTGCCCAAATCATGCGCCAAACAGGCAACCTGCACCACGGCACCAATATCGCTGGGCGTATTGCCCTGCGGCAGAAAACCGCCGTTGTGCAACATCACGCCCACGCGGTTGCCCAAGCTTCTGCCCACGCTGGCAACTTCAACGCTGTGCGTTAGGCGGTTGTGTGTCAAGTCATGTTGCGCCAACGGATGCACCTGCGTTTTACGGCCAAGGCGGCGGAAGGCTCCGGAGAAAACAACCCGGTCGTAGTCGATGTGAAAATCCGTACGCAAAGCATCGGCACCTTCTTGAGTCGAAGGGGTAATGGTCGGCACGATTTCGCCGTTTTTAGTGCGGAAGCGTTGGGTGGATAATAAGTTTTGCCAATTCATTCGGATGGTCATAAAGGTTCCTCAAGCAAAGTAAAGGCCGTCTGAAACATATTCAGACGGCCTTATGCTTATTTACCGCGCATCAATTCAAAGAAATCGTCATTGTTTTTAGAGTCTTTAAGTTTGCCCACCAAAAACTCGGTTGCTTCGATTTCGTCCATAGGATGCAAGAATTTGCGCAAGAGCCACATACGTTGCAACTGATCGTTCGGCACCAGCAATTCTTCGCGGCGCGTACCGGATTTGTTGATGCTGATGGCCGGGAACAGGCGTTTTTCTGCCATGCGGCGGTCAAGGTGCAATTCCATATTGCCCGTACCTTTGAACTCTTCGTAAATCACGTCGTCCATGCGGCTGCCGGTTTCAACAAGTGCCGTCGCAATAATGGTAAGCGAACCGCCCTCTTCCACATTACGCGCCGCACCGAAAAAGCGTTTCGGACGGTGCAAAGCGTTGGCATCGACACCGCCGGTCAGAATTTTGCCCGAAGTCGGCACGACGGTATTATAGGCGCGCGCCAAACGGGTAATCGAATCCAGCAGGATTACCACGTCTTTTTTGTGTTCGACCATGCGTTTGGCTTTTTCAATCACCATCTCGGCCACTTGTACATGGCGTTGCGCCGGCTCGTCAAACGTAGAGGAAACCACTTCGCCGCGTACAGAACGGCTCATTTCGGTAACCTCTTCCGGACGTTCGTCAATCAACAGGACAATCAGCTCGACATCGGGATAATTGGCGGTAATGGCGTGGGCAATGTTTTGCAACATCACGGTTTTACCGGTTTTAGGCGGCGCCACCAACAATGCACGTTGGCCTTTACCGATTGGAGAAACCAAGTCGATGGCGCGGCCGGTCAGATTCTCTTCGGCTTTGATGTCGCGCTCGAGCTTGAATTGTTCGGTTGGGAATAAAGGCGTGAGGTTTTCAAAGAGGATTTTGTGTTTGCAGACTTCGGGCTGATCGCCGTTGATGGTATCGAGGCGGACAAGCGCGAAATAGCGCTCGTTGTCTTTAGGTACGCGTACGCTGCCTTCGATGGTGTCGCCGGTGTGCAGATTGAAGCGGCGGATTTGCGTGGGCGAAACATAAATATCGTCAGGGCCGGCAAGGTAAGAAGTATCTGCGCTGCGCAGGAAACCGAAGCCGTCAGGCAAGATTTCGAGTGTACCGGAACAGGTAAAGCTGACATTCTGCTTCATCATCTGGCGGACGATGGCAAAAACGAGGTCTTGTTTGCGGAAACGGTTGGCGTTTTCAATGCCATGTTCTTCTGCCATTTCCAAGAGTTTGGAAATGTGGAGGGTTTGGAGTTCTGAAACGTGCATAGTATTGATATATTTTGAATGGTATCAGAGAGATGGCACAAAGGCCGTCTGAAAGTATGAAATCGTGCCGCAGGATACGGTAGATTTTTGAGAAAGTTGAATTTTAGGCAGTTGGAGGCAGGGTGTCAAATTTTTAAATCGTACACTAAGAACCCGTATTCACAAAAATGATAAAATATCTTTATGACTGGAAAATCCTACCCAACAGACTTAACAGATGCCCAATGGCAAGCGATTGAGCCACATTTTAACCGGCTACGCCACTACAAATGGGATAAACGTGAATTAGTGAATGCCGTTTTGTACATTACCAAAACAGGTTGCCAATGGCGTATGCTGCCCAATGATTTTCCACCTTATCCAACCGTATGGAGTTTCTATCGCAGAGCCAACCAATCAGGCTTATGGGATAGGATTCTTTCGGCATTGGTTCAAAAAAACGTTTAATCCATCAAAAACAAGCGATGCCGACTTATGCCATTATTGATTCGCAAAGTGTCAAAACAGCTTCCGGCGCACATGATAAAGGTTTTGACGGAGGTAAAAAAATCAAAGGCCGTAAGCGACATATAGCTGTTGATACGTTGGGTAACCTATTGTCTGTTGTGGTTCATGCAGCCAATATTCATGACACAAAAGCAGGTATTTTTGCAGCAAAAAAAGCGTTTGAGACCTATCCGGGTTTAAAAGGTTTCTGTGCAGACGCAGGTTATCGGAATACATTTGAGCGCGAAGTATCGGAGCAATTGGGTTTAACTGTTGAGATTTCAAAGAAAATTCAAGATATTTCTTGGCATATTCTGCCCAAACGTTGGATTGTAGAACGAACGTTTGCATGGTTAGGTTGGTCTCGACGTTTGGCAAAAGATTTTGAGCAGACGAATTTATCTGCTGAAAATTTTGTCAAACTAGGGTATATTTCACAAATATTAAAATTTATCAAATAGTTGTTTGTGAATACAGGTTCTTACACTGCTCGAAAACGGTGAAGATTTCGACAAAACCCGATACGCATGAAAAATGGACAAAAAAAGCACACCCTAAATAGGGTGCGCTTATTTGCATTATTAAGAAATGTAAAGATATTTGACAATGCAATACACTATCTTTGTTATGTCGTTTAAAGCTGTATTACGGTTTACTTAAACAGCAAAATCAGCAACAAAACAACCGCAATTACACCCAGCCACAGGCTTTGGCGTTGCTGTACTTTGACCAAATGTACATAGGCATCGCGCATTTCCTGCCGGCGGTTTTCATCAATCAGCGCACTGATTTTACGCGGCAGGGAAGGGATGATTTGCGCCCAGTCGGGAGCTTCGTTTTTAAGGTTGCGCCAAAGGGCTTTGGGGCCGACCTGTTCGTTCATCCAGCGCACCAAAAACGGTTTGGCGGTCTTCCACAAGTCCAAATCGGGATCGAGTTGGCGGCCCAAGCCTTCGATGTTGAGCAGCGTTTTTTGCAGCAATACCAGCTGCGGTTGGATTTCGACATTGAAGCGGCGGCTGACTTCAAACAGGCGCATCAGCACCAAGCCGAAGGAAATCTGCGAAATCGGTTTGTTGAACACAGGCTCGCACACGGCGCGGACAGCGGCTTCCAACTCTTCCGCACGCGTGTCGGCAGGCACCCAGCCTGATTCGATGTGAGCGGTGGCGACGCGCCGGTAATCGCGGTTGAAGAAGGCGAGGAAGTTGATGGCAAGATAGCGCTTGTCGTAATCGGTTAGCGTGCCGACGATGCCGAAATCGAGGGCGATGTAGCGGTTGTCGGCGGCGACCAAAATATTGCCGGGGTGCATATCCGCATGGAAAAAACCGTCGCGGAAAACTTGCGTGAAGAAGATTTCCACGCCGTAATCGGCAAGTTTGTGCAAATCAATGCCGTCTGCTTTGAGTTTGGCAATATCGGATACCGGCGTGCCGTCCATCCATTCGATGGTCAGTACGTTGCTGGTGCAGTAGTCGTAAAACACCTTCGGCACAATCAGCATATTGCTGTTTTGGAAATTGCGACCGAGCTGGCTGGCATTGGCGGCTTCGCGCATCAAATCCAATTCGTCGTGCAGGTATTTGTCAAATTCGGCCACCACTTCGCGCGGCTTTAAACGCTTGCCGTCTGAAAACAAACGCTCCACCCAGCCCGCGCCAAAGCGCATCAGCGACAAATCCTGTTCAATCACGGGCAAAAGGTTGGGGCGCAAGACTTTCACTGCGACCTGTTCGCCCGAATGCAGGCGGGCTTTGTGTACTTGGGCGATAGACGCGCTGGCGACAGGCTCTGTTTCAAATTCCGCGTATAAAGTGTTGATGGATTGACCCAAAGATTTTTCGATTTGCGAGCGCGAAAGCTGCGCGTCAAACGGCGGCACTTTGTCTTGCAGCCTTGCCAGTTCGAACGCGTAATCATGCGGAATCAAATCGGGGCGCGTGGACAATACCTGTCCGAATTTGATGAAAATCGGCCCCAGGCTTTCCAACGCCAAACGCAGGCGCACGGCAGGCGTTTCGTGTTTGAACTTGGACGACTGCGGCAGCATATTGAGGAAAGTCCGCGCCCAACCCGGACGGACCAGCGAGGCAATCAGCTCGGCAAGGCGGTAGCGGTAGAGCGTGCAGAGGATGGTTTTAATGCGTTTGAGGCGGTTCATGATGGACGCAGATAAATCGAAAAACAGAATTATATAGGAAAAACGGGTAAGGGCTTCAGACGGCCTGAGACTTTTGCAAAAACATTTGCCGCATGGCTAACAATTTTATAGTGGATTAAATTTAAATCAGGACAAGGCGACGAAGCCGCAGACAGTACAAATAGTACGGCAAGGCAAGGCAACGCCGTACTGGTTTAAAGTTAATCCACTATACAAAGGCTTAGGTTTTGCCGCCCCAATAAAAAGACGAATATTCACATCATAAATATTCGCCGGCTACTTGCCCAAACTGCCTTTTCAAGCCATAATCGCGCCATGTGCAGGAGAGAGCTACATCAGGTTACGCGTAGCCGCCGAAGGCGCAGATGCCCTTAAATCGCTCAGGCAACAGGGACTGCACATTGAAATAAAACATCTGGAGAGCGGTGCGATCGCACCCACCGAAGGGGAGAAGGCCGTCTGAACCACCATTCAGACAACCGCGCAAAGCAGTGAGCAGACTGGTTTGCCATCAAGCGGATACGGCCGAAAATCTCAGGTTCAAGGACAGATAGGGTCTTCCGCGCACAGGTGCGCGGGCGGCATCTGAACAAAAAATCCGGAGAAACTTGAGAATGACTGCTCTGAAAACCACCCCATTTCATCAAGCCCATCAAGATGCAGGCGCGAAGCTGGTAGATTTTGCCGGCTGGGAGCTGCCCATCCATTATGGTTCACAAATCGCCGAACACGAAGCCGTGCGCACCGACGCCGGTATGTTTGACGTATCCCATATGCTTGTTACCGACGTAGCAGGCGCAAATGCCAAAGCCTTTTTCCGCAAACTGATTGCCAACGATGTCGCCAAACTCGCTTTTGTCGGCAAAGCCCTTTATTCTGCTTTGCTCAACGACAACGGCGGCGTGATTGACGACTTAATCGTTTACCGCACCAACGAAGCCGAGACCCGATACCGCATCGTGTCCAACGGTGCGACCCGCGAAAAAGACACGGCGCAATTCCACAAAGTCGGACAAGAATTCGGCATTGCCTTCAATCCGCGCTACGACCTCGGTATGCTCGCCATACAAGGCCCGAAAGCCATCGAAAAACTCCTGACCGTCAAACCCGAATGGGCAGACGTGATTCATAGCCTCAAACCGTTCCAAGGTGCAGACTTGGGCAACGACTGGTTTGTCGCCCGTACAGGCTATACCGGCGAAGACGGCGTTGAAGTGATTCTGCCGGGTACTGAAGCCGTCGCATTCTTCAAAGCCCTGCAAGCAGCAGGCGTACAGCCTTGCGGCCTCGGCGCACGCGACACCCTGCGCATGGAAGCCGGTATGAACCTCTACGGCAACGATATGGACGACAATACCAGCCCGCTCGAAGCAGGCATGGGTTGGACCGTTGACTTGAAAGACGAAAGCCGCGATTTCGTCGGTAAAACTGCTTTGCTGGCATTGAAAGAAAAAGGCGTTGCCGTCAAACAGGTTGGTCTGTTGCTCGACAAAGGCGGTATCCTGCGCGCGCATATGGAAGTGTTGACCGACAAAGGCAAAGGCGAAACCACCAGCGGCGTATTCTCTCCAAGCCTGAAACAATCCATCGCCATCGCGCGTGTACCGAAAGACTTTGACGGCGATACCGCCAAAGTGCTGATGCGCGGCAAAGAAGTGGACGTGCGCGTATTGAAGCTGCCATTTGTCCGCAACGGTCAAAAACAGTTTGATTAAGTAAAAGTCAGGGCAGATGGATGCTTTTCTGCCCTGCATTACTGTTTTAATAGTGATTACGGATTTCCAAATTTAAGTACTGAGTGTGAAATTGAAACCTTTAGAAGTTTATTACCGACGTTTGCATAAATTGCGTTATTACGCATCTCATGCTTATTTGGAAATTTTTCCGTATGCTGTACTTAAACGAAAGTGGTCTGACATAGAACAGGCATTTTCCCTTTTGCCGGATGATGTTCGTCGTTATCTTCAGACCAGGATAGATTACTGCAATCGTTTAGAACAACCATTTAATGCTAGTAAGCCGACTGAAGGAGTATCTTTTGCTTCAGTCGGTATGTTTAAGCGCAATCACGATTCAGCCTATTTTTTCGACTTGGCAGAATATACCCGGTATTTTCCAAAAGAGGCGTGTTTTTCGTATTTGTTTGGTGATGTTACCCATGTTCCCGGACAGCCCGCTTTTGTCAAAAGCCGGCCGATTGGAAAGTCGAATCAAAATAGTGTAATGACACGGTTGGATAGCGTACGTCATTTTTATGTTCGACCTGATCCCTTTCCTTTTGAGGATAAGAAAGAGTTGTTGGTGTGGCGTGGCGCGGCATTTTCTGAGCAGCCGCATCGTGTGAGTTTCTTAGAAAAATTCCACAATCATCCTGATTGTGATGTTGGATGCGTACATAAGGTTTCCTTGGGGAAACCGTATCATCGGGATTTTTTGACGATTTCCCAGCAATGCGCTTATCGCTATATTTTAAGTATTGAAGGAAATGATGTGGCAACCAATTTGAAGTGGATTTCCGCATCAAACTCAGTATGCTTTATGACGCATCCCAAGTATGAAACGTGGTTTTGTGAAGGTTTGATGATTCCCGATTTGCATTACGTATCTCTTGAAGACGATTATTCAGACCTTAACGAAAAATTGGCGTTTTACCGTTCTCATCCCGATGCAGCTCGTAAGATTGTGGAAGCTTCGAAAGAATATATTAAACCGTTTTTTGACAAAAATCTGGAAACCATCGCCAATGTGATGGTATTGAAGAAATATTTCGAGATGTCAGGACAAATTTAGTTTGGCTGCGGCATCCGATTTGAGGAGCGTATTCCTCTGGAGGAGTTGATACGGAAAAATATTGTTCCGTTCCCAGTTTTAAACCAAAACCAATGGAGAATCAAACCATGAGCAACAACATCCCCGCTGAACTGAAATACGTTGCCAGCCACGAATGGCTGCGCCTTGAAGAAGACGGTACCATCACCGTCGGCATTACCCATCACGCGCAAGAGCTGTTGGGCGACATCGTGTTTGTCGAGTTGCCCGAAGTCGGCGCGAACCTTGCCGCCGAAGAGCAAGCCGGTGTGGTTGAGTCTGTAAAAGCCGCATCTGACGTGTACGCGCCGATTGCAGGCGAAATCGTTGCTGTCAACGAAGATTTGCCAAGCGCGCCGGAAACTGCCAACAGCGACCCATACGGCGCAGGCTGGTTCTTCAAAATCAAACCTGCCAACCCTGCCGACTACGACGGTCTGCTGACTGCCGAACAATACGCAGGCGAAGTAGCTTGATTTTTGCAAACATCCAAACAGGTTTTTCAACTGTTTGATATTGCAGGTCTTAGGTCGTCTGAAAAATGCTTTCAGACGGCCTTTGTTTCAATTTCCCCTCAGTAAACATGAATTACTGCGAATTTGTCGCCACGCTTCCTGACGATACGGACAACCCCAACAGACATTATCACGACGCGCAATACGGTTTTCCGATTGAGGACGACAATGAATTGTTTGAAAGGCTGGTGTTGGAAATCAATCAGGCAGGATTGAGCTGGACGCTGATGCTGAAGAAACGGCAGGCATTTCAGACGGCATTTAAAGGTTTTGACATCGATACGGTCGCTGCATTTGACGAAGCCGATATTGAGCGACTGCTTGCCGATGCAGGCATCGTCCGCAACCGCCTGAAAATCAACGCAGCCATTTATAACGCGCGACAAATCAAACAAATACAGCAAGAGTACGGCTCATTCAAAAACTGGCTCGATGCGAACCATCCGCTCGACAAGGCTGAATGGGTGAAGCTGTTTAAAAAACATTTCAAATTTGTCGGCGGCGAAATCGTCGGCGAATTTTTAATGAGTGCCGGTTACCTGCCCGGCGCGCATGTGGAAACCTGTCCGGTTTATAGGGAAATATTGGCATATCGTCCAAAGTGGGCGGAGGCCGTCTGAAACAACATCTGCAAGAAAAAACAGTGTTGATATCGATAACACCGAAGGAGTAGAAATGAAACTATCCGAACTGTTCAACCCCAACGAATTTGCCGCGCGCCATTTGAGCTTTGGCGACGAGGCTGCGCTTTTGGAAGCACTCGGCGAGAAAAGCATGGACGATTTTGTCGGCAATACCGTGCCGCAAAGCATTCGTATGCCGTCTGAACTCGATTTGCCCGAGGCCTTGACCGAGGCAGACGCATTGGCGAAATTGAAAGGCATTGCGTCGAAAAACGTAATTAACAAGTCCTATATCGGCTTGGGCTATTACCCGACCCGTGTGCCGAATGTGATTTTGCGTAACGTACTGGAAAATCCGGGTTGGTATACCGCCTACACCCCGTATCAGGCGGAAATTGCCCAAGGTCGTTTGGAAGCGTTGTTGAACTTCCAACAAGTGTGTATCGATTTGACCGGTTTTCCCGTGGCAGGCGCGTCTTTGCTGGACGAAGCGACCGCCGCCGCCGAAGCGATGGCGATGGCGCACCGCGTGGGCAAAGTGAAATCCAGGCGCTTCTTTGTGGATGCGCGCGTGTATCCGCAAACTTTGGACGTGATGAAAACCCGCGCCAAATATTTCGGCTTCGAGCTGGTAGTCGGCGATTTTGCCAAAGCGGATGAAGGCGAATACTTCGGCGCACTGTTCCAATATGTCGGCAAAGACGGCGACGTGCAAGACTTACAAAGTGTCATAGGCCGTCTGAAAGACAAAGGCACGATTGTCGCCGTTGCCGCCGACATCATGAGCTTGGTTTTGCTGAAACCGCCTGCCGAATTGGGCGCAGATATTGCTTTGGGCAACACCCAACGCTTCGGCGTGCCGATGGGCTTCGGTGGTCCGCACGCTGCTTATTTCTCGTTTAAAGATGAGTTCAAACGTTCCGCCCCGGGCCGCATCATCGGCGTATCCAAAGACGCATCGGGCAAACCTGCCTTGCGCATGGCGTTGTCCACCCGCGAGCAACACATCCGCCGCGAAAAAGCGACATCCAATATTTGTACCGCGCAGGCATTGCTGGCGAACTTGGCCGGTATGTATGCCGTTTACCACGGCCCGGAAGGTGTGAAACGCATTGCCAACCGCATTCATGCGCTGGCTTCTGCCTTTGCCGATGCGCTGGTTTCCGACGGCCTGAATGTGGTTCACAAGGTCTTCTTCGATACCGTTACCGTCGATTTCGGCAGCAAAGAGAAAGCAGACCAAGTGTTTGCCGCTGCTTTGGAGTCAGGTTACAACCTGCGCCGTGTCAACAATACTCAAGTTGCGGCTGCATTCCATGAAACGTCGGTATACGAAGATTTGGTTGAAGATTTGGTTGATTTGTACCGCGCGTTTACCGGCAAGGATACGTTCACATTTGCCGATGATATCAAAGGCCGTCTGAACGCCGAATTGCTGCGTCAAGATGACATTCTGCAACATCCTGTGTTCAACAGTTACCACACCGAACACGAAATGTTGCGCTACCTGAAAAAACTCGAAGACCGCGACTTGGCGATGAACCGCAGCATGATTTCATTGGGTAGCTGCACCATGAAACTCAACGCGACTGCGGAAATGTTGCCGATTACTTGGGCTGAGTTCTCCGACATCCACCCTTACGCTCCTGAAGCGCAAACCACCGGCTACCGCGAATTGCTCGCCGATATGGAAAACAGCCTGAAAGCCATCACCGGCTTTGACGCGATTTCCTTCCAGCCCAACTCTGGCGCGCAGGGCGAATACAGCGGCATGCTCTCCATCCGCCGCTATCAAGAAGCCAACGGCGAGGGACACCGCAACATCTGCCTGATTCCTAAGTCCGCCCACGGCACCAACCCTGCGACTGCGGCCATGCTGGGCTTGAAAGTCGTCGTTGTTGATACCGACGAACACGGCAACGTCAATATCGACGATTTGAAAGCCAAAGCCGAGCAACACCGCGACGCTTTGTCCGCCATCATGATTACTTACCCGTCCACCCACGGCGTGTACGAAGAAGGCATCCGCGACATCTGCCGCATCATCCATGAAAACGGCGGACAGGTTTACATGGACGGCGCCAACCTCAACGCCCAAATCGGCATCATGCAGCCTGCCGAAGTCGGTGCGGACGTATTGCACATGAACCTGCACAAAACCTTCTGTATCCCTCACGGCGGCGGCGGTCCAGGCGTCGGCCCTATCGGTTTGAAAGCCCACCTTGCCCCGTTTGCACCGGGACACGCTTTGACCGACACCCACAGCGCCAGTGCCGACCAAACCGCCGTTGCTGCTGCGGCCTTCGGTTCTGCGTCCATCCTGCCGATTACTTGGGTGTACCTGACCATGATGGGCAAACAAGGAATGGAACAGGCAACACGCTGGGCATTGCTCAACGCCAACTACGTTGCCAAACGTCTGAGCGAAGACTATCCGATTCTGTATACAGGCAAAAACGGCCGTGTTGCGCACGAATGTATCGTCGATTTGCGTCCGCTCAAAGCCGAAAGCGGCATCACTGAAACCGACATCGCCAAACGCCTGATGGACTACGGCTTCCACGCGCCGACGGTTTCCTTCCCTGTTGCCGGTACGCTGATGATCGAGCCGACCGAGAGTGAAAGCAAAGCCGAACTCGACCGCTTTATCGCCGCCCTGAAATCCATTCGCCGCGAAGTGCAGAAAGTCATCGACGGCGAATGGCCGAAAGAAGACAACCCGCTGGTCAACGCTCCGCACACCGCGTCTGATGTAACCGGCGAATGGGCGCATCCGTACTCCCGCGAAGAAGCCGTCTTCCCATTGCCGTTCGTCCGCGAACACAAATTCTGGCCGAGCGTGAAACGGGTAGATGAAGTGTATGGCGACCGCAATCTGATTTGCTCCTGCTTGCCGATTGACGCATACGAAGATTAAGCCTGAATAGGTTTAAAATTGAACAGGCTGTCTGAAAATGGAAATAGTTTTCAGACGGCCTTTTGTTTGTTAAGATATTTCGCCCGAGAACATACATTTGTTTTTGGTAAAACAACAGAAAAGGCATTCGGAAAGATAGACGGCGAATGCCTTTGCTTGCGGATAAAACCAAACGGCTTCCCATAACGATAAGCAAAAGGCCGTCTGAAAAACAGGAGGACACGATGGACGAACTTTTTATTCAAACGCTGACGATTGCCGGCTCCGATTCCGGCGGCGGCGCGGGCATACAGGCGGATTTGAAGACGTTTCAGATGCGCGGCGTGTTCGGTACCAGCGTACTGACAGCGGTTACCGCACAAAATACTTTGGGCGTATCGGCAGTGCATCCGATACCGACCGACATGATTGCGGCGCAAATTGCCGCGATTCAGGAGGATTTTCAAATCCGCGCCTATAAAATCGGCATGCTGGGTACGGCGGAAATCATCGAATGCGTGGCGGAACAAACCGCCGAATGCGGCTTCGGCAAACGCGTGTTGGATCCGGTCATGATTGCCAAAGGAGGCGCGCCGTTGTTGGAAAATTCAGCCGTCGAAGCCATGAAACGCCTGCTGCTGCCGCATACGGACGTATTGACCCCCAATCTGCCCGAAGCGCAGGCATTGACGGGTATCAATATTGAAAACCGCCAAGATGCGGAACGCGCCGCCAAAATTCTTCAGGATTGGGGCGTGAAAAATGTGGTGATTAAGGGCGGTCATCTTGCCGACAGCCAAAGCGAATATTGCACCGACTGGCTGTTTACGCCATACGAAACCATTGAGCTGAACAGCAAACGTTTCCCAACGCCGCATACGCATGGCACGGGCTGCACGTTTTCTGCCTGTATTACTGCCGAGTTGGCAAAAGGGTTTAGTGTGTCCGAAGCGGTTCAAACGGCAAAAAACTATATTGCCGCCGCCATTTCCCATCCTTTGGGCATCGGGGCAGGGCACGGGCCGGTCAATCATTGGGCGTATCGGGACGAATAATGCGTTCAAATCAATTGTAATTGATTGTATTTTTCAGACGGCCTGACTAGGTTTATCACTTGAAATTGTTTACAATATCGGATTAATGCTTTTACGGATAAAAAAGACACCATGCAAGTTACCTCAAAATGGATAGACGGAATGTGCTTCGTCGGTACAACGGCAAATGGACACAGCGTTGTGATGGAAGGCGCGGCGGCTGAAGGCGAAGTCAAACGCGGCCCCAGCCCGATGGAAATGCTGTTGTTGGGTGTAGCAGGCTGTTCCAGCATCGATGTGGTGATGATTGCCGAGAAACAACGCCAAAAAATCACCGACTGCCGTGCCGAAGTGACTGCCAAACGCGCCGACACCGCGCCGCGCGTGTTTACCGAAATCCATATCCATTTCAAAGTGTATGGTCGGGATTTGCAGGAAAGCGCGATTGAACGCGCCGTACAGATGTCTGCCGAAAAATATTGCTCCGCATCGATTATGCTGGGCAAAGCGGCAAAAATGAGCCACAGCTTCGAGATTGTCGAAACAGAATAGGGCGGTTTCAGGGTGGTCGTGTCGGAGCGTGAACCGGCTACCCACAAAAAAAGCAGATATATTCACGCATTAACATGAATATATCTGCTTGCTTTTTATTCCTTTTTCTTCTCTCTCTATCAGCCTTTATAACTTGGCTTGTTGATCTCATTGTGCAAGTTTCGTTTAACATTGTCAACAATTTTTAATTATATTTTAAACAACCCCGAAAGATGCAGGCTTGTAAACGCTTGCGCCTTAATACGGATACAGGGGAAACATTATGGATTACGAAAATAATACCAACGTTGCGCCTGCAACTTCATCGCTTATTTTGGAAGAGCGTCATGATTCCGAACTCTTCCGCGTGTACGCATTGATTTTGGACGGCATTACCGACCATCTGCTGTTGCCGGGCAAAAAACTGACCGAGTCCGAGCTTTGTCGACAAATGGTTTGCTCGCGCAATACCGTACGTGGCGCATTGTCGCTTTTGGCGCACGACAAAATCGTCGATTTGCAGCCCAATCGCGGCGCATTTGTCCATGTACCGGACTTAAAAGAAATGAAAGACGTGTTCAACACGCGTATCGAAATGGAAAGCATGATTCTGAGCCTCCTTATCGATATGCCTGATTTGGAAATGCGTCTGCAACCGCTTTACGCCATGATTGAGCAAGAGGGTGCAGCCTCCGAAAGCGGCGACCGCGTGGGTTGGAACCGCCTGTCCAATGCATTCCATGTCGAATTGGCGCGACTACTGGGCAATAATGTCCTGTTTGAAATCATGAATACCTTGTGTGCGCGCTCTTCATTGATTGTGGCCGTTTCCGATCCGCTTCGCAAAGAAAAGCGCAACATCGATTCCAATTCACACCATGAACACCGGGAAATTCTCGATTTGTTGCTGGCAGGCAAGCGCAACCGTGTGACCAAAGTCATACGCCGCCACTTGGGCGCGTGTATGGAACGCTTGGAACAGAAACTCGAGATGTAATCGGTTTGACAATAACAAGGCCGTCTGAAATATTCAGACGGCCATTGGTTTATCCCTACAAAACGAAACGCCATGAAACCCAAAATCCAAAGACACGAACATATCCTCACCCTTGTCCGCGAACATAACTTTATGACGGTGGAAGAATTGGCGGCAAATTTGGATGTTACGCCGCAAACCATACGCCGCGATGTGCAAGAGTTGAGCGAGACCGGACAGCTCAAACGCTATCACGGCGGCGCATCTTTGGGCGACGTTTCGGTTGTAACGGCAGGGCAGGAGCGGCGCAACCATCAGCAGCAGGAAAAAAACGCCATTGCCCGTCTGATTGCTTCCACTATTCCCGATAATGCCTCGCTGTTTATCAGCATCGGCACCACCATGGAAGCCGTCGCCGCCGAGTTGGTCAGACAGCGTAAAAATCTGCGGATTATCACCAACAACATCTACGCCGCCTCCATCACTGCGGCGCGTACCGACTACACGGTCATCATCGCTTCCGGCGTGGTCCGCCCCTTGGACGGCGGTATTACCGGCGTGGCGACCGTCGATTTCATCAACCAATTCAAAGTCGACTATGCCATCATGAGTACCCACGGCATAGAAAACGACGGCTCGCTTTTGGATGACGATTACAAGGAAGTCAGCGTCATGCAGGCAATGGTGAACAATGCCCGAGTGCGCTATCTTGGCGTCGATCACAGCAAATTCAACAGCAATGCCTTGGTCAGACTGGGCGATATCGGCGCATTCGATAAGCTGTTTACCGACCGCCCACCATCCGCCGCCATGCAAAAAACCCTAAACGAGCGTGGCGTGGCGTGGCAGGTTGCCGACCCTGTATCAAAGTAGCCAAGTCGGGTACAATTGAGCCATCATTCCATTCCTTTCAGACGGCCTGATTGAATGTTCAGGCCGTCTGAAAACAGAAAATCATTTTCCCATCAAAGAAATATTATGTTGAATAAAGACCAATTTGCGGACAACCATTTCATCCGCACCATCATCGAAGAAGACCTAAAAAGCGGTAAACATACAGCCATCCAAACCCGCTTCCCGCCCGAGCCGAACGGCTATTTGCACATCGGCCACGCCAAATCTATCTGCTTGAATTTTGGTTTGGCGTATATTTACGACGGCTTGTGCAACCTGCGTTTTGACGATACCAATCCTGAAAAAGAAAACGACGAATACGTCAACGCCATCAAAGAAGACGTCGAATGGTTGTGCTTCCATTGGGCTGGCGAGCCGCGTTTCGCTTCCAACTATTTCGACCAGCTTTACGACTACGCCGTCGGTTTGATTAAAGACGGCAAGGCGTATGTCGATGATTTGACCCCTGAAGAAATGCGCGAATACCGTGGTACGCTGACCGAAGCAGGCAAAAACAGCCCTTACCGCGACCGCAGTATCGAAGAAAACCTCGACCTGTTCACGCGTATGAAAAACGGCGAGTTCCCCGACGGCAGCAAAACCCTGCGCCTGAAAATCGACATGGCTTCGGGCAACATCAATATGCGCGATCCCGTCATCTACCGCATCCGCCGCGCCTATCACCACAACACCGGCGACAAATGGTGCATCTACCCGATGTACGACTACACACATTGCATTTCCGATGCCATTGAAGGCATCACGCATTCCCTGTGTACGCTCGAATTTGAAGCCCACCGTCCGCTCTACGACTGGGTGCTGGACAACATCCCCGCGCCGCATGCCACACGCCCGCGCCAATACGAGTTTTCCCGTTTGGAGCTTTTGTACACCATCACATCCAAACGGAAATTGAATCAGTTGGTTGTGGAAAAACACGTTTCCGGCTGGGACGATCCGCGTATGCCGACCATTTCCGGTATGCGCCGTCGCGGCTACACGCCCGAAGGCCTGCGCCTGTTTGCCAAACGCGCCGGTATTTCCAAATCTGAAAACATCGTCGATATGAGCGTGTTGGAAGGCGCGATTCGTGAAGAGTTGGAAAACTCCGCCCCGCGCCTGATGGCGGTTTTGAACCCGCTCAAAGTAACGCTGACCAACTTTGAAGCCGGCAAAACCCAAAGCCGCCGCGCCGCGTTCCACCCGAACCACGAAGAAATGGGCGATCGCGAAGTACCTATTTCACAAACTATCTATATCGAAGCCGACGACTTTGCCGAAAATCCGCCCAAAGGCTTCAAACGTCTGATTCCCGGCGGCGAAGTGCGTTTGCGCCACGGCTATGTCATCAAGTGCGATGAAGTAGTCAAAGACGCGGCAGGCAATGTGGTTGAACTCAAATGCAGCATCGACCACGATACCTTGGGCAAAAATCCCGAAGGCCGCAAAGTCAAAGGCGTGATTCACTGGGTTTCCGCCGAACACGCAGCCGAAATCAAAGTCCGCCTGTACGACCGCCTCTTTACCGTCGAGCGTCCCGATGCCGTGCGCGGCGAAGACGGCAACTACCTGCCGTTTACCGATTTCCTCAATCCGGAATCCATCAAGGAAATCACTGCCTACGCCGAACCTGTCGCAAAAGATTTGCCGGCAGAAAGCCGTTGGCAGTTCGAGCGTATCGGCTACTTCGTCACCGACCGCAAAGACCACAGCAAAGACACGCCGGTGTTTAACCGCACGGTCACGCTGAAAGATTCTTGGCAGCCTAAGTAATCTGTTTGCGACAGCTATATTGAAGGCCGTCTGAAAACTTGAAATCCGGTTTTCAGACGGCCTTTGTCGATAAAGGGATAAGATGGAACGTTATTCTGTACATTTGAAACTGCTGGGAATGGCGGTGTTGTGGGGTGCATCTTGGCCGATGGGGCGGATGCTGGGGCAGTCGCTGCCGCCGTTGACGGGTGGAGCGGTTCGGTTTGTACTGGCTTCGGTTTTGTTGTTGGGCTGGTTGTTTGCGCGCAGCAGGTTTGCGACTTTGGCGGTTTTGTCGGCGCGGCAATGGCTGGGCTTGGCAGTAGCGGCTTCCGTCGGGGTATGTGGCTATGCGGTGTTTTTTATGCTGGGTTTGCAGACTATGCCGGCAGGCAAGGCGGCGGTGGTCGTGGCGTTGAATCCCGTGTTGACGCTGCTGTTGGCGACTTGGTTTTTCGGCGAGCGTTTAAATGCGAAGATTTTGGCGGGTATGCTGCTGGCGGTCGGTGGTGCCATTATGGTGGTAACGCAAGGGCAGCCGTTGACGGTGTTATCGGGCGGCATCAAGGCAGGAGAATGGCTGATTTTTGGCTGCGTGGTCTGTTGGGCGGCCTACACTTTAATTGGACGTGCGGTTTTACGCGGGATAGATGCGCTGACGGTAACGACGGCAACTTCGTTCATAGGTGCGTTGATGTTGTCGGCGGTGGCGTTGTGGACGGATGGAATACCGTTTGAGGCAATAGCGGCAATGGATGGGCGCGGTTGGACGGCCTTGGTGTGGCTGGTCATCGGCGCGACGGTATTGGCCTATGCGTGGTATTTTGAAGGGGTAAAGACTTTGGGTGCAGGCAGCGCGGCGGCGTATATTACGCTCGTGCCGATTTTCGGCGTGCTGTCTTCGGCGTAGTTTTTGGGCGAACCGCTGCATATTTCGCTGGTTGCAGGTTGTGCAGCGGCAGTCGGCGGCATGACGCTGATGCGGTACGGGCAGAAGGCCGTCTGAAGTTGGGCAAATACTCGGATTTTTGATAATAAGATTGCGGTTGCCACGTTACTTCCAGCCGTAATCTTATTGAAGGATAAGACCAAGTTACGGCCTTAGAACCTGTATTCACAAACAACTATTTGATAAATTTTAATATTTGTGAAATATACCCTAGTTTGACAAAATTTTCAGCAGATAAATTCGTCTGCTCAAAATCTTTTGCCAAACGTCGAGACCAACCTAACCATGCAAACGTTCGTTCTACAATCCAACGTTTGGGCAGAATATGCCAAGAAATATCTTGAATTTTCTTTGAAATCTCAACAGTTAAACCCAATTGCTCCGATACTTCGCGCTCAAATGTATTCCGATAACCTGCGTCTGCACAGAAACCTTTTAAACCCGGATAGGTCTCAAACGCTTTTTTTGCTGCAAAAATACCTGCTTTTGTGTCATGAATATTGGCTGCATGAACCACAACAGACAATAGGTTACCCAACGTATCAACAGCTATATGTCGCTTACGGCCTTTGATTTTTTTACCTCCGTCAAAACCTTTATCATGTGCGCCGGAAGCTGTTTTGACACTTTGCGAATCAATAATGGCATAAGTCGGCATCGCTTGTTTTTGATGGATTAAACGTTTTTTT